>JAEUHS010000078.1 GCA_016794035.1 Planctomycetota bacterium
CGCCCAGGCAACGAACTGCTTGATGAGCCCGACCTTCCGGTTGACGCCCTGCGCACTGAGCTTCGGCTGCGCCGCCAGCTTGTCCCGGTGGGCCACAAGGGTTGCGGAGGTGAACTTGTCGGCGGCGAGGTCACCGGCGAACCGGTTCAGCTCCCGCAGCGCGACGCGGATCAGGCCGCGCTGGGTCGTCGGCTTGCCGCCCTTCGAATACGCCCGCGTCTCGTCCATCCACTTGTCGTAGAGAAGCACGACCTCGGCCACTGACCTCGCCGCTTCGACCACGGTGCGGGGCCGCACCTCTCGAACCGGCTGACCAGCCTGCCACCGCTGGACGACCTCGGCGTAGCGGGCGTGGGCCTCAGGGGTGCCGAACTTCCCAAGGTAGACGGTCTCGCCATCGAGTACGACACGGGCCTGCCCGCTGGCGTGGCGGAGCATTCCGGGCGGCGCGCTGCGGCGACGCTTCTTGCTGAAGTGCGGCATGGAACGGCCTTAACTTGGCAGTCGACTACCAAGTTTGGGGACTCACGCGCCGCACCGTCCGAAGGACGGGTGTGCCC
Organism: Planctomycetota bacterium; assembly: GCA_016794035.1. Lineage (GTDB taxonomy): Bacteria > Planctomycetota > UBA1135 > UBA1135 > UBA2386 > JAEUHS01. Next base: position 561 of record JAEUHS010000078.1, read on the forward strand.
GATGTCGGGCACTCAGCAGAAGTTAAGAAGTGGTCGGAGCGAGGTGATTTGAACACCCGACCCCCTGCACCCCATGCAGGTGCGCTACCAGGCTGCGCTACGCTCCGACCCAAGACCGACGTTCGAGCCCTTGCGGGCTCAGGGGGCCGGGAATGGTAGCAGGTGGGTCGGATCGAGCAAGGATCCGCGTCGGGACCCTTCGGGACCGTGCCACGGACCCCGGCGCGGCTATCCGCCGCCCGAACCGCCGCCGGCACGCGATGCCAGCAGCTGGTCGACGCTGAGTTTGCCGGCACCCTTGGCCATCAGCCACAGCATGGCGACCAGGAACGGTAGCGGCGTGATGTCGGTCAGGTCCTTGTCGAGGGTGAGCACGCCCGCGAAATCGCCGCTGTGCGCGGTCAACACGGCGACCACCATCGTGCTGGCCAAGAACGTCGCGGAAATGCGCGTGCCGAGGCCCAACAACAACAGGATGCCGCCGACGAACTCGACGGTGCCGACGAACGGCGCCTGCAGGTTGGCCGCAGGAATGCCCAGACGTTCGAAGTTCTGGATGGCACCGTCGATGTTGCTCAACTTGCCCCAGCCAGCGATCAGGAACGCCTGGCCGAACACGATGCGCGCCGCCAACTGTGCCAGCGGCGTGCACACCGAGTCCATCAGGCGGTAGACAGACTGCAGACGACCTTGCGAAGAGCTCATGCGACGAACCGAGGGTTGGAGAGGGTGGCGCGGCTGATACGGGCCCGCAGGACAACCGTTCCGGCCCGTCAGCCCAACACGATAGGCAGCAGCACGCCCAGGCCCAGCGCGAATACCCACAGCGCAGCCGCCGGACTGCCGCCCCGGCGCCCCGCCCGCGCGACCCGCGCCCGATACCGGGGGTCGACGGCGCGGCGCCGGCCGTACCACAGCTCGAACGCGACGAACACGCCCGCGGTGGTCGCGCCGTAGGCGAGGTGGCCGACCAGCGACGGCAGCGCGGTGCTGGCGCCGAGGATCGACCAGTCGAACGGTTCGCCGAGCAGGTGCGGAAACAGGGTCAGCTGGCCCAGGTACCACCAGATCAACCCGTACAGGAGCCCCCAGCCGACGGCGATGCCGAGGTCCGGCGTCTGCCGCGCGAACAGGGCGCCGTAGAGCATGCCGATCGAGGTGCTGATCGCCAGGTGCACGACGAAGCCGAGCCCTTCGCCGCTGCCGCCGGCGAGGCTCGCGACGTACGGCAGGATGCCGGTGTCTAGCATCGGCAGGCTGAACACCAGTCCGCCGACGATCCCCGCGACGGCGCCCCAGAGCAGCGCCAGCGTGAAGCGCGTGCCGATGCCTTCGGGCTCGCGGTGCAGCGGATCCGACTCGACGAACAGCGCCTGCCAGACCCTGTCGACCGCCTCGTAGAGCAGCCCGAGCAGCAGGCCGAAGAACACGTGCGCGACCAGCAGGCCGTAGGCATCCGCCGCGCGTTCGACGCTCCATTCGATGGCCCCGCCGCGCAGCAGCGGCACCGCGGTCATCGGCCCGAGGCACCACCACAACATGCCGTAGGCGAGCCCCCAGCCCATGCACGAGCCGAGGCCGCGCACGGCGCGCTGGAACAACAGACCGTAGACCGCGCCGATCACCGCCGCGGCCAGCAGGTGCTGCAGCAGCCGGCTGGTGTCGCCGCCGGGCAGCGGCGACAGCATCGTCTCGCCGACGGTCGCGAACACGCGGCTGCCGGCGAGGCCGGCGAGGCCGCCGACGACCAGCGCCCGCGGCAGGTGGAACGCATCGCGCGGCCCCGTCCGCCGCCACGACGACCAGACACCCATGCCGAGCCCGAGCGGCGCGCCGACGCAGACCAGATAGCCGATCAGCAGCGGCACCAGCGCGCGCACGGTCGACAGTTCGCAGGCGTTCGCACCGGCGGACCAGGCGGCGAGCAGACCGGCCGGCAGCGCGAGCCACCACAGGAACGCGAACGCGAGGCCCCAGATCAGGCCTTCGCCGGCGTCGATCGGGCGGCCGCGCAGCAGCCACGCGAACAGCAGGCCGCCGCCGCCGCCGGCGAGCGGACCGGAGACCACGTCGCCGTAGCCGAGCGCGAGGCAGACGCCGCCGCCGAGTCCGCCGAGCAGCGCCGCGATGCCGAGTTGCGCGACGAACGAAGGTGCGGCGCTCATCGGTTGCTCCCGGTGCGCGGCGCCAGCTCGATCGTCTGCACGATGTCGCGCGGGAAGAACAGCTCGATCGTCCAGTCGACGACGACGCGCACCTTGCGCTCCAGGCTCGGCAGCTTGCTGAGGTAGATGCCGCGCCACATCACCCACGCGAGCAGGCCCGAGAAGCGCAGGCCCTTGATCTCGGCACACGCGGTGTGGTGACCGACGACGCACAGCGCGCCGAGCGGCGCGAACCGGAACGGCCGCAGCGCGCCCCCGCGCACCGTCGCCTGCAGGTTCCGCGCCAGCTGCGCGGCCTCCCGGATCGCGAACTGCGCGGTCGGCGGACAGGTCTTGCCGGTGGCGGCGTTCGGGATCGACGCGGCGTCGCCGAGCGCCCACTCATCCGTGCGGCCCTTGACGCGCATCGTCGCGTCGGTGAGCACGGCGCCGCGCTTGTCGACCTCGACACCGAGCGCGCGCAGCAGCGGATTCGGCGCCGTTCCCGCGGTCCACACCACGGTGCGCGTCGCGACCTCGCCGTCCGACAGTACGACCCGATCGGCGGTCGCGTCCTTGAGCCGCGTCTTCAGCCGGAACGTGACGCCGCGCTCGGTCATGCGCTGCTGCGCGTGCAGCGCCAGCGGTTCGCTGAGTTCGTTGAGGATGCGTTCGCCGCCGTGCACCAGCAGCACCTGCAGTTCGTCGCGCGGCACGTTGGGATAGAACGCCAGCATGCCGCGCGTGAAGTCGTTGAGGCCGCCGGCCAGTTCGGCACCGGCGAAGCCGCCGCCGGCGACCACGAACGTGACCAGGCGCCGCCGTTCGACCGGATCCTGTTCGCCGTCGGCGCGCTCGAAGCAGTCGATCACGTGGTTGCGGATCGCGATCGCGTCGGCGATCGACTTGAAGTCGAACGCGTGGCGCTCGACGCCGGCCATGCCGAGGTAGTTCGACACCGCGCCGAGCGCGAACACGACCTGGTCGTAGGCGAGCTGCCGTTGTTCGCCGACCGCCATCTGCACGCTCACGATCTTCCGGTCCAGGTCGACGCCGACGACGCGGCCGCGCACGACCTCGGTGCGCTTCAGGCCCGTGCGCAGCGGGCTGGTGATGTGCGCGGCTTCGAGGCTGCTGGCGGCGACCTCGGCCAGCATCGGCGTGAACAGCATCGCGTTGGTCTCGCTGACCAGCGTCAGTTCGACCTCGGCGCTGGCGCCGAAGCGGTGCTCGAGGTGTTCGGCGCTCGACACGCCGGCGAAACCGCCGCCGAGGATCACGATGCGCTGCGCGCGCGGTCGCGGCGGCGGCACCGGCACGAACTCCGGTGCGATCCACCGCGTGACCAGGTCGTCGGCGAGGTGCAGCAGCAGGCCGACCGCCGCCTGGAACAACATCCAGCCCGCCAGCGCCGGAAACGCGTCGCGCATGGCGGCCGCGGTCCAGCGCGGCGGATCGCCGGCCAGCAGCGGCACCGCGACGACATCGACCAGCGCCCACAGCGGCACGCCGAGCGCGGCGACCTCCATCAGCAGTTCGGGGCGCGGACGGCCGGCCGGGCGCCGCGGCAGCGCCAGCGCGCCCGCGACCACGACCGCCAGCAGCAGCGCCGGCACCGGTCCCGTGTCCCGACCCACGGTCAGGCTCAGGATCGGGCTGGCCAGGAGGCCGGACAGGGCGCCGAGCAGCGCACGACGGAGGAATCGGTGCATGGCGAGAGGGCAGGCCGCCGCGCCGGCGGGTCACGGGGAGCAGCGGGCCCGGTGTTACGACTCCGAACTGGACGGTGAGGTTTCACCGCCAATAATGCCGCCGGCTCGGGACCGCGCGGGGGACCACGTCGTAACCTGCGCCCTCTCGGCACTCCGTCACTCCGACCAGATCCACTTCCGTTCGAAACCTACCGCCATGAAGACCTCCAAGTCGCTGCTCCTCTCCGCCGCCGTCTCCGGCCTGCTGCTCGGCGGCGCCGCCACGTCGCTGACCTCCTGCAGCAAGAAGGAAGCGGCGCCGACCACGACGCCGGCGCCGAACGCCACCACGCCGGCGGCCGCCACCGAGAAGAACGCCTGCAAGGGCATGAACTCGTGCAAGGGCCTGGGCGGCTGCAAGACCGGCGACGCCGGCTGCGCCGGCAAGAACAGCTGCAAGGGCAAGGGCGGCTGCGCGACGGTCGCGCACCACAGCTGCAAGGGCCAGAACTCCTGCAAGGGGCAGGGCGGCTGCGGCTCGGGCGACAACGGCTGCAAGGCCAAGAACTCGTGCAAGGGCAAGGGCGGCTGCGCGGTCCCGATCAAGCACTGATCGCTCCGTGCGCTGCCCCACGCACCTCCGCGCCGCCGCCTGCGCGCTGCTGCTCGGAAGTGCCTGCTCGGTGCCGGCGCCGAGCGCGCGGGACGACGGCTGGGCCTACCGCGTCGCGCTGCGCGACGACGGTGCCGCGCTCGAGGGCCGGCTGACCTTGCCGGCCGGTGCGCAGCAGCGCGTGACCGTGGCCGCCGCAGCGACGCCGTTCCTCGACGACGTCGCAGCGCTCGCGAACGGTGCCGCACAGCGGCTGCCGTCGGTCGCCGGCGCGTTCGTGGTGCCCGCCGCCGCGCAGCGCCGCGACGTGCGCTGGCGGTTCCGCGCCCGCGACGCGAGCGTGGCGATCGACGACATCGAGGTGGCGGCGCGCCGGGGCGGCCAGTTCGTCGGCTCCCTCGGCGCGTTCCTGCTGCAGCCGGTCGACGGCGCCGAGGACCTGCCGTTCACGCTGCAGGTCGATGCCGGCCCGCTCACGTTCCTGTGCGCCGTGCCGACGACGGCGGCCGGTTGGACCGGGAGGCTGCAGGACCTGGCACTGCTGCCACCGTGCACGTTCGGCACGTTCGCACATCGCACCGTGACGGCGGGAGCCGCCGTGATCGAGGTCGCCGACCTCTCTCCGCGCCGCGCGGCGGGCGCGCGCGATCTCGATGCCTGGGTCGGCGAGGCGGCGGCGGCGATGCGTGACTACTGGGGTGTGTTCCCCGTGCCGCGGCTGCTGCTGATGGTCACGCCCGGGCTGCGGCCGACGATCACCGGCGGCTCGGCGCGCGGGCTCGGCGGCGGCGCCCGCATCTTCGTCGACGTGCCGCTGCGCGTTCGCGCCGACGACCTGCGCGGCGACTGGGTGCTGTTCCACGAGATGGTGCACCTGGCGCTGCCGTCGCTGGCGCCGCAACACCACTGGCTCGAAGAGGGCAGCGCGGTCTACCTCGAACCGCTGCTGCAGGCGCGCGCCGGCCGCGTCCGCGAACACGACGTGTGGCAGTCGATGCTCGAGGACTACCCGCAGGGACTGGCCGCGGCCGACGCCGGCGGCCTCGACGACGACGCCAGCTGGGGCCGCACCTACTACGGCGGCGCGATCTTCTGCCTGCGCGCCGACGTCGAGATCCGACGCCTGACCGACAACCGCCGCTCGTTGCGGGACGCGATGCGCGGGATCGTCGCTGCCGGCGGCAACATCTCGGCGATGTGGCCGATCGAAGACGTGCTGCGCACCGGCGACGAGGCCACCGGCACGACGGTGCTGCGCGATCTCTACGCGGCGATGCGGGCCGCGCCCGAACCGCGCGAACTGCAGTCGCTGTGGCGCGAGCTCGGCGTGCGGCTCGGAAGTGGCCACGTGGTGTTCGACGACAGCGCGCCGCTGGCCGCCGTGCGTCGCGCGCTCGTGCTCGGCCGCTGAGCCGCGTCAGGCCTCAGCGCCGTCGCCGGTGACCGACAGGAAGAACTCCTCCAGGCTGTTGGCCGTGCTGACGCTGCGCGGCGCCAGGCCGGCATCGAGCAGCAGCCGCAACGCCGCGATCACGACCTGGTCGTCACCGTCCGCCAGCAGCAGCCGGTAACGCCGCGCCGCCTTGTCCTCGATCGACTGCACGCCGCCGATGGCGCCGAGGCGCGCGCGTTCGTCGGCGGAGAGCTCGCGCGGCAGCTCCAGGTCGAGGCGGCGCCCGGCGCGCGTGATCTCGTCGACCGCGCCGGCCGCCATCACCCGGCCGTGGTCGAGGATCGCGACGTGGTCGCACAGTTCCTGGATCTCGGCCAGGTTGTGCGAACTGATCACGGTCGTCACCCGGCGATTCTGCTGCAGCTCCCGCACCAGGTCGCGGATCTGGCGTGCGTTCTTCGGGTCGAGCCCCGACGTCGGCTCGTCGAGCAGGATCACCTCGGGCTGGCCGAGGAACGCCTGCGCGATGCCCATGCGCTTCAGCATGCCGTGCGACAGCGCGTGGATGCCGCGCTTCCGGTATTCGGCGATGCCGACCAGTTCGAGCGCCTCGGTGACCTCGCGTTCGGCGGTCCTGCGATCGCTGCCGTCGAGCTGGCGCAGGAAGGTCAGCTGCTCGAGGATCGGCACGTTCTTCTGGAACGACGCGTCCTGCGGCAGGATCGTCATGCGGCCCTGCAGATCGGCGACGTGCGCGATGTCGACGCCGAGCACGCGCAGCGAGCCTGCGTCGGCGGCGAGGAAGCCGGCCGCGATCGAGAACAGGGTGGTCTTGCCGGCGCCGTTCGGTCCGAGCAGGCCGAAGATCGAACCCTGCGGCACGTCGAAGCTGACCGCATCGAGCGCCTTCGTGCTGTCGAAGCGCTTGCTCAGGTCGCGGATGCAGAGGGCCGGTTCGGTCATGGCGAACGCGTCAGAGGTCCCGCCTGGTGAACGTGCGGAAGCCGAGCCACAGGAACAACGCCGTCTGCAGCACGCAGCCGGCGACGGCCAGCGCGACCTGCACCGGATCGTCGTGGAACAGGCGCATCTGGAAGCCCCACGGCAGCACGTAGTTGACGTAGGCGGCGTACTCGTGCGCGCGCTGGCCGAGCAGCGCGAACAGCGGCACGCCGCTGATCACCAGCGAGGCGATCGTCAGCGACGCGAACGACGAGCCGAAGCCGGTCGAGATCCAGGCGCAGAGCGCGATGTAGGGCATCGACACGACGACCATCGCCACCGTGCCGTAGGCGCCCCAGCCGAGCAGCGCCGGCCACGGGTACAGCGACAGCTTCAGGCCCATGTAGCCGGTCACGGTCGTGCCGAGCAGCAACAGCACGATCACGAACGTCGCCAGCATGCCGAGCAGGCGGCCGAAGTAGATGCTGCTGCGATCCGTGCGCAGCAGCTGGTAGCGCAGCTGCCGCGAGCCGATGTCGCCGGAGTAGAGGTCGAACGCGCCGAATGCGACCACCAGCGGCCAGCCGAACAACAGGATCAGGAAGATCGCGGACAACATGCCCGGCCGTTCGTCGAGCAGGTAGTCGGTCCAGGCGTCGGCGGCGCGGTCCGCCGCCGCATCCGGCTCGGTGCTGCTGGGCTTCAGCATCCACGCGATCACCGGCTTGCTGCGCTCGGTCAGCTCCTCGAGCACGCGCTGTCGCGCCTCCTGCGGGTCGCCGCTGCGCGAGTTCCTGGCGAACTGGTTCGCCGCCATCTCGACCGGCTGCAGCATCGTGTGCGCGACCAAGAGGCCGAACGACAGCGACAGCAGCAGGAACACGAGCCCGATGCCGCCGCGCACCGAGTAGCGCGCGGAGTACTTCGCGATCAGCAGGACGTGGCGGGTCTTCACGGCGGCGGGAACGCGGGCGCGATCAGCGCGTGAAGTCTTCCTTGAACGTGCCGTTCAACAGCGCCAGCGTCAGCACCGGGTAGACGAGGCCGATGATGGTGCCGATGTTGAAGCCGCCGCCGGCCTGCGAACTGACCATCACGCCCATCACCAGCGAGCTGACGATCGAGACGATCGCGTAGGCGTTGCCGAGCGTGCGGCCGAGGAACTTCTTCTGCTGCAGGTAGCCGATGCCCGACACGATCAGCAGGATCGCCGACACGGCGCCGAAGATCAGCATGGCGTAGAAGAAGCCGATGCCGACCTGCTCCCAGGCCTTGGCCATCTCCTGCTGCGCCTCGGACGCTTCCTGGTTCTCGCCCGACTTCGCGGCCGCGTTGAGGAAGGCCATGACGGCCAGCAGGCCGACGGACCCGAGGATGCCGAAGCCGCCGAACACGAAGTTGATGACCGCGAGCGCCGTGAGCCCGCCTGGACGTTTCCCTTCCGACATCTGAGAGCCTCCGAGAGTGGTGAGGTGCCGGCGCATTGGACGCCGCCGGCCGCGCAGGGCAAGCAGCTTCCCGGTTCTCGCGCCATCGTTCGTCGGCCGCGCGCCGTAGACTGCCCCCATGCGACCGATATCCCATGCTGCCATCGTCGTCGCCGCGGCCATCGCGGCCTGTACCCCCTCGACCGGCCAGAATCCGACCATGCCGAAGACTCCCGCACCCGCGACCGCCAGCAAGACCGACAACCCGTTCTTCACGCCGAGCCCGCTCGCCTACGGCACGCCGCCGTTCGACCGCATCACCGACGAACACTACCTGCCCGCGTTCGAGGAGGGCATGCGGCAGCACGCGGCGGAGGTGCGCACGATCGCCGACAGCAAGCAGCCGCCGACGTTCGCCAACACGATCGAGGCGCTGGAGCGGAGCGGCGCCCTGCTGACGCGCGTGTCGAAGGTGTTCTTCAACCTGACCGAGTCGAACACGAACCCGAAGATCCAGGCGATCCAGTCGACGGTCGCGCCGCTGCTGGCCGCGCACCAGGACACGATCTACCTCGACGCACCGCTGTTCGCCCGCATCCGTGCGATCCACGACGCGCGCGCCGAACTGACCGAACCCGAGCAGCAGCGGCTGATCGAACGCTACCACACGAACTTCGTGCGCAACGGCGCGCTGCTCGGCCCCGCCGACCAGGCGCGGCTGCGCAAGATCAACGAGGAGCAGTCGACGCTGACGACGAAGTTCCAGGAGCGGCTGCTGGCCGACACCAAGGCGCTCGCGGTGCTGGTCGAGAACAAGGACCAGCTGCGCGGTCTCGACGACAGCGCGATCTCGGCCGCCGCCGACGCCGCCGCCGCGGCCGGCAAGCCGGGCAAGTTCCTGCTGCCGCTGCAGCTGCCGAGTTCGCAGGGCGTGCTGTCGTCGCTGCAGGATCGCGCCACGCGCCAGCGCGTCTACGAGGCGTCGCTGTCGCGCTGCGACCGCGGCAACGAGAACGACACCAAGGAGCTGGTGCTGCGGCTCGCGGCGCTGCGCGCCGAGCGCGCGCAGCTGCTCGGCTACCCGAACCACGCCGCCTACGTGCTCGCCGACCAGATGGCCGGCACGCCCGCGGCGGTGAACAAGATGCTGACCGGCATGGCGCCGGCGATCGTGCAGAAGGCCAACACCGAGGCCGCCGAGCTGCAGACCTGGCTCGACCAGAACGAGCCGGGCACCAGGCTGGCGCCGTGGGACTGGTCGTTCGTCGCCGAGCAGGTGCGCAAGCAGCGCTACGACTTCGACGAGGCCGAGGTGAAGCAGTACTTCGAGCTCGACTCGGTGCTGCAGAACGGCGTGTTCTTCATGGCCAGGCAGATGTACGGCATCGAGCTGCACGAGCGGAAGGACCTGCCGGTCTACCACCCCGACGTGCGCGTGTTCGAGGTGTTCGACGGCGCCACCGGAAATGGCGACGGCAGCTCGATCGGCCTGTTCTACGCCGACTACTACGCCAGGCCCGAGAAGCGCGGCGGCGCGTGGATGGACAACTTCGTCGACCAGAGCGGGCTGCTCGGCCAGAAGCCGGTGGTCGTCAACGTGCTCAGCATCGGCAAGCCGAGCGCCGGCCAGCCGACGCTGGTCACGTTCGACGAGGTCACCACGCTGTTCCACGAGTTCGGCCACGGCGTGCACGGGCTGTTCAGCAAGGTGCGCTACCCGATGATCTCGGGCACCTCGGTGCCGCGCGACTTCGTCGAGTTCCCGTCGCAGTTCCACGAGGACTTCGCCTTCGACCCCGCGGTGCTCGGCCGCTGCGCCAGGCACTGGCAGACCGGCGCGCCGATGCCCAAGGAGCTGATCGAGAAGGTCCGCCGCGCGCGCACGTTCGGCCAGGGCTTCGGCTCGCTCGAGTACATCGAGGCGGCGCTGCTCGACATGGCCTGGCACTCGCTGCCGGCCGGCACCGAGGTGAAGGACGTCGACGCGTTCGAAGCCGAGGCGCTGCGGAAGGCCGGCGTCGCGCACGCGCTGGTGCCGCCGCGCTACCGCACGACCTACTTCTCGCACGTCTGGCCCGGCGGCTACTCGGCCGGCTACTACGCCTACCTGTGGAGCGAGGCGCTGGCGGCCGACGCGTTCGCGGCGGTGATGGAACGCGGCGGCATGACCGGCGAGAACGGGGCGGCGTTCCGCGACGCGGTGCTGTCGCGCGGGCTGACGCGCGAGCCGATGCAGATGTTCGCCGCGTTCCGCGGCCGCGAACTCGACACCCAGGCGCTGCTGCGGCGGCGCGGGCTGCTGTAGTCGGTCGCGATCAGGTCGCCGGCGCGCGGCACCACCAGCGCGCCAGCGCCCAGCCGGACAGCCAGACCGCGGCCAGCAGCGCGTAGATCACCAGCAGGATCGGCCACACCGCCGGCAACCACTCGGTGACGACGCGGATCAGGTCGCGCGGCGGGAAGCCGAACGCCGCCAGTCGCTCGACCAGCTCGTGCGCCGGCGCCGGCACGCCGCGCTGCCACGGCGGCCACAACGACAGCGCGGCGACCGTGGCGGCGACGAGCGCCACGTAGGCGCGGCGGTGACCGGCGGCGACGAAGCGCGCCGACGCCAGCACGAACGGCAGCACCAGCAGGTTCGCGTGGCGCGAGTAGTCGTAGGCGATCGACAGGATCGTGCCGACCGCGAGCACGACCAGCCACAGCTGCCAGCGTTCGCGCCCCGAGGCCCGCGTGTGCTGGTGCCACGCCAGCACGGCGACGAGCGGCCCGAACGTCAGCAGCCAGTGCGCGAGCGCCATCAGCCACATCGCCAGCGCGCCCCATGGGAACAACGGGTGGGCGAGGAAGAAGTCGGCCGCGAACTGCGGCTGCGCGACCGCGCGCACCGCCAGGTAGAACGCCCCGTACGCGACCATCACGGCGACGAGCCAGACGAGATCCCGCCGCCACGCCGCGTCCTCGCGGCGCCGCAGGAACCACAGCCACGGCAGCAGGAACACCGACAGCTCGTGCGTCGTCAGGCTGGCGAGGAACAGCGACCAGAACACGGCCCGGTGCCGCGCGCAGATCGCCATCAGCAGGAACAGCGCGAAGCCGAGCGGATCGCAGTAGCCGACCCAGTGCTGCTTGTACATCTGCACCGGCGCCGTGACCGCGACCGCCAGCGCCACCAGCGCCGCGTCGAACCGCGCGGTGCCCAGCCGCCGCGCGTAGAGGAACACGCACGCCAGCATCACCACGTGCAGGCCGCGCACGAACACCACGAACCGCTCGCCACCCATGCCGGTCAGGTAGGCGAGCAGCGACGCGAGGATGCGGTGCGGGAACCGGCCGTGGAGCGCCGCCGGGTCGGTGGACATCTGCTGCCACTCGAGACCGAAGCCCTTCGGCGCCGGCTCGGGCCACACCAGCGCACACGACAGCGCGTAGACGACCGCCGCCACGCAGAGCGCCAGCACGACCTCGGCCAGTGCCGACCGCACGGGCGCACCGGAAGGGGGCTCTGTGTCCATGTCTTGGTCGACGGGGCGCCGCCGCGCGCGCGGACCCTACGTCGACCCCCTACGGCGGTCAAGGCGAGCGCGGCGGCCGCCGAAGGACCGGACGCTGGCATCGCGCCGACGCCCAACCCCAACGCCCCCATGGCCGCGGTGGCCCGACACCGCGTAGAGTGCGCGCCGTGACCCGCCGCCCGTTGCTCTGGCTCGCCCTCGCCTGCCACCTGTTCTTCGCGACGGGCTATCTGCTGCAGACGCCGAGCTTCGAAGGTCCCGACGAGATCGCGCACTACCAGTACGCGTGGCACCTCGCCAACACCGGCGAACTGCCGCTGGCCGTCGGCTACGCCTACCCGCTGGGCCGTTCGCCGCTGGACGAGGAGGTGCTCGCGCACCACCCGCCGCTCTACTACGCGATGCTCGCCGCGGTGCTGGTCGCCGCGGACGCGACCGACACCATCGGCAGCACGCTGCCCAATCCCGAGTTCGGCCGCGGCAGCGCGCTGCGCTGGCTGCACGGCGGCGACGAACTGCCGCCGCGCGCGGTCGACCAGTTCGTGCTGTCGGCGCTGCGCTTCCTGTCGGTGCTGCTCGGCGTGCTGTCGCTGCTGGCCGTGCACCGGCTCGGGCAGGTCACCTGCCCCGAACGGCCGGTGGTCGCGGACCTGGCGACGCTGGTGGTCGCCTGCCTGCCGATGTGGTCGTTCCAGCACGCGGTGCTGACCAACGACAACCTCGTCACGCTGCTGTTCACCGCGACGCTGGTCGTGCTGGTGCGCGCGGCGCGGCGGCGCAACCTGTCGATGGAACGCGCCGTGCTGCTCGGCGTGCTGCTGGGCCTGGCGATGCTGACCAAGGCGTCGGCGGTGTTCCTGGTCGCGGTCGGGATGCTGGTGTTCGCGTGGATCGTCGTGCGGCAGCGGCGCGCCGCCGTGCCCGCCGCGGTGGCGCTGCTGATCACCGGCGCGCTCTGCGCCCCGATGCTGTGGCACAACTGGACGCTGTACGGCGCCCCGCTGGCGCTGCGCGCGCGCGACCCGGGCTCGGTCGACGGCGCCGCCGCCTACGACTGGAGCTGGCTGCGCGACGACGCGGCCGTGATCTGGATCGGCGCGTTCTTCGCGGGCCTGGCGATCGTCGGCCTGTTCGCGCACCGCTTCGGTCGCCAGCGCCAGACGCTGCCGCAGCCGTTCTGGCTGCTGATCGCCTCGTGCGTGCTGGTGTTCACCGGCACCGCGTGGTCGAGCCCGTGGGCGCTGCAGCCACCGGTGCGGCTGCTGTTCCCCGCGATCGGCCCGGTCGCCGTGCTCGCGGCGGCCGGACTCGTGCACCTCGGCGCGCTGGTGCCGCTGCCGGCGGCGGCGAGGTGGCTCTGCGTGGTGCCGCCCGCCGTGGCGCTGTGGTTCCTGTTCGGCTGGTTCGCGCCGCAGTTCCACGCCTCGCTGGCGCCGGCGCCGCCGCGCTTCGCCACGCTGGTCGGCGGCATCCTCAGCGAGGACTCCGATCCGGGCATCGCCTGGGTGTCGACGCCGTCGGACGCGCCGCTGGTCGCGCCGCCGACGCTGCGCTGGCACGACCCCGCCGCCGGTCAGAACGAGCACTACTCGCTCTACGCCTACGACGACGACGGCCGCATCTGGCTGGCGAGCTACGAACAGCACCAGCTGGAGCTGAGCGGCGACAGCGTGACCCTGCCGGACGCCGTGTGGACGCTGCTGCCGACCGACCGCGACGTCCTGCTGCAGCTGCGCTGCATTCCCGACTGGAGCGTCGGCGAACGCCGCGAGTGGATGCCGATCAGCGCGCCGCTGCGCGTGCGGCGCGTCGCCGCGCCCTGATCCGCCGACCGACCGAAACCGGGCCTGCGGGCCGGTCGGCGGCGCGCCGGCGACGGATCCGTCCGCGGGCGGACCGGAGCCGGTGCACGGCGTCGCGATCGTGTCGTGCACGCGCGATGGCGCCCGCCGCGTCCGCCGGGGTACGGCGTCGGGCGGCCGACGCTGCGTCCGGCGCCGAAGCACACCCTGCCACCGCGGCGCCCGCCCCGCTACCATCCTCGCCCCCCTGTTCGCGCTGGCACCCGCGCCGGCCGCCGACGACACTGCACCCGACCGCCGCCACCTGACGTGACCGACACCCGCCTGATCCGCAACTTCAGCATCATCGCCCACGTGGACCACGGCAAGTCCACGCTCGCCGACCGCCTCGTCGAACTGACCGGCACGCTGCAGCTGCGCCAGATGAAGGCGCAGATCCTCGACGACATGGAGCTGGAACGCGAACGCGGCATCACGATCAAGGCGCGCGCGGTGGCGATGAACTACCTGGCCAAGGACGGCCAGACCTACCAGCTGAACCTGATCGACACGCCGGGCCACGTCGACTTCAACTACGAGGTGCTGAAGTCGCTGCAGGCGTGCGAGGGTGCGCTGCTGCTGGTCGACGCGTCGCAGGGTGTCGAGGCGCAGACCGTGGTCAATGCGCACCTCGCCGAGCAGGCGAACCTGACCGTGCTGCCGGTGCTGAACAAGATGGACCTGCCGCACGCGCGGCCCGACGAGGTCGCGACCGAGATCGAGGACGCGATCTGCATCCCGGCCGAGGACGCGATCCCGATCTCGGCCAAGACCGGGCAGAACTGCGATCTCGTGCTGGAAGCGATCGTCGCCAAGATCCCGCCGCCGACCGGTGACCCGGCCGCGCACCTGCAGGCGCTGATCTTCGACGCGGTCTACAACGACTACCGCGGCGTCGTCATCTACGTGCGCGTGTTCCAGGGCACGGTCAAGAAGACCGAGATGATCCGCATGATGGGCACGATGACCCACCACGAGGTCATGGAGGTCGGCAAGCTGAAGCCCGACATGCAGGCCGTCGACGTGCTGCACGCCGGCGAGGTCGGCTACATCGTCGCCAACATCAAGAAGCTGCAGGACGTCGTCATCGGCGACACCGTCACGCACGAGGACGAGAAGCTGCGCAACGTGGCGCTGCCGGGCTTCCGCCAGCCCAAGCCGATGGTGTTCTGCGGCTTCTACCCGACCGTGCCGAGCGAGTTCGAGAACCTGCGCAAGTCGCTCGAGAAGATGCGGCTGAACGACAGCTCGTTCACGTTCGAGCCCGAGACCAGCGATGCGCTCGGCTTCGGCTTCCGCTGCGGCTTCCTCGGCCTGCTGCACATGGAGGTGATCCAGCAGCGGCTCGAGCGCGAGGAGGACATGGACCTGGTGCAGACCGCGCCGACGGTGCGGTATCGCGTCAAGCTGACGACCGGCGAGATCAAGGAGATCCGTTCGCCGAGCGAGCTGCCCGACGGATCGATGATCGAGGAGTACCAGGAGCCGATCACGCACGTCAACGTGGTCGTGCCCGCCGAGTACATCGGCGCGGTGATGAAGATCTGCACCGACCGCCGCGGCCAGTACGTCAAGACCGACTACTACGGCAAGGAACGCGTGATGATCGGCTTCCGCATCCCGTTCGCGGAGATCATCTTCGACTTCCACGACCACCTGAAGTCGGCGACGCGCGGCTACGGCACGATGGACTACGAGGTCGAGGGCTTCGAGGCGTCGAACCTGGTCAAGGTGCGCATCCTGATCGCCGGCGACGAGGTCGACGCGCTGTCGTTCCTGTGCCACAAGGACCAGTCCGAGAGCCGCGGCCGCAAGATCCTGAAGCAGCTACGCAAGGAGATCCCGCGGCACCAGTTCGAGGTCGCGCTGCAGGCCGCGATCGGCGGCAAGATCGTCGCCCGCGAGTCGATCGCGCCGATGCGCAAGGACGTGACCGCGAAGTGCTACGGCGGCGACATCTCGCGCAAGCGCAAGCTGCTCGAGAAGCAGAAGGAAGGCAAGAAGCGCATGCGCCAGGTCGGCAGCGTCGAGATCCCGCAGAAGGCATTCCTGTCGGTGCTGCGCACCGGCGACGAGGACTGAGGCATGGCAGAAGCGAGCAGTGAGTCGGCGACCATCGCGGCAGCCGATGCGGCGGTGGCCGTGGCCACCGGTGGCGGCAAGACCAGGAAGACCCCGACCATGGGCCCGATCCGCACCAACCTCGAGGCGTTCGGCGTCGCGATCCTCGCCGCCGTGCTGCTGAAGTGGTTCTGCATCGAGGCCTACCAGATCCCGACGTCGTCGATGCAGCCGACGCTGATGGGCAGCAGCGAGGCGCAGGTGTTCGATCGCATCCTGGTCGACAAGTTCCTGCCGACGATCCGCGAGCCGAAGCGCTGGGACATCACGGTGTTCCAGTACCCGCTGCAGAAGAACCAGCTCTACGTCAAGCGCATCGGCGGCATGCCGAACGACCGCCTGCACATCGCCGGCGGCAACCTCTACCAGGTCGCCGACCAGGACGGCGTGCGCAGCTACACGATCCTGCGCAAGCCCGACGACCTGCAGCAGGAGATGTGGAAGAACGTCTATCCGGCGCGGCGCCTGGTGCGGGCCGAGAGCAAGGGCCTCGGCAACTCGTGGGGCGGCTCGCCGACCAGCGCGTTCGGCGAGGACGACGCCGGCTTCACGGCGACGCTCGACGGCGGCAACGCGCGGCTGTTCTTCCGCGACGAGGACGACGCCGGCTTCGTCGACCGCGTCTGGGACGGCTATCCCGAGGCGACGGCGCGCGCGATCCGCGAGAAGACCGGCCTGCAGCGGCCGCAGGAGATCGTTCCCGACGCGCGCCTGCGCGTGCTCGTGAACCCCGAACGCGCGCTCGACGAACTGTCGCTCGAGATCGAGGTGCGGCGGCCCGGCCAGGACCGGCTGACCTTCGCGCTGGTCACCGGCGGCGGCAAGGCGAAGCTGCAGGTGCGGTCCAAGGGCACGCAGGTGCTCGGCGAATCGCCCGAGTTCGCGTTCGAACTGGCGACCGGCACCGGCACCGAGGTCGGCTTCGCGCACGTCGACGACCAGATGATCGCCTGGCGCGACGGCGCCGAACTGCAGCGCTTCGACACCGCCGCATGGGCCTGCCGCGACGGCTGCGAACTGGGCGAGGTCAAGGGCGTGCGGCAGGAGCACTGCGTGGTGCCGCAGATCGCGCTGAAGGGCAAGGGCCGGGTCCGCCTCGACGACCTGCGGCTCGATCGCGACCAGCACTACACCCGGGCCGGCGCGCCCGACGTGGTCGAAGTGCCGGACGGTCACTACTTCATGATGGGCGACAACACGCTGCAGTCGATCGACTCGCGCGACTGGACCGCGGTGACGATCGGCGTCGACCAGGACAACCGGGTCGTGCCGCCGGACACGCCCGGCGCCCGCGTCGTACGCGGCAACAAGCGCGCGATGCCGCTGGAGCAGCCGCCGGACCGCGACGAGACGCCGATCGGCATCCCGAGCGAGCACTGCATCGTCATGATCGACGAGTTCGGCGAGATCCTGCGGCTCGGCGCCGAGGTCGGCCCCGACTGGGGCCGCAACGTCAGCTTCCTCGCACCCGGCGCCCAGGACGGCCGCCACGACTGGAACGCGCCGGAGACCAAGGTGGCGTTCGTGCCGCGCGACGACATCCAGGGCCGCGCGATCCTGGTGTTCTATCCGTCGCGTCCGCTCGCCTGGCTGTTCGGCAGCAACTGGCCCGGCCGGTTCGGCTTCGTGCGATGAGCGACGCCGGCGCCGACCCGGTCGCCGCGCCCGGCGACGAGATCCTGCGCACCAACGCGCTGGTCAAGGCCTACGGCGGCCGCCGCGTCGTCGACCAGGTCAGCATCCACGTGCGCGAAGGCGAGATCGTCGGCCTGCTCGGCCCGAACGGCGCCGGCAAGACCACGACGTTCCGCATGGTCGTCGGCATGGTCACGCCGGACGCCGGCACCGTGACGCTCGGCGGCCGCGACGTGACCAGGCAGCCGATGTACCGCCGCGCGCGCCGCGGCCTCGGCTACCTCGCGCAGCAGGAGTCGGTGTTCAAGAAGATGTCGGCGATCGACAACATCCGCTGTGTGCTCGAGGCGCGCGGCATGCGCAGGAAGGCACGCGACGAACGGGCGCGCGCGCTGCTGCACGACCTGCAGCTGACCCACGTCGCCGACTCGATCGCCGAGACGATGTCGGGCGGCGAGAAGCGGCGGCTCGAGATCGCCCGCGCGCTGGCGACCGAGCCGGCGCTGTTGCTGCTCGACGAGCCGTTCGCCGGCGTCGACCCGATCACCGTCGAGGAGATCCAGCAGATCCTCGGCGCGCTGGCGCGCACCGGCATCGCGATCCTGATCACCGAGCACAACGTGATCGCCACGCTGCGCATCACCCATCGCGCCTACATCATCAACCAGGGCAACGTGATCGCCGAAGGCGACGCCCAGGCGATCGTCAACGACGAACAGGTGCGCCGCGTCTACCTCGGCAGCTCGTTCGGCGAAGGCATCACCGAAGAGGAAGAGCGCGGGCTCGAACTGGACTGAGCGGGTCGTTCCCGATGCCGCCGCCGCGCGGTGTTCGCGCCGCGCACGCAGCTGCGGCAGCTCGCCGACTCGCCGCCCGGATCGCTCAGCCGACGCCGTAGCGCTCGCGCAGCACCGCCAGGTGGTGCAGTTCGTGGCCGGCGACGATCCAGGGCAGGCTGCGCACGGCCACCGCCTTGCCGTTCGCGGTGCCGCGCCGCTGCCACGCGGCGCCGTCGAAGCCGCCGAACAGCAGCACCGTCGCCGCGCGCACGGCGGCGAACTCCGCGACGATGTCGGCGAGGCGCCGCCCGTCGCTGCCGTCGTTGGCCGCGTAGGCGTCCTCGTCGAACGGCGGCAGGTTGCCTGCGAAGCCGCGCGCGATGCAGAGCGCCCGGTAGCAGAACATGCGTTCGCCGTCGACGAGGTGCTGCAGCAGCCGCTTGACGCTCCACTTGCCCGGCGCGTAGGCGAAGGCACCGCGAGCCTCGTCGACGGTCGCCAGCAGCGCCGCGGTCGCGCGGCCCTGTGCCCCGAGGTGCCGCAGCACGTCGCCGTCGGGCACGCGGTCGACGTAGGGCTGGAACGAGGCGGGATGATCGTCCGGGTCGGGTCGTCGCACCCCGGGAGAAGACGCCCGGCCGACCGGCGGCGCAAGGCGTTCGGCGTCCGGGGCGACGCCTTGGTCGCCGCCGGACGCCGGGGCCGGACTACTGCAGCAGCTGCAGCGCCGCCTGCGGCTGCGCGTTGGCCTGCGACAGGATCGAGATCGACGCCTGCTGCAGGATGTTGTTGCGCGTCAGCTCCGCGGTCTCGTAGGCGACGTCGACGTCGCGGATGCGGCTCTCGGCGGCCGACAGCGACTCGACGGCGACGCCGAGGTTGGCGATCGTCGACTGCAACCGGTTCTGCAGCGAGCCGAACCGCCCGCGCAGCCCCGACACCGCGTTGACCGCGCTGTCGATCTGCGCGATCGCGAACGACGAGTTGCCGCCGGAGCCGATGTCGACCGTCGACAGACCGAGCGAGGTGCTCAGCGACGGCGCCAGCGACACGTTCAGCGTGTCGATGCCGGCGGCGGTGTTGATGCCGACCTGGAAGGTCACCGTGCTCGACGAGCCGTCCAGCAGCTTGACGCCGTTGAACTCCGTCGACTGCGCGATGCGGTTGATCTCACCGACGAGGCTGTCGAACTCCTCCTTGATCGTGTTGCGATCCTGGTTCGAGGACGCGCCGTTCGCCGACTGGATCGCCAGCTCGCGCAGCCGCACGAGGATGTTGCTGACCTCGTTCAGCGCGCCTTCGCCGACCTGCACCAGGGAGATGCCGTCGTTGGCGTTGCGCGACGCCTGGCCCAGCGAGCGGACCTGCGAACGCAGCCGCTCCGAGATCGCCAGGCCGGCTGCATCGTCGGCCGCGGTGGAGATGCGCAGCCCCGTCGACAGCCGCTGGTAGTTGCGCGCGAGTCGCGTCGTCACCTGCGCCGTGTTCCGCTGCGCATTGATCGACGCGATGTTGGTGTTGACCCTTAGTCCCATGATCCTCTGCCCTCTCCTGTTCGCCGACTGCGAACCGGCTTCGATCGACCGGTTCCATGGGGATCTTCGGCCGCGCGCGGCGGCGCTTGAGGCTCGTCTCCGGGAAATCGGGCTCGACACCGTGCGGGAAAACCCGGTGCCATCGATCGGGCGACGGTCGGTGTGGGGCGACGCGACGACGGCTCCGCCCGCAGACCTCACCTCGACCGGCCCATGGCATGGGCCGCTGTCCGCCGACGGGCCGGTCGCGCGAGCGGCGCGTGCCGCGCCGATCAACGCCCCGGCGTCGACATCGGCCCGCGCGCCAGCACCTCGTCGCGGTCGGTCGCGTGCAGCAGCGCTTCTTCCTGGGTGACCAGGTGGCGCGCCAGCAGCGCGCGCAGGGCGATGTCCGCGGTCTGCATGCCGAGGCCGCGACAGCGCTGCATGATGCCCTGCAGCTCCTTCAGGTTGCCCTTGCGGATCGCGGTGCGCGCCGCCGGGTTGCCGACCAGGATCTCGACGACGGCGACGCGGCCGGCGCGGTGCGAGCGCTGCAACAGGCTCTGGGCCATCGCGCCGCGCAGCACGCGCGACAGCCGCACGCGCAGCCGCGGCCGTTCCTCGGGCGCCACCATCAGCGTCAGCTCGGTCAGCGCGCCGACGATCGACCCCGCCTCGATGCCGCCGAGCACGAGGCACCCGGACTCGGCCGCGGTGATCGCCGCGTCGAGCGCCTCGGCGTCGCGGATCTCGCCGACGACGATCGCGTCGACACCGGTGGCGACCGCCTGCTGGATGCCCGCCGCGGCGGTCGCGACGTGCGTGCCGACCTCGCGCTGGTGCAGCAGCGCCGCGCCGTTCTCGTGCACGAACTCGATCGTGTCCTCGATCGTCACGATGTGGCGCGTCGGATCCTGGTTCAGCACACCCACCAGCGCCGCCAGCGTCGTGCTCTTGCCCGAGCCGAAGAAGCCGGCGACCGGCACGAAACCGCTGCGGCCGCGCGCGAACGCGGAGACCTGCTCCGGCAGTTCGAGGTTGTCCAGCTTCGGGGTGCCCTCGGGCAGCGGCCGCAGCACCAGCGAGCCGGCGCCGCCGATGTCGGCGACGGTCGCCCGATAGCGCCTGCCGCTGCGCGCGACGTAGAGCACTTCGACGTGGCCGCTGTGCTCCAGCCGCTCGCGATGATCGGCGAACAACATGTCGCGCAGCAGTTCCTCGACGTCGGTCGGCCGTACCTGAGTCTCGTCACCGGCGACGAATCGCCGCTGCACCCGCAGGGCCGGCGCCCGGCCCGGCACGAGATGCAGCGCCGAGGCGCCGACGCGGGTCATGGCTGCGAGCAGGGTTTCGAGTCGTTGCGTGTCCACGGGTCACCTGATGTTGGCTTGCAGATCCTTGGTGCGCTCGAGCAGCCAGGCCTTCTCCTCGGCCCGCGCGAACACGTCTTCCATGCGCACGCGGCCGGCGACGAGCAGGTCGAGCATGCAGCGATCCAGCGAGTGGCCGCACTGGCTGCCCTCGGCTCGGATCAGGAGGCCGAGGTCCATCAGCTCGCCGTGGCGGACGACTTCGCGCACCGCGTCGTCGACCAGCAGCAGCTCGGTCGCGGCGACCGTGCCCTCGTGGTCGACGTCGGGCAGCATCTGCCGCACCAGCACGGCGCGCAGCACGGCGGCCAACGACGAACGCACGCGCGGCAGGTCGTAGGTCGGGTAGAAGTTCAGCGCCCGCACCAGCGCCGCGGTCACCGTGCCGGCGTCCATGTAGGCGATGACGCGCCGGCCGCCCTCGGCCGCGCGCAGCGCCAGCTCGAACGTCTCCGGACTGCCGACGTCGGCGATCACCAGCGTGTCCGGGTCCTCGCGCACGACGTTGCGCAACGTCGCCGCGCGCTCGGCGGGCGAGATGCCGAAACGTCGCCGCACGACCAGCGCCCCGGTCGTCGGCAGCGGCAGCGGTTCGTCGTCGATGACGACGACGTAGTGGTCGGTCTCCCGCGCCGCCAGCTGGACCATCGGCGCCAGCATGTCGGCGCGGCCGATGCCGCGTTCGCCGACGATCAGCACCAGGCCCTTGCCCGCCGCGACGACCTCGACCAGGCGCGGCGGCAGGCTCGCCTGCTCCGCGGTCGGCGCCTCGGCGGCGGCGAACGTGACGCGCACGGCGACGCCGTCGAACTGGCGGAAGGCGGTGGCCGAGCCGCGGCCGATGTCGCCACGATCCCAGGCGTGCACCACGAAGTGGCGCTCGGCGAGCGCTTCCAGCACCTCGGCGCCCATCAGCTCGCGCACGAACTCCCAGACCTCGGGGCCGCGCAGCGACTCGGTGGTCAGCTGGCGCCACTCGCAGGCGACGCGCATGCGCACGGGCCGGCCTTCGCTGACCACGATCTCGGCCGCATGCTGCGTGCGCGCTGCCTGCAGCAGCGAGGCACAGCCGACGTCGGTGTCCTGCACCTCGGCGGTGCGGGCCGCGACCCGCGTGCGCTGCAGGTCGAGCAGGCGCTTGAGCTGGTCGGTCCCGATCAGGCCTTGCTCGACCAGGATCTGGCCGAGTGGGTGCGAACCGCCGGTCAAGGCCTGGATCGCCAGGCACCGCTCGAGCCCGGCTTCGTCGACCACACCGCCCTCGAGCAGGATCGCTCCCAACCTGATGTCTTCCATCGACTACGTGCCTCCGTCCGACACCATCGGCGTTGCCGCGCCAGGGGCTTGAGGCCGGACAGGGCCGGGCGGCGCCCGTTCTGCCGCGTGCTCAGCCCCGGTCGGTGCGTGCCACACCGGCGGCCGCGAGTTCGGCGGCCAGCGGATGCGGCACGAAGCGACACTGCACGGCCAGCTGTCGCCAGTGCACCAGGGCCGCGGCGAGGTCACCGGCGGCTTCGGCCCGCCAGGCGGCCAGCAGGTTGCGCAGCATCGGGTCGCCGAGGTGCAGCAGGTCGCGCTCGTCCACCGGCGCCGGATGCGGCACCTGGCCCCCGCCGAGCGCGCTCCGGATCGCCGTCAGACCGTCGCGGTCCTCGAGCGCCACCGCCGCCAAGGCGCCGGCCCAGCGCTCGGCGGTCGTACCGCCCTTCCGCCCGTCCTCGACGAGGATGCGCAGCAGCCGCTCGCGCTCGTCACCATCCGGATCGCCGTCGGCGAGCTGCTCGATCGCCGCGGCGGCAGTCGGCCGGACCAGGGCCGCGCGCAGCGCGAACCCCAGCACCGTGAGCACGCCGGCCAGGAAGAGGACCAGCGGCAGGGTCAGCACGCGTTCGCGCGCCCCGGCAGGGACAGCCGTGTGCGATCCGGGCGCCGCAGTCATGGCCGGCAAGTGTGGCGACACCGCGCCGCCCACGCCACCTTCCTGAACGGGCGACGGTGCGTGCAGCTTGCGGCCGGACGGGCCGCCGCGGACCGCGCGGATCTCCGGCGCGACCGGACGCTCGCGGCGGTCCCGTCGGTTGCGGCTCTGGTGGTCCGGGCTCGGCGCCAGCCGCGGCGGGGCTTCCCGAAAGCGGCGATTCTGCTACGCTGCTCGGCTTCCCACTCGCTTCGCGTCGGTCCCGAAACGCGCCGCACCACCGCACCTTCCCGATCGGCAGGATGCGGCTTGGCGCATTGCCAGACGTCGCCGTTCGGGCCCGCAGCGACCACACGAACATGGCCACCAGAGCACCCAGGAAATCGACGGCGAAGGCCGGCAAGCCGCGCCCCAAGACCGACAAGAGCGCGCCGGCGAAGGCGCCCGGCGCCGACAAACTCGGCGCCGACAAGGCGGGCGCCGCCAAGCCGCGCGCCAGCCGCAGCAACGGCACCGGCAAGGCCAAGGGTGGTCCGGCCGCGGCCCGGCTGCCGAGGGCGGGTGCCCGGTCCGCGATGACGCGGCCGCTGTTCGTGCCGCGCGCGATGGCCAACCTCGACGACGACGACGTGCTGATGGCGCACGGCGGCGGCGGCGCCGGCTTCGGCCGCTGCGGCGGCCGCCTGCTGTCGAGCCGGCTGGAACAGCAGCTGTGCAATCGCCTCGGGCTCGCCGGAGTGGTGCACAGCCACAGCCCGCGCCACTACGAGGTCCGCTACAGCGAGGGTCAGGTCGCCGCCTATGCGCCGATGATCGTGCTGCGCGGGCGCGGCCGCGAGGGCAAGAGCGTCGTCATCGAGGGCATCGACGAGGTCGAGGCCCCCATCCTGCGCAAGATCGTCGCGTTCCGCGGCCAGTACGGGCAGGAGTTCTACGTGATCATGGTCGCCGACGACGAGGTGCTCGACGAGGTGCCGCTGGCGTCGTTCGACGAGTCGTGCTCGTCGACGAACGTCAACACGCTGATCGCGCGCCTGGCCGAATAGCCGCCGGCGGCGCTGCCGACGGCTCGGCGGGGCCGGGCGCAGCCGGCGATACCGCGCGGCCCGCCCGGGATTCCCGGCCCCGGCGGCGCCCGTGCACACCCGCCGACGACCGCCGACCGCGCCCCGCGGGCCACCCGGGCGCCACCGACGCCGTTTCCGGGTTCTCTCGGCCGGCGCTGGGTTGCTGCTGGTCATGGGAGTGCGGGACAGGTATCGTGCCCCGCCCATTTCCTCGCACCACCACCTGCTTCCGGCCACGACGTGACGAAAGAACTCGTCCAGCTCGCACGATCCCTCCAATTCGACGCCCTCGAAACCGCCTGGGGGCAGGCTGCGAAGTCCCCCAGCGCCGAGGACACCGCCAACTACGCCACGGTCATCGACCTGCTGTGCGACCAGGACATGGCGAGCCGCGCCCTCGGTCTCGCGAGCACGATGATCGACGCGCTCTCGGGCAAGGACCAGGGCAAGGCGGCCATGGAACTCGGCTTCCGCGTGATGCGCCGCAGCGCGCACAACGAGGCCCTCGCCCGCACGGTGGTCGGCCTGATCGAGAAGTGCTACGGCGACCAGCCGTGGTTCGCGGAGCTGCGGGGCCGCGCCGGCCTGCAGTCGGCGAGCGTGCAGGCGATCCTCGAGTTCGACCGCCTGCGTCGCTACACGAAGGGCCACGTCGTCTACCACGCCGCCGGCTGGGGCGAGGGCACGGTCGAGGAGTTCGCGGCGGAGACGGCGGAGATGGCGGTGCGGTTCGCGACCGGCCGGCGCGAGCAGTTCCCGCTCGACACGTTGCTGTCGCGCTTCAAGGCGCTCGACGCCGAAGACCTGCGGGCGATGAAGCTGCAGCGCCTCGACACGCTGCGCGTCGAGGCCGCCCAGGATCCGAGCGGCCTCGTGCGGCGCGCCGCCACGCTCTACCGCGGCACGATCACCAGCGCCCAGGTCAAGACCGAGCTGTGCCCCGCGGTCGTCGACGAGAAGGCGTGGCCCACGTTCTGGAAGCGCGCCAAGGCGGCGGCCGCGAAGGACCCGTGGCTGAAGGTCGAGGGCTCGACCACGCGCCCAGTGTTCCTGCTGCGCGACAAGCCCGTCGGCCTGGTCGAGGAGGCCACCGCCGCGCTGAAGCACGAGAACGACCTCGGCCAGCGCATCGGCGTGCTGCGCGACTACCTCGCGCGCGGCCAGGACGAGGAGGTCCGCACGCAGATCCTCGGGCTCGCGACCAAGGTCGTCGAGCAGGCGATCGAGGAGAAGAAGGCCACCCACGCGCACATCCTCGACGGCATCCTGTTCCTCGAGGAGCACGGCCGCCGCGCGTCGATCGCCGCCGCCGACGAGCTCAGGCAGCTGCTGCTGAAGGACGACGGCACGCTGGTGCCGGTCGCGATCGACCGGCTGGCGACCCAGGCCTCGCGCGTGCACGCCGTCGAGCTGCTGCCGAAGGCGCTGGGCGAGAACTGGGCCGACCAGTGCGCCGTGATCCTGACCGAGTGGCCGAACTCGGTGATCGAGAACGTGGTCGACAAGCTGGTGGCGAGCGGCAACGGCAGGCTGTGCCTGCCGATGTGGGATCGGGTCGCGCCGTATCCCAACCGTTACCCGATGCTGATCTACCTGCTCGGCAAGCTCTACTGCGACGGCGTCTTCGAGGCCGAAGAGCAGCGGCCGAGCCCGGTCGCGATCGGCCGCGTGCTGCTGCACCTCGGCCGCGTGCTGAACGCCGACCGCAAGAAGAACCAGCTGCACAGCCGCCTGCTCGGCCGGCTGACCAGCCTGCTGAGCGGCAAGCGCGGCCTGCTGAACCTCGCGCTCGACGGCATCTCCCGTGACGACCTCGCCCAGTACGTCGGCATCTGCGTGCGCGCCGGCGAGGACTTCCCGCTCGAGATCGTCGACATGATCGATCGGGTCGTCGCCGACAACTACCCCGACATCCACGCCAAGCCGGACGTGCCGTTCTGGGAGCGCGACCAGATCTTCACGACGCGCGCCGGACTGCGGCGTCTGCGCGAGGAGTACCGCGCCCTGGTCGAAGACAAGATCCCGGCCAACAGCAAGGCGATCGGCGCCGCGGCGTCGCTCGGCGACCTCAGCGAGAACAGTGAGTGGGAGTCGGCGATGGAGGAGCAGCGCAACCTGACCGGCCGCGCGCAGGTCATGGACCAGCAGCTCCGCACCGTGCGCCTGATCGAGGAGCAGGACGTGCCCGACGATCGGGTCGCCCCGGGCACCAAGGTCACGCTGACCGAGACCACCGGCGGCAAGCAGCACACGTTCCGCGTGCTCGGCCCGTGGGACATCACGGACGACCACACCGTCAACTACCTCGCGCCGATGGCGCAGGGACTGCTCGGCAAGGGCATCGGCGAGATCGGCGAGATGCCGTCGCCGCAGGGTCCGGTGGCGGTGCGCATCGACGTGATCGAGCGCATCGTCTGAGTGCCAGACGGCACCGTGACGACGCCGTTCGCACTCCGGATCGGTGACGCCGACACCCTGCGCGGCGACGCGCTCGGCGGCCGACAGCCGGGCTATCTCTACCTGCACGGGCTCGGCTCGGTCCGCACCGGCGAGAAGAGCGAGTCGCTGCTCGCGCATGCGCGCCACCGCGGTCGCGCCTTCCTGCGCGTCGACCAGCGCGGCCACGGCGATTCGACGGGCCAGCTCGGCAGCGTGACGATCGGCGAACTGATCGCGGACCTGCAGCTGCTGCTCGAACGCACCGGGCCGCAGCTGGTGGTCGGCTCGAGCCTCGGCGGCCTGATCGCCGCGTTCGCAGCCGCGGCGCGCCCCGAGCTGGTGCGCGGCCTGTGCCTGCTGGCGCCGGCGTTCGGCTTCCTGCACGACCTCGAGGGCCGCCTCGACGCCGAGGGCCGCATGTGGACCAGCAACGGCGTCGGCTTCCGCGTGACGCGCCGCGTGCTCGACGATGCCCGAAAACTCGAGGAACGGGGCCTGCCGACGCGGCTGCAGGTGCCGACGCTGGTGGTGCACGGCACCGCCGACGAGGTGGTCCCGCCGCAGGCCAGCGAACGGCTCTTCGCCGCCATCCCGCACGCGAACAAGGCGCTGTGGCTGGTGCCCGACGGCGACCACCGGCTGAACGCCGCGGCGGCGGCGATCTGGCCGCGCTTCGACCGCCTGGTCGACGGCACCGCATGACCGGCTCGCGGCCGCGGGCGGCGCGGCGCTTCGCGCGCCGGGGCCGTTGCGGCCGTCCATCGGCCCGGTGAGACTGCCGCGCCCGTGTTCCCCGTGCCTTCTTCACTGCAGCGCCTCGCCGACCAGATCGACGGTTGGCTGGACCTGCGCTGCCCCGAGCGGGCGCTCGATCTGCTGCCGCCGCTGCTGGCCGACCCGGCGGCGCGCGCCGCCGGCCTGTGCATGCGGGTGCGCGCGCAGGTGCGGCTCGGCAACCACGGCGAGGCGCTGGCGGATCTCGGCGAACTGCGCCGCGACCACCCGCCGCAGGACTGGGTCGACCTGACCGAGGCCTGGTGCCGCAAGCGCACCGGCGACCTGCGCGGCGCGATCCGCTGCATGCAGCAGCTGCTGGTGCGCAGCCCGCGCTCCGACATCGGCCACTTCAACCTCGGCTGCTACCTGGCGCTGAGCGGCGACGTCGACCGCGCCATCGACGAGGTCACGCTCGCCTGCGGCATGAACCCCGAGTTCCGCGACTTCGCGCGCGAGGAACCCGACCTCGACACCCTGCGCAAGGACCCGCGGTTCCGGTCGTTGCTGCGCGAACCGACGTCGGCGCACGACCACGGCGACGGCGACGGCGACGGCGACGGCGACGGCGACGATGACGATGACGGCGACGAGTCCGACCCGGATCGGAACTGACGCCTCGGTGCCATCGGCGGAGCGGCAGAACCGCTCACCAGTCCGACGCCGGCGGTCGAAAAGACGGGCGGAGACCGCACCTTGCCCGCCAACATCCCCGCCAGCTCGGCGCGCTGCGTGCGCCAGGACCTCGAACGCAATCTCGCCGCCGTGGTCGCCGTTCCGGCCGCAGCGATCGAACCGGTGCTCTGTGCCCTGGTCGCCGGCGGCCACGTGCTGCTGGAGGGCATCCCCGGCATCGGCAAGACGCTGCTGGCGCGCACGCTCGCGCAGAGCATCCGCGGCGAGTTCCGGCGCATCCAGTTCACCAACGACGTGATGCCGAGCGACGTCACCGGCAGCGCCGTCTGGCGCGCCGACCTCGGCCGCTTCGCGTTCGTGCGCGGCCCGCTGTTCGCGAACGTCGTGCTCGCCGACGAGATCAACCGCACGAGCCCGCGCACGTTGTCGTGCCTGCTCGAGGCGATGGAGAGCGGCCGCGTGTCGCTCGAAGGCCGCACGCTCGAGCTCGGCCGCCCGTTCCTGGTGCTGGCGACGCGCAACCCGGTCGAGTTCCACGGCACCTTCCCGGTGCCCGAGGCCGCGCTCGATCGCTTCCTGGTGCGGGTCGAGCTGGACTACCCGGCGGCCGAGTTCGAGCTGGCGCTGTACGGCGGCCGCGACTGCGAGGCGCGCCTCGCCGAGATCCAGCCGGTCGTCGACTGCGACCAGCTGCTGGCGCTGCGGGCGGCCGTCGACGAGGTGCAGGTGCGCCCGGCCGTCGCCGAGTACGTCTACCGCGTCGTGCGGGCGACGCGCCACCATGCCGACGTGCAGCTCGGCGCCAGCCCGCGCGCGGCGCTGGCCTGGTTGCGCGCGGCGAAGGGCCGCGCCGCGTTCGACGGCCGCGACTACGTGCTGCCCGACGACCTCAAGGTGCTGGCCGAGCCGGCGCTGGCCCACCGCGTGTTCCGCCGCGACGGCGAGTCCGCGTCGACGCTGATCGCCGACCTGCTGCGCACGACCGAAGTACCGCTCTGACGCCAGCCCGATGCGCATCCGCCCGACGGAACTCGGCCTGAAGGGTCTGATGCTGCTGGCGGCACTCGAGATCGCGTTCCTGGCCACGAGCTACAGCAACCTCTTCTTCCTGCTGATCGTGTTCTGCGGGGTGCTCGGCGGCGTCGGGCTGCTCACCGGGATGCGCAACGTCACGGCCGTGCGCGTGCTCGCCGTCGACGTGCCGGCCGGCCCCGCGGGACAGCCGCGGGCCGTGCGCCTGTCGCTCGACGCGCGGCGGCGCACGTTCGATCTCGTGTTCGCGCTCGACGACGGCACGCGCGACCTGCTGCTGCCGGCGATCGCGACCGCCGCCGGACGCCAGACGCTGCCGGCGCTGCTGCCCGACCTGGCGCGCGGGGTGCGCGACGTGCGCGCGCTGCGCATCACGTCGCGCTTCCCGTTCGGCCTGTTCGAACTCGGCGTGCGGCGGCCGTTGGCGATCGAGGTGGTGACCTACCCGCCGCCGTCGCTCGCGACCGCCGCGACGTCCCGCCGTTCGCAGACCCACGGCCGGCACCACGACGGCACGCAGCCGGCGACGGTCGCCGGGCTGCGTCCGTTCCGCACCGGCGACGCGGTGCGCGACGTGCACTGGAAGGCCACCGCGCGCCGCGGCGTGCCGATCGTCAAGGAACGCGAGGCCGAGGCCGGCGACGCCCGCACGGTCGTCGTCGACCGCCGCGCCTCTGCCGACGAACTCGAGCGCGACCTCGCCGCCGCCACCGCCGCCGTGCTGTCGGCGGCGGCCGCGGGACCCGGCGTGCGGCTGGTCAGCCAGGGCTACACGGCGCATCTGCCGGCGGGCCAGCCGCCGCCGGCCGCGGTGCTGCGCTGGCTGGCCGCGGCCACCGGGCTGCCCGCCGACGCCGCCGCACCCGAACTGTCGCGGCGTCCCGACCAGGAGCCCGCCCGTGCGTGACGGACTGCTGCCGTTCCTGCTGCTGCTGACGCTGCTCGACCTCGCGTTCGTGCAGGCGACCGGCATCGTCGCCGGCCAGGGCCTGCTGCCGCTGTGGCTGTTGACGCTCGGCGCGCCGTGGCTGCGGCGGCTGCAGCGCTGGCTGTGGTGCCGCCTGACCTGGAATCTCGGCGTGCTGCTGGTGTTCGCGCTGCTGGTGCGGCACGCGACGACCACCGGTCTCCTGCACATGCTCGAGGACGGCCTCGTGCTCGCGGTGCTGTGCCAGGTGCACCTGGTCAACAACATCGGCGCGCGCCAGCGACCCGATCTCGTGTTCTTCAACTCGCTGCTGATCGCGTTCGTCACCAGCTTCTTCGCACCGGACCTCGGCTGGTCGCTGCTGTTCGTCGCGCACGCGTTCGTGCTGGTGGCCGCGCTGCAGGTGAACGTGCTCGTGCGGCGCGGCGCAGCGCTCGAGGCCGGCGTCGTGCGCCAGGTCGTGCGCCACGCGATCGCGCATGCGGTGGCGATCGGCGCGATCACGGCGCTGCTGTTCGTGCTGCTGCCGCGCGACTTCGCCCGCCCGGGCTGGCTCGGCGACGCGCTCGGCCGCGAACATGGCGCCGAGGCCGGCATCGCCGACCGCATCCGCATCGACGACGAGCGGCCGACGCGGCTCGGCGAGTCGGTGGTCATGCGGCTGTCGCCGGCCAGCGGCCGCGAGGCCGACGTGCCGCACCACTGGCGCTCGATCCTGTTCGCCGAGTTCGACGGCGCCGAGTGGTCGCCGACGGCCTTCCGTACCGACAGCCGGTTCGCGCTCGACGTCGACTGGGTGGCGACCGGCGACGGGTCGTGGCGTCGCGACCTCGGGCCGCCGGTCGCGGTCGTGCACGTGCAGCTGCCGGACGCCGGCGACGCGCGGCTGCCGCATCCGCTGACCGCCAGCGCGCTGCGCCCGCCGCGCGGGCAGGGTCTCTCGCTGAGCACCGAGCCGAGCGGCGCCCTGCTGGTCGAACGGCTCGACCGCGAGCAGGCGCGCGGCCTCGAATACGCGGTCGAGATCGCGGCGGGCAGCGGCCGGGTGTCGCTGACGCGCGCGGCGCAGGATCGGCTGACCCACCTGCCGGCGCAGAACATCCCGCGCGTGCTGCACGACCTGGCGACACAGGTCCGGCGCGAACTGCCGCCGGGCGCCAGCCCGACGACGATCGCGCTCGCGAGCCGCGACTGGCTGCAGCAGCACCGCCGGTATCAGCTGCCCGGCGAACCGGGCTTCGCGCGCAACCTCGGCGAGTTCCTGATCGGCTCCGGCGCCGGCCACTGCGAGTACTTCGCCACGGCGCTGGCGTTGCTGCTGCGCCTGCAGGGCGTGCCATGCCGCCTGGTCGGCGGCTACCTCGCACACGAGTGGGATCCGGCCAGCGCGAGCATGCTCGTGCGTTCGCGCCACGCGCATGCATGGGTCGAGGCGATCGGCGACGACGGCCGCTGGCTGGTGCTCGACGCGACGCCACCGGCCGACGTCATGGCGCCGCGCGGCGAGGCGACCAACTGGCTGTCCGCGTCGTGGCGCCAGCTCGAGACGATGTGGAGCGACGTCGTCGGCTTCGACGGCAACCGCCGCGCCGCATGGCTGCAGCGCGTGCTGGACCTGCCCGGCGACCTCGCCGGCACGGCGGCGGCGCATCCGTTCCCGGTCGCCGCGACGCTGGCGCTCGGCGTGCTGCTGGTCTACCGTCGTCGGCGGCGGCAGCACGAGCCGGCGATCGCCGATCTGGAACGTGCGGTCCGTGCTGCCGGGCTCTCGCTGCGGAACGGTGAGACGCCGCGTGAACTGCTGCTGCGCGCCGAGGCCGCCGGGATCGCGACGGCGCCGCTGGCGGGCCTGCGGCAGGCCGCGCGCCGCCACGAACGCCTGCGCTACGGTCCGGCCGCGACCCGGCCCGACCGAGGAACGCCGAGAACATGAGCCATCTCCCGACCCTGGCGATCGTGCTGCTCGTCGCCGCCGCGGCCGCGCGCGCCCAGGCCCCGCCGCGCGTGGTTCGGCTCGATCCGCCGCACCTGGCCACCGACCTCGACGCGGCGAGCGTGCAACGGCTGGTGGTGCGCTTCGACGCGGCGATGGATCCGGGAGTCTACGGTCTGTGCGGCGGCGGCCCGAGCTTCCCCAGCGTCGCCGCGCCGACCTGGGACGACGCCCACACGTTCGGGCTCGACGTCACGCTGGCGCCCGATCACGTCTACGCGATGGACCTCGCCTGCGCCGAATCGGCCGGCTTCCGCAGCGCGGCGGGCCAGCGCCTGCGGCCGTTGCCGTGGCGCATCGCCACCAAGGGGCCGAACCTGCCCGATGGTGCGGCGCGGGCGGCGGTGGACCGGCTGTTCGTGCTGCTGCGCGAACGGTACTCCTACCGTGATCGACTGGGCATCGACTGGAGCGCGCTCGATCGCGCGCACCGCGACCAGCTCGAGGGCTGCCGCAACGGAGCGGCGCTGGCGCTGCGCATCGGCGACCTGCTGACGACGGCCCAGGACGTGCACGTCACCGTGCAGTGGCAGGATGCGACGCTGCCGACCTTCCGCCGCGACGTCGTCGCGAACTTCGATGCGCGCGCGCTGCAGGCCGCGCTGCCGGACCTGGTGAAGATCGGTCGCATCGGCCTCTCCGCGCGCACCGACGACGGCATCGGCTACCTGTTCGTCGGCTCGTTCGCGCGCGAGGAGCGCGACGACTTCGAGCGCGTGCTCGACGTGCTGCGCACGCGGCTGCAGGACTGCAAGGCGCTGGTGCTCGACCTGCGCACCAACGGCGGCGGCGACGAACAGCTGGCGCAACGCCTGGCGGCGTGCTTCGTCGACGGCGACGTCGTCTACGCCGCCCATCGTCTGTGCGACCCGAGGGCGGGCGACGGTTTCGGCGAGCGCCAGGACCGCCGCCTGCGCGGCAACGACGCGCCGGACCGTTTCCCGGGCCCGGTCGCGGTGCTGACCGGACCGCTCAACATGTCGAGCTGCGAGGCGTTCCTGCTGATGATGAAGCAGTCGCCGCGCGCGTTGCTGGTCGGCGAGACGTCGTACGGCAGTTCGGGCAACCCGCAGCCGCACGTGCTGCTGCCGGGCCTGGTGGTGACGCTGCCGAGCTGGCAGGCGCTGCGGCCCGACGGCAGCTGCTTCGAGGGCGAGGGCATCACGCCGCACCTCCATGTCGCGACGCAGCCGGCCGACTTCGCCGCCGGCGATCCGGTGCTGGAGGCCGCGTTGTTGCGGCTGCGCGGCGGGCGCTGAGCGCGGCGGCCGACCCGCCGTCAGCCGATCCAGTTCGGCTTCCTCTTGGCGAGGAACGCCGCGAAGCCCTCGCGCGCCTCCGGCGTCGCGCGCAGCGCCGCGATCCACTTCGCGGTCAACGGGATCGCGTCCTCGAGCGACAGGTGGCCGACGCTGCGGATCAGTTCCTTGGCGCTGGCGACCGCCGCCGGCCCCGACGACAGCAGCTCGCCGGTGACCTGCTGCACGGCCGCGTCGAGGTGCTGCTCGTCGACGGCGCGGTGCACGAGCCCGATGCGCTCCGCCTCGCGGCCGTCGAAGCGCTCGCCGGTCAGGAACAAGGTGCGGGCGCGACCGACGCCGATCTTCTGCAGCACGAACGGCGAGATCACGGCCGGCACGATGCCGAGCTTGGCCTCGGTCAGTCCGAACAGGCAGGTCTCGGTGCAGATCGCGACGTCGACCGCCGCCGTCAGGCCGGTGCCGCCGCCGAGCGCGTGGCCGTGGATGCGGCCGACCACGGGCTTCTTGCAGCGCGCGATCGCGAGGAACATGTTCGCCATGCGCACCGCGCTGCGCTCGTTGTCGGCCGGCGGCAGGTCGGCCTGCTCCTGCATCCAGGCCAGATCGGCACCCGCGGAGAAGCTCCTGCCGTTGCCGCTCAGCACGACGACGCGCG
Source organism: Planctomycetota bacterium (assembly GCA_016794035.1). GTDB lineage: Bacteria > Planctomycetota > UBA1135 > UBA1135 > UBA2386 > JAEUHS01. The sequence goes on from JAEUHS010000078.1 coordinate 34,253, forward strand.
CGGTCGGGTTGCCGCTGGCGGCGGTGAACGCCGCGTGCAGCTCGTCGACGACGGCGCCGTTGAAGGCGTTGCGGACGTCCGGCCGGTTCAGCCGCACGTGCAGGATCGGACCTGCCTGCGCGACGTCGATGGTCTGGTAGGTGCTCATGGCGACCGGCCAGGGTCGCCGGGAGCGCGGTCCGATTCCAGTCCCGGCCAGCGCGTGCCGCCGATGGACACCGACCCGCGGTTGTGCGACAACGCCGCGCGTGCCGCCGACCCTGCGCGTGCTGCTCGCCGGGGCGCTGTTCGCTTCCGGCGGGGCGCTGCTGAAGAGCTGCGACTTCCCGTCGCTGCAGCGCGCCGGCCTGCGGGCCGGCATCGCCGCGCTGGCCCTGTTCGTGCTGCTGCCGCGCGCACGCCGCTGGCCGAACGCCCGCATCCTGCTGCTGTCGCTGCCGTACTTCGGCGCCACCGGCCTGTTCGTGATCGCCAACACGCTGACCACGTCGGCGAACGCGATCTTCCTGCAGTCGACCGCGCCGATGTGGGTGCTGCTGTTCGCGCCGTGGCTGCTCGGCGAACGGGCCTCACGCCGCGACCTGCTGATGTTCGCCTGCGTCGCCGCCGGCCTGTCGCTGTGCTTCGCCGCGCCGGCGGTCGTGCAGCGCACCGCGCCGGACCCGCGCACCGGCGACCTGTTCGGCATCGCCTCGGGCGTCGCCTTCGCGCTGCTGCTGATCGGCATGCGCTGGCTCGCGGCCAGCGGGCGCGACGAGACCGCCGCCGCGCTGGCGTGGGGCAACACGTGCGCGATGCCGCTGGCGTTCCTGCTGATGCCGCTGGTCGGGCAGACGCCGACCGCCGGCACCGCGCCCGACTGGATCGTCATCACCGTGCTCGGCGTGGTCCAGGTCGGGCTCGCCTACGCCGTGCTGGCCCGCGCCATCGAACAGGTGCCGGCGGCCCGCGCCGCGCTGCTGCTGATGATCGAGCCGGCGCTGAACCCGGCGATCACGTTCCTCGTGCACGGCGAGACGCCGCACCCGCTGGCACTCGCCGGCGGGGCGATGATCGTCGGTGGCGTCGCGCTCGGCAGCGTGCTGGGCCGGCGCCGCACGACGGCGCCGCCGGTCACGGCAGCGGACGCAGCACCGCGCGCACGGCCCTGACGACCACGCTGCCGAGCACGAGCGCCAGCACCAGCGGCACCACGATCCGGCCGGCGCCGCGCAACCAGAGCATCACCAGCACGGCCACGCCGATCGCGCCGAGGAACCAGGTCGCAGCGACGCGCTGCGGCCGCGGCGGCACCGGGGCCGGGGTCTCGGTCACGACGCGTGCCCGGCGCGCCCGAGCACCGGCTGGCTGGCGGCGAAGCCGGCGCGCGCCTCGGGGTCCCACGGCCAGCGCCCCTGCTTGTCGGGCCACACCAGCTGCACGGCCGGGAAGTCCGCGCCCTCGTAGGCCCAGCTGGCCGCGGCGAGGAACTCGGCGTAGCGCGACTTCGGCACCTCGACGAACCGCACCGGGTAGTCCTCAAGCAGCCCTTCGTGGCGCGTGCCGTCGAGGAAGCGCTGCCCCGCGTCCGCCTCGTCGGCGACCACTTCGATCAGCTCGCCGGCGACCTCGTGCGGCAGGCCCAGCACCAGCACCTCGGGCTGCTGGAAGCTCTCCCACAGACCGACCGAGAACGAGCAGGCCGGCACGGCGCCGCGGGCCGGCACGTGCACGACGTGCAGGCCCGCGCCGTCGACGTCGTCCAGCAACTGGCGTTCGGCGGGACTCAGGTCGTCGGTGCGGCGGCGCATCCCCGCGACTATGCCGCAACCGGACCGGCGCGCAACCACAGGCCCCGTACGCGACCGCGGCGGCCACTCCCTCGCGAGAGCGGCCGCCGCGGCGGTTCACCGGGGCCGGGCCCCGATCACGTGCTGTTCTTGCCGAGATCCCAGCTGCCGTTCGTCTTGCCGGCGCCGGCGCCGCCCGAGCGGCTCTGCTTGGTGTACTCCCACTCGATCTTGGCGTAGTTGAAGGTCACGCTCTCGGTCGGCACGCTGTCCGACGAGCCGCCGATGCTGACGCTCGAGATCACGACGTCGCTGAGCTTGTAGACCATGTAGGGCACGCTCTTGTCGCCGTCGGCGCGGCGCAGCGTGATGACGATGCTCGCGATGTGCTTGCCGGTGCAGCACTGCTGGTTCAGCACCGGGCTCGAGCTGTCCATCGTCTTGACGACGGAGAAGTCGGTGTGATTGCAGCGGCCGGTCGTGCCGCCACCGGCGGTGCTCGCGGTGGCCGAGCGGGGCTGGCTGACCCCGTGGCTGTAGCTCAGCAGTTCGATCTCGTCCTTGTGGTTGGCGTCGGTGCTCTCGCCCTTGATGCCGTCGATCTTGCAGAAGATGGTAGAAGCCATTGTCGTCGTCCTTGTTGGGGTGAGTCGGTAGAGCCGCAGCAACGATTCCCGCGCCGGCAGTGTTGCAGAAAGCGCTGGGAGATTCGAGGCGACAGGGCGTGGAACGACCGCTGGCAGACGGATTTGGGTGTCGGCGCGGCCTACAGGCCGACGCGGGCGACACCCAGATCCGAGATCGTCAGGCCGAGCGTGTTGGCCGCGGCGTCGACCCCCACCGCCTGGTGGTGGATCGACAGGCCCAGCCACGACGGCGACGTCGGGATCGGCAGCTCCCACCGGCCGATGCCGAACGCGGCCGGCACCGGCACCGACGCGAGCACCTGGTGCTCGAGCATGCAGCCGGGTGCGCCGATGCTCGCGAGGTCGAGACCCGGCGACAGCGCGTCCGTGCCGACGAGCATCCAGAACACCGGCACGGCGACCGGCAGGTTGAAGACGTCGACCGCCAGCGTCGAGCCGATCACCGGCAGGCCGTTCGGCACGCCGCTGAGCGTCACCCGCTGCTGGTTCGAACCGAGGCAGCCGCTGCCGGAGGTCGCATAGCTCGCGCGCGCCGGCAGCGTGCCGGCCCAGATCTGCGCGGCCTGATCGAAGGCGTCGTTGCCGATCGCCTGGCCCATGCGGCGACCCGGGATGTCGTCCTGCGGCGGGTGGATGCCGCCCCAGATGCGCGACAGCGAGGTCTGGTCCGACGCGTCGTAGTAGGTGCCCCACTGCAGCCGCACGGTGACGCTCGGGCCGCGCTCGAACACCAGGAAGTCGTTCTGCGGACAGACGAACTCGCCCAGGCCACCCGGGAACCACGGCGAGCCGGTCAGGCGATGCAGCACCACCGCGGCGGCGCGGCTGTAGGTGCTGTGGCCCGACACGTAGCCGGCGAACGGCGGCGACACGAACGTCGGCCGCTGGTACGGCCACCAGTTCTCGGCCAGGATCCAACCGACGCCGGCGACGTCGGTGGCCGGGTTCTGGATCTGGTCCGGACCACGCCAGGCCCGCACCGCGATCTTGCCCTCGTGACCGGCCAGGTGCGCATGGCGATGGCACGGCGCCGTGGTCTGGAAGGTCACGCGTTCGATCAGGCCGGGCACCAGTGTGATCGCGTCGGGATCGTTCGGGTCGGCGGCGTAGCGATCGGCCAGGTAGCGGATCGCGCTGACGGGACGGATGTAGTCGTACCAGCCTTTCACGCCCCAGGCCGCGATCGCGCAGTCGTGCATCGCGCCGCCGAGCGCGAGGTAGGCCTTCACGTCCCACTCGAGGTCGCCGACGACGGGCCCGAGCCCGCCGATGCGTTTGACGGTCAGCGGGTGGTCCGAGACGTAGTTGAGGATCACGAACCAGTGGCCGGGCGGCGTCTCCGACGCCGGGCCATCGGCCCAGAACTCGGCCAGCACGCGCGTGTAGTCGCCGCGCGGCACCCACTGCGGCGCGTAGGGCTGACCGGTGATCGCGTTGATCGCATGGCCCGGCCCCCAGTCGCCACCGTGGGCAAAGTCGTAGAAGGCGGGGTACTGCGCCGGCCCGCTCGGCAGCGGCGCGTTGCCGATCGCGCCCGGCGAGACGTCGATCATCACACCGTCCGCGGGATCGAGGTGCGACGACCAGGCCACGACCAGTTCGAAGCCCCACTTGTAGTCGCTCGCGGTCGGCGTGCCGAGCCGCGGCGGCAGGCCCGGATCGTGGTAGACCCACCAGTCGTAGTTGTCGCGCTGGTTCACGGCGAGGTCGGTCTGTGACAGCGCGAACGGTGTCACCTGCCCCCACTCCGGGCTCAGGAACGGCGGGTAGCCGGTCGGCACCGGGATGCCGTCCTGGCCGATGAAGTACTGCAGCGCCAGCGGCTGCCAGTGGTTCGGATCCTGCAGCGTCGGGTTGCCGGGGAACTCCGGCAGCAACGGCGGATTGACCGGCTCGTAGACCTCGTTGGCGTAGTTGTTCGCCTCGTTCGAGTGATCGGCCAGGCCGAACGCGAGCACCGCCTGCGCGATGCGGTTGCCGATCGCCGATGGGCTGTCGCCGCTGGTACCGACGTCCGTCGTGCTGTAGCCGAGCGCCGTCTGCAGCGCGTCGTACTGCGGCAGCATCAGCGCGGCGCCCGGCGAGTTCGCGAAGCGCGCCTTCAGGATGCGGTAGGCCGCGTAGCTGATGGCTTCGTTGCGCAGCAGGTCGATCGCCGGTGACATGGTCGCGTGGTCCTCCCGGAAGATCACCCCCTCGGCGACCGGATCGAACGTCGCCCACGCGTCCCACATCGCGGCCGAGACGTGGAACAGGTTGCGCGCGTGCACGGTCGGCCGCGCGAAGTCGTGGCGGATGGACTCGAGCAGCAGCTCGTTCCATTGGCGGGCGACGGAATGCTGGGCGTGGGCCTCGGCCGCGGTCGAGGCGATCACCAACACGAGACCGGCCAGCCATCTCGGCGGGCGCAGAGCGAGTCCATTCATGGCGGTGCAGTGGGACAGAGGTCGGAGGGCAGCGGTCACGATACCCCTGGCCGCGCCCGGGCACCCAGCCCCTCACTGCGACTGACTGCGGCGGCGACCACGGACGGGCGCAATGCCCGGCGCTACGCCGCCAGCTGGCGCACCAGCCACACCAGCGCCACGGCCGCCCAGACCGCATCGAGCCAGAACGCCTGCCAGGCGCGCTTGCGCCAGCAGATCCAGGCGACGCCGAGCCCGCCGGTCAGGTTCAGCGCCTGATACAGCGGCCCATGTTCGATCACCGCGAAGCTCGACAACGCGTACGCGGCCAGGATCGCGATGGTGCCGTACCAACCGACGGCTTCGGCGAGCAGGGACGGTCGCGGCGCGGGTTGCGGCGGTTGCATGCGCCGGGTCTTACCGGGTCGCGGGCCCCGCGTGCGAGCACGATCCGCGACCGCCGCCCGACCGGTCAGAACTGCAGCGTGTAGGCCTGGCTCAGCACGAACGGCCCCGGCGCGGCGAAGATGCCGAGCCCGCAGGGGTCGATGACGACGGCCTGGGTCGACAGCGTCAGGCTCGCGCACGGCACCCCGGGGATCGTCGGGATCGGCAGCGCCACCGACAGGGTGCCGGCCGTGGTCAGCGTCACCGGCAGCGTGAAGGCGATGCCGCACGCCGACGACATGTCCAGGTCCAGCGACTGGTTGCTGCCGCCGCAGGCCGTCGCGGGAATGGCCGGCAGACACGTATTGCTGGGCCCGGCCAGCGAGCAGGGCGAGCACGGGCAGAAGTTGAACAGCAGCAGGGCGACGCTGCCGGCCGGCGCGGAGACGTCGAGGTTCAGCGTCACGCCGCCGTTCGGGTAGCACATCGCCGAGCACGAGGTCGAGCCGGAGCCGACGCCGTTGATCGTGTAGTCGTTGATGCCGACGACGCCGGTCGTCTGGGCGAAGGCCGAGGTCAGCAGCAACTGGGTGACGAACAGCAGGGGAAGGGCGCGCATGGTCGAAGCTCCGGATCGGTGGGGTGTGCGGTGTGGACACCTTGGGAAGGAGCGTCGGCCGCCGGGCGCACGCCGTTCGGCAGAGGATTTCCGGCGGGACGCCGAGACCGCCCGGTCGGTGCACTGGATGCATCGGCACGATGCGCTCCCGAGACGTCCGGGGTTCGGTCGGACCGAAGCTGGGCTGGCCGCCTTTGGCACGGGTCGTCGAGGACGTGGACCGTGAACAGCGCCGCACAGCCGCGCCGGCGGCCGACGATCCGCGCTCACGCGCTGCGCTCCGCGACGAGGATCGTGTAGCTGCGGCCGCGTTCGGCGACCAGGAGGTCTTCGCGCAGCGCGAACCCGTTCGCGGACAGCCACTCGCGCGGCGCCGCGCTGCCACCGAACGGGTTGAGCACCAGGCGCACCTGCGCGGCAACCAGACGCGCAACGCCGCGCTCGAGCAGCGACGTGACGACGCGGGGGCCGAGGCCCGCGATGCAGACGACGTCGACCTCGTCCCCGCCGATCGGCAGCAGACCGTCGCCGACGCACAGGTCGACACGCTGGTCCATCCGGACCCGCCGCAGGCGCCGCCGCGCATCGAAGACCGCGGCCTGCGAACTGTCGACCCCGACGCACCGCTGCGCCCGACCGGCGCGCAGCACCGCGATCGGCAGGATGCAGTGGTTGCTGCCGACGTCGACGAACACCCGCGTGCCGAACGGCACACACGCCGCCAACGCGCGCATGCGCGGCGTGATGCCGAGCCGGCGGGTGACGGACGGCAGTTCGGTGCGGGCCGGCGACGTCGACGCGTCGGGCACCGTCACATCCGGAACACCGGCGCCTGCCAGTCCGGAATCGGCGCGTTCAGGCTCGCCGACAGCGCCAGCGCCAGCGCCGACCGCGTCTGCCGCGGGTCGATCACGCCGTCGTCCCACAGGCGCGCGGTCGCGTAGAGCGGGTGTCCCTCGGTCTCGTACTTCTCGAGGATCGGCGCGCGCATCTTCTGCTCCTCGTCGGCGGCCAGCTTCTGGCCCTTCTCCTCGAGTTGGTCTTTCTTCACCTGCACCAGCACGCCGGCCGCCTGCTCGCCGCCCATCACCGAGATGCGCGAGTTGGGCCAGGTGAACAGGAAGCGCGGCTGGTAGGCGCGACCGCACATGCCGTAGTTGCCGGCGCCGAACGAGCCGCCGATCAGCACGGTGAACTTCGGCACCGTCGTCGACGCGACCGCCTGCACCATCTTGGCGCCGTCCTTGGCGATGCCGCCGGTCTCGTACTTCTTGCCGACCATGAAGCCGGTGATGTTCTGCAGGAACAGCAGCGGCACCTTGCGCTGGCTG
>JAEUHS010000122.1 GCA_016794035.1 Planctomycetota bacterium
TGCTGCACGGGGAGGTGACGCCGGCGTGTCCGGCGTCGGCGCTGCGGCGGCATCCCGATGTGCTGGTGCTGCTCGATCGCGCGGCGGCGGGTGACGCCGCCCGGTGACTACCCCGAGGCGCGCGCCCACAGCGCCTCGAACGGACCCTTCTGCCAGCGGCGGAACCACAGCCAGGTCAGCGGCATCGCGACCGCGACATAGCCCGCCGCCGCGGCCAGGCCGACGGCGAACGACCAGTCCTCGGCCGGCCACCACAGCCGCAGCGGGGCGTAGACCAGCCCGATGTGCAGCAGGTAGTGCGTCAGCGACGCGCGGCCGAAGCGTGCGACGGCCTCGGCCGCGGGCGGCAGACCGCGCGCGCGCTGCCACCATTGCAGCCCGGTGGCGACCGCGGCCGCGACGGCGCCGATCTGCAGCAGGAACGGCAGCGAGGTCGGCTGCCAGGTCGCGCCGAGGAACGGCGCCAGCTCGGGCGCGAGTTCGTCGAGCGCGCCGGCGAAGTGGTTCGCGGCCGCCAGCACCGCGGCGAGCGGCAGCGCCAGCACGAACGCGCCGCGCGCGTGCCGGGCACCGCCGTCGTCGCGCCGCACCAGCAGCGCGCCCGACAGCGCGAGCGCGAGCCACGGCACCAGCGGGTAGCTGCCGTCGAACGCGAAGTAGCGCAGCGTGTGCCAGCCGAACGAGGCGTTCGCGAGGTGCGTGCCGTCCTCGAGGCAGTCGACGTCGACGTAGCCGCCGAGCAGGCCGGTGAGCACCGGCGCCGCCAGCAGCAGCGCGGCGGTCGCGAGCAGCAGCGCGCCGGTGCCGCGGTGCACCAGCAGCACCACGAGCGGCAGCATCAGCGCGAACGGCAGCAGCACCTCGGTCGGCCAGACGAAGCGCCAGAACAGCCAGCCGGTGACCGCGAGCGCCAGCGCGCGCCGCGCGGTGTAGCGCCACAGACCCGGCCGCTGGCGCCGGTGCTCGGCCTGGATCGCCCACGACATGCCGGCCAGCAGCACGAACAGCGCCGCGGGTCTGCCGTGCAGCGCCGCCAGCGGCGCGATGCCGTCGTCGGGCACGAAGTGCACGAGGATCATGCCGAGCACGGCGAGGCCGCGCGCGACGTCGAGCGCGCGGTCGCGGTCGCGCGCGGGCCGCGGCGGCGGCAGGTCGGCGGGCAGGGCCCTGACCGGCGCCGGCGCGGCGACCGCGTCGGTCGGTACGCCGGCATAGGCGTGGCCCGGCAGCAGGTGTTCGTGCTTCATGACGACGCCGTGCGGCGCCACGTGCGACCCGGCACCGAGCTCGGCGCCGTAGAGCACGACGGTGCCGCGGCCGACGGTGGCGCCGGCACCGATGTGCACGCGGTCGATCTTCAGCACGCGGTCCTCGAAGCTGTGCGCCTGGAACATCGCCTGCACGGTCGCGCCGTCGTCGATGCGCAGCATGTCGGGGTCGACGACCTGCGCGAAGCCGCTGCCGAGCAGCGTGCGCCTGCCGATGTGCATGCCCATCGCGCGCAGGTACCACGGCAGCCACAGCGTGCCTTCGAGCTGGGTCAGCAGCGCGCGGCCCCAGCGGTTCCACAGCACGTAGTGGAAGTCCCAGCGACTGGCCCAGCACGACCACAGCGCGTGCTGCCCCGGCCGCACGCGCCCGAGCAGCAGCCACTTGGTCGCGAGGATCGCCAGCGCCAGCGCGGCGCCGACAGCGAGCGTCGCCAGCGGCACGCTGACCAGCAGCACCGAGCGCAGGTCCTCGGTGCCGGCGGCGCGGCCGACGACGTCGAACCACAGCAGCAGCAGCGCGGCGGGCCCGGCCGGCAGCAGCAGGCGCAGCGACTCCCAGAACACGCGGTTCATGCGCCGCAGCGGCGACGGCGTGTGCGTCAGGCGCCGATCGACGGTCACGACTTCACGTCGCGGCAACCGGAACGGCGGGTGCCCGAACCACGCGGAGCCGGCCGCCATGGCCGTCGCGTCGGCGATCGTCGACACGCCGAGCAACAGGTCGTCGGGCAGCCGTTGGCCGGTCGGCACGACGACGTGGTTGCCGAGGAACGTGCGCGCGCCCAGTTCCGTCGGCAGCACGGTCACGGCGCCGGCGCGCTGCTGCGGCACGCCGAGGTAGATGCCGTCGGCGAGGAAACTCCAGCCGCCGACCGCCGTGTGCTCGGGCAGCACGTCGAGGATCGTGCTGATCTCGGCGCCGGGACCGATGCGTGCGCCGGCGAGCCGCAGCCATGCCGGCCAGAACAGCGTGCCGCTGAGCCAGACGCCGGCGGACTCGAGCACGCTGGTGCGCAGCGACAGCCGCGCGTGCGACAGCGACCAGCGGTCGTGCGTGCCGGCCGGCACCCTCGGCAGCAGGCGCAGCAGCAGCGCCTGCGCCAGCAGTTGGGCCGGCAGCGCGACGACCACGAACGCCAGCAGCCACGCGACCGCGCGCGGCGACGACCACGGACCATCGGTGTAGAGCCACTGCAGGCACCGCGCCGCGTCGAGGCCGGCCAGCGCCGCGGCGCCGAGCCCGGCGGCCGCCATCGGCAGCAGCAGCAGCGGGCCGAGCGCGAGGCGCGCGCCGAGCAGCAGCAGGCTGTAGCCGAGCGGCGACAGCGCGCGACCGGCGACGTCGACCGGCGGCGGCGGCGCCGGCGCGCCGACGCGCTGCGCGGGCACGCCGTCCCAGCGTTCGCCGTCGGGCACGTGGCGGCCCGGCGCCAGGAACGACAGCGGCGTCAGCTCGGCGTCGGCGCCGAGGCTGGTGCCGGCGCCCATGCCGGCGCGCACCGCGACCGTGCTGCGGGCGCCGACGCGCACGGCGCCGACGACCAGATGGCCCGCGTCGGGTTCGACCAGCGCCAGGTGGGCCTCGCGCTGCAGCGTCGCGTCGTCGCCGAGGTCGAGCAGATCCCAGCCACCGTGCGCGAGGTCGACGTCGCGGCCGATGTGCACGCGCGCGCCGATGCGTGCACCGAGCACGCGCAGCGCGGCGCCGACGAACACGGTGCCCGCGAGCAGGTCCCAGGGCACGAGCCGCGCGGTCTGCACGACCAGCCAGTGCCGCAGATGGAACGAACCCCACGCCGGCGCGCGGCCCGGCGCATAGCGGCCGATCAGCAGCGCCTTGGCCAGCGCCGTCAGCCACAGCGCCGCGACCGTGTGCAGCACCAGCAGCGCCGTCCCCACGACCGGCGCGAGCACGACCGTGCCGAGCAGGCCGAAGTCGGCGAGCAGCCACGGCAGCAGCACGAAGCCCAGCAGCCACGCCATCGCGCTGCCGCCGAGCAGCAGCAGCAGCAGCCATGCGGTCTGGCCCAGGGTCATCGGCAGCGGGTGCGGCGCGCGGACCGTCGCGTCGGGCGCGGCGGCGGCCGGCGCCGCGTGGCGGCGGTGCGCGCGCGCCGCCAGCCCGGCGACCGTCGGCGCCGCATAGACGTCACGCACCGTCAGCTGCTCGGTGTCGGCCGTGCGGCGCAGGCGTGAGATCAGCTGCGCGGCGCGCAGCGAGTCGCCGCCGAGCGCGAAGAAGTCGTCGTCGACGGCGACCGCCTCGACGCCGGGCAGGCAGGCGGCGAACGCGGCCGCCAGCGCCCGTTCGCGGTCGGTGCGCGGCGGTGGTCCGCGGTGGTCGCGCGCGGCGGTGGCTTCGGGCGGTGCGCCGCGCGCGGCGAGCGCGCGGCGGTCGAGCTTGCCGCCGATCGACTTCGGCAGCGCCGCGATCGGCACGAAGCGCGCCGGCACCATCTGCGTCGGCAGCGTCGCGCGCAGCGCGGCCGCCAGCTGCGGGGCCGCTGGCGGGGCGAGCGGATCGTCGGGTACGACGAACGCCACCAGCACGTCCGTGCCGCCCTGCGACTGCACGCAGCAGCCGGCCTCGCGCACGCCGTCGCAGGCCGCGAGCGCGGCTTCGACCGCCTCCAGTTCGATGCGATGGCCGCGCAGCTTCACCTGCGCGTCGATGCGGCCCAGGTAGAACAGGCGGCCGTCGGGCGCGCGGCGGGCCAGGTCGCCGGTGCGGTAGAGGCGGCCGATGCCGGGCACGGTCGGGAAGCGCTGCGCCGTCAGGGCCGGCTGGCCGAGGTAGTCGCGCGCGAGGCCGAGGCCCGACAGGCACAGCTCGCCGGCCTCGCCGTCGGCCACCGGCTGCAGCGCCGCGTCGAGCAGCCAGGCGGTGCACCCGGGCACCGGCGTGCCGATCGTCACCGGTTCGCCGGGCCACAGGCGCCCGCGTACGCAGGTGACCGTGCACTCGGTCGGGCCGTAGCCGTTCTCGAGCCACAGCGCCGCACCCCACAGCTCGGCGAGGTCGGGCGGCATCGCCTCGCCGCCGGCGTAGCACAGCCGCAGTCCGGGCAGTTCGCGCCGCGGGTCGGCGCAGTCCATCGCCCGCAGCAGCGTCGGCGGCGGGCACAGGATCGTGATGCGTTCGGCACGCAGCCACGGCACGAGGTCCGGGCCGAGCCGCACGGTGTCGTCGTCGAGCACGACGACCGTGGCGCCGGCCGCGAGCGCCAGCCAGGTCTCCTCGATCGACGAGTCGTAGGCCGGCGAACTGCCCTGGGCGATGCGGTCGCCGGGCCCGATGCCGAAGCGCTCGACGCCGGACTGCACCAGGCTGACGGCGCCGGCGTGTTCGAGGCGCACGCCCTTCGGCGCGCCGGTCGTGCCCGAGGTGTAGATCACGTAGGCGAGGCTCTGGTCGTGCGACCACGCCGGCGCGGCGAGCGGCGGGCCCGGCGCCGACGGGCACGGGGCGTCGACGTCGAGCACGCGTTCGCGCGCCACGCCGGCGCGCACGCAGCGCGCGGCGAACGCGCCGGTGGTCAGCACGGCGACCGCCCCGCTGTCGTGCAGCACGTGTGCGAGGTGCGCCTCGGGGAACACCGGGTCGAGGCACACGTGCGCGGCGCCGGCCTGCAGCACCGCGAGCTGGGCGGCGTAGAGGCGGTGCGACGTGCGCGGCAGCAGCACGGCGACCACGCACTCCCCGTGCACGAACGGCTGCAGGCGCGCGGCGAGCGCGCGCGCCGCGGCCGCCAGCGCCGCATAGCTCGTCACCGCGCGGCGCGGCCGGTCGGGGCCCGGCGGCACGTCGATCGCCGGCTGATCGGGCCACCGTTCGGCGGCGCGCAGGAACAGGTCGTGGAGCCGCATCCGGAGGCGGCAGACTACGCGTTCGGCGCAATGCGAGCCGCGGCGAGGTCGAGCAGGTGCGGGGCGAGGTCGGGCGCCAGTTCCTGCTGCTGGGCCGGGGTCAGCGCCAGGAAGCCGCGGATCAGACCGCGGCACTGCGGCGCCCCGCAGCCGCACGCGAACGGCTCCGCCATCTCGGACTCGGTCGTCGCGTAGTCGAACGTGATCTCGCAGCCGCGCGCGATGTCGCGCCGCGCGACCAGCGTGCGGCCGCGCAGCACCGCGTTCGGCGCGCACGAGTGGTTGAGGAAGCGCCACGCGTGGCGGTCCATGTCGTCTGCCAGGTCGTCGGGCACCGGCGGGTCGACGTGTTCGTGCGGCCCGATCTGCACCGAGTAGCGTGACGGGCGGTCGACGACGCGGCCGTTGACGTAGAGCAGCACCTCGCCGGCGGCGATCGGCGCCAGCGCCACCACCTGGAACTGGCCGTTGGCGCGTTGCACCGCGAGACGCGGATCGACGGGGGCGGTGGGTGAGGGCATCGCGGTCGTGGGGGCAGTGGGTGGGAAGTCGCGCCGGAACGCACACCGGGCGCGTCCGCCCACCGCGGATGGCCGGGGCCATGATTCGGCATTCGCGCGTCGCAACCGTAGGCTACGCCCCGTGCGAACGCTGATTCCGACCGCCGGTCTGCTGCTGTTGGTACCGACATCTTGCAAGTCGGTGCCCGACCCGGTCGCGCCGCGGCTCGCGGCCATGGACCTGGAGCAGAAGGCCGGCCAGCTGTTCGTCGCCTGGAGCCTGTCGCGGCCCGACGGTGACAACCACGAACGCCTGCTCGCCGCGGTGCGGGACGCCGGGCTCGGCGGCGTGATCCTCAGCCTCGGTTCGGTCGACGATGCGGCGGCCCTGGTGCCGCGGCTGCAGGCCGCGGCGAAGGTGCCGCTGCTGCTCGCGTCCGACTTCGAAGGCGGCGTCTGGCACCGGCTCGACGGCGCCACCGAACTCGGCACGCAGATGCTGGTCGGCGCGACCGGCTCGCCGGAACTCGCCGAGGCGATGGGGCGCGTCACCGCGCAGGAGGCGAAGGCGCTCGGCTTCCACTGGGTGTTCGCGCCGGTGCTCGACGTCAACAGCAACCCCGACAACCCGATCATCAACGTGCGCAGCTTCGGCGAGGACCCCGCGCTGGTGGCGACGCTCGGCTGCGCGTTGGCGCGCGGTGTGCGTTCGCAGGGGCTGCTGCCGTGCGGCAAGCACTTCCCCGGCCACGGCGACGTCGACAGCGATTCGCACCTGGCGCTGCCGACCGTGCCCGGCGACGGCACGCGGCTGCGCGCGGTGGAGCTGAGGCCGTTCGCGGCGGCGGCGCGCGACGGGCTCGAGTCGATCATGACCGGCCACCTGGCGGTGCCCGGCCTCGGCGAGGCGCCCGACGTGCCGGCGACGCTGAGCCACCACATCCTCACGGACCTGCTGCGCGGCGAGTTCGGCTTCGCCGGCCTGGTCGTCACCGACGCGCTCGAGATGGGCGGCGTCAAGCATGCGTTCCCGCCCGGTGAAGTCGCCGTGCGCGCGCTGCTGGCCGGTGCCGACGTGCTGCTGATGCCGCCCGACCCGCTGGTCGCGCGCGCGGCCGTGGTGGACGCGGTGCGGTCGGGCCGCGTGCCGATGTCGCGGCTCGACGACGCGGTGCGCCGGATCCTGGCCGCGAAGGCGCAGGTCGGGCTGTTCGCCGGTGGCGGCGCCGTGGCGCCGGACTGGCGCGCCAGGCTGCGCACGCCCGCGGCCGAACAGGTCGCCGACCGGATCGCGGCGCGCGGGCTGACGTCGGTGTTCGTGCGCGACGGCGTGCTGCCGCTGCGTCCGGGCGTCGCGCCGCGGCCGTTGCTGGTGACGCTGCTCGACCGGGACGAGGGCCAGCTCGCGGTGTTCGGCGACGCGCTCGGCATCGCCGCCGCCGACCGCGTGCGTCTGGCCGGTGACAGCGCCGCCGACGTGGTCGCCACCGCCGCGCAGCGGGTCGCCGCGGCGACCTGCGTCGTGCTTGCGCTCGACGTGCGCGTGCGCGAGTTCTCCGGCCAGCTCGGGCTGGCCCCCGCGCTGCAGCCGGTCTTCGCCGCGCTGCGCCGGGAGCAACGCGTCGTCGCGGTGTCGTTCGGCGACCCCTACGTCGCGCGCCAGCTGCCGCTCGCCGACGCGTACCTGTGCGCCTACGTCGGCACCGAGCGCCTGCAGCGCCTCGCGGCCGAGGCGCTGCGCGGCGAACGGACGACCGTCGGGCGGTTGCCGGTGTCGATCCCGGGCGTGGCCGTGCTCGGCGCCGGTTCTGCCGATCCCGGCGTTCTGCCCGACGGGCTCCGGTAGGCGCCGGCGCGGCGCCGCGTGCAGCCCGCGGCCGCCGCGCTACGCTGTCGGCCGAGGAACCCATGCTGCGATCCACGCTCGCCGTTCTCGCCCTGTTCGCCTCGCTGCTGCCCGCGCAGGACGCCGCGCCGACGCCGAAGAAGCTGCGCGTGCACGTGATCGGCGCCAGCGTCAGCGGCGGCTTCCGCGACGGGCCGATGTTCGGCGCCGAGGAGCAGGGCGATTCGGTGACGATGCAGCAGCTGCTGCGCAAGTGGGCCGGCGAGTCCGCGCGCGTCACGACGCACAGCACCGTCGACATGATGGCGATGTTCACCGACCCGGCGCGCATCGGCGCCGAGCAGATCGCCGGCGTCAGGAAGGCCAGGCCCGACCTCGTGGTGGCCGTCGACTTCGCGTTCTGGTTCGCCTACGGCTACGTCGACGGCGACCGGCCCGAGGCCGAGGCGCGCACGCAGCGGCTGCAGGGCGGACTCGACCTGCTCGCCACGCTCGACATGCCGGTGCTGCTCGGCGACCTGCCCGACATGACCGGTGCCGCGCGCCGCATGCTGAACCCGCGCCAGATCCCGTCGCCCGAGGTGCTGACGCAGCTGAACGCGCAGCTGGCGGCGTTCGTCGCCGCCCACGCCAACCTGCACCTGGCGCCGCTGGCCAAGGCGGTGCAGGCGATGCGCACCGACGGCGCGACCCTGCCGCTCGCCGACGGGCCGCTGCCGACCGCGCCCGGCGCGCTGCAGCAGGGCGACAAGCTGCACGCCAACCGGCTCGGCATGGCCTACCTCGGCTCGCTGCTGCAGGAGCCGCTGCGCGACCTGTTCCCCGCGGACCATCCGCTGCACGTGCAGGCGTGGACGTTCGAGCAGTTCGTCGAGGCCTGTGGCGCCGAGGGCGACCTCGAACTGCAGCGCGAGGCCGCGGCGAGCAGGGCGCGATGACGAGCGCGGCGGACGCCAGGCTGGCCGCGGCCCTCGACACCGGCCGGCAGGCCGCGCTGACGCTGTGGCTGCCGGTGCTGGTGCCGCTGGTCACCGGCATGCTGGGCGACTGCGACCACTGCCTGCGCGGCTATCTGCTGAGCTCCGCGCTGGTGCCCGGCGTGATCGTGCCGGCGCTGCTGCAGCTCGACGACGCGGCGTTCTTCGTCGTCGGCGGCGGCGCGACGCTGCTGTTGTTCGCGGCGCTGTGGTGGTCGCTGCACCGGCTGGCGGCGCCGTGGAACCGCGTGCTGCAGGCCGTCGTCGGGCTGGCGATCGCGGCCGAGGCGATCGGCTTCGCCAACGCGCTGCGCGCCTGATCAGCGCCGCAGCACCGGCTGCCAGGACTCGACGCGCGCCAGCGGCGCCAGCTTGTCGCCGAGCAGGTCGCGCTGCCACGCGGGCAGCGCCGCGCCGTCGAGCCTGGCGGCCTGTTCGCCGAGTTGGATCGCGACGTCGGGCTGGCCGAGGTCGAGCGCGTGCAACGCCGAGGTCAGGTGGAAGCGCAGGTCCTGGTGCAGCCGGCCGGCCTCGCGCATCGCCTGCAGCAGCAGCTTGACGTGCTCGCTGGTCGCGGCCAGCGCCGCCGGCGTCGGGTCGCCCAGCGTGTCGATCGCCTGCACGAAGTGCTGCTCGACGCGGTAGCGCGCCGCGGCCGGCTCGTCGGCGGCGCGGTCGGCGAGTCCCGCGAGGTCGCGGAAGTGCTCGCCGAGCTGCGCGCGCAGCATCGGGTGCGGGTGGTCCACGATCGCCTGCACGGCGGCGTCGGTCTGGCCGCGCTGCGCCAGCACCGTGCTCAGCAGCACACGCAGCTCGGGGTTGGGCGGATCCAGTGCCAGCGCGTGGCGCGCGACCTGCTCGGCGTCGCCGGGCCGGTTGCCGCGCGCGAGCACTTCGCCGAGCAGCACGTAGAGCTGCGGGTCGTACGGCCGCAGGCGCAGCGCGCGCGCCGCGGTCGCCGCCGCCGCGGCGAGGTCGCCGTCGGCCATCTGCTCCTGCGCCAGCAGCTGGTGCCAGCGCGGTTCGAACGGCATGCAGGTGATCGCCTGCGCCAGGCCCTCGGCCGGCGGCTGTGCGCCGAGGGACCGCGCGCGCTGGTAGGGGATCACCAGGCTGTTGCCGAGCAGCGGCAGCGCGCCGAGGCCGAGCAGCAGCAGCGCCAGCGCCCAGCGGGCCCAGCGGCGCCACGGCCGCGGCGAGGGACCCGGCCCCGCCGGCCGGCCGGCGAGCAGCAGGGCGGCGGCGACCGCCGGCGCGTTCCACAGCGGCGATCGCGCCAGCATCAGCAGCAGCAGCACGAACAGCGGCACCAGCCGCGCGCGGTCGGTCGTGCCGCGCTGCAGCACGAACAGCAGCCACGCGAACAGGATCAGCGCCGGCAGGCCGCCGTCGACCAGGAGCTCGAGCCAGTCGTCGTGGGCGGTGCGGACTTCGGTGGCGAAGCGGCGGCCGAGGCTCGACGCCTCGATCTCGGCCTGGCTGCGCACGCGCGGGTACTGCACCTGGAACTGCCCGGGGCCGTGGCCGAACACCGGCGACTCGCCGAACAGCCGCGTGCTGCCCTTGGCGATCTCGAGCCGGATCGCCAGCGTCGCCGCGGCACGCTTGCCTTCGGCGTTCGCGGCGACCGCGTCCACGGGTCCGGGGCGCGGCACCATGGCCTCGACCAGCAGGCCACCGAGCGCGCCGGCGGCGGCCAGCACGAGCGGCAGCCAGCCGCCGCGGCGGCGCCGCAGCACCCAGAGCAGCACCAGCCCGATCGGCAGCGCGACCAGGCCCGAGCGCGAGCCGTCGACGACCAGGTAGGCGCCCGCGGCCGTCAACGCCGCCACCTGGAGCCAGCGCTGCCGCACGGCGAGCACCGCGACCGCGCCGGCGGCGATCGCGGTCCACTCGGCGGCGACGTTGAGGTTGCCGAACACCGACACCGGCTCGCGCGCGACGCCGTAGCCCGCGAGTTCGGCGGCGCCGAGCCGCTGCAACAGCCCGTACAGCGACGTCACCAGCAGCGTGCCGGCGAACGGCGTCGCGAAGCCCTGGGGAGCCGCCGCGCCGAGCCGCAGCACGACGCCCAGCGCGAGCCAGTGGGCGAGCCGGTAGACGGCCTCCCAGGGCTGGAACGACAGCGGGTGCTGGTCGTCCTGGGCGATCGCCTGGCCGGCGAAGTTCACCGCGGCGCAGACCGCCAGCAGACCGAGGAACCACAGGCCCGCGCGTTCGCCGACGGCGGGCCTGAGCTGCGGCAGCAGCAGCAGCGCGCCGCCGGCCAGCACCAGCAACAGGCCGCGCCTGACCTGTTCGAAGTCGACCCACAGCGGGTGGAACGGCAGCACCAGCAGCAGCAGGAACGCCCACGGCAGCCAGCGCGGCAGCGATGCGGCGGGCGGCGGCTCGGTCGGACTCATGCCTTCTGGTGCCGGGCGTCGAGCTGGCCGAAGTCGAGGATCGCGTCCACGTAGGCTTCGACGCGGAACGGCTCGAGATCGTCCAGGCCTTCGCCGACGCCGAGGAACTTGACCGGCACCGGCAGCACCGAGCGGATGCCGAACACCGCGCCGCCCTTGGCGGTGCCGTCCATCTTCGCCAGGATCAGCCCGGTCACCGGCGCGCTGCGCGCGAACTCGCTGGCCTGGCGGATCGCGTTCTGGCCGGTGGTGCCGTCGAGCACCAGCAGCGTCTCGTGCGGCGCGTCGGGCAGCTGCTTCTTGACCACGCGCACGATCTTCTCGAGCTCGGTCATCAGGTTCTTCTGCGTGTGCAGCCGACCGGCGGTGTCGAGGATCAGGTAGTCGACCTTGCGCGCGACCGCGGCGCTGACCGCGTCGAAGGCGACCGCGGCCGGGTCGGCGCCGGTCGCCTGCTTGACGATCGGCACGTGCATGCGTTCGGCCCACAGCGTCAGCTGCTCCACCGCGGCGGCGCGGAACGTGTCGCCGGCACCGAGCAGCACCGAGTGGCCCTGCTGCTGCAGGTGCCGCGCGAGCTTGGCGATCGACGTGGTCTTGCCGGCGCCGTTGACGCCGACGACCAGGATGACGGTCGGTGCGCTGGCGGCGCGCACCAGCGGCGCCTCGCAGCCGGCCAGCATCCCGATCAGCTGCCGGCGCAGGAACGCCGGCACCTCGGCGGTCTCCTTGATCTGGCGCTGCCGGTAGGCGGCCTTCAGGTCGTCGACGATGCGCGTGCCGACCGGGCCGAGGTCGCTCTGGTAGAGCAGTTGTTCGAGTTCGTCGAGGAACCCCTCGTCGAGCTTGCGCCCGAGCGAGAACAACCGGCCGAGGCCGGCGGTCAGCACCTCGCGCGTCTTCTTCAGCGCGCCCAACAGTTTGCCGAACACCATCGTGGGCTCCGTTCTAGCCCGCGCCGCTGCCGCGGTCATCGTCAATCGTCGCGGGCGGTCGCGCCGGGGCCGGAGCCGTGCTACTCGGCCGCTTCGGCGGCCTCGGCGGCGCCGGTCTCGTCGGCCCCGGTCATGTCGATCTTCGTCGGCGTCGGCGTCGCCGGCGTGCCGGCGGCGAGGTCGATGCGGATGCGATCGAGGATGCCGTTGACGAAGCCGCCGGAGTTGGCGGTCGAGTACTTCTTCGCCAGGTCGATCGCCTCGTTGATCGCCACCTTCGGCGGCACGTCCCGGCAGTGCATCAGCTCGTAGATCGCCATGCGCAGCACGTTGCGATCGACGTTCGCCATGCGGCGCAGGTCCCAGTTGCGCGTCACGGCCTGCAGCTTCGAGTCGATCTCCGCGCGATGGGCGAGCGTGCCGTCGACCAGGCGGGTCGCGAACTCCTGCACGTCCGCCTCGTCCTTGCACTCGTCGCCACACAGCTGCGCCGTCGTGCGCCCGACCTGCGCCGCGTAGTCGGCGCCGCGCAGATCGAACTGGAACAGGATCTGCAAGGCGACCTCACGGGCGCGCGTGCGGCGTCGGATGGGGGCAGTCATCGAAGGAGCGGTTTCCGGGGGAAACGAGGCCGCGACTGTAGCGATCCCGCCGCCGGGATCAATCGGCCCCCGCGACGGAGTCGATGCGCGTGTGCAGGTCCGCCATCGCCAGCGCCGCCAGCACCGCGTCGGCGCCCTTGTTGCCGGCGTCTCCGCCCGCGCGCGCCAGCGCCTGCTCCATCGAAGCGCAGGTCAAGACGCCGAACCCGATCGGCACGCCGGTGTCGAGGCCGACGCGCATCGCGCCGTCGGTGACGCCGCTGCAGACGTAGTCGTAGTGGTCGGTGCCGCCGCGCACGACGGCGCCCAGCATCACGATCGCGTCGTAGCGGCCGCTCTCGGCGAACCACCGGCACGCCAGCGGCAGTTCGAACGCGCCCGGCACCCAGGCGACCTCGACGTGGTCGTCCGGCACGCCCTGTGCGCGCAGCGTCTGCAGCGCGCCGTCGAGCAGGCGCTCGGTGACGACCTCGTTGAACCTGGCGACGGCGACGGCCACGCGCCGTCCGTTGCCGATCGGGCTGCCCTGCACGACGTTCACCATGCGCCGCACGGTAGCCGCCGTCGCCGGGTCGGGGAAGGCGGGAACGTCGTCGGCGGCGGCGTTCGTGGTTCCCTTCGCGCCGTCGGCAGCGCACGATCCGCAGCGCTCATGCCGACGACCCTGCCGTTCTGGATCGCGTTCGTGGTCACCGTCGTGTTGATGGTCGCCGCCCTGGTGACCGGCTGGACTCGCCGCCGCAAGCCGCACCTGTGGCTCGGCCCGCTGACGATGGGGTCGCTGACGATCACCATCGTGCTGACCGAGGAGCTGATGCGCCGCTACCAGTTCCCGCCGGACGTCATGCGCGTG
>JAEUHS010000005.1 GCA_016794035.1 Planctomycetota bacterium
GCTCACGCGCACGGCACCGGTGCCGCTGCAGGTGGCGCCGTTGCCCGACGGCGCGGTGCTGCCGCCGGCGATCGCGCCGCTGGTGCGCGACGACGCCGAGGCCGCGCGGGCCGCCGACGCGTGGCCGTGGTGGAGCTACGCGATCGCCGTGGTTGCGGTGGCGCTCGGCGCCGCGCCGTGGCAGCGGCGGCACCGCCGCGCGCAACGTCGCCGGCAGCTGGCGTTCGCCCTGCGCGCGTGCGCGGCGGCGCTCGACCGGGGTGCGCCGCCGGCCGTGGCGGCGTTCGAACAGCTCTGCGCGCGGTGTGCGGGGGCAGCCGAGTTCTCGGGCGAGGCCACCTGGCGCGCGTTGCCGGCCGGCGGCTGCGACGCGGCGACGCTGGCCGCGGCGCAGGATCTGTGGGCTCGGCTCGACGCGGCGCGCTTCGGCGGCACCGCGCCGGCGAGCGCCGAAGTGCTGGCGCTGGCGCGCGCGCTGGTCGCGGCGGCGCAGCGGCAGGACAGAATGCGGGAGGAGGGAGTCGAACCCTCACGGCCGTTGCCGGCCCGCGGCTTTTAAGGCCGCTGCGTCTGCCGTTCCGCCACCCCCGCGCAGGATGCGATCTCGCGCGGCTATTGCGGCGCGCAGCGCATCGAGTGTGGCGCCGCGCAAGCGACGACGCAAGCGACAGCACGCGACTGCATCTGCGGGTAGAAACCCGTAGGGTGGTTGCGGACTTTCGCACCCTCGGGCGGGGCGGGCATCGTAGGTGAAATATGCGTGACTCTGCCCAGTGGGCCTCTGCGTCGGTTGCCGTGCCACCAATGTCCAAGGCGGTGTCGGTCGGGCGACGGCTGTGGGCGATCGGCGCCTGCCTGTGGTTCGCGACCGCGGCGCTGGCGCAGACGGTGCGCGTCGCCAACCACGGCGCCCAGCCGTTCGTCGGTTGGCAGCGCACCACGGTCGACACCGAGCCGGCACTCGCCGCCGGGCGCATCGGCGACACGATCTACGTGCGTGGCCGTCGCGTCGGCCTCGACGTCTGGATCGTCGACCTGCGCCTGACGCTCGCCGCCGGCGAACAGCGCAGCCTCGATCTCGGCGCCGCGGTGCCGGCGCTGGTGCCGAACGTGGCGCTGCCCGCGGATCCCCTGCAGCACTTCGGTGGCGTGCCGACGGTCGGCGGCGTGCCGCTGCAGGTGGTCTCGATGCAGGTCGACGGCGCGGCGATCCTGTTGCACGGCCGGTGCCGCACCAACGCGATGCTGCACGTCGACGTCTGGCTGCAGTGGTATCCCGACGAGCCGGGGCTGGTGGTGGGCGAAGCGGTGGCGACCGCGTCGAACGGGTCGATCCCGGATTGGCGCGTGACCGTGCCGGCCGGCGGCCTGCAGGTCGCCTGGGGCGACGCGCTGGTGCACGTGGTCGGGGCCGGACTCGGCCAGCCGCTGGTGCCGGGCGCGACGCGCTTCGCCGACGGCCAGGCCCGCGCGGTGCCGTTCGTGTTGTTCTGGCCGCGGCACCTGACGACGTCCGACGCGTGGGTGCAGGTGATCGCCGCGGCGGAACGCAGCACGTGCGCCACCGGCATCGCGCGGCTGTGGCCGCAGGGCAATCCCAGCTACCCGGCGTCGTTCGACGCCGCCGCCTGGACGGCCTCGTTGTTCGGCGAAGCGCTGCGCCGCCTGCACACGTGGGAGCCCGGCGTGATCGGGCCGAACGCCAACTCCGGCGACACCGGTACCCAGTGGGACCAGGTGCACGTGTGCGGCGAGTACGCGTTGCCGGGCGGCACCGGCGCCGAGCAGGTCGCCTACCTGTCGGCGCTGAAACTGGCGGCGCGGCCGTGCCACCACCTCGAGGCCGACGGCCGGCAGGCCGATCCGATCGACCATCCGCAGTGCGTGTTCTGGAGCGGCCGGCCGCACTGGCACCCGGTCGTGTCGCCGGACCAGCTCGGCAAGACGCAGGGCATCAGCATCGCCGACACCAACGGTTGGATGGGGCCCGACCGCGAACACTGGCTCTACAACACCGTCGCGGCGGCCGCGCGCCTGACCGGCTCGCCGGCGCTGCAGTGGGAGCTCGGGCAGCAGGCGCGGCTGTTCCTGTTCGGCGAGACGGTCGCGCCCGGCTACTCGACCAGCGGCCCGGACGCGGCGCGCAGCATCGGCTGGGCCGGCATCCTGGTCGTGCACCTGTGGCGCAACCTCGAGGATCGCGCGCTGGCGAAGCGCGTCGCCGATCGGTGGCGCGATCGCGTCAGCCAGGTCTACGTACCGGCGCTGTGGAACCGGCCGTACGACGTCTGGGACGTGCGGGTCGGCGATCCGCGGCTCGGCCCGGGCCAATGGTGGATGGCGTGGCAGCAGAGCATCGGCAGCTACGGCCTCGACCTCGCCTGTGAGGTGCTCGACATCCCGCAGGGACGCGAGCTGGCGCTGAAGGGTGCGAAGACCTGTCTCGAGTCCAACTGGATCCTGCAGGGCACGCGCTACCACGGCATCGGCAACGTGCTGTTCCCGCCGCCGCCGGCGCGCGACTACGCGCGCCATGCCTGGCCGCCGCCGTGGTTCGAGACCACCTGGGACCTGCCGGCGCTCGCGGTCGTGCTGCGCCACGAGCCCGGCAACCCGAAGGCCAACGCGGTCTGGAGGCAGGCGCTCGGCGACCTCGGCGACGGCCGGCGCGCCTGGGTGCCGCCCGGCATCGGCACGCCCTGATCGGGCTCGACGGCTCGAGCTCGACGGCTCAGGCGCGACGGCTCAGCGCGGCGGCTCGGGCGCGGCGTGGGAAACTGGAGGTCCCGCCCAGAATCGAACTGGGGTAGACGGATTTGCAATCCGTTGCCTAACCACTTGGCTACGGGACCCAGCGGGCCGCGCACGGTATCCGCGGTTCGTGCCGGTGCAAGCGTCGATCGGGCGTCGGCCGCGGCGCGCCGGGGCCGCGCGCGGGCGCTCGCCGCCGTCGGCAAACCATGCGGCGCGGCGCGGCCGAGTCCGTATGCTGCCGGGTTCCCGGCGGTTGCTTCCGCCCGGACCCTCGCCGTGAAGACCAAGAAGAACATCCACTTCGAGTTCAACCAGGAGCTCGTTCGCGAACCCCTGCTCTACAAGATCAACCGCTCGTTCGACGTGGTCGTCAACATCCGCG
Organism: Planctomycetota bacterium; assembly: GCA_016794035.1. Classification (GTDB taxonomy): domain Bacteria; phylum Planctomycetota; class UBA1135; order UBA1135; family UBA2386; genus JAEUHS01. The sequence continues at coordinate 3,137 of JAEUHS010000005.1, forward strand.
GCGCCTCGGTCTCCGACCAGGGCGGCTTCATCGCCCTCGAACTGGAGGGGGAGCAGGAGGAGGTCGAGCGCGTGCTGACCTACCTGCGCGGCCAGGGGGTCAAGCTCGGCGAAGGGCTCGGGAGCCAGGAGAGATGAACCACCGCCGTCGCCATCCGGCGGCGCTGGTGCTGGTCGCGGTGGTGTTCGGCGCGCCGCCCGCGGCGGTGCCCAACGATCTGGTGGCGCGCGGCACGCACGGCGTCGTCGTCAGCGCCGAACCGCACGCGACCCAGGTCGGACTCGACGTGCTGCGCACCGGCGGCAACGCCGTCGATGCGGCGGTCGCCGTCGCGCTGACGCTCGCGGTGACGCACCCGCAGGCCGGCAACCTCGGCGGCGGCGGCTTCCTGCTGCTGCGCATGGCCGATGGCCGCACCGCGGCGATCGACTTCCGCGAACGCGCGCCGAAGGCCGCGACGCCGGACCTGTACCTGCGTGCCGACGGTTCGGTCGACAGCGACCGGGTGCAGTTCGGCGCCAGCGCCGCGGGGGTGCCGGGCAGCCCCGCGGGCCTGTTGTTCGCGCTGCACAAGTACGGCACCCGCAGCCTGCCCAAGGTCGCCGAGCCGGCGATCCGGCTGGCGCGCGAGGGCTTCGCGATCGACCAGTTCCTGGCCGCCGACCTGGCCGACGCGGCCGCGGCGCTGGGCCGCTATCCGTCGACGCGCGCGGTGTTCTTCCGCGACGACCGGCCGCTGCAGCAGGGCGACGTGCTGGTGCAGAGCGACCTCGCGGCGACGCTCGAGCGCTATGCGGAACACGGCTTCGACGGCTTCTACGGCGGCGAGACGGCGGCGAAGATCACCGCCCAGATGGAACGCGACGGCGGCCACGTGACCGCCGCCGACCTCGCCGCCTACGACGTGCGCGAGCGTGACGCCCTGCGCGGCAGCTACCGCGGCTACGACGTGATCGGCATGCCGCCGCCGTCGTCGGGCGGCGTCGCACTGCTGCAGATGCTCGGCCTGCTGGCGCCGTTCGATCTGCGTGAGCTCGGCTTCGGCGGCAGCGAGTACGACCACCTGCTGACCGAGGTCATGCGCCGCGCCTACGCCGATCGTTCGCGCTGGCTCGGCGACCCGGACCACGTCGCGGTGCCGACGCCGGGCCTGCTCGACGCCGACTACCTGCGACAGCTCGGCGCCGGCATCCGCCGCGACCGGAAGAGCGAGGTGCGGCCGGGGCAGCCGCCGGGCGGCAAGGACAGCGACGACACGACGCACTTCTCGGTCGTCGACGCGGCCGGCAACGCGGTCGCCTGCACGACGACGATCAACTCCACGTTCGGCTCGCTGCTGGTGGTCGACGGCGCCGGCTTCTTCCTCAACAACGAGATGGACGACTTCTCGGCCAAGCCGGGCACGCCGAACCAGTTCGGGCTGATCGGCGGCAAGGCGAACGCGATCGCGCCCGGCAAGCGCATGCTGTCGTCGATGACGCCGACGATCGTCGTCCGCGACGGACAGCTGTGCTGCGTGCTCGGCGCGCCGGGCGGCGGCCGCATCATCACCGCGGTGCTGCAGGTGCTGCTCAACCGCATCGACCACGGCATGGACCTCGAACGCGCCGTGCGTGCGCCGCGCATCCACCACCAATGGCTGCCCGACGAGATCGTCTGGGAACCGCTGGCGCTGTCGCCCGACGTGCGCGCGGCGCTGGCCAGGAAGGGTCACACGTTCGCGGCGAACCCGCGCCAGATCGGCCGCGTGATGGCGATCGAGGTGCTGCCCTCCGGCGAACGCATCGGCGTCTGCGACCATCGCAGCGGCGGCTCGGCCGCCGCCTACTGAGCCACCGCGACATGCACCCGATCCGCATCGCCCCCTCGCTGCTCGCCGCCGACTTCGCCCACCTCGCCGAGGAGGTGCGTTCGGTCGAGACGGCCGGCGCCGACTGGCTGCACCTCGACGTGATGGACGGCCATTTCGTGCCGAACCTGACGTTCGGTCCGGTCGTCGTCCAGGCGATCAAGGGCTGCGCGACGAAGCCGCTCGACGTGCACCTGATGATCACCGATCCGTGGCGCTACGCCGACGCGTTCCTCGACGCCGGCGCCGACCTGCTGACGTTCCACGTCGAGGTCGAGGGCAACGGCGACGCGGTGGCGCTGCTCGAGCACGTGCGCCGGCGCGGCCGGAAGGCGGGCCTGTCGGTGCAGCCGGACACGCCGGTCGAGCGCCTGCGGCCCTACCTGGACCATCTCGACCTGGTGCTGGTGATGAGCGTGTTCGCCGGCTTCGGCGGCCAGAAGTTCATGCCCGAGGTGCTGTCGAAGCCGGCCGAGCTGCGGCGGCTCGGCTACCTGGGCGAGGTGTCGATGGACGGCGGCATCGCCGCCGGCACGGTCGCGCAGAGCGCCGGTGCGGGCACCAACGTGTTCGTCGCCGGCACCGCGGTGTTCGGCGCCGACGATCGCGCCGCGCGCATCGCCGAGCTGCGGCGCCTGGCGACCGCGGCCCGCTGAGCGCCGCACCGGCGCGGCGACCCGACCCGGATGCTGGCCCGCGGCAACGCGCACGGCTATCCTGCGGCCTTCACTGGCTGCCGTTCCCGCACCACAGGAATCGAATCAAATGGCTTGGACCCGCTTCGGCAAGAAGAAGGACATGCCCGGGGGGCTCTGGATCAAGTGCGAGTCCTGCGGCGCGATGCTGTTCCGCAAGGAGTTCGAACAGCGTCACCGCGTGTGCGCGACCTGCGGCTACCACTTCACGCTGCCGGCCCGCGAACGCATCGCGCTGACCGCCGATCCGGGCAGCTTCGAGGAGATGTGGATCCCGCTGCGCGCCCACGACGTGCTCGAGTTCCACGACCGCGTGCCGTACGGCGAGAAGCTGATCGCCACCAAGGCGAAGACCGGCGAGGCCGACGCGATGGTGACCGGCACCGCGACGATCAAGGGCATCCCGTGCGCGCTCGGCGTGATGAACTTCCAGTTCCTCGGCGGCTCGATGGGCATGGTGGTCGGCGAGAAGATCGCGCTGCTGTGTGAACACGCGGCCGAGAAGAAGCTGCCCGTGGTGCTGTTCGCCTGCTCGGGCGGCGCTCGCATGCACGAGGGCGCGGTGTCGCTGATGCAGATGGCGAAGACCTGCGGCGCGCTGCAGCGGCTGCACCAGCAGGGCATGGTGTCGATCTCGGTGATGACGCACCCGACCACCGGCGGCGTCACGGCGTCGTTCGCGTCGGTCTGCGACCTGCTGCTGGCCGAGCCGGGCGCGCTGATCGGCTTCGCCGGGCCGCGCGTGATCGCCACCACGATCAAGAAGGAGCTGCCGAAGGGTTTCCAGCGGGCCGAGTTCCTGCTCGAGAAGGGCCAGATCGACCGCATCGTGCAGCGCGCGGCGATGCGCGACGAACTGGGGCGGCTGCTCGCCTATGCGACCGGCCGCGATCCGGTGGCGGCGTTCAAGCCGCAGCCGGTGGCCGCCGAGGCCGAGACCGCGGCGCCGCCGCCGCCGGCCGAGGTCGCCGAGAAGCCGCGCAGGAAGCAGAAGGCCAAGAAGGGGTGAGCGACCCCGCGTCGCGCCCGCCGCTGAAGCCGATGCGTCCCGTGCCGCGCGGCACCCGCGCGGGCTTCTTCCGCGGCCGCTACAAGGAGTCGCCGGCGGACTTCGAGGTCGAGGAGGTGCCGGCCTACGAGCCCAGCGGCCGCGGCGACCACGTCTGGATGTGGATCGAGAAGCGGTCGCTGTCGACGATCGACCTGCTGCACGAGCTGGCGCACGCCGTCGGCTGCGACGAACGCGCGCTCGGCATCGCCGGCCTCAAGGACGCGCAGGCGGTCAGCCGCCAGTGGGTCAGCCTCGAGCACGCCGACGAGGCGCGCTGTGCGGCGGCCGCGGGCGAACGTTTCCGCGTGCTGCGCACGAGCCGCCACGGCAACAAGCTGCGCATGGGCCACTTGCGCGGCAATCGCTTCGGCGTGGTGCTGCGCGGCACCGGACCCGACGACCTCGCCAAGGCGCAGACGGCGCTGGCCGAGCTCGAACGGCTCGGCGTGCCGAACTACTTCGGCGAACAACGCTTCGGCAAGCGCGGCGCCAACCTGCAGAAGGGCCTCGACGTGCTGCGCGGCGACGCGCGTCAGTTCGCCGCCCGCATGCCGCGGCGGGTGTTCGGGCTGGTGATCTCCGCGGTGCAGAGCGAGGTGTTCAACCGCGTCGTCGCCGCGCGCCGCGCCGGCGTGCATCAGCTGCTGGCCGGCGACCTCGCGTTCCTGCACAAGAACGGCGCCGTGTTCCCGGTCGAGGACCTGGCTCGCGAACAGGCGCGCGCGGCGACGTTCGAGCTGTCGCCGTCGGGGCCGATGCCCGGCCCCGAGATGCCGGATCCGACCGGCGAACCGCTGCGCCTCGAACAGCAGGCGCTGGCCGAGCTCGACCTGCCGCGCCGCGCGTTCGACCGCCTGCCGTTCCGGCTCGGCCGCGGCGAACGCCGGGCGCTGCGCGTGCCGGTCGAAGCCGCGACCGCGACCGCCGTCGACGGCGGTCTGAAGCTGTGCTTCACCCTGCCGCGCGGCGCCTACGCGACCGCGGTGCTGCGCGAACTGCTGACCGACACGATCTGGTTCGCCGGCTGACGTCGGGCCAGCCTGCCGAGGTCACCGGCCCGGCCGGCGCCGAGCCGTCGTCGGCGCCGCCTCAGCTGCCGTCGGCTTCGCCGCGGGCCGCGAGCGCGGCCGCGAGACCGGAGCTGCGTGGCGGCCAATTGCCGAGGCCGGCGCGCAGCAGCGTCGGGTCGGCGCAGAGCACGGCGCGGCGACGGGCGCGCGTGATGCCGGTGTAGAGCAGCGGCGCCTGCCACAGCGGGCCCGGCATGTCGGGCATCGCCAGCAGCACCTGGTCGAACTCGCTGCCCTGCGCCTTGTGCACGGTCATCGCCCACGCGGTCTCGTGCGCGGGCAGCCGCAGCAGCGAGACCTCGCGCCAGCCGCCTTCGGTCTCGAAGGCGACGAAGCGGCGGTCGTCGTGCTCGACGACGACGCCGAGGTCGCCGTTCCAGATCCGGTTCTGGTGGTCGTTGACGGTCACCAGGATCGGCCGGCCGCGATAGAACGGCTCGTCGCTGCGGTGGCCGTGCTGCCGCAGCAGCGCCTCGATGCGCCGATTCCAGGCGATGGCGCCCATCGGCCCGTGGCGCGTCGCACACAGCACGCGGCAGCGCCACAGGTGCTGCAGCGCCTCCGGCGGCGTGGCGGCGGCGGCGGCGGCCAGCAGCGCGGGCGCCAGCGACTGCAGCGCCGCATCGGCGTCGGGCTCGGACACGAGGTCGTCGTGGCCGGCCGCGAGCACGGTGAGCGCGGCGGCGACGTCGCGCGCGGCGAGCGCCTGGGCGAAGCCGCCGATGCCGGGCTGGCTGGCGAAGCGGTGGTTCTCCCGCAGCGCGACCACGGCGTCGGCGATCGGCGGCGGGTGCGGCTGCACCGGCAGCGCCATGCCGGTCGCCTGCTGCACGCAGGCCGCGAGCGCAGGCCCGACCCCGCGTTCGGGTCGGGCGGCACGGCACAGGTCGCCGAGCACCTGGCCGGCGGCGACGGCGGCGAGCTGATCGCGGTCGCCGACCAGCACGAGCCGCGCGGCCGGCCGCAGCGCGGCACCGAGCTGCGCCAGCAGCGCCGGGTCGAGCATCGACGCCTCGTCGACGACGACGACGTCGTGGGGCAGCTGCCGATGCTCGCCGAAGCGGAACTCGTCGTCGAGCGGCAGGTAGCCGAGCAGGCGGTGCAGCGTGCGGGTCTGGATCGAGGGCAGCGCGGCGGCGAGGTGCGGCTGGTCCTTGGCGCGCGCGTGCAGCGCCTCGCCGAGCCGCGCCGCCGCCTTGCCGGTCGGCGCGCACAGCGCGATCGTCAGGCCGGGCTCGAGCCGCAGCAGCACCGCGAGCAGGCGCGCGACGGTCGTGGTCTTGCCGGTGCCGGGCCCGCCGGTCAGCACCACGAACGAACGCTGGACCGCCGCGGCGACCGCGGCGACCTGCCAGTCGACGGTGCCGGCGGGCGGCAGCATGCCGAGTTCCTGCAGCACGGCGCGCAGCCGTGCCGGCGCCACGCGCGGCGGGCCGGCGAGCCGCGCCTGCAGGTGGGCCAGCACCGCGCGTTCGTCGCGGAAGTGGCGCAGGAAGTAGAGCCGTCCGTCCCCGTCGAGCACCAACGGTCTGGGCGCGCGCGGCCGGTCGCCGGCATCGCAGATGCCCGACGCCAGCAGCCGTTCGGTCCACGTCGCCGCGGCCGGGAACGGCGGCGCGCCGTCGTCGGGCGCGCGGTCCTGCCAGTCCGCCAGCCGCACACAGACGTGGCCGGCCTCGCGTTCGCGGAACAACAGCTGCACCGTGCGGCGCACGAGGTCGCGGTCGGCCGCCGCCGCGTGGTCGCCGAGCAGCGCGCCGAGTTCGTCGCCGAGCCAGACGGTCATCGCGCACCTCCGGCCCACTGGTCCATCGCGTCGACGAGCGCCCATGGCACGCGATCGTGGAACATGCCGTTGGGCTCGCCCGGGCGCGCGCCGCGCAGGAACGCGTAGCAGATGCCGCCGACGTGGCGTTCGTAGTCGTAGTCGCGCCGCCGCGCGCGCAGCTGGCGGTGCAGCGCCAGCACGTAGAGGTGGTACTGCAGCACGTAGTCGCTGTCGACCATCGCCGTGGCCAGCCGCTCGGCGCCGTAGTCCGCGGCGCGGTCGCCGAGGTGGTTCGACTTCCAGTCGAGGATCCAGTGCCGGTCGCCGGCGGTCGCGATCAGGTCGACGAAGCCGACCAGGAAGCCGTGCACGTAGCGGTTCGGCAGCTGCTGCAGCCGCGCCGCATAGCGGCGCGCGACGTCGCTGCCGTGCCGGGCGAAGGCCTGCACGAGGCCGTCGAGCCGGCTGCCCGGCGTCGGCAGCGTGAACTTCCACTCGATCGCCTTCTCGCCGCGGCAGAGGGCGGCGATCGTCGGACCACCCGCGTGCACGGGCGCGGCCGCGAGGTCGTGCAGGTTCTGCAGCACGTCGGCGACCGGGTCGAGGTCGCCCGGATGCGCCGTGGCCTCGGCGAGGCCGAACGCCGCCAGCGTGTCGCGTACCAGCACGCGGGTGGCATCCGCGCCGAGCGCATCGAGGTCGACGCGCTCGAGCAGCGCGTGCAGGCACTGGCCGGCGCGGGCGCCGCGCGCGAAGCCGAAGATGCCGCTGCCGCGCACCGGCGGCGTGGCGGCCTCGCGCGCCGGCGGATCGGCGACGTCGGGCGCCGGGTCGAGGCCGTGCGCGCCCGCGACCAGCGAGGTGAAGCTGTGCAGCGCGCGGTAGGGGACCCGCGGCCCCGGCGTGCGCGCGCGCTGCAGCGGCGGACTCGGCCGCGGCGGCAGCACGACCGCGCGCGGCTCGTCGGGCACCGGGTCGCTGCCCATCGTGCCGCCGCTCGCCGTGCACAGCACCGCGATGCGCTGCGGCAGCTGGGCGAAGCCGTTCCTGGCGAGGTCCGCCCACGCCTCGAACGCGGTCGGCGCCGCGGTGAGGTCGACGCCGGCGGCCGGCGGCCACAGCAGCCAGGCGAGCGCGCTGCGATGCGCCTCCTTGCCGCAGTAGCCGACGTGCACGTAGCAGCGCCGCTTCGCGCGCGTCAGCGCGACGTAGCACAGGCGCACGTCCTCGGCGAGCCGGTCGACCTCGATCGCGCCCTTCTGCGCGTCGTCGAGTTCGAACGCGAGCTGGCGGCCGGTCGCCAGCGGCACGATGCCGGGTGCCTTGGCGCGGCGCGCGTCCCACAGGAACGGCGCGAACACCACCTCGTACTGCAGGCCCTTGCTGCCGTGCACGGTCAGGATCTGCACCGCGTCCTCGTCGCTCTCCAGCCGCAGCTCGCGCAGCTGGTAGTCGAGTTCGTCCTTGTGGCGCCGTTCGTGCTGCAGCCACTCGAGCAGCCCCTCGGGGGACAGCCGTCCGCCGTGTTCGGCCTGGTGCAGCAGCTCGAACAGCTGCTGGAAGTTGGTCAGCGAGCGTTCGCCGCCGCGCTGCGCGAGCAGGCGCGGCACCACGGCGAGGTCGGCCTGCAGCTGCTCCGTCATCACGACGAAGCCATGGCGGTGCCAGCGCCGGCGCCAGTCGTCGAGGCGCCGCAGCTCGGCGTCGAACCGGTCGTCGTCGTCCAGCGTGGCGCGCAGCCAGGCCGCGTCCTTGCCCCAGAAGCGGGTCGCCATCGCCGCGCGCGCGAGGCCGAGATCGTCGGGCTGCAGGATCGCGCGCAGCAGCCGTTCGACCTCGACGAACTCGTCGGTCTCGAAGATGTCGCCCGCCTTGCCGATCGCCGACACGATGCCGGCCTCGCGCAGCGCCTCCTGGACGCGCACCGCCTGCTTGTTGGTGCGGGTGAGCACCGCGCAATCGCGCGGCTCGAGGGCGCGCGTGCCGATGCGGGCGCCGCCGGCGAGCAGGCGGGAGATCTCCGCCGCGACGTCGACGGCGATGTGCTGTTCGGCATGATCCTTCGGGATGCCGACGGGGCCGGTCTTGCCCATCGCCAGCGGCAGCAGGCGCCAGCGCAACGCGGGTCCCGGGTCGCCGTCGATCGCCAGCTCGCCGGCCGCGGCGTTGGCGTGCACGGCAGGCAACCCGATGCGCGGCTCGACGAAGGCGTGTGGGGCGCCGAACAGCTGCGCCACGGCGGCGACCAGCGGCGCCGAGCTGCGGAAGTTCACGTCGAGCGTCTCCCGCGCCGCCGCGTCGGCGCTGGCGTCGA
>JAEUHS010000010.1 GCA_016794035.1 Planctomycetota bacterium
GCGCCGGAGCTGCTGCAGCGGCGCGGCGACCACCGCAGCGACGTCTACTCGCTGGGCGTGATGCTCTACGAGATCCTGTGCGGCAAGGTGCCGTTCACCGGCGACAGCGAGTGGGAGGTGCTCAAGCAGCACGAGACCAGGGCGCCGGAACTGCCACGCCACCTGTCTCCGCTCGAACGCGCGGTGCTGCAGCGCTGCCTGCAGAAGGACCCGGCCGCGCGCTACCAGAGCGTGCTCGACCTGATCGCGGCGTTCGGGGTGTCGGCCGCCACGGCGCCGGTGTCCACCGCGCCGCCGGCGCCGGCGTCGCGGCAACCGCCGCCGCTGCCGGCCACGCCGCCGCCGCTGGTGCGCCCGACCCGGCCGACCCCGCCGCCGCGGGCGCGTCGCAGGCCGTCGAAGTCGCCGTTGGCGATGGGGCTGGTGCTCGCGCTGCTGGCGTCGCTGGCGATCGCCTCGCTGCTGCCGGTGCGCGCCGAGCGCAGCGAATCGGTGGCGCTGGCGCCGACCGCGCGCACGACGGTTCGTGGTCTCGACCGCCAGCTCGAGCAGTTCGTCAGCGGCGTGCAGCGTTCGGCGCGCACCGCGGTGCAGCGCTCTCGCCCGACGGCGCTGCGGCCGCTCGACCCGGCCGCGGTCGCGGCGCCGGCCGACTTCGCCCTCTACCGCGACCAGCTGCAGCAGCTCGCCGACGCGCCGTCGTTCACGGTCGGCCACGCCAAGAAGCTCGAACGGCTGGGCCGGCCGGCGGTGCTGGCCGCGGTCGCGATGCTGCAGGACTACGACTACGAGGACCTCCGCCACTGCCGGCGCGCGGCGAACCTGCACGGCTTCCTCGGCCACGCGTTGGCGATCGACGGTCTCGGCGTCGAGGCGAGCGGGTTCGATCCGACGCCGGCGGAGACGTGCCGCTTCCAGGCGGTCGCCGACGGCTGGCGCCGCTTCGCCGAGCAGTTCGCCTGTGACGACGACCGGTTCGACGAGATGCTGCGGGCGCGCGGCATGGTCGCGGTCGGAGTCCGCCGGTGAGCGGGCCGCGGCCCAGCTACGGCGGCGTGTCGGTCGACGACTTCGTCGTCGTCTGCGCCTCGCCGCTCGAGGACTTCAGCACCGACGACCTGCGCGTCGTCACGCTCGGCGTCGGCAAGACCGCGGCGGCGATGCAGCTGACCGGCCTGCTGCGCGGGGCGCCCGAGGCGCGTGCGGTGCTGCTGTTCGGGGTCGCCGGCGCGTTCCCGGACCGGCACCGCACCAACCCGGCGCCGGTGCGGCGCGGCGGCATCTGCGTGGTCGGCAGCGACCGCTTCGGCGACGAAGGCGTCGAGACACCCGCTGGCTTCCAGGACCTGCAGGCGCTGCGCATCGGCGACGTCGGACCGTTCCCGGCCAACCCGCGCATGGCGCAGCAGGCGGCGTCCGCGCTCGACGTGCCGATCGTGCGCGGCGTGACCGTCAGCACGTGCAGCGGCACCGAGGCGGCGTCGCTGCGCATGTGGAAGCGCTGCTCGGCCGACATCGAGACGATGGAGGGCGCCGCCGTCGCGTACGTCTGCCGGCAGTTCGAACTGCCGCTGCTGCACGTGCGCGCGATCAGCAATTGGACCGGCGACCGCGACCGCGGCGACTGGAACCTCGGCATCGCGGTCGACGCCGTGCAACAGGCGGTGCGGCGGCTGGCGCGCGGCGGCCCGTAGCGCCGGTCTCGGTCAGAAGGTGAAGCCGAACGAGAAGTAGGCGCGCACGTCGCGCTTGCCGTCGAGTTGCACCGCGACGCCGACACCGGGGCTGAGCTGGCCGTCGAAGAACTCGGCGTTGGCCAGCAGTTCGGCGCCGACGCTGGTGAACCAGTCGCCGTCGCCGCCGAGACGGTCGTTGCTGACCTGCGCGGTGTCGCCGAACAGCTCGACGACCAGCTGTCGGCCGCGGAACGGCGTCGTGCTCGACGCGACGAACGGGCGCACGATCGGGAAGCGGTAGGCGAGGCTGCCGGCCAGCAGGTGGCGCCCGGTCGCGACCGCGCTGTCGAAGTAGCCGCGCGGCAGGCCGGTCGACAGGCCGCCGCCGACCGAGAAGTTGCCCTGCAGCGTGTCGTCGCCGTCCGACCAGCCGATCTGCCCGCGCACGACGACCTGGTGCCCGGCCTCGGGGAACAGGCTCCAGGTGTAGCCCGCGTCGCCGAACGCCAGATTGCGATCGAGGTCGCCGCCGAAGCCGGAGTGGCGGAACCGGCCGACGATGCGGAAGCCGTCCTCGAGCGCGAAGCTGGTCGGGTAGTAGGTCGAGTCGTCGTAGCCGAGCGTCAGTTCGGCGTATTGCTCGGTGTCGCGAAACGGCGCCTTGACCGGCACGCCGCCGAGGTTGCGCCGCGCGGCGTCGTCGACCTCGTCGTGGCTCTCGATGCCGAGGGCGCCGTAGCACAGGAAGGTGCGTTCGAGCGCGAACACGCCGGTGCCGAAGCGCACCTCGCCGTGGGCGACGGTCTCGGTGTAGTCGAGGTTCTCGCCGGGCCGGATCACGGTCTCGGCGAACGTGCGTTCGGCGCGGCCGCCGTTCACGCCGACCTCGAGCTTCTCGGCCCGGTAGTCCCAGCTCGCGAACGCGACCGGCTCCTGTTCGGTGAAGCCGACGCCGGCGCCACCCTGCACGATGTTGGTCAGCAGCGGATCGGCCATCAGGCCGTAGACGCCGTAGCCACCGTCGGGCACCGCGAACGTCGACGGCGCCCAGAACAGCGGCCGCAGCTCGCGCAGGCTCGAGTACGGCTCGACGCGCAGGGCGGCGCCGGCAGAGGCGACCGGCGGCGGCAGCGGCGTCGGCCGCATCGCCGCCGGGTTGGCGCCGCCGCCCGGTGCGACCGGGGCGGGCCACGGCAGCGGGATCGGCGGCGCCACGGTCGCGAACGTCGCGGGGTCGGCCGGGATCGTCGCCACGAACGGACCGCGCGCGTCGTGGTCGACGATCGCGAGCCGCGTGCCGTCGGGCGACGGCACGCAGGCGACGATGCCGCCGATCGTGTTGGTGACGAGTTGCACCGTCGCGGTCGCGCTGGCGAGCGCGACGCGGTACGCGTTGGCGACGCCGCTGTGGTCGGCGCAGCAGAACAGCGCGCTGCCATCCGCGGTCCAGACCGGGTGCAGGATGCGGCCGCGCACCTGCCACAACACCGTGCGCGCCGCGGCGTCGCCGAGCGAGCCGAGCACGAGGCGCGACCCGTCCGGGTCGGTCTCGACCCAGACCAGTTCGCCGTCGTGGTCCGGGCCACGCCGCAGCGCCGGTGTCCACGGCGTGCCATAGCACGGCAGCGTACGACCGGCGTCGACGTCGCCGTCGCGCAGCGTGTGCACGACCAGATCCTGGCCGCCGCCGTCGCGCAGCTGGATCGCGACCACCGTGCGCGCGCCGGCGACCAGCGGTCCGGCATCCGGCTGCAGGATGCGCCAGCCGAACGTCTGGCCGTCGACCGTGACCCGGTCGATCGCGCGCCAGTTGTACTCGTGGAACGCGATGCCGCCGTCGGGCAGCGCGCGCACGGGACCGAGCGCCAGCGTCGTCGTCGCCGAGTGGTCCAGTTCGCCGTCGGGCGACAGCGTGTGCAGCCGCGCGCGGCCCTGCGCCGCCTTGGCCGCGAACACCAGCGTGCCGTCGTCGCGCCAGGCCGGCGCGCCGACGACCATGTCCGCGGGCGTCAGGCGCCGCGCCGCCGTCACCGGCGCTGCGCGCAGCACGGCGAGCACGCGTTCCTGTTCCGCCTGCAGCGCCGCGCGCGCCTTCGCCAGCAGCGCGCCGTGCCGGCTGCCGACCACCTGCCGCGGGCCGCGGTCGAACAGGAACGGCCACATCTCGGCCTGGCGTTGCACCAGCTTCCACATCGACGCGCGGTCGCCGAGGTGCGCCTCCAGGAAGCGCGTGTAGGCGGTGCCGTAGGAGTACGCCTCGCCGCCGAACGGCCACCGGTGGTAGGTGATGCGCCACTCGCTCGTGTCGGGGATGCCGCCCGCCGCCGCGTCGAGCCGCCAGACCATGTGCGTCAGCGGGTCGCGACCGCGGCCGGCCCAGACGCTGGCGGGATCGGCGTAGCTGGTCTCGGCCCAGACGCCGAGGCCTTCGTGCCAGAAGCGCGGCATCGTCTGGTGTGCCGGCGTCGACAGGTACCACAGCAGCAGGCTCAGCAGGTCGTTCGGCAGCACGCGCCCGAACACGCTCTCGAGGCCGCCGCGCACGCCGGTGTTGCGGTCGTTGCTGATCTGGTGCGCGAACTCGTGCACCAGCGTGCGTTCGAGGTCGAGGCCGCCGGCGAAGATCGTCGAGTCCGGCTCCGACGGGGCCAGCACCACCTGCACCAGCGGGAACGGCACCACGAACGAGTAGCCGTTGTGCGCGTCGTAGAAGTCGGCGAGCAGCAGCCGCAGCTTGTCGTGCGGCTGAAAGCCGGCGTCTCGCTGCATGTGCGCGTAGATCTGGTCGGCGCGCGCGACCACGTCGCGCAGCCGCTCGGCGGCGCCGGCCGGCACGTAGGCACGCAGGTGCTCGGCGTCGATCGTGGCGATGGGGTCGCCGGGATAGACCAGCGTCTGCGCGGCGGCCGGCAGGACGAGCCCAAGGACCATGGCCACCGGTCGGAGATCGCGCATGGCCGGCAGTGTCACCCGCGGTCGGGTGCGGGCGCAACGGCGCCGCCGCGCGAGACGGCATGCGTGCGCACCGCCCACGCCGCCGACGCTCTCGACTCCGGGTCCCTGGTCGGCGAGCGACGTGGCACCGCGTAGACTGCCGCCATGTTGCGGGGTCTCGTGCTGCTCGCCGGGGTCGTGCTGTTCGCCGGCTGCGCCGCGCCGCCGCCGGCGGGCAGCGGTACACCGGTCGCGGCGTTCCCGCCGGCGCGCGGGCTGGCGCTGCTGGTCGGCATCGACCGCTATGCGCAGCCGTCGATCGGCCGGGTGCCAGCGCTCGCGGGCTGTGAGAACGACGTGCGGCGGGCGGCGAGTCTGTTGGTGGAACGGTTCGGCTTCGCCCGGGACGACGTGCTGGTGCTGACCGGCGAACAGGCGACGCACGCGGCGATCGTGCAGGCGTTCGAGCGCCATCTGCTGCGGCGCGCCACGGCCGGCACCCGCGTGGTGTTCTGGTACAGCGGCCACGGCTCGCGCACGCTCGACCTCGCCGGCGTCGAGACCAGCAAGACCGAGGCCGCCGGCGACGGCGCCTACGACAACACGCTGCTCGCCTACGACAGCCGCAGCGGCGACCTCGACGGCGGCTACGACCTGGTCGACGACGAACTGCACTCGCTGTTGCGCGCGCTGGTGCAGCGCACCGACCAGGTGCTGGTGGTCACCGACTGCTGCCACTCGAGCGGCGCGGTGCGCGGCGCGGCGCCGGCGCCGGGCGTGCGCACCGCGGCGGCGGGGCGGCGTGCGTTCGCGAAGTCGGCGGTGGCCGCGTTCTGGCCGGTCGACGTGCCGCTGCTCGACGACGACGCGCCGGATCCGCTGACGTTTCCGTACGTGCACGTCGCGGCGTGCGGCGAGCACCAGGAGGCCGGCGAACTGAAGATCGCCGGCACGACCCACGGCACGCTGTCGTGGTTCCTCGGCAGCGCGCTCGAGCAGGTCGAGCCGGGCACCTCGTGGCGGCAGCTGCTGGAACGGGTGCGCGCGCGCGTCGCGGGCTGCGGCACGCGGCCCGACCAGACGGTGAGCGGCAGCGGCGACCTCGATCGGCCCGTGTTCGGGGCCGACCTGACGCCGCCGCCGCCCGGCTTCCGCGTCGACCAGGGGCCCGACGAGCTGCGCATCGACGCCGGCCGCGTGCACGGCCTCGCCGACGGCGCCGTGTTCGACGTCGTCGGTCTCGACGGCGGCAGGCGCTACGGCACCGCGCGCGCGGCGTTCGTCGCCAGTGCCTGGTGCCTCGCGGTCTGGTGCGACGGCGAGCCGGACGGCGTGCGCGGCCGGGCGCTGCGGGCGCTGCCGCACGCCGATGCGCTGCGGTTCCAGCCGTTGCGCGTGTGGGCCGAGGGCGGCCTCGACCCCGCTGCGCTGCAGGACTTCCCGTGGGCCGTGGCGAGCACACGCGACGCCGCCGATGTGCTGCTGCAGCGCGGGGCCGTCGGCGGCGAACTGTGCGACGCACACGGGCGGCGGCTGCGGCCGGTGTCGCCGGGGGCGGCCGGCATGCGGCAGGCGCTGTTCGGCGAATACACGTTTCGCGGGCTGTGGGAGTCGGTCGGCAGCCGCGGCGCGTGGCCGATCGCGCTCGCGGCCGAGGCGCCCGATGCGGCGACGCGGCAGCTGGCCGAACGCCTGAACACGCCGCTGGCCACCGTGCTGTCGCTCGGATCGGCGGCCCACGCCGCGCAGGTGCAGGCGGTGCCGATGACGGCGACCGCCGGCGGCAGCCTGGTGACGCTGTGCGCGCGCAACGACTCAGACCGCGACCTGCGCCTCGTGATCCTGTCGGTCAGCGAGGACCGCGCCGTCAACGTCGTCTGGCCGCGCCGCGGCGAATCGGACCGTATCCTGCGCCGCGGCGAGGTCGTGCGCGTGCCGGTGCTGGTCGGACCGGCGGCCGACTGGGACCAGCCGCGGCCGATGGTCGACCGCTACCTGGCGTTCGCGACCGTCGACGCTGCCGACTTCACGGCGTTCACCTCGGCGGCTCCGGTCTGGTCGGTGAGCCGCGGCGGTGCCGCGCCGGTGCCGGCGGTGCTGCGCCAGCTGCTGACGCCGACGGCGACGCGCGGTGCGTCGACGGCAGCGCCGGACTTCGGCATGGCCTGGTGCGATCTGCTGCTCGTGCCGCCGCCCGCCGTTGACGGCTCGCCCCCGGCGCGGTGACATTGCGCCCGTCGCACCGGGTTCGCACATGCATCCACACCGCAGCATCGCGTCGTTCTGCCTGTTGCTGGTGGCCGCCTGCGCGGCCGGCCCCGACGACCGCGAGGGCGCGGGCCGTGGCGGTGGCGTCGTGCTGCAGCCCGGCGCGCAGACGTTCGTCGGCAGCGGTTCGTTCTGCACGCGTCCGGCGACGATCGACGAGACCGCGGTCACCAGAGCGACGCCGGAGTGGCGCGAGATGGAGCGCGATTCGGTGCGCGAAGGCTCGGCGCGGCATTCGTTGCTGAAGACGGCGATGCACCAACGCGTGCTCGCCGCGTGCCGCAAGGCGGCGCGGCAGCACGGCTACGACCTCGTCGTGCGCGTCGGCGACATCGCCGACAGCCGCGGGCTCGCGGTCGAGGATCTGACCGCATGGGTGGTCGGCGCGCTGTAGCGGCCGCCTCAGCTCGCCTTCGGCCGACCGGACAGCAGCGCGCCGAGGCTCGCCATGACCGTGCCCAACAGGATGGTGGCGGTCGGCCAGAAGGTCACCTGCGGCGTCGCCAGGAAGGTGAACAGCTCGCCGGCGGGCGGCGGCGGGAAGCCGGGCGCGAGCTTGACGTAGTGCGTGTCCCAGCCGTTCTCGACCGCGAGCCAGGTGACGGCGAGCACCGGCACGCGCGCGAGGATCGCATAGACCAGCAGCGTCAGCGCCGCACGCCGCCACGCCACGAGCGCGATCAGCACGCCGAGCACCATCAGGCCGACGAAGTACGGCGTGCCGCGCGGCTCGCCGGGGTGTTCGGCGTCGGGGATCCAGATCAGGCCGGCCGCCTGGCAGGCCAGGAAGCCGCCGATCAGCACGGCGATGGCCAGCAGGCTCAGCGCGAGCGCGCGGCCGGGACTCGCGGGGCCGCCGCCGCCGCGCTGCAGCCGGATGCCGAACCAGAGGCCGAACACGAAGATCAGCCAGCTGATGCCGAGGATCGCGCCGCCGCCGCCGGCCTCGTTGCCCGCCAGCAGCGGGTCCCAGTCGCGCAGCTCGGCGACCAGCCGCAGCACGGTCAGCGCGAGCGTGATCAGCGCCGGGATCAGGACCAGGGAGAGGATGCGCGGGGGCTTGCCGTCCATGGCGCGCAGCGTAGCGGCGCGATGGGGGGGCGTGCCAACCCGGCGGTCGCGAGCCTCACGGGTGCCAGGCCAGCGACCCGCGCAGCGTGGTGCCGTTCGCCTCGATCTCGATCCAGACCTTGCTGCCGTCCGGGATCACCTTCGGCACCTCGATGTGGCCGTGCACGATGCGTTCGGTCTCCTTCCCGAGCCGCCCCTTCATCGAACCCTGGCCCGACTCGAGGCCGATCCAGGCGCGCACGGTGCCGGGCAGCGGCTTGCCGGCCGGGAACTCGAGATCGATGGCGGCCTCCTTGCCGGCGACGACGTCGCCTGCCTGGATCACCTGGAAGGTGTGCGCGCCGAGCGTCAACTCGCCGAGCGGGTGCGGCGTGCCGTGATCGTTCATCGGCGCGGCCGGGGCGCCGGGGCCCGGGGTCGAGGTCGGCGTCTTGCCGTCGTTGCCGCAGGCGGCGAACAGGGCGAGCAGCGAGAGGCTGGGCAGCAGCAGCTTCGTCATGGCGAGGTCTCCAGGTGCGGCGCGGCCGATCGTGGCAGCGGCCGGCGGCGGAACAACAGATGGAACCCGACCGGTACGACGATCAGGTTCAGGAAGGTCGAGGTCAACAGGCCGCCGAGCACGACGACCGACAACGGCGCCAGGATCTCGCTGCCGGGCTCGCCGGCGGCGAACACCAGCGGCAGCAGGCCCAGCGCCGCGGTCAGCGCGGTCATCAGGATCGGGATCAGGCGTTCGAGCGAGCCGCGCACCACGGCCTCGTGGAACGGCACGCCCTCGGCGAGCAGGTCGAAGTAGTGGCGCACCAGCAGGATGCCGTTGCGCACCGCGATGCCGAACAACGTGATGAAGCCGACCATGCTGGCGATCGACACCACCGGCGCCTGGTAGGCACCGTCGCCGATGCCGAGCAGCGCCAGCGTGTTCCACCACAGGTGCGGCGACTCGGCCAGGTAGATCGCGACCAGGCCGCCGATCAGGGCCAGCGGCAGGTTCACCAGCACCAGCAGCGCCGCGCGCAGCGAGCCGAGCGCGCCGTGCAGCAGCATCAGCATGACGACGACGACGAGGCCGCCCATCCACCAGATCGTGCGGCTCGCGGCCTGCTGCGCCTCGAACTGGCCGCCGAAGCGCACCGTGCAGCCGGCGGCGGCGACGATCGGTTCGACGCGCGTGCGCACGGACGCGACCAGCTGGCCGAGGTTGAAGCCGTCGGCGACGTTGCACGACACGACCGCCTTGCGCTGCGAGCCGCTGCGCAGGATCAGGTTCGAGGTGCGCTCGACGCCGATGTCGGCGACGTCGCGCAGCCGCACGGTCGCGCCGGCGGGGGAGCGCAGCTGCAACTGCTCGACGTCCTCGACTCGCTGCCGTTCGTCGGGATGCAGGCGCACCGTCAGCTGCGTGCGGCGCGCGCCGTCGTGCACCTCGGCGACCGTCTCGCCCATCAGCGCCGCCTGCACCTGCGCGGCGGCCGCGGCCGGCGACAGGCCCACGGCGGCGAGGTCGGCCGGGCGGTAGCGCACCGGCAGCGACGTGATCAACACCTCGCGGTTCGCGGTCACGTCGCGCGTGCCGGGCAGCTCGTTCAGCACGCCTTCGATCGCCTTCGCCAGCCGCCGCAGCACCGCGAGGTCCGGCCCGAGCACGTCGATCGCGATCGCCGCCGGCGTGCCGGACAGCACGTGCGACAGGCGGTGCTCGATCGGCTGGCCGACGCTGGTGGTGATGCCGGGCACGCTCGCCAGCACCTGGTCGATGGCGCGGCGCACGGTCGGCTTGTCCTGGTCGGGTGCCGCGACCACCTCGATCTCGGAGCTGCTGACCGGCTCGGCGTGTTCGTCGCGCTCGGCCCGGCCGGTGCGGCGCACGACGGTGCGCACGCCGGGAATGCGCGCGAGCTGCCGCTCGATGCCGATCGCCATGCGGTTGCTCTCGGCCAGCGACGTGCCCGGCGGCGCCATCAGGAACACCGTGAACGTGCCTTCGTTGAACTCGGGCAGGAAGCTGGTGCCGTAGGTCGACGACAGGGCGATGCTGCCGGCCAGCGCCAGCACCGTGCTCGCGAACACGACGCGCCCGTGGCGCAGGCCCCACTGCAGCGACGGCTGGTAGCGCCGCTTCAGCCACGCGGCGAGGCAGCCGTCGCCGTGGCCGGTGCCGGTGCGCAGGCGGCGCAGCAGCAGGCTGCACAGCACCGGCGTCACCGTCAGCGCCACGAACAGCGAGGCCAGCGTCGAGACGATGTAGGCGATGCCGAGCGGCCGGAAGAAGCGGCCCTCGAGGCCCTGCAGGAACAGCAGCGGCACGAACACGATCACGATCAGCACCGTCGCGAACACCATCGGCGCGCGGATCTGGTTGCTGGCGGCGAGCACGACGGCGACCGTGCCCTTGCGCGCGGCGGCCGGCAGGGCGCCGTTCTCGCGCAGGCGGCGGAACACGTTCTCGACGTCGATGATCGCGTCGTCGACGAGACCGCCGATCGCGACCGCGAGCCCGCCGAGCGTCATCACGTTGATCGACAGGCCGAGCGACCACAGGACCAGCAGGGCCACGGCGAGGCTCAGCGGCAGCGCCGCCAGCGTGATCAGCGTGGTGCGCAGGTCGAGCAGGAACAGCACCAGCACGATCGCGACGAAGATCGCCGCGTCGCGCAGCACCGCGATCAGGTTGCGCAGCGACAGGTCGATGAAGTCCGCCTGCCGCATGACGTGGCGGTTCAGCACCAGACCCGCCGGCAACGCCGCCTCGACCTGGTCGAGCTTGCGGTCGACGGCCTCGGTCAGCACCAGCGTGTTGGTGCCGGGCGCTTTCTGCACGCCGAGCACGACGGCCGGGCGGCCACCGTCCGCCGCGGTGCCGCGCGCCGGTGCCGGGCCCAGCACGACCTCGGCGACGTCGCCGATCGTGATCGCGCGGCCGTCGCGGAAACGCACCACGGTGCCGGCGATGTCGGCCGTCGACCGCACGCGCGCGGTCTGGCGCACCGGCAGTTCGAGCCCGCCGACGTCCGGCAGGTGACCGGCACCGGCGGTGCTGTGCGCGCCGCGCGCGGCGGTGACGACCTCGTCGATGGTCAGGTCGAACAGGCGCAGGCGTTCCTGGCGCACCAGCACCTGGTACTCGGGCAGCTCGCCGCCGATCACCGCGACCTGCGCCACGCCCGGCACGGCGAGCAGGTGGTTGCGCAGGTCGAACTCGGCGTAGGCGCGCACGTCCATCGGCGTGCGGCTGCCGTCCGGCGACGACACCGACAGCAGCATGATCTCGCCGGTGATCGAGGTGATCGGCGTCATCTCGCTGTGGCTGCCGGGCGGCAGCGCCTCGCGTGCCGCGGCGAGCCGTTCGCCGACCCGCATGCGGCTCTGGTGGATGTCCTCGCCCCAGGCGAACTCGATCCACACCAACGACAGGCCGATCGAACTCGAACTGCGCACCGCGCGCAGGCCCGGCAGGCCGTTGACGGCGCTCTCGATCTGGAACGTGACGTTCTGCTCGACCTCGTCGGCCGCCAGCCCGGGGCTCTCGGTCAGCACCACGACCGTCGGCGCGTTCAGCTCGGGGAACACGTCGAGCGGCATGCGCGGCACCTGGTAGAACGCGGCGCCGAGCACGAGGGCGGCCAGCAGCAGCACGAAGCCGGGCCGGCGCAGCGAGAAGGCGATCAGTTGCTGCAGCATCGGGGTCTACTTGCCGTCCGCGTGCCAGGTGCCGTCGGCGTGGAAGTGGCCGCCCTTCGCCGCGCTGCCGGAGCTGGCGAGCATCAGCGCGTAGGCGCCGGCGGTGACGACCTGGTCGCCGTCGACCAGCCCGCTCTTCACTTCGACCCAGCGCCCGTCGTCGATGCCGAGGTCGGCGGTGACGCGGATCACCTTGTCGGCGTCGTTCGGGTCGCGGCGGAAGAACACGCGGTCGAGGCCGTCGGGCAGCACCGCGGCGAGCGGGATCGCCAGCTCGGCGTCGCCGCCCGCCGCGGTCTCGATCTCGACGAACGCGGCCACGCCGGGGCGCGCGAACGGGGCGCTCCCGGTCGGCTGCACGAACAGGTCGATGGTGCGCTGCGTCGGGTCGGCCTCGGCACCGAACTGCAGGGCGCCGGTGAGCTGCGCAGCGCCCGTGGCGGTCGCCCCGGCCGGATGGATCACGGCCGGCAGGCCCGGCCGCAGCCGCGGCAGGTCGGTCTGCAGCCCGCGGGCGCGGAAGCGGACCTGCGTCAGGTCGGTCACGGTCAGCACCAGCTCGTGGCCCTCGACCCAGGCACCGCTGGCGACCGGCAGCTGGTCGACGACGCCGGCGACCGCGGCGTGCACGTCGATGGTGCCGATCGTGCGCCAGCGTTCCGCCAGCACCGAGGCCTCGATGCCGAGCATCGCCGCGGCGCCGGCGAGCACCAGCTGGGTGCGTTCGCCGAGCGCCTGCTGCCTGGCCTCGAGTTCGGCGATCAGCGCCTCGGTCTCGGTGTGCTTCTCGGCGGCCTCGGCTGCCTGCGAACGCACCTGCGCCAGCTGCACCTTGGCGTCGGCGATCGCCTGCGCCTGGCCGCCGACGCTCTGCCGTGTGTCCTCGAGGCTGCCGATGCGCTCTTGCATCACGACGATCGCGTCGCGCAGGCTCTCTTCGTGTGCCTTGTGCGCCGCCAGCAGCGGGTGCATCGTCGCGATGCGCGCGGCGGTGACCCGCAGCTCGGTCCCGATCTCGCCGAGTTCGCGCTGCGTCTGGCGCCATTGTGGTGCGTCGATCGTGTAGACGACGTCGCCGGGCGCCACCGCCTGCAGCGGCTGCACGCGGATCGTCACGCGACCGGCCATCGGCGTGCGGTGTTCGCAGCGCGCCTGCGGCAGCAGTTCGAAGTGACCCGGCAGGCGCAGCGTCGCAGCGACGCGACGACGCTCGACGGGCACGAACCCGATGCCGAGGTTGCTGCGCACGGCCTCGGGCACGTCGATGCGGTTCGACGGCGCCGGCGGTTCGTCGTCGTGGTGCATCGCCGGCGTCGGCGGGCGACTGCAGCCGAGGGTCGCAGCGAGCAGCAGGCTCAGGGGGATGGACGTTCTCATCGGCGGGCCTCGCGGCGGGCTGCAGTGGGCGGGTCGTTCCAGAACAGGGAGTCGATCGCGACCGTCGCCTCGGCGGCGGCGAGGTCGGCGGCGATGGCCTGCATGCCGGCCGTGTGTGCGCGCACCAGCGCGTCGAGCATCAGCAACGGCTCGAGCTGGCCGAGCTCGGCGAGCCGGCGCACGTCGGCGACCTGCTGCTGCGCGAGCGGCACCAGCTCGGCCGCGACCAGTTCGCGCTGCCGCTCGGCGGCCGCGAGCTGCAGTTCGGCGGCGGCGAGGTCGTGCACGGCCTGCTCGCTGCGGCCGCGCAGCGCCTCGGCGGCCGCCTCGCGTTCCGCCTCGGCGCGGCGGATGGCGGGCGTGTTGCCCGTGAACAGCGGCAGCGGCAGCGACAGCCCGAGCGCCAGCCGCAGCTGAGCGTCCTCCTCGTCGAGGCCCGGGCTCAGCACGAGGTCGGGCCACTGCTTGCGGATCTCCAGCCGCAGCGCACGTTCGCTCTGCTCGTAGCCGAGCTGCAGCGCCGCGAGCCGTGGACCGGTCGACAGCTGGAGCCGGCGTTCGGCGGCGTCCGGCACCTGCAGCGCCAGCGCCGGGTCCGGCACGAAGTGCACGGGCGCGGTCGGGTGCAGGCCCAGCAGGCGCTTCAGCGTCAGTTCGCCGCCGGCGGCCGCGGCCTCGCTCTGGGCCAGCTCGGCCTGCCGCAGCAGCCGCTCGAGCGTGAACGCGCGCGCCTCCTGCTGCGTGCGTTCGCCGGCGGCCGCGAGCCGGACGGCGATCGCCTCGAGCTCGCCCAGGCGCGCGCACAGGTCCCGCAGCAGGTCGGCGCGGCGGCGGTCGGCGCGCCAGTGCGCGAACGCGGCGTCGGTGCGCCGCACCAGTTCGGCCTCGATGGTGCGGGCCTCGACCAGCGCGGTCGCGTGCGCCGCCGTGGCCAGGTCGCGCTCGAGCTGCAGGCGGCCGGACAGCGGCAGCGTGAAGCCGATCCGTGTCACCACCAGCCACGGATGCGGCACGGTCTCGAGGATGCGGGCGACGTCGACGTCGAGCGTCGGATCGACCCAACGTCCCGCCTCGTCGCGCACCACCTCGGCGACACCGGCGCGGCGCCGTGCGAGCCGACCGTCGGGGTGGAACCAGAGCGCCAGCAGGTGTGCCTCACGCCGGTCGATGCCGTCTCCGAGGTCGAACGGGGCGGCACCGGGCGCCGCCGGCTTCTCGGCCAGCAGCGCCGAGGCATCCGCCAGGCGCGCCGCGAACGCGCGCGCGTGCTCGGCCAGGTCGACCGGTGCCGGTGCGTAGGAATGGCAGCCGCTGCTGGCGCCGATGGCCAGCAGGAGGGCGGCGTTGGGAAGACGGTGCATGCGGGTGGCGGGGCGGACGGTTCGGGGGCCGGAAACGCAACCGCGGGTTGCGACGGCGCGCGCAGCCCGCGGCGGCGGGCTGGCGGTGGAACCGTGCGACTAGACGAGCAGCAGCGTCGTCGCGCGCAGCGCGGTGCGCCGGTCGACGCGCGGGGGGCCCGTCGCGGCCGGGTGGGGCGGCGGCGCCCGCGGCGACGGCGGCGTCACCGTCGGCATCGGCAGCACGGCACACGGCGGTGCCGGGTCGCCGCCGGCCTTGGCGTCCGGTCGCGGCGCGGGCGCCATCTCGACCGACAGTGCGGTGTGCGCACAGCCGTCGTGCGGCTGCGCGCAGGGGCCGTCGTGGTCGCCGCCGGCGGTCGTCGGCGCGTGTTCGTGTCCGTGGCAGCACGAACCCGCCGCGTGCAGGAAGGTCAGCGAGGCGGTGCCGCCGTCGTGCCGGCACAGCACCAGCAGCCGCGGCAGTCCGAGCGCCAGCACCAGCAGCGCCAGGACGGCGGCGGTTCGCAGCGTGGCTCTGGACGGTGGCGGCATCGCGGTGTCATCGGGTGGTGGCACGCCCGAGCGTGAGACTCTGCGCAGGCGACGGCGGCGAGTCAAGCCGAGACGGCTCTCAAGCCGCCGTGGCCCTGGCGCCGATGCCATCGGCATGTTCGACCTGCGGCGGCTCGCGAAGACGCTGGTGACGCCGTTCCGCCAGTACCTCGGTCGGCTGACCGTCGCCGACCGCCACCTGCGCGGCAGCGGGCTCGAGATCGGCGCGCTGCAGGACCCGCTGCGGCTGCGGCCGGGTGTGCAGGTGCGCTACGTCGACATCGCCTCGACCGAGGACCTGCGGCGCATGCACCCGAAGAAGGCGCACCGCCAGCTCGTGCCGGTCGACATCGTCGACGACGGCGAACGGCTGGCGACGGTCGCCGACGGCAGCCAGGACTTCGTCGCCGCGAACCACTTCCTCGAGCACTGCGAGGACCCGATCGGCACGCTGCGCAACCTGCTGCGCGTGGTGCGGCCCGGTGGCGTCGTCTACCTGTCGGTGCCCGACAAGCGGCACATCTTCGACCGCGATCGGCCGGCGACGACGCTCGAACACCTGGTGCGCGACCACGAGCATGGCCCGGCGGCCTCGCGGGCGGCGCACTACGAGGAGGTCGTGCGGCTGGCGATCAAGGTCGAGGGCGAGGCGGCGGTGGCGCGCAAGGTGCAGGAGCTGACCGAGCAGGACTTCCGGATCCACTTCCACTGCTGGTCGCAGACCGACCTCCTGCAGCTGCTGTGCGCGCTGCAGGTGCGGCCGGGCTTCCCGCGCTTCGACGTCGCCGAGTTCGTCGCCAACGAACGCGAGATGGTGGTGGTGCTGCGCCGGCTCGCCGAGGCGGGCGGACCGGCATTCCGGTAGCCAGTGCGCGGTGGCGGCGCCAGAATGCCCGGGTGTCTGCCCCGCGTGTCGCCGCACTGTTGCTCGCCGCGTCCGCGGCGTTCGCCGGGTGCCGCGTCGGCGGCGCCGAGGCGACCCCGTTCCGCGGCGCCGCGCCGAAGACGATCCTGATCTGGCCGACGGTGGCGGCGCCGTTCGCGGCCCAGCAGCCGGTGCTGCTCACCGGACTCGATCTCGCGGTGCGCCGGCGTGGCCACGTGGTGATCGCGACCGCGGTCGCACGGCAACTGCTCGGCGACGCGGGCGTTCCGCTCGATCCGGCCGAGGGGCCGCACGGGGAGCAGCTGTTCCGTGCGACCGGCGCCGACGCGGTGCTGCGGCTGATCGTGCGTGCGTTCCGCGTGCAGGGCGAGCGGCTGCAGCGCGCCGACTGGGACCTCGACTGGGAACTCCGCGCGACGGCGACCGGGGCCGTGCTGTGGCAGTTCTCGCACCATGGCCACTGGGAGCGCCGTGTGCCGATCGAACAGCACCCGCATCCGCGGTCCGAGGAGGACCAGCCGCCGGTGTTGTTCGGCGACCGCGAGCCGGACTTCCGCGACGCGAGCGACCTCGCCGCCTGGCTGCACCGCTTCGCGATGGAACGGCTGCCGCGGGGCGGCGCGTGAAGCTCGCCGTCGTCGACTACCCGGGCCTCGCGCTGCACGCGGCGGTGGTGCAGTTGCCGTCACCGCTCGCCGAGCTGGCGCCGCCGGCGTGGCTCGTCGACCTGCTGCGGCCCGCTGCGGCGGCACCGGTGCAGGGCGGCGAAGGCGTGCGCACCGCGGTGCGCGACCTGCTGCGCCGCCACGGCTACCGGCCGACCGGCCGCGGCAAGCCGTCGGCGGAGTACCTGGCGGCCGCGGTCGCCGATGGCCGGCTCGGTTCGATCAACGCCGCCGTCGACGTCGGCAACGTCGTGTCGCTGCACTCCGGCCTGCCGATCAGCGTCGTCGACCTGGACCGGTGCCGCGCACCGCTGCGCATCGGCGTGCCGGAGGCCGGCACCGGCTACGTGTTCAACCGCGCTGGTCAGGAGATCGACGTCGGCGGCCTGCTGTGCCTGTTCGATGCCGACGGTCCGTGTGCGAACGCGGTCAAGGACGCGCAGCGCACCAAGACCACCGCGGCGACCACGCGCGTGCTGGCCATCGTCTGGGGCGCGCTGGCACCCGACGCGACGCCCTGCGAACGCGCGGCCCGGTGGCTGCGCGATCTCTACGCACGGCTCGGCGCCAGGAGCGAATCGGTCGAGCTCGAGCGCGCCTGAGAGTCCGGGTGCGTCCGCCCGATCGGCCCGTCCTGCGGGCGATCCGCCTCAGCTCGCCATCCAGCGCGCGTGCTGTTCGCCGACCGTCTGCAGGTAGTCGGGGCGCA
Source organism: Planctomycetota bacterium (assembly GCA_016794035.1). Lineage (GTDB taxonomy): Bacteria > Planctomycetota > UBA1135 > UBA1135 > UBA2386 > JAEUHS01. The sequence continues at coordinate 17,163 of JAEUHS010000010.1, forward strand.
GCCGTTCGCGCAGGAACGACGCGTACAGCAGCTGCACGATCTCGTGCAGCGCGTACCAGTTCGCGGTGCGGTCGGCGGTGCGGTCGGCCTCCGACTCGCATTCCTCGGCGTCCTCGGGCAGGCGCACGCCGGTGCAGGTCAGCGTCGGCGCGTCGAGCGTCGTCGTCCACTGCCGCGAGCCCTCGGCGATCAGCAGGCGGGCCTTGCGCAGCCGGTGGCCCTGCCGCAGGGCGGTGCGCGCCTCGGCGGTGCGCGTCGGCAGACCGCGGCGCAGCGTCTGTTCGGTGTCGTCGTCGCTCGGCGCCGCGAAGCTCAGGAAGTCGTCGAGCGCGATGCCGACGACGCGGCCGCCCGGCAGCGGGAACTCGCCGCCGTCGGTCTCCCAGCGGAACCACAGCCAGGTGAGGAACTCCTCGCCGAGCCAGCCGTGGGTCTCGCTGCCGTCCGCTTGGGTGCTCATGCGTCGACCTCCTCGGTCGCGGCGGCTGCCGCCTCGCCGGCGGCCCGGCGGCGGGGGGGCTGCGGCGCGTCGTCGCCGCGCGGCCAGCGCACCGGCACGAGGCGTTCGAGCGCGGCGTCGGCTTCGCGGCCGAGGGCGGCGCGCAGGCCGCAGCGCAGGGGGTTGGCGCGGTCGAGCGGCAGCGCGAACGACTCGAAGAACAGCTTCGCGAACGCCTCGCGCGCGCCCTTGCTGGTGGCGAACAGCAACAGCGTGCGGCGGTCGTGGAACAGCAGGGCGTCGACCAGCTGGATCGTCGGCAGCACGCGTGGCAGCAGCTTGTCGGACAGGTCGTCCTTGAGCTCGCGCCGTTCGCGCGCCGACAGCTTCTTGCCGCGGGACTTCTCGGCGGCGTCGCGGTGGATCTGCAGCCACTTCTTCGGCAGCACCTTCTTGTCGATGCGGAAGCGCAGCCAGGTGCCGGCGCCGCCCTCGAGGTCCTCGGCGTCGAAACTGTCGCCGGTCGGATCCGCCGGCGTAACCCAGCCGACCGAGACCTCCTCGCTGGTCGCGTGCTCGATGGTGCGGAAGCGACGGCCGGCCAGCGCCTGGGCGAACGCGGCGTCGGCGGGTGCCGGCAGGTCGCCGTCCCAGTAGTAGACGACGACACCACCGCTCTTGCGGATTGCTGCCATGGAACCTCCGACCTCCCTGTTGCGACCTGCGGGATCCGTTGCGACCGGCGGGATCCGGCCACCGCGCCCGAGCCGGGCGCCGGTCGCCGGGTGATCGCGCTACTCGTCCTTCGGGTCCTGCGGGGCGGGCGCCGCCTTGCCGCTCTTCGACGGCTTCTGCGGCACCTGCGGGACCACCGGGGCATCGGTCGCAGCGTCAGGGTTCTGCAGCTTCGTCAGCTCCGCCTTCAGGCGGTCGTAGCGGGCCTCGAGCATCGGCAGCCGGGTCTTCTCGACCTCGCCGTCGGCGGCCTTGGCCCGCTCGATCTCTGCCGCCAGGGTGTCGAGCGACTTCTGCATCGCCGTCACGCGGTCCATCGTCCGGTCTTCGGTCGGCTGCGGCAGGTACTCCGGGGCCCGGTACATCGCCGGCAGCAGCATCATCGTCTCCTTGTCGGTGACGAGGATCTCGACCTGGGCGCTCGAGACCTGCATCTGGGCCTTGCGCAGCTCCTCGTCGGAGTCGGTGTAGGGGATCTGCAGGCAGTGCACGATCACCTTGTCGACCTCGGGCGTGGCGCCCTTCTCGACGCCGTCCTTGTGCATCACGACGTAGCCGGCGTGATGCCGGAACGTGCGCGAGGTCTGGCCGACTTCGAGGTCGAAGGCCACCTGTTCGAACCGCGGACCGAAGCGCGAGTTGTGGGTGACCTCGAGGCGGCCGTCCGCGGCCGCGCCCGGCAGCGTGCCGAACTCCGGCGCCAGCTCGGCGACGGTCTTGCCGGCGGCCAGCTTGGTCGCCAGGTCGGCCAGTTGCTCGGCGCGCGCGTCTTCGCCGAACACCGCCGCGGTACCTTCGATGCGGATCAGATCGAACAGGCCCAGCTGGCCGCGCATCGACGGGTCGATGTTGACGTTCTCATGGGCCAGCACGAGGTTGTAGGCCTCGCGGGAGATCGGCGCGCCGTTGACCACCACCATCGTGTCGGTCGGATAGTTGCCGCGTTCGTCGTCCAGCATCAGGCGCGCGTGACGCGGCGCCTGCGGTGGCATCGACACCGGCGTCGTGTTGCTGCGGCCGGCGTCGATCGCCCGCACCGACAGGCCGCGCGTCGCGAACTTGTCGGCGAGCAGGTCCTTGGCGTTGGTGACGCGGTTCTTGACGTAGTCGATCTCGCGCAGCAGGCGTTCCTTCTCGCGCTGCAGCGCCGCGAGTTCCTCTTCCGGGGTCTTCGGGGTCGGCGCCGGCTGGGCCTGCCCCGTGGGCAGCACCGGCAGGCCCTGGGCCGCCAGGGGACGAGTCGACAGGAACAACAGGCAGGCGAAGCGGCGAGGATCCATGATCGGGCGCGGAGGGTGGGCGGGTGGGCGCGGGAACGGGGGCGACAATCAAACCGGGGTGGCGCGTGACGCGCAAGTGCGGGCATTCCTCCCACTTCCCGCCGGCCGCACGACCCCGGCGGTCAGTCGCCGCCAGCGACAGGTGCCGCGCCCGTCGACCGGCGCGAGCGGAAGTGGGCCGCGGCGGCGGCGAGGATCGGATCGATCGTCAACGCCGCGGTGTAGTGGCCGAGCGGCACCTCCATGCGCGCGGGGCGGCCGAGCGCCTCCCACAACAGGTCCTGGTGCCGCCGTGGCACCACCGTGTCGAACCGGGCGCTGACGAACAGCACCTTCGCCGCCGGCACGCTGGCCGCGAAGCCGAGCGGCTCGTATCGCAGGAACCGACGCACCTCCCAGGTCAGGTGGTCGTCGCCGACCCCATCGGTCGCCTGCCGCCACGCGAGCCACTTGCGCACGCGGCCTTCCGAACTGTGCTGCATCATGCCGCCCAGATCGCCGCCGGCGAGGCAGATGGCGATGCCGTCGAGGTCCGGTTCGAGCGCCGCCAGCACGGTGGCGACCATGCCACCCATCGACATGCCGAGCGCGAACCAGCCACCGGGAGCCGGTCCGCTCTGCCGCAACCAGCGCAGCAGGATGCGCTGGTGCAGCACCGTGCGACGGAACAGCTCGTCGAGTTCGGGGCCGCGCTGCGGCGGCTTCAGGGCGGAGCCGACGCGGGCGCAGAAGGCGACGTCGAAGCCCCGGTCCAGCATGCGTCGGGCGACGCTGTCGAGCAGGTCCTCGCCGCCGGCGAGGATCGGCAGCAGCAACACCAGCGGCCGTGGCGCGCCGGCCTCGGCGGCGCGGCGGCGGACCTGGAAGCGCACGGTCTCGCCGTTCGCGGTCAACACGCCGAGCATGCCGCCGTCCGCAAGGTCGGTGCGCTCGACCAGCTCGGCGTCGGCGATCGGCGCGGCGCTGCCGGCGGGCGCCTGCAGCGGCAGCGGCGGCCGCGGCTGCCGCGGCGCCGGCAGGTGCGTGCAGCCCGCGAGCAGGCCCAGCAGCGCGATCCGCATCACCGCGCCGCCGACCCGATCCCGATCAGAACAGGTGGACGGCATACAGCACCAACCCCGGCGAGCCGTCCATCGGTGTCTCGAACAGCGAGTAGATCGACGACGTCGACAGGAAGTCCATGTCGTCGCCGAGCGAGACGTGCAGGCTGGTCGTGATCGATGGCCGGTAGGCGACGTCGGCGCGCAGGTGGCGCTGGTCGGTGGCGTAGTCGGTGCTGGCGCGCAATTCGAGTCGCACGGTATCGCTGAGGTCGAAGTCGAGCGACAGTTTCGCGCGGTCCTGGCTGGTGCCGAGGCGGATCCCGGAGTGCACGTAGGCGATCTCCACCGGATCTCCCGGGTCGCTGACGCGCACGCGCACCGACACGTGGCCGGAGCTGCCGGGGTCGTCGTGGGCCAGGCGGCGGGACTCGGTCAACGGCAGGTGGTCCGAGCGCCAGTCGTCGAACTCCAGTTCGACCTGCTCGACGAACGGCAACCGGCGCAGCATCTGCTGCAGCGGTCGTCGCATCAGCGAGGGACCACGATCCTGGATCCACTCCTCCTGGGCCGCCAGCAGCTCGCGTTCGCTGTCGAGCAGCGGCCCGGCGTCCGGATCCTGGTCGTGCACGCCGAGGAACGGCATCGTCACCTCGCGCCGCGAACGGTTGAGATCCTCCTCGACCAGGTCCTGGACGAAGTGCAGCGTCTCGCGCGCGAGCGGATCGTCGATCGCGGTCAGGTCGCCGGTGCTCAGCGCCCAGGTGTGGCGGTGGGCGGCGTCCGGTTCCCGGCGGCGCTCGGAGCGCGCTGCCGGCACCGGCGCCGGCGGCGCCAGGCGCGGCTGCGCCTCGACGCGCGGCAGCGGGTCGTTCGGGCCCTCGCTGTCCGGCGGCAGGTGTTCGATGCCGATGCGCAACACCAACGGGCGGCCGGCGAAGATCGCCAGGTGTCCGTCGGGGCTGCCTCGGGATGGGGGATCGGCGATGGTCGGCTGCCCTACACAACCGGCCAGCAGGCATACCAGAATGCCGAGCTGGTTCGTTTCCACCGCTACCCCTCGAGACAAAGAACGCGCGTTGACGCGCCATCTGCATCGGCCGTCAACGGGGCGGTGCTGCAGTCGTAGCGTCGCGTGCGTGGGGAGAATACCTCGTGCGACGCGCGCGGTTTCGCCATCGAACCCGATACGCCGATGCCACCGCGTTCAGGTCGCTGGATTTTCCGTCGCCCGGCCGCCGAGCGCTCGCCGCCGCAGCCCGTCGCTCGGCTGGAATCGAGTGCCGAGCGTGCGTGTCAGTTCGTCCAGCGTCGCCACGACCGTGGCCAGTCCGACGCCGTGCGCGTGCCGCGTGATGCCGCCGGTGAACGGCGGGAAGCCGATGCCCATGACGAGCCCGAGGTCGAGGTCCTGTTCGGCTTCGACGACGCCGTCGTCGAGGCAGCGGTAGGCCTCGTCGATCAGCGGGTAGACCAGCCGCTGTACGATCTCGATGCGGCTGGCCGTGCGCGGTGGCGTGCCGCGTTGCCGCCGCAGCGTCGCCAGCACCGCGCGTCCCGGACCCGAGCCGGTGCCGTTCGCGCCGTAGAGGCCGCCACCGCTCTTCTGGCCGAACGCCTTGGCCGCGGCCATCGCTGCGAACAGCTCGCACGGCACCATGCGGTCCGGGAACGCGGCCTGCATGACGTCGCTGACCTTGCTGGCGACGTCGAAACCGACCTCGTCGAGCAGACGGCACGGTCCCATCGGCATGCCGAACTCGAGCATCGCGGCGTCGACCGCCTCCGGCGCGGTGCCCTCGAGCAGCAGCCGCGCGGCCTCGTTCAGGTAGGGCGACAGGCAGCGGTTGACGAGGAAGCCGGGCGCGTCGGTGGTGACCACCGGGAACTTGCCGAGCCGCACGGCTAGGCGGCAGGCGGTGGCGACCGCGGCATCGCTGGTCTCGTCGCCGCGGATCACCTCGACCAGCGGCATCTTCTCGGGCGGGTTGAAGAAGTGCAGGCCGACGACGCGCTCCGGGTGCGGCAGGCCGGCGGCCATGTCGGTGACCGGCAGCGAGCTGGTGTTGGTCGCCAGCACCGCGTCCGGCGGCAGGCCGCGGGCGATCGCGTCCTGCATCAGCTTCTGCTTCAGGGCGAGGTCTTCGACCACGGCCTCGAGCCAGAGATCGGTGTGCTGCAGGGCGCCCCAGTCGGTGGCGACGGCGAGGCGATCCTGGATCGCCTGGGCGTCGTGCCGTTCGAGACGGCGGCGCTTCAGCTGCTTGGTGAGGTCCTTCTGCAGCCGGGCCTTGGCGCGCGCGAGCGCGGCGAGGTCCAGGTCGCACAGCCGCACGCGCAGGCCCTTGGTCGCGAACAGGCCGGCGATGCCCGCGCCCATGACGCCACCGCCGACGACCAGCGCGCGGTCGAGGTCGCGGGCGCCGTCGAGCTTGCCCAGGCGCTTGCTGCGCTCGGTCAGGAAGAACAGGTGCGTCAGGCCCTTGCTGACCGGCGAGACGATCAGCTCGCCGAGCGCCCTCGCCTCCGCCGCGAAGCCCTGCTCCGGCGGCAGCGTGAACGCCTGCACGCAGCAGTGCAAGGCCGCGCGCGGCGCCGGATAGAAGCGGGCCTGGCCCTGCTGCAGCGCGCGATCGGCCTTGCGCACGACGAGCCGTCGCAGCGGCGTCGTGCTGAGCCAGCGCGCCATGCCGCGCAGCCGCCGCGGCGGCGCCTTGTGGCCGGCGGCGACCAGGCGGTCCAGTTCGCGGCGGGCGAACGCCCCCAGCCTGGCGGCGGGCACCAGCCGGTCGACGACGCCGAGCTTCTTCGCCTGCTTGCCGCGCAGCAGCTTGCCGTTGAGGATCAGGTCGAGCGCGGTCGGCAGGCCGACCAGGCGCGAGAGGTTCTGGGTGCCGCCGAAGCCCGGCAGGATGCCGAGCTTGACCTCGGGCAGGCCGATCTGGGTGCCCTTGTGGTCGCTGGCGAGCCGCAGGTCGCAGCACAGCGCCAGTTCGAGGCCACCGCCCAGGCACGGGCCCTCGATCGCGGCGACCACCGGCACCGGCAGCTGTTGCAGGCGCTGGAACATCGTGCGGCCGCGCACCGCCGCGGCCTCGCCGGCCGCGACCTCGGTGATGTCCTGGATCAGGCGGATGTCGGCGCCGGCGCAGAACATGCCGGGGCCGGGGCCGGTCACCAGCACGCCGCGCAGGTTCGGCGTCGTCGCCAGCCGCTGCAGCGCGGCCTCGAGCGACTCCAGCCGTTCGCGGGTCAGCGTGACCACGTGCTCGTCGGCCGCGCCGAGCCGCAGCTCGGCGATGCCGTCGTCGCCGACGGCCAGGTGCACGACGCCGGCCACCGGCGCGGCGGCCGTCGACGTCGTCTCGGGTTCCTCGCGCATCGTCTCTTCGATCGTACTCATGCTGCCTCCAGGACGACCGCCTGACCCTGCCCGCCGCCGATGCACAGGGTCGCCAGGCCGTGGCGCGCGCCGCGGCGGCGCAGTTCGTGCGCCAGGGTCAGCAGCAGCCGGGCGCCGGTCGCGGCGATCGGGTGCCCCAGCGCGATGGCGCCGCCGTTGACGTTGACGCGGTCGAGGTCGAGTTCGCCGAGCGCGCCGTCGAGGCCCAGCTCCGTCCGGCAGTAGTCGTCGTCGGCGAAGGCGCGCAGGCAACCGAGCACCTGCGCCGCGAACGCCTCGTTGATCTCGACCAGGTCCAGGTCGTCGAGCGTCAGGCCAGCGTGCTGCAGCGCGGCCGGGGTCGCGTGCACCGGGCCGAGCCCCATCGTCTCGGGCGCGAGGCCGGCGGTCGCGGTGCCGCGCACGACGGCGAGCGGTTCGAGGCCGAGGCTCTGCGCCCGGCTCGTCGACATGCACAGCAGCGCCACGGCGCCGTCGGTGACCTGGCAGCTGTTGCCGACCGTGACGTCGCCGTTGTCGCGGTCGAACACCGGCCGCAGCTTCGCCAGCGCCGGCAGCGTCTGTTCGGTGCGGATGCCGTCGTCCTGCGCGACCGCGGTCTTGTGCTCGGGTGGTGGCACCAGCGCGGCGACCTCGGCGGCGAGTCGGCCCTGCTGCAGGGCGGCGGCGGCCAGCTGGTGGCTGCGCAGCGCGAACGCGTCCATCGCCGCGCGGTCGATGCGAAACCGCTGCGCGACCTTCTCGGCGGTGTGGCCCATCATCAGGCCGGTCACCGGATCGGTCAGGCCCTCGACGACGGCGACGCGCGGCTGCAGCGCGCGCACGCGGAACGACGCCATCGCGCGCAGGCGCTGCAGCGGCGTCTTCGCCTTGCCCAGGCGCTGGAAGAACGCGGTCAGCTGCGGGCCCATCAGCAGGGGGAAGTTGCTCATCGACTCGGTGCCCCCGACCAGGAACACCTCGCCCTCGCCGGCGCGCAGCCGGCTCTGGGCCTGCAGCACGGCCTCCATGCCGGAGCCGCAGTTGCGCATCACCGTGACCGCCGGCGTCGTCTGCGGCAGGCCGGCGCGCAGCGCGGCCACGCGCGCGACGTTCGCCTCGCGCGCATCGGGGCCGGCGCAGCCGAGGATCACCTCGTCGACACACGCCGGATCGATCGGCGTGCGGTCGAGCAGTTCGCGGAACACGTGGGTCGCCAGGTCCGCCGCCGCGGCGCCGCGCAGGGCGCCGCCCGCCTTGCAGAACGGCGTGCGGAAACCGGTGACGATCGCCAGGTCGCGCGACGTTTCGCGGGCCTTCTTGGTGCCGTGCTTCTTCATGTCTTGGGGCGCGCGTCGACGAAGCGCTTCTCCTTCATCTCGGTCTCCATGCCGATCTTGCGCAGCATGGCTTCGAGGCCGAGGAACTCGACGTGGTTGGGCTGGACCTCGAGGCGGCTCTTGAACAGCTCGCGCAGGTCCCGGGTCGCCTTCTCGGGCGACGAGCCGTCCTTGAGCGCGAGGTGCACGATCATCTCGTCGACCTCGAGCGGGTCGCCGTCCTTCTTGCGCAGCTCGATCTGCCACTCCTCGATCTCGGGCATGCTGCCGAGCAACATCGCGCAGTCCTCGAGGTTGACCAGCGTGCCCTTGACCTTCAGCAGCTGCAGGTCGGCGACGCTCGATTCGCGCGTCAGGTCGCTGCTGATGCGCGGGACCGTGCGGCCGCAGTGCGGGCACGGGTCGTAGCGCAGTCCGCCGCGCACGCGGTCGCCGGTGCGGTAGCGGAACACCGTGCTGGCACGCGCCTGCAGCGGCGTGAACACCAGCTCGCCGTCCTCGCCGTCGGGCAGCACTTCGCCGGTCTTCGGGTCGACGACCTCGAAGATCGCCAGATCCGGGTACAGGTGGTAGCCGGTGTAGGCGTTGTCTGGCGTCGGGCACTCCGCGAACGCCATGCGCGCCTCGGTGAAGCCGTAGGTGCCGAACACCCGCACGTCGTGCGCGCCGGTGACCGCCAGCAGCTCGACGATCTTGGCCTTCAGGCCCGGTGCGACGCGCTCGGCGCCGAGCACGACGCAGCGGATCGACGACAGGTCGAGCCGTTCGGCCGCGGCGCGCCGCAGCAGGTGGTAGACGTAGCCGGGCACGCCGATCAGCGCGTCGGCGCGCAGGCGCGTGATCGCGCGCAGGTCGCCGGTGCTGCCCATCACCTTGCCGCCGCCGGTCGACAGCGCCATCATCCCGGTCGCCTGACCGGCGAAGAAGACCTGCCAGAACGCCAGGTGCGGGGCGTACGGGAACACGTTGGCGACCCGGTACTCGCTGCTGAGACCCATGACGTCGACCAGGCGCGCGCCGGTCACGTGCAGGTTCTGGATGTCGTGCGGCGAGTAGAAGAACGGCACCGGCTCGGCCGAGCGGCCGGTGGTGAACGTCATGAAGCACGGGGCGAACTCGCGCCGCACCCGCGCCCGCACCGACGCGATGCCGTGCGTCCACTTCTCCCACAGCAGCGGCAGCTTGCGCTGCAGCGGCCAGGCGGCGCGGATCGCCGCCGGGTCGGGCTGCAGGATGAACCGCTTGAAGCGCTGCGGCTCCTCGGGCGTCGGCAGCAGGTCCCGCTTGCCGGACAGCGGCAGCCGCCGCAGATCGTCGACGCTACGGATCTGTTCGGGGCGCACGCCGGCGCGGTCGAACACGTCGCGATAGTGCGGTGAGAACGGGTACAGGTACTCGCGCACGAAGCGGCGCAGCAACTGGCCCTGCAGCGCACGCTGTTCGTCGCGCGACATCCGCTGCAGTCGTTGCCAGTCTGTCATCGGTGCTCGGCCCTCCCACTCCTCCACTAGCTTGTCGACCGACGTGAGTTGCGGTCTTCAGACAACATCGTGCAGTGGTCGATCTAGAGACAGGCAGGCCACATCCGGAGGCATTCCGATGTGGTCGGCGCACATCCACGTGAGAACACCGCATCCGCACCAAGGCCTGGCCCAAGACGGGTCGTTCACCGGCTCGGGGGGCGAACGCCCGGCGCGCGCCGCGGTGGCTCCGGTGGTGCGGCCGCGCAAGACGGTGCTGGTGCTCGGCGGCGGTGGCATGCGCGGCTTCTGCCACATCGGCGTCGTGCGGGCCATCGAACGCCTCGGCCTGCAGGTCGACGAGGTCGTCGGCACCAGCATGGGTGCGGTGATGGGGGCGTTGTTCGCCGCCGGCCACGACAGCCGCCGCATCGAGGAGGTCGCCGCCGAGATCTCGCTGAAGCAGTACTTCCGGCTCAACCTGCTGAAGTTCCTGGTGCGCGGCTTCCGCCACGCGTCGGTCTACAAGGGCCGCACGTTCCACGAGTTGCTGCAGCGCTGGCTGCCGTTCCGGTCGTTCGAGGAGCTGCAGCGGCCGTTCTTCTGCAACGCCTTGTCGTTGACGACCGGCGCCTCGCGGTTCTTCGGCCTGCCGGGATCCGACGCGATGCCGGTTGCCGATGCGGTGTATGCGAGCGCCTGCCTGCCGACGATCTTCGAACCGATGGCGATCGGCGCCGACCACTACGTCGACGGCGGCATGACCGAGACCCTGGCGCTGCGCATCGCGCGCGCGCGCGGCGCCGACCTGGTCATCGGCGTCGACCTGTCGCACCGCGACCTGCACGTGCAGACGCCCTACAAGGCCAGCCTGCCGCACATCCTGTTCCAGACCTACGAGGTCATGGGACAGGCGCTCAACGAGCACAACCTGCATCGCTACGCCGACGACCGCACCGCGGTGATCAAGCCGAAGGTCTCGCACCTGCCGCTGCTCGACATGCCCGACGTGCAGGAGATCGTGCGTCTCGGCGAACGTGAGGCGCTCGAGGTGCTGACCACGCACCCGCTGACGCGCTACCTGTGCAAGCCCGAGGTCGTCGCCGAAGAGGACCGCATGGTGTCACGGCCGCGCGACCACGTGCTGCTGCAGGTCGACATGAACGCCTGCATCCACTGCGGCATCTGCGCCGCGACCTGCGCGACCCAGGGCTATGCCGCGGTGCCGCTCGGCGACGTGGTCAAGAAGCTGCACAACTACGAGTGCACGCGCGACATGGCCTGCGAACGCAACTGCCCGACCGGCGCGATCCGGTTGCGCAACATCTGAGCGCGGGTCGGGCCAGCAGTTCGTCGAGCGTGGCTGCGGTCAGAACGCGCTGGGCCCAGCGGATCCGCATCGGTTCGGTCGCCGCCCGCATGCGGGCGAGGATCGTCGGCGGCAGCGGGCCGAAGCGCTGCTCGAGCGGAACGAGCAACGTCTCGATCCGGCCCTCGATCCGGCCTTCCCGGCGCAGTTCATCGGCTACGGTCATGGGCGACTGCTGGGGGAGATCCGCAAGGGGCTGTGGGCCAGGCGCGCATCCTCGCGGCCTCCGTCGGCCCTGGCGAGTCGATCGCGCGCCCTGCCCAGTGAGGTCAGCTTCATGGCCATGGGCTCACCGCGGGTGTGAGGTCAGGCCAGCAGTTCCTCCAACGAGGGCGCTGTCAGCACCCGATTGGTCCAACGATCCACGGCTGCTTCGTCGGCCTCTGCGGGTTCTGGCTCGGTTGCTTTGCGGGCACCTGGATCGGCTCCGGGTGCAGAGTGGGGGCGATGGCGCGGCGGTGGCAGGAATCCGCAGCTCGCCGCGGCCTGACTGTCGTTGGAATCCAGGGCCGCGTGCCCGATCATGTTCGCCCCCGCATCGCCGTTCGCTCGCGCGGCGGTTTGGGCGCCCGATCGGCCACGTCAGGCCCGCACGCGCCCACCGGCTCTCCCCGACATGAAACGCAAGTACGCCGTCCTGCTCCTCTGCGGCATCGCCGCAGCCGGTGCGATCACCTGGCAGGCCCTGAAGCCGACGCCGCCGAAGAAGGTCGTCACGGCGCGCGCCGAGACGGTCGCCCGCCTGCGGCACCTGGTCACCGCGACCGGCGAGATCCGGGCCAAGGAGTTCGTCGACATCCAGGCCGAGGTCGATGGCGTGATCACCGAGCTGCTGGTCCGCGAGGGCGACATGGTCGCGGCGGGCGATGTGCTGCTGCGGCTCGAAGACCTGCAGCTGCGGGCCGCCGAAGACGCGGCGAAGGCCCAGGTCGGCGCCAGCGAGGCGGACGCGAAGAACGCCGAGGTCGGCATCGCCACCGCCGAGGCCAACCTCGCCGGCGAGCGCACGGCGCTGGCGAACGTCAAGGTCGAGGTCGAGCAGGCGCGGATCACGCGCGACCGTGCCGAGGCGTCGTTCCGCCGCAAGGAGGAGCTGTTCCAGTCCAACCTGATCGGCAGCGAGGAGTTCGAGATCGCGTCGGCCGAGGCGCGGCTGGCGCAGCAGCGTCTGGAGTTCAGCGAGGCGCGGGTCCAGCAGGCCGAGGCCAACCTGCACGCGATGGCGACGCGCGTCGACGCCGCGAAGGCGCAGCAGGACGCGGCCCGGAGCCGGGTCGAGGCGGCCAAGGCCCAGCTCGCCGGCGCGACCGACCGGGTCGGCAAGACGGTGTTGAAGGCGCCGCTGTCGGGCCTGATCACCAAGCTCAACGTCGAGAAGGGCGAGCGCGCGGTGCCCGGCTTCCAGAGCAATCCGATCGCGACCCTGATGACGATCGCCGACATGTCGGTGATCGAGGCCGAGATCCAGGTCGACGAGGCCGACATCGTACACGTGACCCTGGAAGCACCGGCCGAGGTCGAGGTCGACGCGATGCGCGACGTCAGGTTCGCCGGCGTCGTCAGCGAGATCGGCCACAGTCCGATCCAGGCCGCGTCGTCGGGCGGCGGCAGCCAGAACCAGGAGGGCAAGGACTTCAAGGTGGTCGTGCGGCTGCTGGCGCCGTCGCCGCAGCTGCGCCCGGGCTTCACGGCGACCGCCGAGATCGTCACCGCGGTGCGCACCGACTGCCTGGTGGTCCCGTTGCAGGCGCTGACCGCGCGCGAGGTCGAGTTCGACGCCGAAGGCGGCTACGTGCCGCCGCCCGAGCACGACCAGGGCGCGACCGAGATGTCGGCGGAACGACGCCAGCGCCGCAAGGAGGTCGAGGGCGTGTTCCTGCTGCAGGACGGCCGCGCCCGCTTCCGGCCGATCACGACCGGCATCACCGGCGAGATGGACATCGAGGTGCTCGCCGGCCTGCAGGCCGGCGACGTGGTGGTCAGCGGTCCCTACCAGGCGCTGCGCACGCTGAAGGAGTGGGACCGCATCACGATCGACCAGGAACGGCAGGCCGACCTCGACGTGCGCACGCGCCGTTCGCGATGAACACGCGCACCGACGGCGAGGTCATCCGCACGCGCGGCCTGACGCGCTCGTTCGCGATGGGCAGCACCACCGTGCACGCGCTGCGCGGCATCGACCTGGTGATCCAGCGCGGCGAGTACGTCGCGATCATGGGGCCGTCGGGCTCCGGCAAGTCGACGCTGATGAACCTGATCGGCTGCCTCGACACGCCGACGGCCGGCGAGTACTGGCTCGAAGGGCAGGCGACCGCGCAGCTCGGCGAGCGCGAGCTGGCGCGCATCCGCAACCGCGAGATCGGCTTCGTGTTCCAGACCTTCAACCTGCTGCCGCGCGCGTCGGCGCTGCGCAACGTCGAGCTGCCGCTGATCTACGCGCAGGTGTCGCCGGCCGAGCGCCGCGCGCGCGCGATCGAGGCGCTGCGCCAGGTCGACCTCGCCGATCGCATGGACCACCGGCCGAACGAGCTGTCGGGCGGCCAGCGCCAGCGCGTCAGCATCGCGCGCGCGCTGGTGACCAACCCGGCGCTGCTGCTGGCCGACGAACCGACCGGCAACCTGGACAGCAAGACCTCGCAGGAGATCATGGCGCTGTTCGACGTGCTGCACCGGGCCGGCCACACGATCCTCGTCGTCACGCACGAACGCGACATCGCCGACCACGCCGGGCGCATCGTCACGATCCGCGACGGCATGGTCGCCAGCGACGAGCCGCACGCCCGGACGGCGGCGCCGTGAGGATCGTCGAGTCCGCACGGCTGGCGGTCGAGTCGATCTGGGCGAACCGGCTGCGTTCGTTCCTGACGCTGCTCGGCGTGATCATCGGCATCGCCGCGATCGTCGCCACCGCGGCGGTGATCCACGGCCTCAACCGCTACGTCTCCGAGAAACTGTCGAACCTCGGCAAGGGCGTGTTCGTGGTGCAGCGGTTCGGCATCGTCACCAACCGCCAGGACTTCCTCGACGCCGCGCGGCGCAACCGGCGCCTGCTGCCGGCCGATGCGCGCGCGATCGCCGAGCGCGTGCCGAGCGCCGAGGTGGTCGGCTGGGAGGTGCATGCGACCACCGACCTGAAGCACGGCGACCACGAGATCCTGGACACCGACATCGGCGGCGTCACGCCGCAGGTGCTCGAGATCGAACCGTACGAGCTCGCCGAGGGCCGGGTGCTGATGCAGCACGAGGAAGACCGCGCCGCGCCGGTCGTGTTCCTCGGTCACGACGTCGCCGATCGGCTGTTCCCCAACAGCGACCCGATCGGCAAGGAGGTGCGCATCGGCGGCACCGGGCTGCGCGTCGTCGGCGTGGCGGCGAAGAAGGGCTCGTTCCTGGGCTTCTCGCAGGACAACTACGCCAAGATCCCGTTCAGCCTGCACCGCAAGCTGTTCGGCTCGACGCGCTCGATCAACATCAGCGTCAAGGCCGCCGACGCCGCCCGCATGTGGGAGACGATGGACGAGGTGCGCGCCGTGATGCGCGCGCGCCACCACCGGCGGCCGGCCGAGCCCGACGACTTCGGGCTGCTGACGTCCGAGGGCATCAACGACCTGTGGCGCAACCTGACGCAGACGATCTTCAGCGTCGCGCTGTTCGTGGTCGGCATCTCGCTGGTGGTCGGCGGCATCGTGATCATGAACATCATGCTGGTGTCGGTCGTCGAGCGCACACGCGAGATCGGCGTGCGCAAGGCCGTCGGCGCGAACCAGGGCGACATCGTGCAGCAGTTCCTGGTCGAGTCGGTGCTGCTGTCGTGCGTCGGCGGTGCGATCGGCGTGGCGATCGCCTACGGCGCCTCGCAGCTGCTGGCGACCCACACGCCGTTGCCGGCCGAGTTCCCGCCGTGGGCGCCGCCGACCGCGTTCGGCATCTGCACCGCGATCGGCATCTTCTTCGGCATCCACCCGGCGCGGCGCGCGGCGCGGCTGGACCCGATCGAGGCCCTGCGCTCGGAGTGACATGCGCGCCCGCCTCGTGATGCTGTGGGAGAACGTGAAGCTGGCGTGGGACACGCTGGTCACGCACCGCTTCCGGTCGTTCCTGACCGTGCTCGGCATCTTCATCGGCGTGCTGCTGGTCGTCGCGGTGGCCTCGGTGCTGAACGGCTTCCGGCAGACCGTCGTCGACCAGGTCGAGCAGTTCGGCACCAACAACGTCTACGTGTTCCGCATGCCGTTCGTGAACCTCGGTCCGCTGTCGCGCGAGATGCGGCTGCGCAAGCCGCTGCGGCTCGAGGACGCCTGGGCGATCCGCGACCGGTGTCCGTCGGTCGAACTGGCGACCGCGGGCATCGCCGCGCCCGGCTTCCTGAAGCGCGCGACCTACCGCGGCGAAGAGGTCGATTCGCCGCGCCTGCGCGGCGTGTTCCCCGACAACGCCGACGTCGCCAACCGCGTGCTGGCGAGCGGTCGCTTCTTCACCGAGCAGGAGAACCTGCATCGCGCGCCGGTCGTCGTGCTCGGCGCCGCGGTCGCCGACGCCCTGTTCCCGACCGGTGGTGCGCTCGGCAAGGACGTGCTGATCGCCGGCCGCAAGTACACCGTGGTCGGCACGCTGGAGCCGCGCAAGGAGGGGCCGTTCGGCCGGCAGAACGAGGAGGACACCCTGTTCCTGGCGCCGTACTACACGGTGCGCCGGTTCTACCCGGGGCTCGACGACCACTTCCTGGTCGCGCGCGCCGTCAGCGGCAAGCTCGCGCAGGCGATGGACGAGATCGCCGAGGTGCTGCGGCGGCAGCGGCAGGTGCGCTGGAACGAGGACAACAACTTCGAACTCGGCACCGCCGACACGCTGATCGCGGCGTTCGACGACATCGTGTTCGCGGCGCTGGCGGTGATGTTCCTGCTGTCGACGGTCGGCTTCCTGGTCGGCGGCGTCGGCGTGATGAACATCATGCTGGTGTCGGTCAAGGAACGCACCCGCGAGATCGGCGTGCGCAAGGCGCTCGGCGCGCGGCGACGCGACATCATGGGCCAGTTCCTGATCGAGGCCGTGGTGCTGTGCACGATCGGCGGCGGGCTCGGCCTGCTGTGCGCCGAGGCGCTGTTGCTCGGTGTCGGCCAGCTGCTGCCCGACCTCGCGTCGCAGACGCCGTGGTGGGCGCGCGGCTTCGCGTTCCTCGGCTCCGCCAGCGTCGGCCTGTTCTTCGGCCTGTGGCCGGCGTGGAAGGCGGCGAGCCTCGATCCGGTCGAGGCGCTGCGCTACGAGTGAGGCCCGCGGTGGCGGCGTTCAGCGCTTCGTCGGCAGCTCGCCCCCGAGGCGCACGTACATCTCGAGCAGGTCCTTGTAGGCCTCGGCGAACGCGGCCGCGGCGACCTCGTCGACCGCGTCGGGCGCGAGCCGTTCGATCAGCTGCAACCGCGCCAGCAGCAGCGGCAGGTCCGCCTTGGTCGGCCGGCCGTTGTCGTGGTAGCCCTGCTCGTTGAGATCCTCGATCAGGTCCGAGCGGGCCTCGGCGGGGGTGTTCGGGTCGCGGATCGCGCGCAGCCAGGTCGCTTCGGCGGCGGGATCGATGCCGACGTAGGGCAGCGCCTGGAACGCCAGCGCGACGGGCACGGCCGGCGCCGCGCCGGCTGCCGGCTGCGCGCCCGCGCGCCCGCCGTCGGGCGTCGGCCACTCGGGTGCGCGCGCCGCGTCCGACGCGCGTGCGTGGCGGGCGTCGATCGCCGGCGCAGGCGTGGCCGCGCGGTCCTCGGGGGCGGCGCGCGTCACGTCGGCGCTGGCAGGCGATCGGCCCGCGTCGCTCGCAATCGGTGCGGCGGGTCGGTTCGCGGCGGCGCTGGCTGGCGCGCCGACGTCGGCCTCGTGGCGCCCGGGCGCACCCATCGCCGACCATGCGGCCACGCCGGCCACGGCGACGGCGGTCACCACGACGAACACGAGGCTGGCAGCACGCACGGTGGGCATGATGGTCCGGATGGCTTTGGCATCGGCCGGTAGCATACGCACCGCGCCTCGAGGCAAGCTCGAGGTGACCCCGCTAGTCAGACACGCCATGCGCATGTCCAACCCGTTGCCGCTGGTGGTGGTCCTGGTGCTGCTGCTCGGCGCGGGAACCTGGGCCCTGTTCGCCGGCGCTGGCGACACGCCGCAGCCAGCCGCGCCGGCAGCGGCGGTCGCGGGGGAACGTGCTTCGCCCGACGAACCCGGTGCGGGCGGTGCACAGCGAACGCTGGTGGCGGACGAACGCGCGGACGAGACCCAGCTGCGCGGCCGCGTGCTCGATGCCTACGGCGAACCGGTCGCCGGTGCGCTGGTCGGCGAAGTCGGCTCCGACCGGCCGACGCGCACCGGCCGCGACGGTCGTTTCGAACTCGGCGTCGCCCGCGGTCCCGCGAGCGCGGAACTGCTGGTGCTGGCGCGCGACCAGACGCCGCTGCTGACCCGGCACGACGTGCCGGCGGCCGCGCTCCATGAGCTCGGCGACCTGCAACTGCCGCGCGGCGGCGCGCTGCACGGTCGCATCACCGATGCGGCGGGCAACGGCCTGCCCGGCGCGGTCGCGACGCTGCACGCGGTCGCCGCCGCGCCGGCGGGGTTCGATCGCGACCGGATGCTGGCGCCCCAGGTCGCGGACGCGCACGGCGCGTTCGCGTTCGAGCACCTCGCACCCGGCGCCTACCGCGTCCGCGCCAGCGCCAACGGGTGGCAGACCGCACGATCGGCGCCGCTGGCGGTGCGTGATGGCGAGCCGACCGACGCGCCGCCGCTGGTGCTCGCGCCGGGCCACGAACTGCGCGGCATCGTGCTCGGGCCGGCCGGCGAACCGCTGGCCGCGGCGTCGGTGCGCGTGCGGCTGCGATCGCCGCAGGCCCGCTTCGACGATGGCGTCGAGACCGCGGCCGATGGCCGGTTCGTCTGCGCCGCGCTGCCGCCCGGCGCGCTGCAGGTGTCCATCGAAAAGGCCGGCTTCCTGCGGCAGGAGCTCACCGGCGTCGATGCGACGCGCGGCGAAGAGCTGGTGGTGCGGCTCGCGGCCGGCCTGCGCCTCACCGGCATCGTCACCGACGCGCGCACGGGGCAACCGGTCGAACGCTTCGCCGCCACGATCCGGCGGCTCGGCGACGTCGCGCCCGCGGCCAACGGCAGCCTGTCGCAGCAGCTCGAACGACAGATCGCGCAGTTGCGCGCCGCGGCCGCGGCCACCGCGGACGCGACGTCGCGCGCCGACGCGTCGCGGCTCGCCGACGAACTGCAGGACCGGCTGCTGCGGGTCCGGCAGCAGGCCGCGGCGCGACCGCTCGTCGTTCCGGCCGAGCGCGGGCCGGTGCAGCCGCGGCCCGGCGGGACGTTCGCGTTCGAGGGCCTCGAAGCAGGGCTCTACGCCGTCTCGGTGTGGTCGCCGCGGCACCAGTTCGCGCGGCAGGAACCGATCGCCGTGCAATCGGGGGTCGCGCTGCCCGAGCTGCGCTTCGGGCTCGTCGGCGGCCATGCCCTCGGCGGCGTGGTCGTCGCCGCGGCGGGTGGGGCTGCCGTGCCCGGTGCGACGGTGGAACTGATGCGCGTAGCCGACGCGGCGTCGCCGAGCGACGCGGTGCGCGACCAGCGCCGGGCGCGGTTCCCGTGGTTGTTCGCGCAGGACACGCGCCCCGGCGTGCCCGTGATGTCGGCAGCCACGGGCGGCGACGGCAGCTTCCGCTGCGAGCAGGTGCCGCCGGGGCGCTACTTCGTCACGGTGCGCCACCCTCGCTTCGCCGACTTCGACGGCCCGGAGTTCGTGGTCGGCGGCGATCTGCTCGAGCTGCGCCTCGCGCTCGACGCGCGCGCGGGGCTGACCGGCCGCGTCACCGGCGTGCCCGCGCCGCTGCGTGGCAAGGTGTCGGTGCTGGTGTGCGGCGGCCACGGCGCGATGCGCACCGTCGCGGCGGCCGACGACGGTGCCTACCGCTGCGAGGACCTGCCGCCGGGCAGCTACCTGGTGCGCGCGTTCCCGGACGATGCCACGCGCTACGTCGACCGGCTGTTCGGCGAGCTGTTCCCCGCGCGCGGTGACGACGTCGCCCGCGACCAGATGCCGCCGTGCGACGTCACGCTGACCGCCGGCGAGACGCGGACCCACGACGTCGCCCTCGACCTGCAGGCGACCGGCGGCGTGCGCGGCCAGATCCTGATCAACGGCCAGCCGGCGAAAAGCGCGAGCGTGCTGCTGCGCCCGGTGGCCGGCGAAGCGCCGGGTTCGGGCGGGCTGTCGCTGCGCGGCAGCACCGACGATGCCGGGCAGTTCGAGGTCGGCGACGTGCCGGCCGGGAACTACACTTTCCTGGTCCTCGGCGCGACGCGGCAGGAACTGCATCGCGAGGCGTTGACGGTCGCCGCCGGCGAGATCCAGGTGGCGCAACGGTCGCTCGTCGCCGGTGGCCTGCGCGGCCGCGTGCTGGCACCGGACGGCGGGGCCGGCGAGGAACTGCGCGGCAACCTGTGGCTGCTGCCGGGCGCCACCGAGGCACCGGCCGACCTCTACGAGTTCCAGAAGCAGCACCGCAGCCACCGCGTGTCCGTGCGCAACGGTGCCTTCGAGGACCGGCAGCTGACGCCCGGTCCGGCGGTCGTGCTGATCGACCTGCGGGGTCGCCCGCGCGTCGCCACCGCGGTGACCGTGCCGGTCGCGGACGTGCTGGTGCGCGACTTCGAGGTCGGCCCGCGCGGGCCGTAGGCCGCGACATTCCGGCCGATTCGGTGGGCGACTCGGCGGCGCACCGTTCTGGCGCGCCGCCGCAACCGGACCCGCTTCGAACCACGCCATGCGCACCCGCCTCGCCGCGACCCTGCTCCTGCTCTGCTGCCAGCCGCTCACCGCCCAGGCACCCGGCGCTGGTCCCACACCGACGCCCGCCAGCGCGACCGGACGCGGCGGCATCGCCTGGTTCGGCACCTGGCAGCAGGGGCTCGCCGAGGCCAGGCGCACCGGCAGGCCGATCCTGCTGATGGCCGCGACGCCGCAGTGCCACGGCGTGCCCGGGGTCTGGTGACCCGGCTACCAAGACACCGACAGGCGTGTCCTGTCGACCACCCAGGTGATCGAGGCGAGCCGCGCGTTCGTCTGCATCCGGCCCAACACCTACGAGTCCGCCGACGAGGCCAAGGTGCTCGAGAGCTTCTTCCGCGGCCGCAGCGGCAAGCTCGAGAACACGGTGTTCGTGCTGCTCGACAGCGACGGCACGACGAAGCTGTCGCGCGCCGAGCGGGTGCCGCAGGCGGTGTTCGGCGACGCCGACCGGCTCGCGGCCGCGATGACCGGGATCGCCGCCGAGCGCACGGCCTCGGCCGGCAAGGCGCTCACGGTCCCGCTGCAGCCCGATCTGCGCCACGGGCTCAACGTCGCCGCCTGTGACTCGGTGGCGCTGCTGGTGCTGCACGGCGCGGACGAGCAGGCGGTGACGGCCCTGCAGGACCGCCTGGCGCCGGCGCTGTGGCAGGCGAACCTGCCGGCGCGCGTGCGGTGCGTGCGCGTCGTGCGCGGCGCCGATCCCGGCGACGCCGCGCGGGTCGCGCTGGCGGCCACGGACGGCGTGGCGCTGGTGGCCCCGGAACCGTTCGGCCGCACCGGCACGGTGCTGGTGCAGATCGACGCCTGCAGGACCGACGCCGAACTGGTCGCCGCGCTCGACGCGGCACTGGCCGACTACCGGCCACCGGCACGGCAGGCCACGGGCGCACACATCCGGCAGGGCAACCAGCAGGGCATCCACTGGCCGACCGCGATCCCGGTCACGGATCCGGGCGTCGATCGGGGGCCGGGTGGACGTGGCCCGCGCCGCGGTCCCGACGGCGACGACGGGGCGCCGCCGCGACGCGGCCCCGGCGGTCGGCGCGGACCGCCGCCGCCGTTGCCGCCGCCGCCACGCGGTCTCTGATCGCACCGGACCTCGGTCGCGCCCGCGGCGACGCGCTGCTTGTCGCGGGTGGGTTCGGGCTCTCCAATGGCGCCGTGGAGGTGGTAGCCCGATCCCCGTTGCTGCGGCGGCTGCAGGCCGCCCCGCGCTGGTCCATCGCCTGCCTGTCGCTGCTGCTGATCGCCGGCGCCGGCGCCGCGGACTGGTACAGCGGCAACGACATCGCGTTCACCGCGATCTACCTGCTGCCGATCTCGCTGGCGGCGTGGCTGCTGTCGCGCGGCGCGATGCTGGCCGTGACCGTGCTGTGCGCCGGCACCTGGCTGCTGGTGGATGCGGCGAGCCACGAGTTCTCGCGGCACCCCGGCATCGAACTGGTCAACGTGCTGTTCGAACTCGGCGTCTTCCTGTTCTTCGGCTTCCTGCTGAGGGCGTTGCGCCACGCCCTGGTGTCGGCGCAGCGGCTGGCGCAGACCGACGCGTTGACCGGGCTGCGCAACCGCCGGGCGTTCTGGGACGCCGCGCAACGGGAACTGGAGCGGTGTCGGCGCTTCCGCCAGCCGTTCACGGTCGCCTACATCGACGTCGACGACTTCAAGGGCGTCAACGACCGGCTCGGCCATCGCGTCGGGGACGAGCTGCTGCAGGCGATCGCGTTGACGCTGCAGCAGGGCATCCGCGGCATCGACACCGCCGCGCGGCTCGGTGGCGACGAGTTCGCGCTGCTGCTGCCCGGCACCGACGCGATCGGCGCCGGCACGCTGCTCGGCAAGCTGCGCGATCAACTCGCGTCCGGCCTGCGGGCGACGTGCCAGGTCGGCTGCAGCGTCGGCTGCCTGACCGTGCTGGAGGCGCCGAAGGACGTCGAGGAACTGGTGGCCCGCGCCGACGCGGTGATGTACGCGGCCAAGCGATCGGCGAGCCAGCACTGGCGCCAGGAGACCTACCCGCAGGCGTCCGAGCAACCGCTGGCGCCGCGCAGTCGCCGCCGGCGGGCCAGCGGCGACGTCGCGTCGTAGCCTGTCGGTCGGACCGGTCGGCGCGTACGTTCGGGCCATGTCGTTGCGCGCGCACCTGATCCTCTACGTCCGCGACCAGGCGGTCAGCGCGCGCTTCTACCGCGCGGTGCTGGCGCAAGCGCCGAGCCTGGACGCTCCCGGCATGACCGAGTTCGACCTCGGCGGGCACGCCGTGCTCGGGTTGATGCCGGAGGCCGGGATCCGCCGCCTGCTCGGCGGCACGCTGCCCGATCCGGCGAGCGCGCGCGGCGTACCGCGGGCCGAGCTGTACCTCGTCGTCGACGATCCCGGCGTTCGCCATGCGCGCGCACTGGCCGCCGGCGCGCGCGAACTGAGCCCGCTGCAGGCACGCGGTTGGGGGCACACGGCCGCCTACTCGCTCGACCCCGACGGCCACGTGCTGGCGTTCGCCCGCGAAGGCGGGTCGCCGTGAAGCCGCGGCGCTGGCGCCGGCGGTTGCTGTGGGCGGTCGTGTTGCTCGTGGCGGCAACGGCGATCGCATGGATCGCGGGCGCATTGCGCTGGCAGGACCGCCAGCACGAGTTGCGCAGCGGACTGTTCCAGTTCCGGCACGAACCCGCGCCCGCCGCCTACGCCGAACGCGAACTCGACCTGCTGCCCGCGAGCGTGCAGCGCTTCTTCGGCGCCGTGCTGACGCCCGGCCAGCAGCTCGTCGCCGAGGTGCGCCTGCACCACCGCGGCACGATGAACCTCGCCGCCGATGCACAGGGCGACTCGTGGGTGCCGTTCACGTCGTCGCAGTGGGTGATGATGCAGCGACCGGCGTTCGTCTGGAACGCGACGGTGACGATGTGGGGTCTGCTGCCGGTGCGCGTCGCCGATGCCTACGTGCGCCGCGAAGGCATCAGCGAGGCCGCGCTGTGGGGACTCGTGCCGCTCGGCGGCCAGCGCGGCCGCGGCCTGGTGGCGACGGCGCAGTTGCAGCGGTTCCTGGCCGAGGCGGCGTGGTATCCGACCGCGCTGTTGCCGAGCCAGGGGGTGCAGTGGCGTGCGGCCGGCGAACGCGCGGCCGTCGCGACGCTGCGCGATGGCGAGGCCGTGGCGACCCTGTCGTTCACGTTCGACGAGCACGGCCGCATCGACCGCGTGCACGCCGACGCGCGCGGCCGCCGGGTCGGCGACGCTCTGGTGCCGACGCCGTGGACCGGGCGGTTCTGGGACTACGCCGAACGCGGCGGCATGCAGGTGCCGCAGCAGGCCGAGGTCGCCTGGGTGTTGCCCGGCGGCGAACGGCCCTACTGGCGCGGCCGGATCGAGGCGATCGACTTCCAGTGGGCGCGCTGACCCGGCTACACTGCGGTCCACCTGATCTTTGTCGATCCGTGCGGGCGTGCTCGCTGCGTGTGCATTGCCGATCGGCGCGCAGCAGGCACCGCAGTGCGCCGCCTTCGTCCGTCTGCTGGCCGGCGCGAAGATGCCCGGCGTCGACCGCCTGCGCTGCGCATTCGTCTGGCTCTACGCGGACATCACGCCGAGGAAGGGACCACCATGTCGAACAGCCTGCAACTCGTGAAGGCCATCTACGACGCGTTCGCCAAGGGCGACGTGCCGACGTTCCTCGGCCACCTGGATCCGGGCATCGTCTGGAACGAGGCGGAGGGCTTCCCGTACGCCGATCGCAACCCCTACGTCGGCATCGACGCGCTGGTCGCCGGCGTGTTCGCGCGCCTGGCCGAGGACTGGGCTGACTTCCGCGTGGTGCCCGGCGAGATCGTCGGTGGCCCCGAGGTCGTGACGGTGCTCGGCCGCTACCAGGGCACCTGCAAGGCGACCGGGCGGCCGCTCGACGTGCAGTGTGCGCACATCTGGTGGCTGCGCGGCGGCAAGGCGGTGCGCTTCCAGCAGATGGTCGACACGGCCGGCGTCGCCCGCGCGCTGGCGTAGCCGCCGGTCAGCCGCCGAGCGCGCGCGCGTGGTCGGGGTGGTTCTGCGCGATGCCCTGGAAGGTCGCCGCCAGTTCGAGCGCGGCGGCCTGGTCGCCGGGCCAGCTGCGGTAGGCCGCGCGCTTGGTCAGCTGCACGGCGGTCGCCGGCAGCGCGGCGAGCTGCTGGGCCAGTTCGTTGGCGCGTGCCAGCAGCCGGTCCGTCGGCACGACTTCGTGCACGAGCCCGAGGCGCAGCGCCTCGTCGGCGTCGACGAGTCGGCCGGTCAGCATCAGCTCGAGCGCGCGCGGAAAGCCGACCGTGCGCGACAGGAAGAACGCGCCGCCGTCGCCGGGCACCAGCCCGACCTTGACGAACGTCGAGCCGAACTGCGCGCTGCTGGCCGCGATGCGCAGGTCGCACATGCACGCGAGGTCGAGTCCGGCGCCGATCGCCGCGCCGTGCACCGCCGCGATCAGCGGCTTGCGGAACTCGGCGATGCGGCGCGGGATCGCCTGGATGCCGCGCTGGTAGCGTTCGCGCAGCTCCGTGGCGTCGCCGGCGAACATGCCCGAGCGCTCCTTCATCGCCTTGACGTCGCCGCCGCTGTGGAAGCCCTTGCCGGCGCCGGTCAGGACGGCGCAGCGGATCGCGG
>JAEUHS010000032.1 GCA_016794035.1 Planctomycetota bacterium
GGTGCTGGCGGTCTAGACGCGGCCGGCGCGCCCCGTGCATCCGTGCTCGGTGGCACTGCGATCCGCCCCGCATGCAGTTCTTGCCCGAGCAGCGCACCCGCGTGCAGGCGGTCGCTTCGTGTCCCGCTCCTTCCCGGCCACGTCCCGCGCCGCTGCGACTCCAGTCGGGACCGGCATCGGCGCCGCCGCGTCCGGATCACGCCCAGGCGCTCACCGCGGTCCGCACGCTGCTGGCGTGGATCGGGGAAGACCCGGACCGGGAAGGGCTGCGTGAGACGCCCGACCGCGTGCTGCGCGCCTACGGGGAGTTCTTCGGCGGCTACGGCACCGACGTCGACGCGATCCTCGCCAAGACCTTCGGCGAGCTCGACGGCTACGACGAAGTGGTGGTCGTGCGCGACATCGAGGTGCACTCGCACTGCGAGCACCACATGGTGCCGTTCCTCGGTCATGCGCACGTCGCCTACCTGCCCGGCGAGCGAGTGGTGGCTCTCAGCAAGCTGGCGCGGCTGGTGGACGCGTTCTCGCGCCGCCTGCAGGTGCAGGAGCGCCTGACGGCCCAGATCGGCGGCGCGCTGGCGCGCGCTGCGGCCGCGCGGCGTGGAGGTGCGGATCTCGGCGGCGCATCACTGCATGACCACCCGCGGCGTCGGCAAAGGCCGGCGCCACGACCGAGACACTGTGGTTCGCGGGTGCGTTCCGCGACGACCGCGACCGCCGGGCCGAGGTCCTCGATCTGCTGCGCGGCGACTGATGCCGCGCGCCTCAGGCCAGCTTCTGCAGCGCCGCGAACGCCGCGACCGGCGCCTCGCTGGCCGGCGCCGAGTCCTCGAGCGCCGCGATCACCGGCGCGGTGGCGGCGCGGATCTGCGCGGCCTGCTGTTCGCGCAGCGCATGCAGCGCCGCGACCCGCACGCCGTGCGAGCCGGGGTGTTGCACGAGCTGCTGCAGGACGGCGCGGGCGCCGGGGACGCCCATCGTCTTCAGGCCTTCGGCCGCGGCCCAGCCGATCTCCGACGAGTCGTCGAACTGCCGCGCCAGCGCCTCGGCCGAGTTCGGCTCGCCGATCGCCGCCAGCGCGCGGGTCGCCTCCAGCCGCAGCTGCCAGTGGCCGCCCTGCGCCGCCTGGATCAGATGCGGCACCGCGGTCGCGCCCAGGGTGACGATCTGCTTGCGCGCGGCCTCGCGCGCGACGCCGTCGCGGCCGTCCATCGCGCGCAGCAGTTCGGCGAGCGCGGGCGGCGCCGAGCCGAGGTCGTAGACGTGGCCGCTCGGCGCGCGGCCGAGGCCCTCACCGAGCCAGGCCCGCGCTGCAGCGCCCTGGTCGGCCGAGAAGTAGCGGATGCGCGCCATCGTGAACGGGCGGCAGAACATCGCCAGGCCCTTCTGCCACGGCTTCTCGCCGACGATCGCGATGCGATCGATGCGGTGGAAGTGCTGGATGCCGAACTTCAGGTCGTGCCAGAGCGCGCCCGCCGTCCAGCCGTGGAAGTCGTGCAGCTCGACCAGGAAGTGCACGCGCTCGCGCGCCGCGATGTGCCTGTCGACGGCCGGCACGAAGTGCTCGTAGTCGGCCGCGGTCAGCTTGCCGGTGATGCGGATGCAGAGCACGTCGCCCTGGGCTTCGATCTTGGTCTCGACGGTCATGGGTTCGTTTCGCGGCTGCTGCCCGCTGCGGCAGACGTGGGGCGACGCAGCGGCAGCAGTGTACGTCGCCCCGCATCCCACGACGACCCTGGACGTGATTCCCTCCGACCTCCGTGCGCCGAGGTCGCCCGCTGCTTGCACCGGTGCGGCACGCGCGCGACGCTAGTCCGATGACCGCCACCCGTACGTCGCGCTACCAGGCTCCGCGGGGCAGGACCCTGACCTGCGCCAACTGGCAGATCGAGGCCGCCTACCGCATGGTCCAGAACAACCTCGACAGCGAGGTCGCCGAGGACCCGGAGCACCTGATCGTCTACGGCGGGCTCGGCAAGGCCGCCCGCGATCCCGCGGCCCTGCAGGGCATCCTGGCGACGCTGCGCCGGCTGCAGCCCGACCAGACGATGCTGGTGCAGTCCGGCAAGTGCGTCGGCGTGTTCCGCACCCACGCCGATGCGCCGCGCGTGCTGATCGCCAACAGCAACCTGGTCGGCGACTGGGCGAACTGGGACGAGTTCCGCCGCCTCGACGCGCTGGGGCTGATCATGTACGGCCAGATGACCGCCGGCTCCTGGATCTACATCGGCAGCCAGGGCATCGTGCAGGGCACCTACGAGACGTTCGTCGCGGCCGGCAAGCGGCACTTCGGCAGCGACCTCGCGGGCAAGCTGGTCGTGACCGCGGGCCTCGGCGGCATGGGCGGCGCGCAGCCGCTGGCGGTGACGATGGCCGGCGGCGTCTGCCTGGCGGCCGACGTCGAGGGCTGGCGCATCGACAAACGGCTGGAGACGAGGTACCTCGACGAGCGCATCGACGACCCGAAGCAGGCCCTGCAGCGGGCGCTCGACAAGAAGGCGAAGGGCGTGCCGTGGTCGATCGGCGTCTGCTGCAACGCGACCGAGTTGCTGACGGTGATCCGCGACAGCGGCACGGTCCCCGATCTGCTGACCGACCAGACCTCGGCGCACGACATGCTGATCGGCTACGTGCCGGACAGCATGACGGTGCAACAGGCCAAGGCGCTGCGCGAGCGCGATCCGAAGGCCTACCTGGTCGAGTCGCGTCGCACGGTGGCGAAGCACGTCGCGCTGATGCTGGACCTGCAGGAGCGCGGTGCGATCACGTTCGACTACGGCAACAACATCCGCACCGAGGCGCGCGACGCCGGCGTCGCCGAGGCGTTCCGCATCAAGGGCTTCATCCCCGAGTACATCCGGCCGCTGTTCTGCGAGGGGCGCGGCCCGTTCCGCTGGGTCGCGCTCAGCGGCGATCCCGCGGACATCGCCCGTACCGACCAGCTGGCGCTCGAGATGTTCGGCGACAACCCGTCGCTGCGCACCTGGATCGGCAAGGCGCAGAGGCAGATCGCGTTCCAGGGGCTGCCGGCGCGCATCCTCTGGCTCGGTTACGGCGAGCGTGCGCGCTTCGGCGTCGCCGTCAACGAACTGGTCGCCAAGGGCGAGATCGCGGCGCCGATCGTCTTCGGCCGCGACCACCTCGACTGCGGTTCGGTCGCGTCGCCGTATCGCGAGACCGAGGCGATGCTCGACGGCAGCGACGCGATCGCCGACTGGCCGCTGCTCAACGCGATGCTGAACGTCGCGTCGGGGGCGACCTGGGTGTCGATCCACCACGGCGGTGGGGTCGGCATGGGCAAGTCGATCCACGCCGGCCAGGTCACCGTCGCCGACGGCACGCCGGCCGCCGCGGCGCGCATCCAGCGCGTGTTCACCTGCGACCCCGGCATCGGCGTCGCCCGGCACGCCGACGCCGGCTACCCGGCGGCCCAGGCCTTCGCCAAGCAGGCGGGCGTCGACCTCGGTGGCTGAGGCGCGCGGCGGGCCGCAACGCTTGGTAGGGGGCCGGGCGCCCGGATAGACTGCGCCCGCTGGTCTGCCCACCGGGCCCGCACCTGCTCCAAGAGCCCTTGCCAGGGCGGGTTCGCCCGGTCAGGCGCTCACGATCCCTGTTCCGCGTCTCTCGTCCGCCGCCGATCTTCATCTCCTGAACAAGTAGGCGTTGCCGTCGATCCGAAAGATCAGCACGGCGCCCGCCGCCGAGACGCGATGTTCCGCCGCAACAAGTCATCCGCCGACGAGGGTCGGCCCTCAGGTCTGCCCGAGGACATGGTCGTGATCGTCGACCAGTCCGTGAATCCGTACCTGGTGCTGTTCCACGAACCGAACGGCTACCGCTCCGAGCAGGTGCGCGCGCTGCGCAACCGCCTGGTGGCGATGAACCCGGACGGCGAGCCGAAGACGCTGGTCGTCACCTCCGCCGTGCGCGACGAGGGCAAGACGATCGCGGCGCTGAACCTGGCCATGGCGATGGCCGAGCTGGAGCGTCAGCAGGTCGTGCTGGTCGACGCCGACATGCGGCGGCCCGGCTGCGAACGCTATCTGAACCTGAACCCCGAACCCGGCCTCGCCGACGTGCTGCTCGGCCGCACGACGGTCGAGAAGGTGCTGCGGCCGGCCGGCTACCGCCAGCTGATGCTGCTCGGCCCCGGCACGCGGGTCTCGAATCCCGCCGAGGTGCTGAGTTCGAGCCGCCTCGACGAACTGCTGCACCGGCTCAAGGAGCGCTTCCACTACGTCGTCATCGACACGCCGCCGGTGCTGCCGTCGACGGACGCCGGCGTGCTCGCCGCGCGCGTCGACGGCACCCTGGTCGTCGTCCGACTCGAGCGTTCGCTGAAGAAGCAGACCCGCGAGGCCGTGCGCACGCTGCAGGAGATGGGCGGCAACGTGCTCGGCTGCTTCGTCACCGAGCTGCGCGGCCAGGATCCGGAGAGCGATCGCCGGCTCGCCTACGAGACCCGGTTCGGCGAGGACGGCGGCGCATGACCGGCTTCAAGGAGACTCTGAAGGACGCGGTGCGGCAGATGTCGTTCCGCACCTCGCTGGACAGCCTGAAGAAGAAGGGCGTGCAGCAGGTCAACGTGCTCGGCATCGACCGCATCATCGCGCTGATCGAGGCCGCCGTGCACCGCAGCCTGAAGTCGCGGCTGGTCGGTGTCGAGCGCGAGGCCGTGGCCGATGCGACCAAGGCGGAGTTCCTGCGGCTGCTGCGCTCCAACGAGGACCTGCAGCGCCAGAAGACCGAGATCGAGCGGCAGAAGGAGATCGTCGAGGACGAGGTCGACCAGTTGCGGCGCGACCTGACCGCCCAGCAGCGTGCGCTCGAACTGAAGCTCGAAGAGGGCGCGTTGGCCACCGCCGCGCGCTACGAGGGCGAGAACGCCGCGATCGCCGCCAAGGTCGGCGAGGTGCTGCGCGCGCTGGCGGCGACCGGCAGTCCGTCGATCGTCGACGCCGAGGACCGCGTCATGGCGCTGGTGATGGACATCGTCGCCGGCGAGCGCCACTCGGCCGACGAGGCGCGGCGCGCCCTGCACGACCGGGAGGTCGGCACGCTGCAGCGCCGCATCAAGAAGCTCAGTGAGTCGCTCGACCAGACCGAGCAGCGGCTGCAGTCGGTCGCGGCGATGAAGAACATCGACGGCGGCATCTCGTCGATCTACCGCGAGGTGCAGGGTCTGAGCATGGCCGACCACCACGCCGGCAAGAAGAAGGAACTCATGGCGGAGATCTTCAAGGCCAACCTGAAGTTGCAGAAGAAGGCCTAGGCCGACGATCTGCGCCCGAAACGAAGAGAACAAACGATGAGCGAGACGAAGCAGACGGACGAAGCGCCGAAGAAGGACCACGGTGTGCTCTACATCGGGATGGACCTCGGCACCTCCCGGACCTCGGTGTCCGCCAGCAATGGCGTGCGCGAGACGGTCTACTCGATGGTCGGTTACCCGAAGGACGTCGTCAGCATGAAGTTGCTGAAGAAGGAGGTCCTGTTCGGCAAGGAGGCGCTCGAGAAGCGTCTGTCGCTGAAGCTGTACAAGCCGCTCGAGAAGGGCGTGCTCAAGTACACCGGCGACGCGGCCAAGGACGCCGAGGCGAAGGCCAACCTGAAGGCCGCGACCGACCTGATCGGCGAGGCGATCCGGCTGGCGAAGCCGCGCAAGGACGAGCTGGTCTACTGCGTGATCGGTGCGCCGGCCGAGGCCTCGGTCAAGAACCGCGAGGCGATCATCGAGGCCGCGCGCGCGCACGTCGACTCGGTGATGCTGTGCAGCGAGCCGTTCGCGGTCGCCTACGGCCTCGACTGGCTCGAGGACGTGCTGGTCATCGACATCGGGGCGGGCACCACCGACCTGTGCCGCATGCACGGCACGATGCCCGAGGAGACCGACCAGGTGATGTTCGACATCGCCGGCGACGCCGTCGACGCGGAGCTGTCGCGGCGCATCACCGAGACCTGCCCCGGCGCGCAGTTCACGATCCACATGGTCAAGGACATCAAGGAGCGCTACGGCTTCGTCGGCGAACCCTCCGAGCGCTGCATCGTCGAGTTGCCGGTGGACGGCAAGCCGACACCGTTCGACCTGACCGACCAGATCCGCGCCGCGTGCTCGATCCTGATCGAGCCGATCCTCAGGGGCATCCAGAAGCTGGTGGCCTCGTTCGACCCGCAGTTCCAGGCGAAGCTGAAGAGCCGGGTGCTGCTGGCCGGCGGCGGCTCGCTGGTCCAAGGGCTCGACAGCGCGGTCGAGAAGGCGATGAAGGAGCGGCTCGGCGGCGGCAAGGTGATCCGCATCGAGGAGCCGGTCTACGGCGGCGCCAACGGCGCGCTGAAGATCGCGCACGACATGCCCGCGGACTTCTGGGAGCAGCTCAAGTAGGGACGCGGTGCTGCAGGCGGCGAGCTTCGCTCGCGCCTGAGCACCGCGGGGCGGGCGGAGGGCTCGGGCGGGCGAGGGGCGGGCGGCGAGCTGCGCTCGCGCCCGGGGCAGGCGGCGGGGACGCGGGGCCGGCGGCGAGCTGCGCTCGCGCCTGAGCACCGCGGGGGCGTCGGTCAGCGGATGCGGTAGTGGTCTTGCAGGATCTGGCGCAGCTGGTGGAAGTCGCGGATCTCGTGGGTGGCTGCGGTCGCGCCGGTCTCGTCGGCGTGGCGGCCGTCGCGGCGGATGCGCGCGGTCGACCAGCCTTCGGCGTTGCACGGGTCGATGTCGTGGGTCGGGTTGTCGCCGACGTAGAGGCAGCGTGCGGGCTGCAGCGACATGCGTTGCAGCACGCGGCGGTAGAGCTTCGGGTTCGGCTTGCTGAAGCCGACCTGGTCGGTGAAGAAGATCGCCGACGGGGTCAGGAACTCGAGCACGCCGAGGCGCACCAGCTTCTCCGCCTGCTTGATCGTGATGCCGGCGGAGACGATGCCGCGCACGAGGCCGGTCGTCGACAGCCACTTCAGGACCTCGTAGACGTCGTCGTGCACCTTCAGTTCGCGCCACTTGGTCTCGTGATAGGCGACGACCCCGGCGGCGACGATGACGGCGCGGTTGTGGCCGGCATGTGACTCGGGGCCGAGCCGATCGAGCACCTTGTCGAAGTGGCCGCCGTAGTTGCTCGAGAACTCGGCGATGACCTCCTCGAGTTCCCGCATGGCGACCCGGTGCTCGGCTTGCATGCCGGCGCCGATCATCGCCTCGATCGCTCCACGCCGCGCCTTCTCGGCGAACACGGACGTCGAGAACAGCGTGTCGTCGATGTCGAAGAAGATCGCGTCCAGGTCCCGGCTCACGCGTCCATTTGTCCGCGAACGACCGCGCGCTGGCAAGGGTGCTCGGGCCGGCGCGGTCTGACCGGGTACGGCGAACGGGCCGCCAGGCGCAGGCCGGCGGCCCGTGGGCACTGCCTGGCCTGGATCAGCGGCGGGCCGTGTTGCCCGCGTGGCCGACCGGCGTGTCGCGCGGATCGGTGATCGTCGCGCGCACCATGACCATCAGGCTGCGGTTCTCGTCGACCGAGCCCTCCTGCTTGAACAGGAACGAGATCAGCGGCAGGCGAGCCAGCAGCGGGACCTCGGCGCGGCGCTCCTTGGTCAGCACCTGCCGCAGGCCGCCGATCAGGACCGTGCCGCCGTCCGGCACCTTCGCGGTGGTGTTGAAGTTCGTCACCGTCAGGTTCGGCAGCTGCAGCGTCACCGGCAGCGTCGAACCGGCGAGCGACGTCGTGAACGTCGGGATCGGCCGCTGCAGTTCGGCGACCGTCGGGTTCAGGCTCAGCGTGATGTACTTGCGGTCGTGGTGGATGACCGGCTTGACGTCCAGCACGATGCCGTCCTGGATCACGTCGATCTTCGGGTCGGCGATGAACGCCGCCTGGGCGACTTCGACGTCGAAGTCGCGCACGTAGGCGGTCTGGTTGATCACCGCCACGTGCCCGCGCTCGCGGTTCAGCACCGACAGGATCTGGCTGTTCATGACCTCGGCGTCCTGCTTCTTCTCGACGGCCCGCAGGATCAGGTTCAGCTGCGTGTCGTCGATCAGGGTCCAGCCGGCCGTCAGGCCGCCGGTCGGGCTCAGCACGCGGCCGAGGTCGTTCGCGAAGTAGTTCTCGGTGCGCGCACGCACGTCGCCGTCGCCGCCGTCGTTGTAGAACGCGCCGGCCAGCGGGTTGGCAGCCGGGTCGCCGGTGCCGCCGTTGTCCAAGCCGCGCGACGAGTTGCTCTGCAGGCCGTTGGTGACGTCGTCCAGGGTGACGACCGAGCCCTTGTTGCCCGAGCCGCCGAGGCCGCGGAAGTCGACCCCGATCTCCATCAGGAAGTTGCGGGAGATGGTCAGGAACTTCGAGTCGATCGTGACGATCGGCGTCGCGAAGCGGCGCATGTCCGACAGCACCTGCTTGACCTTGGCGTGCATGTCCGGGCTCGCCTGCACCGACAGCAGACCCGAGTCCTCGGCGTTGATCGCGACACCCTCGGACTCCCAGTACTTCGGGTCGGTGGCTTCCTTCAGGTTCTGGACCAGGTCGCCGAGTTCGATGCCGGCGACCGGATCGTCACCCTCGCTGCCGGTGCGCGGCGTGTCGTCGCTGCCTTCGCCGGGGATGTCGCGGATGCGCGGCGGCAGGAACTGCGTGTGCTTGAACACCAGATCCTTCACCGGGTAGATGTCGTTGACGATCGTGCCGGTCGCCTGCGACTTGTTGCCGAGCACCACGACGCCGTTCTTCACGGTCCAGGCGAGGTTCTCGCTCTTGCCGACCATGTGGTTGAGGAAGTTCTGCAGCGTGATCGAGCCGGCGAGTTCGATGACGACCTTGAGGCTCTCGCTGCTGATGATCTCGCGGGCCTCGGGCGTGGTCAGGATCTGCACGCCGGTGATCAGGTTCAGGTTCTTGATCACCTCGAGGTAGTCGCCGGTCTCCTCGGTGTAGGTCAGCTTGCCGACCTGCTCGGTGCGCACCTTGTCCCAGACGGCCTCGTCCTGCGGGTCGGTGACCTTGAGGATGGCGTTGCGGGCGGCGCGGCCGTTGGCCCGCTCCCAGGTCGGCATGTCGAGCTCGAGGATGCTCGTCTGCGGGATCTTCAGGTCCTCCTGCGCTTCGAGCATCGCGCGGATCGCCTTGGCGCGCTCGGTGTACCAGGTCTCGGTCGCGTCGTCGCGGCCGGCCTTGACCGCCGCGTTCTGCATCTCGAAGGCGATCGTGTTCTGCGGCTCGAGCTGCAGCGCGCGCTGCGCCAGCTCCTGCGAACGGCCGAACGCGCGGCGCTCGAACGCGAGCTGCGCCTCGAGGATCAGGTTGTCGACCTGGGCGCGGCGGCGCGCCTCCATCTCGGCGTTCTCACGGCGCAGGCGCTCGGCGAGGTCGGCGTTGACGCGGGCCTGGCTCTCGCGCTGCTGCTCGTCGTAGAGGCGCTCGGCCTCGGCGTGGGTGGCCTGCACCTGGTCCGTCAGGTCGCCCCAGTCGAAGTCGTCCTTCAGCTGGATCGCCAGCGAGGCGAGGCGCAGCTCTTCGAGCGCCCCGGCGTAGTTCTTGGACGCCATCTTCTCGCGCGCGCTCTGCAGCTGCATCGACACCGACGCACGCGCGCGCTCCTCGCCGATCGTGCGCAGACGCATCTGCTCGTCGGCGTAGCTGACGATGCGACCGGCCGGCTCACCGAGTTCGGCCTGCACCGAGGCGAGCAGCAGGCGCACGTCCTCGTTGCCCGGCGCCAGCTCTTTCGCCTTCAGCAGTTCGCTCTTCGCGGCCTCGAGCTGGTTGTTCGCGCGCAGCCCCTTCGCGGTCTCGAGGTAGTGGGCGACCAGCGCGCGGCGGCGCTCGTCGCTGACGCGGTCCTGGATGCCCTGGCCGCCGGCGCCCGACCGCGGCTCCTGGCCCTGCGTGCCGGCGCCGGGCCGGGTCGTGGGGTTGGCCGGCATGTCCTTGGCCGTCATGTCGCTCGGCGACGAGGTCTCGTCGGTGGCCGACTCGGGCGGAGTCGAGCACGAGGTACCGAGGACAACAGCAGTCAGGGAAGCAGCGAGAAGGCGCGGGTGTTCGAGTGCCATCGGTTACACGCTCGATGCGTACGAGATTGCGGACGAGTACCGCCGCAGCGGCACGTTCTCAGGTGGCGGGAGCAAGCGACCGGCAACGACGCGGCGGGGGGGCACCGCCGCCGATCCGGGGGACGATTCGCAATCGAGCCGGTCGAGAGGGACTTGCAGCCGACACCAGAGCGGACTTGGGGAGCCTCCGGACCCCATCGAGGCCCGTCGGACGAGCCGCAAGGTAGCCACGCCAGAATCCTTGCGCCAGTCCTTTTCACGCGCTGCCAAGGCCCCGGACGGCGGCCGCCGGCCCGGGGCGCAGCGGTGCGTCCGGGTGGTCCCCGGAACGAGAACGGCCCGCCGTGCGGAGGGCATCGGCGGGCCGTCGGGGCAGTCGGGGCCGGGGGCCCCGGCGGGCTGCGGCGACTACTTGGTGCCCAGACCGCCGCCGTAGTTGATCTCCTTGAAGCCGGCGGCGCTGCAGGCGTCGGTGGTCTTGGCGACGTCCTCGTAGAACGTGCCCGGATAGGCCTCGATGACGCAGCCCATCAGCTTCTTGCCGCCGGTGTCCTTGTCCGGCACCTGGCTCGACGGGTCGTTGGCGATGCGCGTCAGTTCCTGCTTCACGTCGGCGAGGTTGTAGAGCGGCTTGGGCCCGACTTCCCACTTGGTGCGGTGGCCCTCCAGCTTGAAGCGATACAGGCGACCGGTGGCCGGGTTGACCTGCCCGGGACCGCCGTGCTCGTACTTCCGCGTGCCTTCGCTCTCGACGTAGACCTTGACCGAGAGCTGCTCCTGTGGCTCGACCACGGTCGACTGGCTGCCCTTGTCCTTCGGCAGGTAGGCGGCGAGCTTCGATTCCAGCACTTTGAAGTCGATGCAGATGAAGAAGATGATCATCAAGAACACGACGTCGATCATCGGCGTCATGTCCGGCTTGACCTCTTCCTGGACGTCGTCGAGTGCGCTCATCGCGTCCCTCCGATCTTCTTGTTCTTCTCGCCGGTTTCCTTGTCCTGCTCCGACATCGCGAGTTCGACCTTCCAGAAGGCGATCTCGGGCTGGCTGCACTGCTTCATGATCTCGCCGATGTAGTTCCACTCGGTCCACTTGTCGGCGCGGATCAGGATCGGGTCGTCGATCAGGCCGACCATCTTGCCGCCGATGTTCTCTTCCTTCAGGGTCAGACGCTTGGTCAGCAGCCCCTGCCGCCGGATGTCGATCAGCAGCTGCTTGATCGGCGCGTAGTTCTTGCCGTGCACGGACGGGTCGTAGATGACGTTCTTCTCGTAGACGACGGCGCCGTTCTGCAGCACGTTGATGATCGGCCGGTTCTCGGGCGGCTTGTCGTCCGGCTCCTGGTACTCGGCACGCGGCAGGATCAGGTCCTCGAGGTTCTTCTGGCTCAGGTCGATGACCAGCACGAAGAAGATCATCAGCAGGAACACGCAGTCGATCATGGGCGTCATGTCCATCTCGACGTTCTGCTGGACTAGTTTGCGGACATCCATGTCAGGGGTCTCCAGGTGGTGGCGCTGCCGGGTGTCGCCGCGCCGCGGTCACGCCGGCGTGGCCGGCGAGCACGAGCGGCGGGGCAGCTCGCCGGTTCTGCGGTCCGGTGCTGCCGTTCACTTGCCGCGGAAGCGTTCGAACAGGTCCTCGGTGATCGCGTTGATCTCGGTCGAGGTCTTGATGACGCGGTTGCGCAGCGTGTAGAAGGCGACGCCGACGGGGATCGCCACCGTGAGGCCGAAGATCGTCGTGATCAGCGCCATCTTGATACCGCCTGCCAGCGTCGCCGGGCTGACCGAACCGCCGGCCGCGGCGATCGTGCTGAAGGTGACGAACATGCCCGTCACCGTGCCGAACAGACCCATCATCGGCGCGATCGCGGAGATCAGCGACAGCCAGCCGATCTTCTGGAACAGGCGCACCGACTCCTCGGTCTGCATCTCGCGCAGCGAGACCTGCATGGTCTCGAACGAGTGACCGAGCTTCGACAGGCCGGCGCCGACGCAGTTGGTCAGGTAGTTCTTCTCCTGTTCGCACAGCTCGACGGCTTCCTGGAAGTTCTCGCCGTCGAACAGGGCCTCGAGCTCGCCGATCAGATCGGGCGGCGCGAGCTTCTCGCGCTTGATCGTCATGAAGTTCTCGATGATCAGCGCCAGCGCGACGACCGACATCACGACGATCAGGTAGCCGATCAGGCCGGCGTTGTCGTACTTGAAGATATCGGAGATCGTGTTGCCGGTGCCGCCGTCCTGCGCGAGCAGGGACGTGGCGAACAGCAACGGGGCACCGACGGCGAGAAGGCGGACGAATGGCACTTGGACGCGGATCATGGAGTAGTGACTCCTGCGCTTGGCTCGAAGCAGGGTGGGGAGAGGGGCGAACCGAAAAGGTCGGAAAAGAAGGGGTTCAGAAGTCTGCGCGACGGCGGCTGGGCGGGGAAGAGCCTGGCGGAGAAAACAGACCGGCGCAGCAAGCAGACCGGCCCGCAGCGGCGTGCGTTCACTTCGCCTGCTCCAGCTTGGCCTCGGTCGCCCACGGCGACGACGGGTAGCCGTCGACGACGGTCGCGAAGTAGGCGTTGGCGCGCACCTTGAAGTTGTCGCCCTCGCGCTCGGGGCCGAGCGCCAGCAGGCAGCGGCCGAGGTAGTAGTTGGCCTTGGCGCTGGCCTCGCCGCTGGTGACGTCGAACACGCAGGCCTTGGCGAACGCGACCTGGGCGCGGCGGTACTCGTCGGGGCGGTCGTTGGCCGCGAGGAAGATGGCCTGGCCCTCGCCGGCGTACCCGGCGGCGACCAGCTCCGGCTGGTTGCCGGTCGTCAGCGAGCGGAAGAACTGCTCGGCGCGATCGTAGTCCTTGTCGCCGAGATAGGTCTCGCCCTCGCCGACCCGCGCCTGGGTCTTCAGCGCCCGCAGCTCGGGGTCGTCGGGCGAGGGTGTGCCGAGCGCGGTGTCGACGGCCGAGCCCGCCGCCTGGAACGCGGCGCGCGCTTCGCCGGCCTTGCCGTCGGCCAGCAGCGTCAGCGCCAGTTCGGCCTTGGCGCGTGCGCTCCAGATGGCGCCGAAGCCCTCGCGCGTGGCGCGGTCGTCGAGTTCGCGCAGCGTCGCGGCGGCCGTGCCGCCGGTGCCGGCGAGGCGTTCGGCGCGGCCGGCCAGCAGCAGCGCCTCGGGCGTGCGCCAGTGGTTGGGGTTCGCGGTCAGCCACGCCTTGGCGCGCGCCGCCGCCGTCGCGGCGGCGTTCTTGTCGGCGCCGATCGCCGCCACGGCCGACTTGATCAGGAAGAACTCGGCGTCGACCTTGACCAGCGCGCGATCGGTCTGGTTCTGCGCCTCGCCGAACATCTGCGCCGCGTGCGCGAAGTTGCCGCGCTCCATCGCGGCGCGGGCGACCAGGTAGGCGTCGGGCAGGTTGCTCCACTCGACCGCCAGCACCTGGTGCGCCGGGATCTCGACGTCGTCGCTGCCGCGCTTGGCGCGCACGCCGCTCAGCAGGAACTCGGTGACCTCGAGGCCGCGCACGCGCGCGCCGTCCTTCTTGACGACGACGTCGTTGACCTTCTGCGAGGTGGCGAACGGCGCCAGCAGCGCGGTCGCGAACAGGATGGGGAGGAGGCGCATCGGGATGGCTCGGATCAGCGGTTGAATTGGAAGTTCTTCCGCAGCTGCTCGCCGTCGGCGCCATAGCTGCGAAGGGTCTCGAAGTTGTCGGTCGACTTCGCGATGCGGTAGAGGCTGTCGGCGTACTCCTTGTACTTGCCGTCCTTCTCGCCGGCCTGCTTGGCGAACCAGAACGCCTCCCAGTGGAAGCGGTACCACTCGAGGCTGTACTTCTTGACCTCGGGCCGCAGGCCCCAGGTCTTGTACTCGGTCCAGTACTTCAGATAGGCCTCGGCCGGCTTGTCGAGGCCGGCGATGCGCAGCGGGGCGCCGGTCGCGGAGAACTCGAACCAGCCGCCCAGCGCACGGCAGATCTGGCGCTTGATCTCCCACTGGGTGGGATTCGCCTGCTCGGCCGCGATCAGCATGTCGTAGGCCTCCTGGAACCGCTGCTGGCGCAGCAGGGCCTCGCCGATCATCGGCCGGACCAGCAGGTCGACGACCTTCTTGGTGCTGTCGTCGTTGTCGGCGCCGTAGAGGTCCAGTGTCTTGCGCGCGACCTCGTCGACCTTCTTCCACTGGCCGAGCTTCTCGGCCGCCTGCATGGTGCCGATCAGCACCGCGAGCTGGGGCTTGGGCGCGTTGCCGATGTAGTCGAGGCCGAGCGCCAGCAGCTTGCCGCGCACGGCATCGACCGCACTGGTCGCGGCGGCGATCGCCGCGTCGTCCTGGCCCTTGGCGATCGCCTGGTCCAGCTCCTTGTTCAGCGAGGCGGTCTGGTCCTGGTACTCCTTGAACACTTCGGTCGCCAGGCGCGAGGCTCGCACCTCGTCCTTCTGCTTCAGCTGGCCGTAGACCTGTTCGGCCTTGTCCAGTTCGCCGAGGTCGGCGTGCAGGCGGCCGAGGTAGGCCAGCACCGTCGCCACGTAGGTGTCGCCGTCCTTGGCGAAGTTGGTGACGAACGTGCGCGCCTTCTCGATCGCGGCCGGGTACTTGGTCAGGTCCTTGGCCAGCTTGAACTGCTCGTCGCCGCGGGCCTCGCTGTAGAGCATCTGCACTTCGGTGTACTCGGCCTCGGCCAGCGCCATGCCGCGCACCTGCTGCTTGCCGGTGTCACGCGCGTCGATCGGGTTGGCCTCGGCCCAGGTGCGGTAGGCGGCCAGCGTCTGGCGCGCCGCCGCGAAGTCGCCGGTCGCCGACTGCGCCTTGGCGGCGCGGACCTTGCCGAGTTCGTAGTAGAGGAAGTCCGGCTGGATCTTGGCGTACTCGGCGATCGCCTTGCCGTAGTCCTTGTCGTTGAACGCCTCGTTGGCGCCCTTCCAGAACAGCTTGCTGCCGCCGGTGACCGAGTAGGTCTGGATCTGCGCGGCCGCCTCACCGTAGATCGGTTCGAAGAACGGGTCGTTCCTGGTCGTGCGCTTCTGCTGCGACAGCGCGCGGTCGAGCACGTCGGCGGTGTCGCTGGCGCGGTCCTTGTCGCTGGCGCCGAACTTCTGCAGACCGTTCGTCAGCGCCAGGATCGCCTCGAGGTAGCGATCGCTGAGGCCGAAGCTGGTGCCGAGCAGCTGCCAGGCTTCGAGGCCGAGCTTCTGCTGCTCGGTCTCGGTCATCGCGCCGATCGCGCGGCGCAGGCCCTTGATGGCCTCCTCGTAGTTCTTGTTCTGGTACTCGCCCTTGCCGACCTCGAACAGCAGCGCGCCCGAGACCAGGCTGCTCTGCACCTCGAGGATGTCGCGCAGCACGGCCTTGGCCTTGACGCCGACGTAGTCGTTGGGGTGCTTGTCGTTGATGCGCTGCGTCATCGCCAGCGCCTGTGCGACCTTGGTCGAATCGCCGGACTCGGCGAGGAAGCGGCTCTCGGCCAGCAGCATCAGGTGGCCCCACTGTTCGTTGACGACGTCGAACACGTCGAGGCCCTTCTCGCCGAACTTGGTCATGTTCTCGCGGAACTGCGTGAACAGCGCGCCGGTCTCGGCGGATCCCTCGCGGATCATCACCTCGGCCGTGCGCACGTAGACCTCCTGCATCATCTCGAACAGGAAGGCCTGCATCTCGCCGGAGAGGCCGAGCTCGTCCGACTGTTCGAGCGAGGTCGCGATCTGGCTGACGGTGCCCTTGTACAGGTCGATCGCGTCGCCGATCTTGCCCTCGACCTCGTGGCACTGGGCGATCTCGAACAGGCCGCGCAGACCGATCGCGGTCTCCTCGCCGGACTCGAGCACCATCTCGGTCAGGTCCTCGATGGCGCGCGCGATGTAGACGCCGCGGTCGGCCTTGACGGCGCGGGCCTGTTCGCGGCTCAGCACGCCGCGCCGCATCCACATCAGGTAGTACTCGATGTCCTTCTCGGGGTCCTTCCGCAGCGGCCGCAGATGGTCCATGACCTTCGTGCAGGCCTCGATGCCGGCGCGGAACACCGTCGCGGCCTCCTCCTCGAGATCCTTGACGCGCTCCGGATCCTCCTCGCGCGCGATCTCGATCTCCTCGACCAGGAACTGGCCGAACTCCTGCGACGCGTTGGCGAGCGTCGCGCGCGCCTCGACCTGCACCGTCGCATCGGACGAACGATCGATCAGCTCCTTCGACTTGTCGATCGCCTCCTTGAACAGCTGGCGCTGCTGGGTGCGGTCGGAGCGGGAACGGGCGCCGTAGTAGGCGACCTCGACCGCGAGCTGGGCGATCTTGTCCTGGTCGGCGGCGCCGCGGAACTCGGTCGCCAGCCGGTCGGCCTCTTCCTTGGCCAGCTCGATGAAGCGCATCTCGCGCGCCAGCGCGCGCACGAAGCTGATCTCACGATCGAGCCGCTGTTGTTGGGCGCACAGCGCCGGAGCCAGCGAACCGAGGACGAGGACCAAGAGCGCGCGCTTGCCGCCGAAGCGGTGCGGGCAGAGGCATGCAGTCACGGGCAGACTCCGGGATTGGCTGAACTGCGTTCGGGCGGGTGCCACAGTCGTCGGAGGACGGCCAGGGCGCTAGCGCGGCGCGCGTCCGTGGGGGCAACCACCGCGCACCGCAGAGGGGAAACGGCGAGCATAGCAAGACGTTCAGTCGATCCAACGACGACGTGCGCCTCGCGCGGCGGGGGCGGGGCCGGAAACGAGCGCGGCCGCCGACACCCCGGGGGCGTCGGCGGCCGCGTGGCAGAGGCCCCGTCTCAGCGCCTGGCGGCCATCGGACCCATCGGGTCCATCGCGCCCGGGAGCGTCGCCGGGTTCGGCTCCAGCTCCTCCATCAGGATGATCTTGGCGCGGATCAGGATCAGGATCTTGCGGTTCTGCACCGAGGTGCCGTTGCGGCTGAACAGCCAGCCGAGGCCCGGCAGGTTGCCGAGCAGCGGCACCGTGCTGCGCAGGTTCTGCCGTTCGACCAGGCGCATGCCGCCGAGCATCATCGTGCCGCCGTCCGGCATCGTCACCGTGGTGCGCACGCGCTGCAGCGTCACCTCGGGCAGCTGGATCGAGATCGGCTGACCCACGCCCAGCGTCGTCGTGAACGTCGGGATCGGCAGCTGCAGGGTCATCACCGTCGGCCGCAGCTCCATGGCCACGAACTTCAGCTCGCTGTCGACCACCGGCCGCACGTCGAGCGCGACGCCGTCGTGCACGGTGCCGATCACCGGGTTGGCGACCGCGGCCGCCTGCGCGATCTCGACCTCGAAGTCGCGGATGTAGGCGATGTTGCGCAGGAAGTGCATCGACGCGCGGGTGTTGT
Organism: Planctomycetota bacterium; assembly: GCA_016794035.1. GTDB lineage: Bacteria > Planctomycetota > UBA1135 > UBA1135 > UBA2386 > JAEUHS01. Next base: position 17,333 of record JAEUHS010000032.1, read on the forward strand.
TGTAGATCATCAGCCGCGGGGCCTCGATCTGCTCGCTGCGCTCCTGCTTCGACACCGCGCGCAGCACGACCTCGACCTCGGTGTCGTCGAGGAAGGCGTACTGCAGCGACAGGCCGCCGGCGTTGGTCAGGCCGCCGTTGCGGCCGCCGAGCGTCTGGTTGTAGAGGTTCTCGACGCGCGCGCTGAGGTCGCCGTCGTTGCCGTCGTCGAAGAACACGCCGGGCTCGGTGCCGGTGCCGACGATGCCGGGCGCCGCCGCGTTCTGCTGTTGGCGCGGGCCGAAGTCGTCGAAGCCGGCGTTCGGGCGGGCGCCCTTCTTCTCGAGGCCGCGGCCGGCGAGGCCCTGCGACGCCTGGTTGCCGAGGCCGCGCAGGTCGATGCCGACGTCCTCGAGGAAGCTGTCCTCGACCTTCAGGAAGCGCGACTCGACGTCGACCTGGATGCCGACGTGGCGGCGCAGGCTGCGGATCAGCTGGTCGACCTGCTTCTGCGTGTCGCTGTCGGCGCGCACGTAGAGGATGCCGCTCTGCGGCGTGATGGTGAACGGGCTGCCGTCCCACTTGTCGGTGGCGATCGTCGACTTGATCAGGTCGATCAGGCGACCTTCGTCGACCACGGACGGCTGCGGGTCTTCCTCGACCTCGGGGAACAGCGGCGTGTCGTCGCCGGGCGGCGCCAGGCGCAGGTTCGGGCCCGGTGAGCCGACGACGCCCTGGACCAGGTCCTGGACCTTGTAGTTCTCGAGGTAGAGCGTGCCGATCGCGTTGGCCGGGCTGACCAGCTGCACGAGACCGTTGCGGATCTTGTAGGCGACGCCGGTCTGCGACTGGATCGCCCGCAGGGCGGCGGCCACCGAGCGGCGCTGCAGCCGGAACTCGGTCAGCGTCGTCGTGTCGGCGGGCATCTCCTTCACCTCGTTGGTGACGAAGAACGTCGCGCCGGTGACCTGGCTGTAGTAGCTGGCCCAGTCCTGCACCGTCGCGCTGGCGAAGTTGTGCTCGAGCACCGTGTCCTCGAGCAGCTTGGCGACGGCCTGGTTCTCGGGCGTGTCGAGGTCCTTCGGCTGCGTGTAGCTCGCCGGCTCGCGTTCCGAGACGACGGCCCACCGCGCGGGATCGAACACCACGTTGTCGGTCTGCGGCAGCAGGCTGTGCTGCAGCTCCTCGAACGTCTTGTTCCACTCGGTGCGGAAGCGTTCGCGGTTCGACTCCACGGCCAGGTTGTGGCGCGCGCGGTCGGCGAGATCGCGCAGCTCCAGGGCCATCGCGTTGGTCGGATCCTGCAGCAGCGCCTGGTCGACCAGGGCCAGCGACTGCTGGTAGTCGCCCGACTGGAAGCGCACGTTGGCCTGCTCGAGCAGGCGTGCCACGCGGCCCTCGCGCTGGATCTCGAGGTCGCGCTGCATGCGCCGCAGCTCCTCTTCCGACGCCTGCTTGGCGCGGTCGATGCTCTCGCGCTCAGCGTTCTTCTTCGCCTCGCGCGCCTGCGCCAGCAGCGTCTCGGCCTCGCGGCGCAGCGGCTCGTTGGCCTGCGCGTAGGCGGAGAAGCGCATCGCGGTGACCGCGCGCTCGAAGCTGTCGATCGCGCGGCCGTAGTTGCCGAGGTCCATCGCGCCGCGGCCGAGCTGCAGGTCCTTCTCGACCAGGGCGCGCTCGCGCTCGAGGCGGATGCGGTCCTGGATGATCGCGTCGCCGACCACGTCGCGCAGCGGCACTCCGGCCCCGTCGCCGAGCACCTGGTTGCAGCGCAGCAGGATGTCGCGCGCCTCGGCGTTGTTGTTGTCGAGTTCGAGCGCGTAGGCCGCCTCGTTGCGGGCGTCCTCGAACAGGCGCAGCTCGAGCGAGCGGCGCGCGTTCTCGACCACCTTGCGCACCAGCGCCTCCCGATCGCGCGGGTCCTGCCCCTGCGGATCCTGGCGGGGATCCTGCGCGCGGGAACGGCGGGCGGTGGCCTCGGTCGCGGTGGCGCCGCCAGCGTGCGCACCTTCGTCGGCGCGCGTCAGCGGGGTGCCGTCCGGGTTCTGGCTGCCATCGACGACGTCGGCGGCGGTACCCGAACAGGCGGCCAGGGCGAGCAGGGAGGATGCACAGAGGCCGCGCAAGCGCAGGGTCTGGACCTTGATCATGCTGGGAAAGCCTGCAAGAAAGGCGAACGGGGAGAGGGGCACTCCGCCGAGTCGCAACGCCTGCATGCCACAGGCGAAGTCGGAGAGGGCGGCGAGATTGGCAGTTGCGGACGAATCGCGCGCGAACGTGGGAGCGTGGCGCCGCGCGGGAAGGCGGACGGTAGCGAGCATTTCCCGCATGGTCAAGGCTGGTTCCGCCGCTTCCCCGCGGGTGCTAGCCGGGCACTTCGGGCCGGTCGAGCAGGCGATTGACGCGCTTGATGTCGTCCCAGGTCTCGCGCTTGTGCGACGGGTCGCGCAGCAGGTAGGCGGGGTGCCAGGTGACCACGACCGGGATGCCGTCGTAGGCCAGCTCGCGGCCGCGCAGCGCCCGCATCGGTTCGTCGGTCGCCAGCAGGTTGTGGGCCGCGGTGCGGCCGAGGCACACGATCACCCGCGGCCGCAGGATCGCGATCTGGCGCTGCAGGTACGGCAGGCAGGCGGCGACCTCGTCGGGCGCCGGCGTGCGGTTGCCCGGCGGGCGGCACTTGTTGACGTTGGCGATGTAGACCTCGCTCCGCTGCAACCGCATCGCCCCGGAGAGGATGCGGTCCAGCAGCTGGCCGGCTTCGCCGACGAACGGCCGGCCGGTGCGGTCCTCGTTCGCGCCCGGCGCTTCCCCGACGAACAGCACCTCGGGGTTCGCGTCGCCTTCGCCGAACACCACGGTCTGCCGTCCCTGGTGCAGCTTGCACCGGGTGCACGGCATCACCTCGGCGCGCAGCGCTGCCAGTTCGGCGGCCGCGGTGGCGCGCGCGGCGGCGGTGGCCGGGCCGGGCGCAGCGGCCGGTGCCGCCGCCGGGCGCGCCGGTGCCGGCGCCGCGGTCGGCGGGGCCGGCGCCGGTTCCGCGCCCGGGGGCGCCGCGGGCCGCGGCGGCGCGACCGGCACGATCGTCGCCCTGCCGGCCGGCAGGGTCAGGTCCGGGCCGTACGCCTGCGCGAGCCGTTGCAGATGCCGTTGCAGCGATGCCGGGTCGAGCGCCACGCCGGCGTTCTACTGCGCGCCGGGATCGCTGGCCACCGGGTAGTCCGGGCGCCGCGGGAACAGGCCGTAGCTGTGGGCGAGGCTCGGCCGCCGACCGAGCGCGATCACCGAGTGCCAGGCGACGTCGTCGAAGCCCTGCGACGGCAGCACGATGGTGTCGCCGGCGCGCAGCACGAACAGCGCGCCGTGCGCGGCCAGGTCGGCGGTGAAGGCGGCGTCCCGGTTGAGCCGGCGCCACAGCCGGCGGTCCTCGCCGCGGTCGAGCGCGTCCATCGCGACGCGCACGTCGCGCGCGTGGCCGGCGTGCACGACGCGGGCGGCGAGGCGGCGCTTGCTGAGCGCCAGCCACGCGGTGTGGCCTTCGAGCTGGCTGAACACCACGCCGAGCTGGCCGGGTTCGGCGTCGTGGTGGAACACCGCGCCGCCGTCGGGCGCGTTGTTGTAGACGATGCGTTCGCTGAGCCGGTGGGGGCGCCGCAGCAGCCGCTGCAGCAGGCGCCGCAGCGGCAGGCAGGCGAGGATCGCCGCGCTCTCCGGAAACGCGCGCGCCGCGAACTGGTCGACCCAGCCGGCGGTCAGGTCGGTCGCCTGCAGCCACGCGTCGAGCTGCTCGGGGCCGGCGGAGAAGCGGATGCGCAGCGAACGGTCGCTGTCGGTGTCGGCGATCCAGGCGAGCTTCGCCCACAGGTCCTCGGCGACCACCGTGCCGCCGGGCGCGGCGTCGAGGATCACGCGTTCGAGTTCCCGCGCATCGCGGCGATCCGCGGTGCTGCCGACGTAGCGCAGGTCGTCGTCCGCGGCCAGTCGGCGTTCGAGTTCGTCGGCGAAGCGCGCGCCGCGGCGCAGGCGCTCGAACATGCGCAGCGAGGCGCGGATCGCCGCCGCGTGCCGCCGCGGGCCGTCGCCGAGCATGCCCGGCAGGAACACCGGCTCGCTCTGCTGCCAGCGCGCCAGCGCCTGCCGTTCGTCCGGCGGCGTGCGGTCGACGGCGACCGCGAAGCCGAGCTCGGCGCCGCGGCGCCGCAGCGGCCAGACCTCGCGGCGGCGGCGGCGCAGGGCGCGCGCGATGGGCGCGGCGTCGCTGGGCAAGTGGCGGGCGGAGAACACGGCGCAGAGCGTGCCGGCGGCGGGCTGCGGCGCAAGTCGGTTCCGGCGCCGGCCGGTGCCGTCGCGCGCTTCGACCCGCGGCCGTCGGTCGGCACCAGGCCGAGCCGGCGAGGCAGCGCGCGAGGTCCTTGCCGGGGACGAGGGGGATGGGTGGGTGCGGTCCTCGGCGCGGGATACTGGCCCGGACCGCGGCGAGTCTGCCGCGGCGGCGCGGCGGTGGCGAACCCGACGCGCCTTGACCTGCCGCCGCATGCTCGCAAGCTTGACGGCCCTGATGCACGAGCCGCCGCCGTTGCCGGAGTCGCGAGCGCCGCTGCCGTGGTGGGCCGCCGCCGCGGGCATGCTCGCCCTGGCGCTGGTCGCCTACCTGGCGGCGGCGCTGCGCGCCGAGTTCGTCAACTTCGACGACAACCTCTACTTCGGCCCCGACAACCCCGAGTTCCGCGCGGGGCTCGGGGCGGTGCTCGATCCGCACCGGCCGATCGCGAACGTGTGGCTGCCGGTGGCGCACGCGTCGCTGTGGTTCGACTTCTGGCTCGCGAACGGCAAGCCGCTGTGGCCGCACGCCGTCGCGCTGCTCCTGCACGCAGCGGCCGCGACCGTGCTGGTGCGCCTGCTCGGCGCGCTCGGCGCGCGGCGCTGGCTCGCGTTCGCCGGCGGCGCACTGTTCGTCGCCCATCCGGCGCTCGCCGAATCGGTGGCGTGGGTCAGCGGCAGGAAGGACGTGTTGTCCGGCCTGTTCGTGTTCGCGGCGCTGCTGCAGACGGTGCGCTGCGGAGAGCGAGCCTCGGTGCTGCGGCTGATCCTCCTGGCGCTGCTCGGCGCGCTGGCGATGTACAGCAAGGCCACTGCCGTGGTGCTGCCGCTGCTGTCGCTGCTGGTGTGCTGCTACGTGCGCGGTTCGCCGCGGCGGCTCCTCGCGCCGCTGGTGCTGCTGCTGGTGACGCTGCCGATCGCCTGGCACCACCAACACATCGCCACAGTCGAAGGCACGCTGGCGGGCGGCGGTATCGGCGAACGGCTGGGGCAGGTGCCGGGCGCGTTCTGGCACTACGTGGCGACGACGCTGTGGCCGCTGCGGCTGAACGTGCTCTACCCCGAGGTCGACACGTTGGCGCAGTTCCGCGCGCAGGTCGGGCTCGGCAGCGCCGTGCTCGCGGCGCTGCTGCTCGCGGCGGTGGTGGCGTGGCGGCGGCCGGCTTGGCGGTTGCTCGCGTTCGGCGTGCTGCTGTTCACGATCGCGCTGCTGCCGTTCAACACCGCGTTCCCCGGGTCGTCGATCGCCGCGGCCGATCGATACCTGTACCTCGCGCTGCCCGGTGCGGCGTTGGCGCTGCTGGTTGCCGCCGACCGGCTGCTGCCGCGCGCGGCGCCGTGGCTCGCGGGCGCGCTGCTGTTGCCGCTGCTGTGGCTGTGCGGCGGCCGCGCGCACGACTTCGGCGACAGCGAGACGCTGTGGCGCCAGAGCCTCGCCGTGCAGCCGGCGAACGCCGTCGCGCGGCTCAATCTCTGCAAGGAGCTGTTGCGACGCGGGCCCGCGTCGGTCGACGAACTGCGCACGCACCTCGAGGCCGCGGTGGCGGCGGCGCGCTATCCGAACCACGAACTGCAGGCGCACCAGCTGCTGGTGCAGGTGGCGATGCGCATCGCCGACTACCCCGAGGCGGCGCGGCACGCCCGCGCGGCGATCCGCGCGGCCGAGGCGCTGGTCGCGCTCGAGACCGCGCCGCGCCGACGGGCGGCGGCCGGAGCGCTGCTGCTGCAGGCGTGCCTGCAGTCGTTCGAGCCGCTGCGACTGGCCGGCGACCTGGCCGAGGCCGAGGCCAACTGCGATCGGGCGCGTGCGTTGCAGCCGCAGCACCCCGACGTGATCGCGTTCGACCAGTTGCGCGCGCTGCAGGCCGCCGTCGCCGAACGGCCCGCCGCCGCCGCCGCGACCGCGCTGCTCGCCGACGACGATGCGCGCGGCAGCGTCGCCGACCGGGTGCTCGGGCCCGCGCTCGAGCGCTTCCCTGCGCACGCCGGTCTGTGGTGCACGCAGGCGGCGTGGGACAGCGCGCGCGGCCGCCTGCTGCCGGCCCTGCGCGACTACCGCCGCGCGCTCGACGCCGATCCGCAGTGCATCGACGCGTGGCTCGGTGCGGCGCGGCTGCTGCGCGGGCGCGACAACTTCCCCGATGCGGAACGCTACGCCCGCCTCGGCCTGGCCCAGCGACCCGACCCGGCGCTGCGCCAGGAGCTGGCGCTGGCGCTGGTCGGCCAGGGGCGGCTCGACGACGCGATCCTGCAGCTCGAGGCCTGCCTGCGGGTGCGGCCCGACGACGCGGACACCGCGAAGGTGCTGGCCAACGTGCTGATCGGCCGCGCCTACGCGCGCCTGTCCGAGCCCGACGCCGACGCCGCCGAGGTGCTGCGCATCGTGCAGCGCGCGCTGGCCCTGAATCCGAACGAGGGCAAGGCGCATCTCGTGCTCGGCCGCCTGGCGCGCGAACAGCGGCGCTTCGCGGCGGCCGTCGAGCACTTCGAAGCGGCCTTTCGCCTGCTGCCCGAGTTCGAGGACGCGCGTCAGTTCCTGGCCGAGAGCCTGGCCGACCTGGGGTACGAGCGCATCCTGCAGCGCGACGACGAGGCGGCCGGCGCTGCGTTCCGCCGCTGCCTGGACGTCGCGCCGGCCGGCTTCGGCGTCGAGGGCGTGCAGCTGCAGCTGCAGGCGATCTGGCGGCGCAGCGAGCAGCGCGGCGTCGATCGGCTGCAGGTCGGCGATCGCGCGGGCGCGGTGGCCGCGTTCCGCCGCTGTCTGCAGCTCGATCCGACGCAGCACTGGGCGGCGTGGCTGCTGGCCAGCGCGCTGCACGACGACCCGGCGGCCGACCTCGGCGAACTCGAGACGCTGTGCCGGCAGGCGGTGGCGTGGCAGCAGCGGCACGGTCTCGATCGCAGCCAGCAGGTCTATCTGCTGGCGGCGACGCTGGCGAAGGCCGGCAAGGTCGGCGAGTCGCAGCAGTTCGCGCGCGAGTTCCTGCACGAACCGCAGACCGGGACCCGGCCCGCGGTGCTCGCCGCGCTGCGCCGCCTCGCCGGCGAGTGACGGTCACCCAGCACGCCATTGCACCGCGCGGCAGGCGCCGATACGTTCGTCGCGCTGCGGCTCGGTCAGCCGCAACACGGTCAGCCCAAGGCGTCGACGAGGTCGGTGCGTGGGTGGTACTGCTGGCTTCCTTCTGGTCCGCATGTGGCGCCCGGCGTGGCGCGGGGGTGTTTCGTGGCGCGCAAATCCAGCGACATGGTCCTGCTGCTCGGTTCTCGCGGGCAGTATCGCGGTCGCAACTCAGGCTTCCTGAAGTCGCTCCGTTCGTCGTTCGCTGCCTTCTTCGGCCGCGTCGGCGGCGGCCGCCAGCGGCGCGAGTCGCGCAGCAGCCGCTCGGGCGGCGGCGCCGTCTCCGGCCTCGCGATCCTCGCGTTGCTGCTGGTCGGCTTCGTCGGCGGCTTCTTCGTGCGGGGTCAGTTCGCCGGCGCCGCGCCCAAGGAGGGGGCCGCCGGCCTCAAGGCCGGACCGCAGGCGCCGGACATCGTCGGTGAGATCGAGACTTCGGCGCTGTCGAACCAGGCGTTCATCGTCTCGGTCTATCCCGGCCTGGACGCGGCGACCGCGCGCCAGCGCGCCCGGCACCTCTGCGAATACCTGCGCAGCCAGCAGTTGGCGAAAGCCCGCCCCTACGAATACCCGGGCCAGAACGGGCCGCTGTGGGTGGTCGCGGTCTACTTCGACGGCGACCTCGAACAGGACGCGACCCGCGACAAGCTGCGGCTGCTGCCGGCCGACGTTCCCGACGCGACCTTCGTCCAGCTGCGAAAGACGGAAGCGGACTGGCCTACGGCATGGCCGATCCAGTAGACTCTTCGCCCCGATTCGGTCGGGCTCTCCGACCGCAGCCGTCCTCGAGTTCGTCATGACGATCCACAGCAGTCTGAAACTGTCCGGCGCCACCGGTGGCCAGCGCAACGTCTGGACCCGCACGGAGCGCATCAACGCCCTGAAGAAGGTCGGCGCCTGGCAGGAAGGCGACCGCGTCGAGGGCCTGCGCAAGGTGCGCACCGCGTTCAAGGTCAAGGCCAAGAAGAAGGCCGAGGAGCCCGCCGCCGACGCCAAGGCCGCCGCGGCGCCCGCCAAGGCCGCCGCCGCGCCCGCCAAGGCTGCGGCCCCGGCGAAGAAGTAGCGCGCGCCCGCGCCGCCAAGGACTGCGCGTGGGAGCTGCGAAACCATCGGCTGCGGGCCGGCCCGGCAATGCGGCCCGCCTCGCCGATCGGGTGCGCGGCATCGAGCCGAGTGGCATCCGCCGCATCTTCGAACTGATGGCGTCGATGGAGGACCCGATCAACCTGTCGATCGGGCAGCCGCACTACGACCCGCCGCCGGAGCTCGTCGAGGCCGCCTGCGCGGCGATCCGCGCGGGCAAGAACCGCTACACGGTGACGCAGGGTCTGCCGGAGCTCAACGCCCGCATCCTCGACGACGTCGCCAGACGCTACGGCCGGCGTCCCGAGACCTGCCTGCTGACAGCCGGTGTCTCCGGTGGCCTGGTGCTGTCGTTCCAGTGCCTGCTCGACCCCGGCGACGAGATCCTGCTGCCCGACCCAGGGTTCGTGATGTATCGACACCTGGCGACGCTCTGCGGCGCGTCGGTGCGCTACTACGATCTCTACCCCGAGGCGCCCGGCGAGCGCTTCCGCGTCGACCTCGCGGCCCTCGAGGCGATGTGCAGCGAGCGCACCAAGATCGTGTTCGTCAACTCGCCGAGCAACCCGACCGGCTGCGTGCTGACGCGCGCCGAGATCGAGGGCATCTGCCGGATCGCCAACCGCTGCGGCGCCTATGTGGTCAGCGACGAGATCTACGACTTCTTCTGCTTCGCCGGCGACTACAGCTCGCCGGTCGCCTACGCCGACCGCTGCATCCAGCTCGGTGGCTACAGCAAGACCTACGGCGTGCCGGGCTGGCGCATGGGCTACGCGACCGGACCGGTCGACGTGCTCGACGCGATGAAGACGCTGCAGCAGTTCTCGTTCGTCTGCGCGCCGGCGCCGTTCCAGTACGCGCTGCTCGAGGCCGAGCCGAAGATCGACCTGTCGCACCGCTTCACCGAATACCGCCACAAGCGCGACCTGCTGACCGCGAACCTGCACCCGGCCTACGGCCTGCGCGCGCCGGAGGGGGCGTTCTACGCGTTCCCGCAGCTGCCGCGGCAGGCCGACGGCAGCACGGTCGGCGGCGACGCGTTCGTGGCGGCGGCCGTGAAGCACAAGCTGCTGATCGTGCCGGGCAAGGCATTCTCGCGGCGCGACACGCACTTCCGTGTCTCGTTCGCGGCCGAAGACGACGAGCTGCAGCGCGGCATCGACGTGTTGAACGACCTCGCGCGCGAGTTCGCCTGAGCGAGCCCGACCGGAGCACCGTGGACCTCAAACGAGCCCTCGCGGATCTGCAGCAGTCGCAGCCGGGGCGCGCCGCCGGCGCGCGCGACGCGGCGCTGGCGCGCGCGCCGCTGATCGAGATCTTCCACTCGATCCAGGGCGAGGGCCGCTTCGTCGGCGTGCCGATGACGTTCGTGCGCACCGCGACGTGTCCGCTGCGCTGCCTCTACTGCGACACGCCGCACAGCTACGCGGCGAGCGCGCGCTTCCCGGTGCGGCTCGGCGTGCGTGAGCAGCAGGAACCGAACCCCTGCACCGGCGAGCGCGCCGCCGAACTGGTGCGGCTGGTCGCCACGGCCGCCGATCCGGGCCTGCGCGCGCAGCGCGTCAGCATCACCGGCGGCGAGCCGCTGGTGTTCCCGCAGTTCGTGCGCGACCTCGGCCGCGCGGTCCGTCAGCGCGGCGCGAAGGTGCACCTCGAGACGGCGGCGATCCATCCCGAGGCGCTGGCGCAGTGCATCGACCAGGTCGACCACCTCAGCGCCGACTACAAGCTGCCCGAGACCCTCGGTGCGCCCGCCGACCGAGCGGCCGCGCTGCCGGCCGACGGCGGCTTCGGCGCCCGGCACCGCCAGTGCTGCGAGATCGCGCTGCGGCGCGGCGCCACCGTCGACGTCAAGATCGTGCTGACCGACCGCGTGCTCGATCCGTCGTTCGAAACCGCGCTGGCCGACCTCGGGCCGGTGCGCGAACGCATCCTGCTGGTGCTGCAGCCGGTGACGCCGTTCGGCGCCGTGCGTACGCCGATCGCGCGTTCCGAACTCGAGCGCTTCGTGGCGACCGCGCAGCGGGCGCAGTTCGACGTGCGTGTGCTGCCGCAGGTGCACAAGACCCTGCAGCTGCCGTGAGCGGCACGTTCTTGCTACGCTGCTGCGGCATGTGGTGGCTCCGCGTCGTCTGCGTCTCGTTCGCGCTGCTCGCGACCGCGACGACCCGTGCGCAGGAGCCGGTCGTCACCTGCCGCAGCTGCAACAGCGTCGGCACCTTCCCGTGCAGCAAGCACGGCAAGGACCTGGGCCTCGAAGCAGACCCGATGGTGCGGCGGTGCAGCGTCGCCATCGAGTGCAAGGTCTGCGGCGGCGCGCTGAAGGTCGACTGCAGGCAGTGTCGTCGCCCCGACGTCGAGGCCGCGCTCGCCGAACGACAGGGGTTGCTGCGCGAATGGCTCGAACGGCAGCGCGTCGCCGTCGACGACGCGGTCGGCCACCGCACGCTGGTGCACCTTGAGACCACGCACTGCGACCTGGTCTGCGGCATCAAGCCGCTGATGGTCGGCAAGGTCAAGTTCGACACGCACCAGCTGGCGCACCTCTACGGTCAGCGCATCGAGGAGCTGCGCGAACGCTTCCGCACCGCGTTCGAGCTGACCGACGACGAGCTGCCGGGCCGCCTGCGCGTCTACATGTTCCGCGACGGCAAGGAGCACGGCGTGATCGGCCCGCGCGAGACCGGCATGGGCACCGCCGGTTCGATCGGCCTGAAGCAGATGGGGCCCGAGTTCGTCTACAGCATGTGGCAGGACCCGCGCAGCCTCGCCGACGACGAGCAGCTGCATCGCAACATCGTGCACAACGTCACGCACCTGCTGCTGAGCCAGATGCTGCCGATGCGCTGGATCGGCAACCGTTCGCACGGCTGGCTCGACGAAGGCATCGCGCACTGGTTCGAGGACCAGGTCACCGGCCGTTGCCTGAACTACTGCTTCGAGGAGGTGCTGGTGATCCCCGGCAGCGGCTGGAAGAACGGCAAGTGGCGCACGCCGGTGCGCGTGATGGTCGACGAGGGCACGCTGCCGAGCTTCGCCGCGCTGTCGACGAAGAACACCGACCAGCTGACCTTCGAGGAGCACGCGGCGTCGTTCGCGTACGTCGATTTCCTGCTGACGACGCAGGGCGGCGCGAAGTTCCGCGACCTCGTGCGTGCGGCCAAGCAGGGGCAGGCGACACGCGACGCGCTGCAGACGATCTACCAGTGGAATCCGCTCACGATCGAGGCGCCGTTCCAGGCATGGGTCCGAGCCACCTATCCGCCACCCGGGCGCTGATCCCGGCGCTCGTCGCGGTCGCGATCGCCGCCGCGGCGCCGATGCGGGCCCAGGGACCGGTCTACCGCGAACGCTGGGGCTACCTGCACCTCGAGCGCCTGCGCTGCGAGTTGCTGCGGGAACTGCGCGGCCGCGACCCGGCGACGGTGGCGCGCATCGCCGAGTGGCTGGTCGAACCGGACCGCGGCGTCCCGTTCGTGCCGGTGGCGCGGGCGATCGCGTCGCTGCGCGGTGTGCCGGCCGACGACCTCTACCTGCTGCGGTCGATGCTGTCCGCCTACGTGCTGCCCGAAGTCGCCGATCCCGACGGCCGCAACGAGGTCTGCCGGCGCACGAACGTGTCGCTGTTCCTGCCGTTCGCGACGGCGTTGCCCGACGACCTCGTCTTCGACGTGGAGGTGCGCGACGCCGCGGGCGAGCGCGTCTGGTCGGCGCGCCTCGGCGAGTCGCCGACGCTGGAGGACCTGCGCATGGCGCGCCTGGTCGCCCCGATCCCTGCCGGCGAGTTGGCGGACGGCAGCTACCGCGTGGTGCTGCGCGCCCGGGTCGGCGCCGCCGATCCCGGACCGAAGGACCCGGTGCTGCAGTGGCCGTTCCACGTGCTGCGCGGCTACCAGGATCGCTGCGAGGCCGCGTTCCTCGCCGTCGACGAGCGGGCGACCGCGCTGGCCGAGCTGCCGCGCGCCCTGCTGCGCGGCTGTGCGATGGCGGTGCAGCGGGCGTATCTCGGCGAGGCGTTCGACGTCGAGAGCGACGCGGTCCACGATCTGCTGCGACTCGAGCAGGCGCTCGCGAACGTCGCCGCCGACCGGCATCCGCTCGCGGGCATGACCGGCGACGTGCCGGTGCTGCTGCCATCGGCGGCGCCGCGCGGGCTGTCGGCGGTGCTGCGTGTGCCCGACGGCTTCGAGCCGGGCGCCGCCCGCGGCCGGCCGCTGGTGGTGTTCGCCGCGGCGACGCCCGCCTACGACCCGACGCTGCGCCGGCCGACCTCGCCGTCGTCGCGCGGACCGGGCTGGACCGCCCACGAGCTGGCGACGTTCGGGCGCGACCTGGACTGCGACGTCGCCTGCCTCGAGTCGCCCGGAGAGCTGCGCGACTACATCGGCGAGCTGTGCGCGGCGCTGCCGGCGCTGCGGCAGGTGTTCGGCACCGGCGCCGCGCCGCTGGTGCTGGTCGCCGATGGTGAGGCGGCGACGATCACGGCGTTCCACGTCGCCCGGCTCCGGCCGGAGCTGCAGGGCCTCGTGCTGGTGGGGGCCGGCGCGATGAACGGGCCGGTGCTCGACGGACTCGGAGCGCTGCCGGTGCGCATGCAGCCGGTGCCCGGGGCGCCGGGCAGCGAAGGCCTGCAGCGCTCGCTCGACTACGTCGCGCAGCGGTCGGCCGCCGGCGAGTGGCGTGGCGACGTCGCCCGCCTGTGCGAGCGTGAGGTGCCCTGGCAGCTGGCGCTGCCGTTGCTCGCGGCCGAGATCGAGGCGTTCGCGGCGCGCGTGTTCGGGCGCCCGGCGGCGCCGAAGTAGCCGCGGCGTCTCAGTCGCTCTCGCCGAGGAACTGGCGCACGATGCGGACCAGGTCGCGCGGCTTGACCGGCTTGTTCAGCCAGGTGCCGGGCCAGAGCTCGGCCGGGCCGAGGTTCGTCTCGGCGCGCGAACTGCCCGAGACGACGACGATCGGCAGCTCGGTGTGTCCCTCGTCGCGCAGGCGCCGCACGACCTCGGCGCCCGACAGCGCCGGCAGGCTCATGTCGAGCACGACGATCGACGGTGGGTGATCGTGCAGCCGGCGCAGCGCCTGCAGCCCGTCGCGGGCGACGTCGACGCGATGGCCGTCGCGGGTCAGCGCCCGGGCGAACACCTCCGCGGTCAGCGGCTCGTCCTCGACCAGCAACACCCGGGTGCTGCGGTTCAGCTGCTTGTGCTCGGCTGTGCGTTGCGTGGCGCGCGCTGGTTCGCGCGCCGGTTGCAGTGTGACGGATCCCATGCCGACGGTCTCTCCTCGGGACGCGCATCGACCGTTCGGTCCCGGGTCATGAAGCGGAACGCGTCACCGCCGGTCCGGTCGCGGCGCGCACAGCACCAGCGTCTGCTCGGCGACGAAGCGCCGCAGCGCAGCGACGGCACGCACCTCCAGCCCCGCGGCCTGCAGTTCGGCGAAGAACTTCGGGCGCGATACGGCCGAGCGGCCGGAGCGCACCTTGCCGAACCGGCGCCGCAGCAGGCGGCGCAGGTGCTGCAGGCTGCACGCATCGAAGAACGACACGACGATCGGCCCGCGGGTGACGCGCGCCAGTTCCCGCAGGATGTCGACGCGTTCGACACCTGTCGGGATGTGCTGCAGCAGGCGATGGCACAGGGCACCGGCGAACGTGCCGTCGGCGAACGGCAGCTGGTGCACGCTGGCGCAGACCCGCGGCCGGTCCGGGCCGCAGGCACGCACCATCGCCGGGTCGCGATCGACCTGCACCGGGTCGCCCGGCAGCAGCGCGGTCATCCTGCCGGCGCCGCAGGGCACGTCCAGCCAGCGACCGGCCGGCGGGGCGGCCCGGGCCAACAGCGCGCCGAGCGCGGCCCGTTCGCGGGCGTCGGTGCGGGCGCCGCTGCCGCTGCGGAACCGGCGCTCGCGGTAGCGCTGCGCATAGCCGGGTTCGCGCAGGTAGGGGGTCTCGGCCACGACGGCACCATAGCGGGCGGCGCGCCGGGTTGAGTTGCGGCTGGCCACCGGCCGATGACATCGCGTGGAGCCAGCCATGCCAGAACAACCGACGTCGACCGGCCTCGACAACCGACGTGGCGACCGACTGCCGCTGGAGGGAGCGGTCACGGTCGAACTCGACGCCGGCGTGATCGCCGGGTCGGGGCAGAACATCTCGCCGCAGGGGGTGTTCTTCACCGCCACCGGCGCCCTGCCGGTGCGCGTCCGCATCGCCGGCCACGAGCACGGCGTGCGCGGCGAACTGGTGCGCTACGAGAGCATGGGCGACGGCCGCGTCGGTATCGCGATCCGCTTCCTCGAGCCGCTGCCGTCGGCGGCCGGCTGATCGGCGCTGCACTGCCGGCCGTCCGCGGTAGCATGCGGCCATGAGCCTGCGCGACCAGTTCAAGAAGGCGAACCTGCTGTCGGACAAGGAGGCGCGTCGGCTGGCCCACGAGGCCCGCCTCGAGCGCGCCGAGAAGGGCCGCGAGGGTCTCGATGCCGAGGCCGCGACGCGCCAGCGCGAACTCGAGCTGCTGCAGACGCGCGAACGGGAACGCACGCGGCGCGAGCAGGAGCAGCTCGACGCCGAGCGCAAGCAGCGCGAGGAGCTGCAGGCCGTGCAGATGCTGCTCGCCGAGGCGAAGAAGCCCGGACCAGGCACCGTGAAGTACTACTTCGAGGCCGCCGACGGATCGTTGCCGTGGCTCGAGGTGTCGCCGCGCGAGGCGCAGGAAGTGCGCGCCGGTGCGCTGTGCGTGGTGCGTGTCGGGGCGCCCGGCACGCACACCTATCGGCTGCTGCCGCTCGAAGCGACGAAGCGCGTCGGCCGCCAGTTGCCGGACGTGGTCGTGTTCGCGCCGCGCGGCGTGGTCGCACGCTGAACGGACCGTCGCATCGCACGACGGGCGTGCCCTTGCGCGCGCCGGCTCGCGCCTCCACGATCGCGGCATGGCAACGGCCGACAAGGGCAGGCGTGCTGCGATCCGGCGCAAGTCCCGCCGGCCGGCGACTCGCACCGGCTACCTGCACGGATTCACGCCGCACGAACAGGATCGCCTCTACCACCAGGCGGCGTTCCTGGCCGATCTCGTGCACGACCGGCTGCCGTTCCGGCGCTGCCGCGACCTGCTCGAGGTCGGCAGCGGCGTCGGCGCCCAGACCGAGATCCTGCTGCGCCACTTCCCGCTGCTGCAGGTGACCGGCGTCGATCGCAGCGCCGACAACCTCGAGCGTGCACGCGTCCACCTGAACCGCTGTCCGTGGGCCAAGGGCCGCTTCCAGCTGCGGCAGGCGCCCGCCGAGACGCTGCCGTTCGCGCCCGACACGTTCGACGGCGCCTTCCTGTGCTGGATCCTCGAGCACGTCGACGATCCGGCGCGCGCGCTCGCCGAGGTGCGGCGTGTGCTGCGTCCGGGTTCGCCGGTGGTGGTGACCGAGGTCATGAACGCGACGTTCTTCCTCGACCCCTACAGCCCGAACACGCTGCGCTACTGGCGCGCGTTCAACGACACCCAGCTCGAGCTCGGCGGCGATCCGTTCGTCGGCGCCAAGCTCGGCAATCTGCTGCTCGGCAACGGCTTCACCGACATCGTGACCGAGGTCAAGACGTTCCACCTCGACAACCGCATGCCGGGCGAGCGCACCGAGTTCCTCGGCTACTGGAGCGACCTGCTGCTCAGCGGCGCGCCGGCGCTGGCGAAGGCGGGGCGGGTGCCGGCCCGGGTCGTCGCCGGCATGCAGCAGGAGCTGCAGCGTGTCGCCCGGGATCCCGACGCGGTGTTCTGGTACAGCTTCGTGCAGGCGCGGGCCCGGGTGCCCTGAACGGGCGGACCGCCCGGCCGGGGCCGCGACGATTTCTCCGACCTGTCGATTCGCCGCGGCACGTAACGTCTGGTCCGAGTCGCCTGGCCCTTTTCGCGGCCGGGCCCAACCGAGGAAACCCCATGAAGACCCAACTCTCCGTCGCTCTGCTTTCGCTGCTCTGCATCGCCCCGTTCACCCGCGCCCAGGAAGGTGGCACGCCGGAAATGCCGAAGCCCGGCCCCGAACACGCCAACCTGCAGATGGCCGAAGGCACCTGGGACGCCGTGGTCGAGGGCGAGGGCATGGAGCCGTCCAAGGGCACGTCGGTGATGAAGATGGTGCTCGGCGGCTTCTGGATGTCCGACCACTTCACCTGCGACTTCGGCGGCATGAAGTTCGAGGGCCACGGCATGACCGGCTACGACCCGATCAAGAAGAAGTACGTGTCGACCTGGGTCGACAACATGAACCCCGCGCTGATGGTCACCGAAGGCACCTACGACGAGAAGACGCGCACGCTGAACATGACCGGCGACGGCTACGACCACATGGGCAACCAGGTCAAGGTGCGCACGGCGACGATCCACAAGGACCGCAACACGGTCGTCTTCGAGATGTACCACAAGGGCGCCGGCGCCGAGACCAAGGTGATGTCGATCACCTACACGCGTCGCGACGCGTCGCCCGCGAAGCCGGCGAAGTGACGCCAACGCGACGGGAGCCCGCTCAGTACTCGATCTGGCTCTCGTCGACGCCCAGCGCCTGTCGTCGCGACAGGCGCAGGCGGCCGCGGTCGTCGGCGCCGAGCACGGCGACGATCATCTCCTCGCCCTCGCGCGCGATGTCGCCGGCGTGCCGCACCTGGGCGCGGTCGAGTTCCTCGATCGGCACCAGGCCCTCGTTGACGGCGTTGATGCGCACGAAGGCGCCGAAGTCCTTCACGCCGGTGACGGTGCCGCGGTAGCAGCGACCGACCTTCAGCACGCCGGCCGAGCGCTGCACCATGACCGCTGCGCGCTGGGCGCTGGTCTGGTCGGTGGCGTAGACGAGCACCTCGCCCGAGTCGCCGACGCTGACGCGCGCCCCGGTGCCTTCGGTGATGCCCTTGATGTTGGCGCCGCGCGCGCCGATCAGTGCGCCGACGGCATCCGGCATGATCGTGATGCGCAGCGCGCGCGGCACGAAACGCGACGGCACTGCGGCGGCCGCGATCGTCTTCTGCATCTCGCCGAGGATGTGCAGCCGGCCGTCGCGGGCCTGCGCGAGCGCGCGCGCGAGCACCTCGTCGGGCAGCCCGCCGAGCTTGTTGTCGAGCTGGATCGCGGTGATGCCGCGATCGGTGCCGACGACCTTGAAGTCCATGTCGCCGAGGTGGTCCTCGTCGCCGAGGATGTCGCTGAGCACCGCGTGCCGGGTGCCGTCCGACACCAGCCCCATGGCGATGCCGGCGACCGGGCGCGCGAGCGGCACGCCGGCGTGCAGCATCGCCATCGCGCCGCCGCACACCGTCGCCATCGACGAGCTGCCGTTGCTCTCGGTGATCTCGGACTCGATGCGGATCGTGAACGGGAACTCGGCCGCGGCCGGCAACACGCAGCGCAGGCCGCGCCGGGCCAGCGAGCCGTGGCCGATCTCGCGCCGGCCCGGGCCGCGCAGCGGCCGGATCTCGCCGACCGAGTAGGGGGGGAAGTTGTAGTGCAGCAGGAAGCGCTCGGTCGCACCGTCTGCGGCGAGTCCGTCGACGCGCTGTGCGTCGTCCGGGCTGCCGAGCGTGCAGGTCACGATCGCCTGCGTCTCGCCGCGGGTGAACAGCGCCGACCCGTGCGCGCGCGGCAGCAGGCCGACCTCGCTCCAGATCGGCCGGATCTGCGTCGCCCCGCGGCCATCGAGCCGGTGGCCGCCGAGCACGAGTTCCCGCGTCTCCTGCCACGTCGCGGCGGCGAACGCGAGCCGTGCGGCCGATGCCTGTTCGGCGTCGACGCCGGCCAGCCACTCGGTCTCGGCGGCGGCCACGGCAGCGCGCCGTTCGGCCTTGGTGGTGATCTGCAGCGCGGCGCGCAGCGCGCTCGCCGTCGCGTCGGGCAGCGGCGGCAGCTCGGGGCCGCCCGGCACCGCCAGCTTCGGCTTGCCCGCCGCCTCGCGCAGTTCGTCGAATGCCTTCTGGCAGCGCCGGATCCACTCCGCCGCCTGGGCGACGGCCGCCACGGCCGTCGCTTCGTCGACCTCGTGCGCTTCGCCCTCGAGCATCACCAGTCCATCGGGGCCGATGCCGACCGAGAACTCGAGATCGGCCTGCTCGCGCTGTGCCCTGCCGGCGAACGCGAGCCATTGCCCGTGCACACGCTGGATGCGCAAGCCGCCGGCGGGTCCCCTGGCCGGCACCGGGCTGACGTGCATCGCCGCGCAGGCCGCGAGCATCGCCAGGCTCTCGAGATCGCTGGTCGGCTCGGCACTGAGCACCTGGACCTGCACCTGGACTTCGTTGTGATAGCCGTCGGGGAACAGCGAGCGCAGCGTGCGATCGATCAGCCGGCTGCACAGGACCTCGTGGTCGGTGATCCGGCCCTCGCGCCGCAGGAAGCCGCCCGGGATGCGGCCGGCGGCGGCGAACTTCTCGCGGTATTCGACGGTCAACGGCAGGAAGTCGACGCCGGGCTTCGGCGCGGCGGCGGCCGTGACGGTCGCCAGGACCACGTTGTCACCGCTGCGCGCCAGCACCGCTCCGTGTGCCTGCCGGGCGATGCGACCGGTCTCGAAGACCAGTTCGGTGCCGGCGATCTTCACGCTGCTGCGATGGGCCGTTGGCTGCATGGCCGCCGATCTTGCCCGCCGGGGCGCGTCGTGGCCACTTGCCCGCGACTACGAACCACGACCCCTTGCAACGCCTGCGGCAGGCGGCATGATCCTGCTTTGAGACGCTGTCTCAACAACGCCGCCGCGCGAATGCCTTGAACCCCTCGACCCGCGAACTCCGCCCGACCACTCCTTCGCGCTCCGACGGGCCGCGCCAGTCGTTGGCGGCGGCGGTCCCTGGCCGCGTCTACGAAGTCGCGGCGGTCGTCGGAGCCGATGCATTGGCCCGGCGCCTCGCGTCGGCGGGCGTCTGGCCGGGCACCAGGTTGGAACTGATCGCCCGGGCGCCATTCGGCGACCCGATGCTGTTCCGGCTGCATGGCTACCGCCTGGCGCTGCGACGCGCCGAGGCGGACCGCATCGAGGTCGTGGTGCGCGGCGCCGCGACGCCGGGGTCCGGCTCGTGAGCGAGCCGACGGCTGCCGCCACCGTCGACCGTCGTCGCGTGGCCCTGGTCGGTCGCGCCAACTCCGGCAAGACGTCGCTGCTGATGCACCTGACCGGCAGCCTGCAGCGGCCGGTGAACTTCCCCGGCACGTCGGTCGAGTGTATCGAAGGCGACGTGCGCGTCGGCGGCTCGCTGCTGTGCGTCGTCGATCTGCCGGGCATCGCCTCGCTCGAGGGCCACAGCCGCGACGAGCAGCAGGCGCTGCTGCGCCTGACGCGCGCCGACGAGGCGCCGGATCTGCTGTGCGCCGTGCTCGATGCCAGCAAGCTGATCGTCGAACTGCACCTGCTGGCCGAACTGCGCCGGCTCGGACGGCCCATCGTCGTCGCGCTGACCAAGGTCGACGTCGCGACCGCCGAGGGCTTCCCGGTCGACGTCGACCGGTTGCAGCGCGCGATCGGCCTGCCGCTGGTGGTCGTCAACGGCGCCACCGGTGCCGGGGCAGAGGCGCTGCGCCAACGCCTGGCGGCCGCGTTGCCCGACGTCGGCGACGTCGCCGATCCCGCCGAAGGCGCGGCCGACGCGGTGGCCGGGCGCCGGGCCGTGCAGCGTTCGCGCACGGACCGCATCGATGGCGTGCTGCTGCATCCGATCGTGGGCCCGTTCGTGCTGGCGCTCGTGCTGCTCGGCATGTTCCAGCTGGTGTTCGCGGTCGCGGACCCGTTCATCGGCTGGATCGAGGCGGCCCAGGACCTGGTCGGTGCCGGCATCGAGGCCATGGTCGCCGAGGGGGCCGTGCGCAGTTTCCTGGTCGACGGGCTAGTCAACGGCGTCGGCTCCGCGCTCGTCTTCGTGCCGCAGATCGCGCTGCTGATCGCGTTCGTGACCGTGGTCGAGGCCTCGGGCTACATGGCGCGCGCGGTGTTCCTGCTCGATCGGCTGCTGCGCAAGGTCGGGCTGTCGGGCAAGAGCTTCGTGCCGCTGACCAGCAGCTTCGCCTGTGCGATCCCCGGCATCGTCGCCAGCCGCATCCTCACCGACGAACGCGATCGCCTCGCGACGATCGCGGTGTCGCCGCTGATGTCGTGCTCGGCGCGCCTGCCGGTCTACGTCGTGCTGCTGGCCGCGTTCTTCCCCGCGCACCAGGCCGGGCTGCTGCTGTTCCTGCTGTACCTGCTCGGCATCGTCGCGGCCGCGGTCGTCGCGCTGGTGTTGCGGCGAACGGTGCTGCGCGGCGGCGTGTCGATGCTGGCGATGGAGCTGCCGGTGTACGAGCGGCCGCGGCTGCGCGTGGTCGGTGCGCACACCTGGCACGCGGTGCGTTCGTTCCTGCGCACCGCCGGCACCGTGATCCTGTTCGCGACCGTGGTCGTCTGGGCCCTGGGCTACTTCCCGCGTTCGCCGGCGCTCCACGCCCGCTTCGAGGAACTGCGCGCCGCGGTGCCGGCCGGGGCCGAGGGCGACGTGCGGCGGCAGCGCCTCGACGCAGAGGAGGCGGGGGCCTATCTCGAACAGAGCTGGCTGGCGTCGATCGGTCGCGCGGTGCAGCCGGCGTTCGCGCCGGCGGGCTTCGACTGGCGCATGACGGTGGGCGTGCTGGCGGCGTTCCCGGCGCGCGAGCTGGTGATCCCGACGCTCGGCACGCTGTACAGCCTCGGCGACGTCGAGGCGTCCACCGATCTGCAGGACACGCGCCTCGGCGACGCGCTGCGCACGGCGAAGGGACCCGAGGGCCGACCGACCATGAACGGCCTGGTGGCGCTGGCGGTGATGGCGTTCTTCGCGCTGTGCAGTCAGTGCGTCGGTACGCTGGCCGCGATCCGCCGCGAGACGCACTCGTGGCGTTGGCCGGTGTTCACGTTCCTCTACATGACGGTGCTGGCCTGGGGCGTCGCGGTGGCGATCTACCAGCTCGGCAGCTGGCTCGGCTACGCGCCGGCATAGCGGCGGATGCCGACGGCCCGCAGCGCGGCGTGCCTCGCCGGCGCGGCCAGGTGAGGGGCGGTGGGGTCGACCGCGATCTCAGTCGAGATCGAAGATGTTCGGCGGCCGCTCGTTCTTGTCCTTCTTCGCCTCTGCCTTGGCGCGCCGCAGCTGCTCGGCCAGGCGGTCGGCCTTCTGCGCTTCCAGTTCCTTCGCCGACGAGAACAGGTCGCCGAGGCGCGCGCTGTCGCGGCGCTGGTCCGCCAGCAGGTCGTCGAGGTTGCGGCCGCCCTTGGCCTCCTCCGGGCGGGCGGCGCGCGCGCGCCCCGATCGCGTGTCGATCTCGATCAGCTTGTTGCAGCAGGGGCAGGGAAACGTGAACACGGTCTCGGCCATGGCGGGAGTTCTCGCTGGTTGGCGCGTTGTCCGCCGTCGCTGCGGCGGACCTTCGAAGGTATCCTGCGAGGGTATCTCGATGGCACGGTGGCACCCAGGTTCTGCCGCGCCGCCAGCACCCGCCGCGCGCCCAGCCCCTTGACCGCCGAGAAAAAGCCAGTAGCCGAAGGAACCGCGCCGGCAGCGTCGCGTCTGCTCGCGAACGCCCAGCCGGGGTCGCGCTGGGTTTCGGCGCGCGACGACTCGGAGCCAGGCAGCGATGGCATGGCCACCGTCGATCCGGCGCGCGAATCGATGCTCGCGGCCCAGCGGGGTGACATGGACGCCTTCCGCACCCTGCTCGAGATGTTCCAGGACCGGGTGATGCGAGTGATGAGTTCGGTGTTGCGATGCGACCGTGCGACGGCGGAGGACCTCAGCCAGGAGGTGTTCCTGCGCGTGCACAAGGGGCTGCCGTCGTTCGACGGCCAGGTGCGGTTCCTGACCTGGCTGCACACCATCGCCATGAACGTCGCCATCAGCGAGTACCGCCGTCGCCGCGCCAAGAAGCGCGATCGACGTACGCTGTCGATCGACGCGCCGGTGCACGGCACCGACGACCTCTACATCACGCCAACCGGGCGCGAGGTCGATCCCGGCGAGAAGGCGCATCAGCACGAGTTCCTCGCGCGCGTGCGGGAGTGCGTGCACCAGCTGCCGGACGAGTATCGCGAGGTCGTCGTGTTGCGCGACATGGAGTCGTTGTCGTACGAGGAGATCGCGACCGTGCTGAACCTGCCGATCGGCACCGTGCGATCGCGGATCCACCGCGGCCGATCGCAGCTGCAGGTGATGCTGCGGGAGTTCATGCGATGAGTGCCGGCAACGAACGCGAACACGAGATCGACGACCGCATCGCCGACTGGGTCGATGGCCGGCTCAGCGACCGCGACCACGACCGATTCGTGGCCGAGCTGCGCGTCAATCCGCAGCTGCGGCGCGACCTCGAGGAGTACGAGCGCACGGTGGCCGCGGTGCGCGAGGCGTTGCAGGCGCCGACCGAGCCGGTGCAGCTCGCCGACCGGGTGCTGGCGGCGATCGCCGCAGGGCAGGCGCCGGTGGGCGGCGGCGCGGCGCCGCACCGGTGGCGCCCGCTGCTGTGGAGCCTGGCGAGCGCGGCGGCCCTGTTGCTGATCGCGCTGCTGATCGACGCGTGGTCGGCCCCCGCGCGGCCCGAGGCGAACCTGACGGCGAAGTTCGAATCGGCCGCTGGCCGCGATCCCGCCGGGCCGCCGAAGGGGTTCTCGCCGGGTGGCGGCGAGCGTCCGGAGGCGATGCCGCCGGCCGACCTCGACGAGCTGCTGACCCGGGAGGTGCGCACGCCGCCGCCGGTCGCGGCAGGACGGGAAGCGGGCGACAAGGAACAGCGCCGGCAGGCGGCGCCCGCCGAGCGGGAGCGACCGGATGCGGATGGATGGTTGCCGGTCGGTGCGGTCGAGAAGGGGCGGCCGACCGACGAGCCCACCGCGACGACCGCGCTGCCGGGTGCGGCGCCGGCGGAGCCCAAGG
This sequence comes from Planctomycetota bacterium, assembly GCA_016794035.1. GTDB lineage: Bacteria > Planctomycetota > UBA1135 > UBA1135 > UBA2386 > JAEUHS01. The sequence continues at coordinate 40,713 of JAEUHS010000032.1, forward strand.
CGGCTCGCGTCGTGGTCTCGGGCGGGGCGGGGGCCCGTGCGAAGGGGCCGCCGTCGAGCGACGACGAGGTGGCCAAGGCCGAGGCGCCGGGTGCCGACCCCGGCGCGGTGCTGTTGCTCGAGCGGGCCGCCGCGGAGCAGTTCGAGGAAGCGGGCGCACCGTCGCCGGCACCGGTCCCGACGCCGATCGCCGTCGACCCGTTGCCGCTGGTCGTGGTGCTGGGGCGCGCGCCGGCGACGTCCGATCTGTTCGCGGCCCGCGCGCGCGCCGACCGCAAGAGCAAGCAGCCGGAGGTCGGGGAATCGAAGGGCGGCGAAGCGAAGGTCGCCGACCGAGCCGCGGTCGGCGCGCAGAGCGCCGAGACCAAGGCCGACGACGCCGGCCGTCGTTTCGAGGCGTTCTTCACCGCGCAGGTGGCAGAGATGACGCACGTCGCACCGGTGGGCGGGGCACCCGTGGGCGGACGCGCCGCGGCGAAGCGGGGCCGCGTCGCGGAGCCGTCGCGGGAAGCCGACGCCGCCAAGGACGCGCGGCGAGGCGCGGACGCCGGGTGGCTGCAGGTGGCGGACGTGCGCATGCTGCGGCTGACCGACGACGAGGCCGCGACCACCGGCGCCGTCGACCGCGGGGATGAGGCGAACTGGATCGAGCGCGACTGGCTCGTCGAGGGATCCCGGCAGGACGTGGCGGCGCTGCTCGGCCGGTTGGCGACGTTCACCGATGCCGTGCAGTTGCAGTTGCGCACCGGTGAGACCACCGGCGTGCCGGCGACGAAGACGCGGCAGCTGGTCGAGACGGGGCCGGACGAGCTCTTCCTCGGCCAGCCGGCCACCGACCGCCAGCGCATCGTGCTGCGGTTCCGCCTGCAGTCTCGCTGACGGGCACGTCGTCGCGCCGGGCCCGGTCGACTGCCGCCGCGACCCGCAGGCGCTGCGCCTGCCCGAGGACGGCGACGGCTGGGGCGCCGGCGTCGGTGACGGCGCGCGCCACGCGAGGCGGCCGCGGCCGCGGTGGATCAGCGCCGAGCGATCGGCAACGAGCGCGCCAGCTGGTCGCCGACCTGCAATCGAGCGACGTACTGCAGGCCGTCACCCTGCAGCACGAACGAGCGCGCGCTGCCGTCGCGGGTGCGGCCGAGGGTGATCGTCACGCGCAATCGGGGCCCCGGTCGCGCCCCGAGCGCCGTGGCCTCGTCCGGTTCGTCGTCGCGCCTGGCGCCGCTGCGCGCCGCGAGGTCGAGGTCGAAATGCGCCCCGTCGGCGACGAGGCCGCGCAGGGTCAGGTGGTCGTGGCCGGGCGGCAGATGGGGGCGGAGTCGGACGCACCGGGCATCGACGCCGGCGCCGGTGGCGAGCCGCAGGCCGGTGATGGCGAACACCATCGCGTCCAGCCTGCGTCCGGCTTCCCCACCGGAGGTCGCGCCGACCCGATCGGCGAACGCCGACAGTCGGTCCCAGGCCGCGTCGAGCAGGTCGCGGTCGCCGAGCTGCGCCGCGCCGGCGAGCAGCCAGGCAGCGGCGCACGCGTCGGCCGCCGGTCGCCGCAGCAGGTCGGACAACGAGGCGTGCAGATGTCGCTGCAGGTGGTCGCCGCTGGCGAGCAGCAGACCCGCGGCCGCCGGCGCCAGTACCGTCGCGTCGGGCGGCTCGGGCAGCAGGATCCGGCCGCGCGTCGGTCGCGGCCGGAAGTGTCCGCGACCGGGTTGCCAGACCTGCCGCTCGAGGTCGAGCCACAGTTCGATGGCGCGACGGCTGGTCGCGGCAGCCTGCGTGCCGTCGCCATCGCCGCAGGCGGTCAGCAGGTCGCCGAGGCACAGCCACGCGTGCGGCACCAGTGCGGCCTCGGCGAACGTGGCCGTCGCCGCCGGTCCCGCTGGCGTGGCGGCGGCCAGCGCGTTGCGAAGGGTCGGCAGGCGGTCCCGCACGAACGGCGTGTCGGCGCTGGCGCGCAGATACCAGTGGTGCGAGACGACGGCCCAGCAGGCGGCGGCGACGTCGCGGTCGGGCGGGCTGGCGTCGAGCAGGTCGCGGGCCGTGTCGAGCTGCGCGAGCCGCAGCTGGCCGAGCACGGTCATGGCGCGCTGCTCGCCGGCCGTCGCGCCGACCGCCGACAGCCGGCGCCGACACTCGGCGAGGTCCGTCGCCAGCGTGCCGGCGGCACCGTCGATGCGAAGCGCGCCGCGTTCCTGCGCCGTGAGGCCGCTCGCCAGCGCGACCATCCAGCCGAACGCGCATCGTCGTGTCCGCATGCCCTTGGTGGCATGAGCCCCCCGACTTTGTGCCGGATTCCGGTCGCGGCTGCCGCGTTGGTCGTCGACTCGGCGATCGGGTAGAAGCTGCGCCCTTGGATTCCGGCCGACGAACCTTCCATGCGGTGTGGCCGAGTCTGTTCGCCACGTCGATGGGCCTGATGGCCTTCCTGCCGGTGCTGGCGCTCTACGTGCAGGAGCGGTTCGGCATCGACGACCCGGCCGAGCTGGCGTTCTGGGTTGGCATCATCTACGGCGTCGCGCCGTTGTGCGCGGCGTTGGCCGGACCGCTGTGGGGGGGGCTCGGCGACCGCATCGGCAAGAAGCCGATGGCGATCCGCGCCAACCTGGCGATCGCCGCGACCACGGCGTTGATGCCGCTGGCGCCGACGCCGCTGCTGCTGCTGTGCATGCGGGCGATCCAGGGCATGTTCGCCGGCTACGTGGCGCCGGCGATGGCGCTGGCCACGGCCGAGGCGCCGCGGGCCGAGCACGGCCTGGTGATCGCGCGGCTGCAGGTGGCGATGGCGGCGGGTTCGGTGCTCGGCCCCGTGGTCGGGCCGATCGCCACCCATGTCGCCGGCCGCGAGTCGCTGTTCTGGCTGACCAGCGCGCTGTCGGCGCTGAGCGCGGCCTGGCTGCACCTGCGCGCCGACGAGGTGCGCAGCACGCATCGACGGCCGACGTTCCTGCGCGAGTTCCTGCAGTCGAGCCGCGACCTGCTGACCAACCACGTGTTCGCCTGGCTGCTGCTGCTGGTGATCCTGCTGCGGCTCGGGCAGAACATGCTGGAGCCGTTCGTCGTGCTGTTCGTGCGTGAACTGGGTGCGCCGCAGTGGCTGTCGTTCCTGCAGCCGACGCCGGAACTGGCGCTCGACCTGACGGCCGGCATCGCCTTCTCGGTGCTGGCGGTCGCGCAGATCGTGTTCACGATCTCGTGGGGCCGCCTCGCCGATCGCTTCGGTCCGTTGCGCTGCCTCGCCGCGCTCGGCATCGCGCTGGCGCTGCTGCTGCTGGCGACCGCGGCCGTGGTCACGATCGATCAGTTCCTGATCCTGCGCACGCTCGCGGCCTGCGTCATGGCCGGCTCGATGGCGCTCTCGTACGCCGCCGTCAGCAAGCGCGTCGCCGACGAACACCGCACGCTGGCGTTCTCGATGGTGCAGAGCTGCATGCAGCTCGGCTTCGCGCTCGGGCCGATGCTCGGCGCCTGGTTCGCGGTCGGCGCCGCCGGCGAGCACGCGAACTACCGGCGCCCGTTCGTCGCCGCCGGCGGGCTGTGTTTCGCGGCCGGCGTCGGCATGCTGCTGCTGCGGCGGTTGTCGACGCGTCGCGGCGCGGCCCTGTGACCCGTATCATCCGCCCTGGCGACCATGTGCATCCTGATCGTCCTGCGCGACCTGCACCGAGAGCACCCGCTGGTGGTCGGCGGCAACCGCGACGAACGCACCGACCGGCCGTCGTCGCCGCCCGGCCTCTGGGTCGGCGAACGCAACCGCGTGCTGTCGCCGCGCGACCGGCTCGCGGGCGGCACCTGGCTGGCGGTCGATCCGCACGGACGCGTCGCGGGCATCACCAACCTCGCCTCGGTGCCGCCGGTACCCGAGGCGCCGTCGCGCGGCCACCTGCCGCACCTGGCGCTCGACCAGCCGTCGCTCGACGCGGCGATCGCGGCCGTGCGTGCGCGCGTCGGTGCGGAGCCACACTCCGGCTTCCAGCTGGTGCTCGCCGACGCCGCGCGCACCGTCGTGCTGCGCAACACCGAGGCGGGGCTGGCGGTGCTCGAATGGACCGCGCCGGTGCTGGTGCTGACCAACGAACATGCGCCGGGCGAGCTGTCGCCGCGCGGTCTGCCGCCGGCGCTGCAGCCGGGGCTCGACCTCTCGCGCCGACTCGAGCTGCTGGCGAAGGTGCTGCAGGATCGCGGCGCCGCCGGCCATCACGCGATCTGCAAGCGCGGCGACGGCTACGGCACGGTGTCGAGTTCGCTGCTCGCGGTGCCGGCCGGCGATCCGCGCACGCTGATCTGGCGCTACGCGGCCGGTCCGCCCGACGCCACGGCCTACCGCGACTACGGCAACCTCGGGCGCCGGCTGCTGCCCGAGCCGTAGGCGCTCATTGCGCGAGCGCCGCGAGGTTCAGCTGCGCGTCGGCCTTGGCCTTGTTCGCGCGTTCGCGCAGCGTGTCGTTCACCTGCGTGTCGCCCAGCACCTTGTCGGCCAGCTGGATCGCGCGCTCGTACATGCCGCGCGCCCTCCGCAGGTGCTCCGGGCTCGGCAGGTGGTACTGCAACACCACGGCGGTGTCGTTCAGCAGTTGCGGCGAGTCGGGCTCCTTCTCGAGCGCGTGCTGGTACGACGCCAGCGCGGCGTCGAACTGCCCGGTCTCCCGGCACAGGAACGCGTGGTTGTTCCAGGCGTCGGCGGAGTCGGCCAGGCAGGCGATCACGTGGTTCAGGTCGCGGCTGGCGGCCGCGTCGCCGCGCTGGTAGGCGCGGTCGCCGAGGAACTGCACGATCGCGCCGATCTCACCGCGGCGATCGCCGGGCAGCGCGCGCACCACGTCCGCGAACGCGACCGCGTCGAGGCCCGCGTAGGTCGCCGCGTGCCGGGTGGCGGCGTCGAGGTCGCCGAGGCGGTACTGGCACATCGCCAGGTAGAAGTGGCTGTTGGTCGCCTCCGGGTTGTCGGCCAGCGCCTGCTGGAAGCAGTCGCGCGCCGCGGCCCATTGGCCGCCGTCGTAGAGCGCGCGGCCCTCGTACCAGCGCAGCGTCGCGCGCTTGGCCGGCTCGGCACCGGCGGTCGCGTCGTACCGTTCCCGCAGCCCGGCGTAGGCGGCGGCGCGGCGCCGCCAGTCGAGTTCGCGGTCGAACAGGCCGTGGTCGGCCGGTGCGTCGGGGTCGATGACCAGCGCGTCGCTCAGGTGCGCCAGCGCGGCTTCGCTGCGCCGATCGAGCAGCGCCAGCTGCGCCAGCGCGAGGTGCGGGTGCACGCGTTGCGGGTCGAGCTCCGCGGCACGTTGGAACGAACGGCGCGCGAGCTGGCGCTGCACGTCGATCGCCGCCACCAGGTCGGCGGCCGCGCGGCCTTCGGGCCGCTGCTGCTCGTGCTGCCGCAGCAGCGCCGCGAAGCGGTCGGTGGCGATCCGGCCGAGCAGGATGTGGGCGCCCGAACGCTGCGGGTGCCGGCGCACGGCCTCCTCGGCCTCCCGGACCGCGCGTTCCCAGTCGCCGAGCAGGTAGCACGCCTGCGCCAGGATCAGCCGGCTGTCCTCGTCGTCGGGCGCGACCTTCAGCACCTGCTCGGCGAGGTCGGCGGCGTCGGTCCACTGGATCTCGGGTGAGACCGTGCGCGGCGACTCGGCCTGCAACAGGAACGTCTTCGCCAGCGTGGTGTCGACCTCGATCGAGCCGGGGAACGTCTTGCGCGCGCCCTCGAGCAGGTCGATCGCCTCGGCGAAGCGACCGCTGCGGCCGAGGCAGCGGCCGGCGGCGACGAACCAGTCGACGCGCAGCGGCTCGGCGCGGGTCAGTTCGAGGAACGCATCGGCCGCCTCGCCGAAGCGGCCCTGGCGTTCGTAGGTGAACGCCCGGTTGCGCGCCGAGGGCGGTTGCGGCTGCTGCTGCGCCGGCGCCGGTGGGGGCGAGGGCGCCGGCGGCGGCACCTGTGCCTGGCACGCGGTCGCCAGCCACAGCAGGCCCGTGAGGACGCGCACGGTCACTTGCCCCGCAGCAGGCGTTCGGCGGCCTGCAGATGGCGCTGCGCGCCGGGGCGCTGCTCGCCGGGGAAGTGCTGCATGCTCGCCAGCGCCGCCGCCTTCGCTGCCGCACCGTCCTTGCCGTGCTTGAGGTGCCAGAGCGCCAGGTTCTCGTAGCAGTCGCCGACGGCCAGGTCGAGCTGCTCCCGTTCGTTGGCGTCGGCGGGCGGATCGTCGCGCAGCCGGGCCTCGCCGTCGGCGATCGCGCCGTCGAGCAGCTGGCGGCTCAGCTCCCAGTCGCGGTCCAGGTGGTAGATCGCGATCAGCGCACAGTCGTTGCGCAGGCGCACGTTCTGCGGGTCGAGCTGCTGCGCGCGGCGATACGACCGGTAGCTCTGTTCGTACATCTCCTGCGCCTGCTCCTGCTTGCGCTCGCGCTCGAGCGCGTTGCCGAGGTCGCGTGCGAACAGGCCCGCGTTGTTCAGCAGGTCGACGTCGCTGTTGGCCGCGGCGGCCGCAGCGCGGCTGATCGCCTCGACCTTGACGAGGTCGTTGCGCTTGCGGAACCGGTCGACGAGGAACAGCAGCGAACGCTTGGTCGTCTCACCGCCGCCGAGGTCTTCGCCGATGCGGTCGGGCCGCTGTCGGATCGACTCCAGCAGCCATGCCTCGGCGTTCCGGTCGTCGTCGCTGTGGTAGGCGATCGCACCCTTCTTGCCGAGGCACATCGCCAGCCACTGTTCGCAGCTGTCGCGATAGTCGCCGTTCTTCTGCATCGACGACGCGAACGCGGCGCTCGCTTCGTCGAGCAGCTTCTGCGCGGCCTCGGGCCGGCCGGCGTTGCGTTCGGCGTCGGCCAGCAGGTAGCGGGCACGGCCGAGGTACCACAGGCCGGTGGCATCGCTGCGCGGCGCCAGCGCTTCGACCGCGAGCGGCAACTGCTTCTGCGCCGCTGCGGTGTCGACCGACGCACCGAGCAGCGCCTGGTCGTCCGGGCTCTTCTGCAGCGCGCGCAGGTAGACGTTGACCGCCTCGGCCGGGGCGCCGGCCCACTGCTCGGTCACCGACCACAGCGAGCGCAGCTCGGGAGTCAGCCGGTCCTTCTGCTCGAGCAGCCGCAGCGACGCGCGCGCGGCGGTGAGCAGCTCGGGGTCGTCGCGCTGCTCCGACTTCGCGGTCGCGAACGCGCGCGCCGCGGCGTTGGCGCGCACGGTGTGCGCGGCCAGCACCTGCTCCGGCGTGCCGCCGCCCTGCGCCTGCAGGTGCAGCAGCAGCGCCGACGCGATCTTGGTGGCGCCGACGGTGTCGCCGGACTCGAACGTCGCCTCGGCGAGCAGCTGGCGCGGCGCCGCCGGTTCGCCGTCGAGTTCGACCGCGCGCTGCAGCGCGTTGACCGCGTCCTGGTAGAAGAAGTCGACGCGCGCGCGGCCGCTGTCCCGCGCCTGCCGGGCGAGCTTCAGGTTCAGCTCCCCGCGCAGCAGGTGGTAGGGCCCGTGGTCGCGGCACTCCTTGGCGATGCCGTCGAGCACGGTCAGCGCGCCGTCGTAGTCCTCGGCGTCCGCCTTCGCCTTGACGTCGGCGGCGACCTTGGCCAGCGCCTCGGCTGCGCCGCCCTGCTGGGCCGCGGCCGGCGTCGCCGCGCCGCGCGCCGTCGAGCCGGGCGCGGTGCCGCCCTGGTCGCGCAGCAGCGCCGCCGCCTCGCGGCGCTGGTAGGGGTAATACCGCACGGCCTGCTCGCAGAACGGCGCGTAGGTCGCGAACGTCGCGCCCTGGCCGCGCAGCAACACGGCGATGTTCTGCCATGCGTCGCCGGTGGCCTCCTCGATGCGCTCGCGCTCGCCGGCGTCGGCGTTGCCCGGCAGCGCGGCGAGCTGGGCCGTGCCGAGTTCGATCGCGCGGTCGAACAGCGCCCGCGCGCGGTCGTGGTCGCGACGCAGGTGGTAGATCAGCATCAGGCCGCAGTCGTTGGCGATGCGGGCATCGTCGGGCGACAGCGCGACGGCCTGCTCGTAGTAGCCGTAGCTGCGCTGCCACAGCTCCTGCGCGGCCGCGTCGTCGCCCTGCTGCTGCCGCTGCACGCCGAGGTCGCGCGCCGCCAGCGCCGCGTTGTTGTAGACGAAGCCCCAGCGGTCGGGGCAGCGCTGCAGGATGCGCTCGTTGAACGCCAGCGTGCGCGGCAGGGCGTCGTCGCCGCTCTCGGCGAGCCGCAGGTGGATCGCGAACGCGACCCGCGTGAAGTCCTGGCGGCAGCCGTCGGTGAGCTGCGGCTGGCCGTCCACGAACCGGGTCGTCAGCGGCGACGCGTCCGCGGCGGCGAACAGGTGGGTCGCGGCGCCGTCGAGGTCGCCGAGTTCGAGCGCGGTGCTCGCCAGCGACAGTTCGCAGATCGCCAGCCACTGCTGCGTCGCGTCGGCGTGCGCCGGCACCATCGCCAGGTACTCGCCGAACACGCCGCGCGCCTTCTCGTAGGCGGTCGCCGCCGCCTGGAAGTTGCCGTCGCGGCGCAGGCGGTCGGCGTGTGCGGCGAGCGCGCGGCCCTGGTGCCAGCGCAGGATCGGCACGCCCGGCTGTTCGCGCACGAACTGGGCGTAGGCGCCGACCAGGGCGACGTGCTGGTCGCCGTCGAGGAACCACTGCATGTAGGCGTCGTGGATCGCGGTCGCATCGGGCGCGTCGCGCAGGCCGCGTTCGAGCGCCTGCACGACGCCGGCGCCGTTGCCGAGCCACTGGTGGATCGCCGCGAGCTGCGTCGCCGACTCGGCTGGGAACTCGCGCCGCACGGCCTCGAACCGCACCGCGGCGATCGTCGCCAGCTGCGCGGTCTCGCTGCCGGCCGGCACGCGGCCGCGCTCGTCCTTGGCGCCGGTGTCGAGTTCCAGCTTGCGCGCGGCGGTGAAGCGGCGGAAGTCGGCGCGCGCCGCCAGCAGCAGCGCGGCCGCGGCGTCGTGATGGCTGGCGGCCGTGTTGACGGTGCGGAAGCCGTCGACGGCGCGCAGCGCGACTTCGCTGCAGCGCTCGAACTCGCCGAGCTCGAAGTGGCACTCGGCGAGCTTCGCGACGGCCGCGGGTTCGTCGCCGCGCGCGCGACCGTCGAGGCCGAGCTCGAAGTTGTGCACGGCGTCCTGCAGCAGCAGATCGGCGCGACTGCGCGTGCCCTGCTGCGCGAGCCGCAGCAAGCCCTCGCCGGCGACCAGCCGCGCCGGCCGCAGCTCCGGGTTGTCGCGCAGCAGTTCGTCGGTGATCGTCAGCGCGCGGTCGGGGTCGGTCGCGACCAGTTGGCGCGCGGTGTCGAGGCGGTTGATCTCGGCGGGCGTCGGGGCGGGGATGCTGGCGCAGGCGGCGATGATCGCAGCGCACCACGTGAGGGTCGTTGGCTTCATGAACGGGGATTCGGACCTGACTCGCGGCGGACCGGGGGCCCGGCGCGTACGGACGAGGCGCGCGAGAGAGGGGTTGCGACCGGAGCCATTGTGGCCGGTGCGCCGCCGCGGCGAAAGCCCGGAGCCGCCGCCGGGCGGTCAAGCCCGCCGAGCGGAACGGCCGATAGGACCGGGAGCAGGCAGGCACAGTGAGCCATCCCACCATCACGGCGGCGGCGACCCTGGACCGATCCACGGTCGGGGGGCTGGTCGCGGACATCGACCGCGAGCTGCGGGCGCGGCCGGCGCGCGTCACGCTGGACCTCGGCGCGGTCGAGGCGTTCGACTCGGCCGGGCTCGGCGGCGTCGTCAGCGGCATGCGGCGCGCGACCGAGGCCGGGGTCGAGCTGAAGCTGCGCGGCATGAGCCAGTCGATGCTCGACTTCTTCTCGCTGGTGTCGGTGCAGCGGCTGGTCAAGGCCGATCCCGTGGTCGATCGCCCGGATCCGGTCACGCGCGTCGGCATGTTCGTCGAGCCGATGCTCGACGGCGCCGGCGCCGTGCTGCGGCTCGCCGCGCAGAGCGTGCACGAGCTGGTCGTCGGACCGTTCCGCCGCCGGCTGCTGCGGCTCGACCGCACCGCGATCGAGATCGACCACTGCGCCGCCGGTGCGCTGCCGATCGTCGCGCTGATCGCGTTCCTGCTGGGGCTGATCCTGGCGATGCAGGCCTACGTGCAGCTGCGGGTCTGGGGCGCGGAGATCTACATCGCCGACATGGTCGGCGTCTCGGTGCTCGCCGAGATCGGGCCGCTGATGACGGCGATCGTGCTGGCCGCGCGCTCGGGCAGCCGCAACGCGGCGCAGCTCGGCGCGATGGTGGTCAGCGAGGAGATCGCGGCGCTCGAGCAGATGGGCATCCGGCCGCTGGCGTTCCTGGTCGTGCCCAAGGTCGTCGCCTGCGCGTTCGCGGCGATCACGCTGTCGGTCGTGTTCGACGTCACCGCGATCGGCGGCGGCGCGCTGTTCGCCTGGGCCGTCGCCGACATCGAACTCGACGCGTTCGGCGAGCAGCTGCGCACGGCGCTGCACATGACCGACTTCGTCGTCGCGCTGGCGAAGAGCGCCACGTTCGGCGCGTTCGTCGGCGTCGTCGGCTGCGCGCTCGGACTGCGCGTGCGCGACGGCAGCGAAGGGGTCGGCCGCGCGACCACCAATTCGGTCGTGCTCGGCATCTTCGTCATCATCGTCGTCGACGCGATCTTCGTCACCTGCCAGCGCATGCTCGGCTGAGCCACATGGACCTCGCCTCGATCCTGTCGCCGCACAAGCGCCGCACCGACGACCTGGTGCGCGCGCTGGCGGTGTCGACGGTGTTCGGCGAACGCACGGTGCTCGAGGGCATCGACCTGGCGATCCGCCGCGGCGAGGTGTTCGTGATCATGGGCCCGTCGGGCTGCGGCAAGACGACGCTGTTGCGCAACCTCTGCGGCCTGCTGCCGCCGACGATGGGCTCGGTGTCGGTCGCCGGCCACGACGTCTACTCGGCGTCGCCGGAGCTGCTGCAGCACCTGCGGCTGCGCACGGGGCTGTCGTTCCAGGGTGGTGCGCTGCTCGGCAGCCTCAGCGTGCTCGAGAACGTCGCCCTGCCGCTGCGCGAGAACACGGCCCTGCCGGAGCCGGTGATCCTCGAGACCGCGCGCATGAAGCTCGACATGGTCGGCCTGCTGCACGCGGCCGAGCTGCTGCCGAGTTCGCTGTCGGGCGGCATGAAGAAGCGCGCCGCGATCGCGCGCGCGATCGCGCTCGACCCCGACATCGTCTACTTCGACGAGCCGTCGGCGGGTCTCGACCCGATCACCGCCGCCGAGGTCGACAACCTGATCATGAAGCTGAACAAGGTGTTCGGCATCACCATGGTCGTCGTCACCCACGATCTGCCGTCGGCCTACACGATCGCCGACCGCATCGTCGTGTTGCTCGGCGGCCACGTCGCGGCGCTCGGCGAGCGCGACCAGGTCTGGAATCACGGCGATCGCCGGATCCGGGACTTCATCGAACGGCGCCTGTCTGCCGAAGACAGCCGTGGCATGGACGTGATCGCCCACCTGGAGGTCTGAGGAATGCACCGCCGTGGCAGACGCTTCCGGCTCGGCCTCTACGTGCTCGGCACCGGTGCCCTGTTCGTCGGCCTGCTGGCCTTCATCCTGCAGAACAGCCTCAACGGCGAGCGCGCCGCCTACTTCATCCTGTTCCGCGAGAACGTGAAGGGCATGGTGGTCGGCAGCAAGGTCAACTTCCAGGGCGTGCCGATCGGCGTCGTCAAGGACATGCGCTTCCAGGACGGCAAGACGCTGGTCGAGCTGCGCGTCGACCCGTCGCGCGCCAACATCCAGGACATCACCCAGGCCCGCATGGACCGGCTGCTGGTCACCGGACAGGTCACGGTCGAACTCGAGGGCTACGGAGCCAGTGGTCGCTCGTTGGCGCCCGGCTCGTTCATCCAGCCGAAGGACGATCCCATGCACTCGCTGACCGCCAGCGTGCCCGAGGTCGTCGATCGTGCCGCGGCCGTGCTCGATCGCATCGATCGCGTGCTGCAGGGCGCCGAGCAGCTGCTCGGGCCGGCCAACCAGGCGCATCTGGCCGCGATCCTCGACGACTGCCATCGTCTGACGACCGCGCTCGCCGACGAGACCGCGCCGGCGGCCACGGCGGCGCTGCGCGACGCGTCGGCCTCGGTGCGCGCGCTCGCGGCCCTGACCCCGGAGCTGACCGCGATGTTGCGCGAGACGACGTCGCTGGCGGCCGGCCTGCGCGGCCCCGCGCAGGCGGCGCTGACGAACTTCCGCACCGCGCTCGAAGACGTGCGCGGGCTCGCGCGCCAGCTCAAGCTGGCCCCCGACAGTCTGCTGTTCGGTGTGCGTCAGGCCGCCGCGCCGATGGGAGGAGACCGATGAAGAACCGCGCGACGACGTGCCGTTGGTCCGGGTGGTCCCTGCTGGCGATCGCTGCGCTCACCGCGTGCAGCAGCGTCGAGGTGCCGCGCGAACGCTTCTTCCGGCTCGATCTGCCGGCGGCGAAGAGCCCCGACCCGGGCCGCGCCGGCGTGCTGCGCGTGCAGGACCTGCAGCTCGGCACCGCGCTCGACAGCGACTGTCTGCTGGTCCAGCACGGGGTGCTGCTCGAACCGCGGCCGCTCGAGCGCTGGATCGCCCCGCTCGATCGCCTGGTCACCGACGCGCTCGTGCTCGGCCTGTCGCGCGCGCGCGTCTGCGACCTGGTCAAGGGTTCGGCGGACTCCGGCAGCGAGAACTGGACCCTGCACGGCCGCATCGTCGAGTTCGGCGAGGCCCGCCGCGAAGGTGGCGCGGAGGCGCGCGTGACGATCGAGCTGTGGCTCGAGGAGCGCGGCGCGCTGTTGTTCCACGACGAGTTCCGCATCGTCGAGCCGATCGCCGGCCAGGGTCCCGAGGCGGCAGTCGCCGGGCTGTCGACCGGGCTCTTGCGCGTCGTCGACGGCGTCGTCGAGCGCATGCAGCAGCGCGGCCTGTTCGCCGCGGCGCGTCCCGCCGTGACGACCGCCGCGCCGCGATGACGCGGCTGCCGCGCGCCCGCGTCCGCCGCTACCATGCCGGCGGGTGTCGCCGCGGCGGCTCCGAGCCAACGCCTGCCAGGGATCCCTCATGCACATCGCCATGCACGTCCGTCGTCTCCTGATCGCGGTCCTGGCCCTGGCGCCGGCGGCGGCCCAGGCCCTGCCCGGCGCCGAGGTGCCGGCGCCGCGGTGGCGATCCTGGGTGCAGGGCGAGCCGGTGGTGATCGGCGGCGATCCGGCGCCGGCGTGCGCGGTGTTCGCGTTCTGCACGCGGCGGCAGGCCGCGTTCCACGACGAAGCCGACTACCTGCGCGGCCTGCAGCAGCGCTTCGGCGCACGCGGGCTCACGGTGGTGGCGGTGCTGGCCGACGTGCCCGCGGACCGCGCCGAGGTCGAGACGCTGTGGGCCGGCTGCCGGGTCGTCGTCGACGACGCCGGTCGGACCAGCGCCGACTGGCTCGGTCCCGAGACCATCCCGTGGCACACGATCGTGCTCGACCGCCGCGGCAAGGTCGCGTTCGCCGGCCGGCCCGAGGCCGGCCTCGTCGACGCGATCGAGCACGTGCTGGCGGGCACGGCGGATCTGGTCCGCGAGCGCGCCGTGTTCTCGCGGCGGGCCGAAGCGCTGGTCGGCTTCGACGACATGGGCGGCAAGGACCTCGTGGAGCAGCTGACCGGCGTGCTGGCCCATGCGCCGCACGACGGTCTCGCGCACGGCCTGCTGTATGCGGCCTGGTTCACCAAGCAGCTGGCGCCCGCCGAGGCGAAGCAGGTGCGCGCCGCCGCGATCCTCGCGCTGCGCGACGAGCCGCGACCGCTGGCGGCGTTCGCCGATCTGGCGCTGCGCTGCGACCCGCGCGGCGAAGGCCTCGCCCGCGAACTGCTCGAACCGCTGGCCGCCGCCGCCGCCGTCTCACCCGACGATGCGTTCGTGCAGCTGGCGCATCTGCGCGCGCTGGTGCTGGCTGGCGAGGACCGCGAGGTCGGCCGCCGGGCGATGCGCATGCAGAAGATCGTGCTGCGTTCGGCCGACACCTGCCTCGACTTCGTGTCGGTGCTCGCGTCCGACAAGAACGCGCTGGTGCACCGCGACCTCGCGCAGCGCGTGCTCGATCGGGCCGAGAAGCTCGGCGCCACGCCGCGGTTCCTGACCGCGGCGCGCTACGCCGCCGCCGTGCGCTGCCAGGAGGACCAGCAGCTGGCGAAGCAGCTGATGGACGCCTACCTCGGCGAGAACGAGGAACACGGCTCGATCAACAACGACTGCTGGTACCTGATGACCGAGCTGGCGACGATGGGGCGTTACGACTGGTTCGCGGCCGGCCTCGCCGAGCGCATGCTGACGCAGCGCGACGCGATGCAGAACTACGAGTTCGACACCGCCGGGCTGGCGATGTTCCTGGTCGGCCGGGTCGACGAGGCGATCGAACTGCAGCAGAAGGCGATCGCGATGGGCGGCGCCAGCGCCGACTACACGCAGCGGCTGCGGCGCTACCAGGCGGCGCTGCCCGCGCCGCCGAAGTGAACGGCGAGGCCGTATTCGGCGCCGCGGCCGACGGCGCTTCGCGCGGCGGCTGAGCGCCGGCAACGGGAGTCCTGGGGGCGGGGCGGGTGCTCCGCGGCCGGGGGCTCGGGCTTGGGGGGCAGAAGGCCTTGCCTCAGCCGCCTGGCTTGCTATCCTCCTCGCCCCCTTCTCCCCCGGATCCGTCATGTCCCGAGTCTGCGCAGTCACTGGTCGTCGCACCCGAATTGGTCACAAGGTCAAGCGCCGCGGCTTGGCCAAGAAGGACGGTGGTGTCGGTCGCCGCGTCACCGGGCGCAGCAAGCGCACGTTCAAGCCGAACCTGCAGCCGGTGCGCATCCTGACGCCGGAGGGCTCGGTGGTGACCCTGAAGCTGTCGACCAAGGTGATCAAGCGCGGCATCATCCGCCTCGAGAAGAACGGCAAGACCGTCTCCTACCCGCTGGTCAAGGCCGTGCGCGGCCGCAACCGCGCGTTCACGAAGGCGCAGAAGCAGACCGGCTGATCGGCCTCCCCGGCCCATGACCGAGACGCCGCCAGGCAGCGCCCCAACACCGGGTCCGGCGTCGGATCCGCCGGCGGCGATCGCGGCGGCCGGGGCCGATGCGACGCTGCAGGCCGTGGCGGCGGTGTCGCTGCGGCTGATGGCGGGTGCGGTGCCCAAGCGCACCATGGAGCAACTGCAGCGCACGCTGCAGCAGAGCCCGGCGGAGTTCCCGTGGCAGGTGGTCACGCAGGCGGTGCTGGCCGAACCGGTCGACGCGCAGCGGCTGGTGCAGCAGGGGCTGCAGGCGCAGCGCGACTGGATCGTGCGCGGCGGCCGGGAGCGGCCGGCGGCCTCGCTCGGCAGGCGCACCAAGGGCTTCGTCGCCCGGCTCTGTGCCCAGTTGATCTTCGGCGTGATCTTCACGCTGGTGGTGATCGCGGCGCTGCTGTTGCTGAAGCACAAGCTGCCGGCGGTCGACATCTACCGGGTGCTGACCTGGTTCCAGGCCCAGTTCGGCGCCCGCTAGACGAAACGTCGGGGGGTGGCGGGAGGGTGGGGGTGGGGCAGCCTGGGGACGCTTCTCCACCGGCTGCCGTCGCCGCAGGTCGCCATGCGAAGCCGACTTCCCGGCAGCTCGGCGCCGGGCGGGACGGCAGCTCTCCCCAACGACTCTCCCCAGCTCTGGCGCGGTTGTCCAAAATCCGGGGGCGGGGTGTTGAAATCCCGTGGAGACCTGGGCATGATCCCGCTCCTGGCCCGCGAGGATTCCGGCTAGCCTGGCTGGCGTCGAAGCGGACCGGTGGTGGTGGCCTCGGTCACCACTGGCAGCGAAACGCTCTCTGAATGTCGGTTCGAACGACTCGCCGACTCGACTGACCATCGGGTTGGCTCGAAGGTGGCTTCGGCTGCCTTCGGTTCCAGCAGACACGAGTCGGGTCCTGGCTGTGTGGTGGAGACCAGTATCCCCCTCCCTAACCGCCCTCTCCATTGCGTAGCCTAGACCCGCATTCACGGGCCTCAGTTCTGACCGGCTGAGGCCCGTACTTTTTTCCCCCGGACTCTCGCCATCGAGCGGCGGGACCGGCCGGGAGGGGCAGCTTCCTGGTGGTCCCGAAGCGGGACCCTGGTAGCTTGCGCAGCGTGCGGGCACTAGGAGCCTCGACGGTCGATACACGAGCAGTGATGACCAGACCTGGTTTTCGCAGGGGGCGCCCGGGCGGGACGACACCGAAGGCCGCGGGGGATGCCGGCGACGGCTTCCTCAGCAGCGCCCTGTTCTCCCAGGCCCAGATCCTGCACCTGATGAAGAACGAGTTCGCGCGCGCGCGCCGGTACGGCGTGCCGCTCGGCTGCGTGCTGATCCAGGTCGACCGCCTGCACCAGCTGGTCGACCTGCACGGCGTCGAACTGCGCAACGCGGTGCGCGCGGCGCTGGCCCAGTTGGTGCGCGACAAGACGCGCGGCGCCGACCTGCTCGGGGCGAGCAGCGACGACCGCTACCTGCTGATCCTGCCGCACACCGATCTCGCGCACACGCACCTGGTCGCGACCCGGCTCCAGCAGCTGTTCGGCGAGCTCGAGATCAAGGTCGACGGGCGCGAGCTGCTGCTGACGGTCAGCATCGGCGTCACCGCCTGCACGGACCAGACGACCCTGTTCTTCGACACGTTCGTGGCCCAGGCCGAGGCGGCGCTCGACTACGCGCTGCACCACGGCGGCAACCAGGTCGCGACGTTCGGCGCGGTGCAGCTGCGCGGAGGCGACCATGGCCCGATCGGACCCGACGTGGTCGACGCGGGCGACGGCGATCGCGATCGGGACCAGGCGGCGCCCGGTGGTGCGGGGAGCGAAGGCTCCCGATGAGCGACGGTCCGATGCGCATCCTGCTCGTCGAGGACGAGCAGACCATCGCCGTGACGCTGCGCGACGACCTCGAGGCCGCCGGCTACGAGGTGGAACATCGCGCCGACGGGGCCGCGGCGATCGACCTGCTCGGCCAGAAGAGCTTCGACGTGGTGATCACCGACGTGCGCCTGCCGGGCGCCGACGGCATGCAGGTGCTCGCCGCCGCCAAGCGCGCGCGACCCGACACCGAGGTGCTGGTGATGACCGCCTACGCGACCGTCGAACACGCGGTCGAGGCGATGCGGCTCGGCGCCGACGACTACATCCAGAAGCCGTTCCTCAACGAGCACGTCGTCGAGCGGCTGCGGCGCATCGGCAAGTTCCGCGCGCTGCTGTTCGAGAACCAGCGCCTGCGCGAGGAGCTGCAGGGCAGCGCCGGCCAGGGGCTGCCCGGCGTGATCGGCCAGAGCCGCGCGATGCAGAGCGTGGTCAAGACCGTGCGCACGGTGGCGCCGACCGACGCGTCGGTGCTGCTCGAGGGCGAGAGCGGCACCGGCAAGGAGCGGGTCGCGCGCGCGGTGCACCAGCTCAGCCCGCGCAAGCAGGGCCAGTTCGTCGCGCTGTCGTGCGGCGCGCTGCCGGACACGTTGCTGGAGACCGAGCTGTTCGGTCACGAGAAGGGCGCGTTCACCGATGCGCAGCGGCAGCGCCGCGGCCGTTTCGAGGTCGCGGACGGCGGCACGATCTTCCTCGACGACATCGACGACATGCCGATGTCGGTGCAGGTCAAGCTGCTGCGCGTGCTGCAGGAGCGCGAGTTCGAGCGCGTCGGCGGCGAGACCCTGGTGCAGGTCGACATCCGCGTCGTCGCCGCGACCAAGGTGCCGCTGCTCGAGCTGGTGCGCGCCGGCAAGTTCCGCGAGGACCTGTTCTACCGCCTCAACGTGGTGCCGATCCGGCTGCCGCCGCTGCGCGAACGCGAGGGCGACGTGCCGCTGCTGGTGCAGCACTTCCTCGAGCAGCTCGGCGGCGGCCGGCCCTACACGGTCAAGACCGACGTGCTCGAGGCGATGTCCGGCTACTCGTGGCCCGGCAACGTGCGCGAGCTGGAGAACCGCTGCGCGCAGGCGATCGCGATGTCCGGCGGCGCCACCGTGCTGAAGAAGGAGCACCTGCTGCCGGTCGACAAGACGCGCCGCGCGGCGCTGGAGCCGCCGACCGCGCTGCGCACGCTGCGCGAGGTGCTGGTCGAGGCCGAGCGCGAACACCTGAAGGTCGTGCTGCGCGGCGTCGGCGGCCACCGCACCAAGGCCGCGTCGGTGCTCGGCATCTCGCGCAAGGTGCTGTGGGAGAAGCTGAAGGACTACGGCATCGAGTGAGCTCCGCATCGCACGCGCCCGGACATCGCCCGATGCGTGGCACGACCGCGGCCGCGGTCGTGCTGGCGACGTTCGGCCAGCTGCTGCCGGCGCAGGTGCCGCCGCCGGCCCGGTTCCACGCCGTGCTCTGGTGCGGCGACCCGGCGCGCGTCGCGATCGCCGGCGACGTCGGCTGTGACGCGGTGCAGCTGCCCCGCGGCGGCGACGCGGCGGCGCTCGCCGGACGCGGGCTCGGCTACTACCTCGACCAGCCGATCGGCAAGGGACTGCTCGAGCTGCGCGACGAGCAGTGGCAGCCGCTGCTGCAGGCCTACGAACGCACGCGCGATCCGGCCGGCCTGATCCGGCCGCAGTGCTTCGCCGAGCCCGACCTGGTCGCGCAGCGCGCGGCCGAGGCCGCGGCCGAGGCGAGCCGCGTGCGCGGGCCGGGCCTGTTGTTCGTCGCGCTGGCCGACGAGGCGTCGGCGACGCGCCACGACGCGCCGCTCGACACCTGCCGCTGCGCGCTCTGCGCCGCCGCGTTCCGCGCCTTCGTGCGGCAGCGCTGCGCGACGCTCGACGCCGCCAACGACGCGCTCGGCAGCCACGTGACCGCGTGGGACGGCATCGAGCTGCCGACCACCGACCAGGTCCGCCGCCGCGAACTCGGCGACACGCAGCTGCCGGCCGATCTGCGCCCGTTCGGGCTGCGGCAGGAGTTCGTCGATGCGCAGTTCGCCGCCGCGGTGGCCGCCATCGCCGGCGTCGTGCGCACCGCGGTGCCGGCGACGCCGGTCGGCTTGACCGGGCTGCAGGTGCCGGCGGCGTTCGGCGGCAACGACTACGCGCGGCTGCTGCCGGCGCTGACGCTGGCCGAGCCCTACGCGATCGGCGGCGCGCCCGAACTGGCGCGCAGCCTGCTGCCGGTCGGCGCGCATCGCTACGCGACCCTGTTCGCGCCGGCGCCCGGTTCGCCGGCGGCGGCGCTGCCCCTGGCGGCCTTCGTGCGCGTGCAGCTCGCGGCGATGGCGGCCGACGGGCTCGCCGGCGTCGTCGTCTGGAACGACGCGGCGGTCGCCGACGGCGACGGCACGGCGACCGCGTTCGGCGCCGCGCTGCGCGACGAACTGGCGCGCTGGCGCACCCGGCTCGATGCCTGCGCCGGGGCCGCGGTGCAGAGCGACCCGGTCTGGATCGTCGAGTCGCAGGCCTCGGTGCGGGTCTGGTGGCAGCTCGACTCGGCGCAGGACGGCATGACCTGGATCCGACGCCTCGGCTCGTACGAGCGCGAGCACAGCACCAGCCAGGCGGCGCGGCTCGGCTGGATCCGGCTGCTGCAGGACCTCGGCATCGAGCCGCGGTTCGTCGCCGAGGCGGAGCTGGCCGAACGGCTGCTGCAGGACCGCCCGCGCTGCCTCGTGCTGCCGGCGGCCATCGCGCTGGCCGACCGCAACGTGCAGGCGATCGACGCCTTCGTGCGCGGCGGCGGCACCGTCGTCGCCGACCACGGCCCCGCGCTCTACGACGAGACCCTGCGGCGCCGGCCGGCCGGTGGCCTCGACAGCCTGTTCGGCGTCACCGAGCGCAGCTTCGCCTGGACCGACCTGCTGGTGCGCGAGGGCCGCAGCACGGCGCGCGATCGTGGCCTGCCGCTGGCCGAGCGCGGCCTGCGCGGCCGCCTCGGCGAGCACCGCGCCGACGGCGAGGCGTTCCTCGAGCACGCGCACGGCCGCGGCCGCGCGGTCTACCTGAACGCGCCGGTCTGCGCCTACGGCGGCTGGCGCCTCGACGAGAGTTCGGTGCAGCCGGCGCGCGAGCTGCGCCGGCGCGTGCGCGCGGTGCTGCGGCAGGCCGGCGTCGAGCCGACGTTCGAGGTGCGCGGCGAAGGCCTGCCGACCTGCCTGCTGTGCAACACGCTGCGGTTGCGCGACGGTCGCACGGTGCTGGTCGTGCGCGTCAACGCGCTCGCCGCGCCGGCGCTGCTGCAGCGGCTGGCGCAGGACGGCCGCCGGCGCGTGCAGCTCGAGCTGCGCGGCGAACGCGCGCTGCGCCACCTCGGCGGCGACGAGATCGGCCGCGGCAAGAGCTTCGACCTGGACCTCGACGTGTTCGGCGCGCTGCTGCTCGAGGTCGCGCCGTGACCGGGCTGCTCGGCACGCCGCTGTTCGCGGCGGGTGAGGCGGCGACCACGTTCCTGATCTCCGACCTGCACGTGCCGGCCGGCGGCGGCCAGGTGGTGGCGAACCTCGGCGGCGTGCTGCGCGCGGCCGAGGCGGCGGCGGCGCGCGTGTTCGTGCTCGGCGACCTGTTCGACTCCTACGTCGCCCGCGCCCAGGTCCGCACCGGCATCTGGCGCGACGTCGCGGCGCGGTTCGCGGCGGCCACGGCGGCCGGCACCGAGGTCGTGCTGCTGCACGGCAACCGCGACTTCCTGCTGGGGCCCGAGTTCGCCGCCGCCAGCGGGGTGCGCATCGTCGCCGGCGGCCTGCGCGGGCAGCTGGCCGGCGCCGACACCGTGCTGGTGCACGGCGACGAACTCTGCCAGAACGACCTGCCCTACCAGCGCGCCAAGCGCTGGCTGCGCCACCCGTGGACGCGCGGCCTGGCCCGGCATCTGCCGCTGCGCGCCGCTCTCGCGGTCGCCGCCCGGGCGCGGGCGAAGAGCCGGCGCGTGGTCTCGACCGGTGACCAGCGTCGCTTCCTGCCCACGGCGGCGGCGGTCGAGGCCGCGTTCGCCACCGGCGCCCGGCGGCTGGTGTTCGGCCACATCCACCGCTTCGCCCACGGCCAGCGGGAGGGGGGGGAATACTGGGTGCTGCCGGCCTTCGACGAGGCCTCGATCGGCCTGGTCACGCGCGGCGACAGCCTGGTGCCGGTGCGGTTCGATGCGGCCGGACTCGGCGCCGACGTGCCACTGCCGGGGCCGTGCCCGCTGGCGTCCTGACCCGCCGGCCGACGGGTCGCCCGGGGCGCCATCGGCCGGCACTTCCCGATTGCGGTCGACGCGGCCGCCCGGCTACACTGCTCGGCCCCCTTCGTCGGACGGGTCCGGTACCGGATCGTCGGCCGCGGTCGTTCGGCGACGATCTTTTCCAATCTGGATCGACTGTATTCCACGAACTCTCCCGAGCGACTCCCGCCGATTCCATCGCGTGTCTGCTGCTGCGAGTGATCCCCCCGCGAGTGAGCCTCGTGGCAGTGAGCCCGATGGCGCTGCCCGCGCACCGACGCAGGTCGTGGCGATCGACGGTCCCTCGGGTGCCGGCAAGAGCACGGTGGCGCGGCTGCTCGCCGAGCAGCTCGGCTTCGCGTTCCTCGACACCGGCGCGATGTATCGCGCGGTCACGTGGCACTTCCTGCAGGAGGGCTGCGCGCCCGCGACGTGCGCCGGTGAGCCGGACCGCGGCGCCGAACGCATGCGGCGCGCGTTGGCGACGGCTCGGCTCGAGCTGTCGGCGGGGCGCGTGCTGTTGAACGGCCGCGACGTGACGCCGCACCTGCGGGTGCGCGAAGTCGAGTCGCAGGTCTCGATGGTGTCGGCGCTGCCGTTCGTGCGCACGGCGATGCGCGATCTGCAGCGCGCGGTCGCGATGCAGGGGCCGGTCGTGGCCGAGGGCCGCGACATGGGCTCGGTGGTGTTCCCGAACGCGCGCTGGAAGGTCTACCTGGACGCCGCGCCGAGCGAACGCGCGCGCCGCCGCAGCCGGGACTTCGAGCGGCAGGGGCGGCAGGTCAGCACGACCGACGTGCTCGACGAGATCAACGTGCGCGACCGGCTCGACAGCACGCGTTCCGACGCGCCGCTGCGGCAGGCGCCCGATGCGCTCTACGTCGACTCGACCGGGCTCACGACCGAAGCCGTGGTCGCCGTGCTGCTCGCCTACGTGCGGCGCGGTGACGCCCAGCGACTGCGAGCGGCGCCGTGAAGCCGGACGCGACGCGGCCGGACGCGAACCCGGATGAGGGCCCGCATGTGGGCCGGCCGCGCGGCGGCGTCGAACGGCGGCTGCCCGCCCGCGTGTCGCGCAGCGCCCTGGTCTGGAACGTCTCGAAGTACTCGGTGCTGTGGTGGAGCCGGCTCTGGTTCCGGCTGCGCATCGAGGGTCGCGAGCGGCTGCCCGCGACCGGACCGGTGCTGATCGTCGCCAACCACGCGAGCTACCTCGACCCGCCGATGATCGGCATCTCGGCGAGCCGCTGGGTCGCGTTCCTGGCCCAGGCGGGCCTGGCGAAGCTCGGCCCGATCCGCTGGTGGCTGGCCCAGTGCGGCGTCACCCTGATCGATCGCGACGCGCCGTCGAAGGAAGCGATGCGGCTGCTCACCGACTGCCTGCGGGCCGGTGAGGTGGTCGGCATCTTCCCCGAGGGCACGCGCAGCGCCGATGGGGCGGTGGCGCCGTTCCGCACCGGGGTCGAGTTCCTCGTGCGCCGCACCGGCGCGCCGGTGCTGCCGGTCGGCATCGACGGCGCCTACCGGGCGTTCTCGCGCCGGGCCTGGCTGCCCAAGCCGTACAAGATCGTCGTGCGCTACGGCCAGCCGTGGCCGGCGGCACGCGTGCTGGCGCCGGGCGGTGTCGAGGCGCTGCGGGCCGAGGTCGCCACCCTGGCCAGAGCGCCGCTGCGCGTCGCCGATGCGAGTGGCGCCGCGGGCGACAGCCGATCCGATCCAAGCTTGTCTTCCGCCGGAGGTGGGACCTGAGTCCCGTCGCCGGCAACCACCGACCGGATGGTCCGGCCGGTGGGACTTTGGTCGCTCTGGCCATCGGCGTGCACGCCGGCGGTTCGGAGTCTCTCCTCGTCAGTTGTTCCCTTCCTTTCCTTCAACCCCGTTTCGTTTGATGCACGGCAAGAATCTGATCAAGAAGTTCGCGATGTCCGATGACGAGCTGTCCCGGCTCACGTCGGAGGCGCTCGGCACCGCAACCCTGGCCGAACTGGACCAGGCGATCGGCAAGACGGTCGCCGAACTGTCGCCCAACAAGATCGTCCGCGGCAAGGTCATCAAGGTGCTCGAGGACGGCACCGTGGTGGTCGACGTCAACTACAAGGCCGAGGGCCAGATCGCGCTCGAGGAGTTCCCGGACCCGCTCGCCGTGCAGCCCGGACTCGAGATCGAGTGCCTGGTCGAGCAGATCAACGACGCCGAAGGCTACATCCTGCTCAGCAAGCGCAAGGCCGATCGCATCCGTGGGTGGGAGAACATCATCCTCACGCACAAGGAAGGCGACACCGTCAAGGGCCTGGTGCTGCGCAAGATCAAGGGCGGCCTCTTGGTCGACATCGGCGTGCCGGTGTTCCTGCCGGCGTCGCAGGTCAACATCCGCCGCGCCGGTGACATCGGCGACTGGATCGGCAAGGACATCGAGGCGCGCATCATCAAGATCGACGAGGAGCGGATGAACATCGTCATCTCGCGCCGCAAGCTGATCGAAGAGGAGCGCGAGGCCAAGAAGATCAAGCTGCTGTCCGACCTCGAGGAAGGTCAGATCCGCAAGGGTGTGGTCAAGAACATCGCCGACTTCGGCGTGTTCGTCGACCTCGGCGGCATCGACGGCCTGCTGCACATCACCGACATGTCGTGGGGCCGCGTGAACCACCCGTCGGAGATGCTGAAGCTCGACGACGAGGTCGAGGTCAAGGTGCTGAAGATCGACCGCGAGCGCGAACGCATCGCGCTGGGCATGAAGCAGAAGAGCGCTTCGCCGTGGGAGAACATCACCGAGAAGTACCCGGTCGGCCAGCGCATCCAGGGTGAGGTCGTCAACCTGATGAGCTACGGCGCGTTCGTCAAGCTCGAGGACGGCGTCGAGGGCCTGGTGCACATCTCCGAGATGTCGTGGACCAAGCGCGTCAACCATCCGAACGAGGTCGTCAAGCAGGGCGACCAGGTCGAGGTCGTCGTGCTCGAGATCGACACCGAGAAGCAGACCATCAGCCTCGGCATGAAGCAGACGGAAGTGAATCCGTGGGACATGGTCGCCGAGCACTACCCGCCCGGCACCGTGATCCGCGGCAAGGTGCGCAACCTGACCAACTACGGCGCCTTCATCGAGCTGCAGGAAGGCATCGACGGTCTGCTGCACATCACCGACATGAGCTGGACGCGCAAGATCACGAACCCGAGCGAGGTCGTGAAGAAGGGCGAGGAGATCGAGTGCGTCGTGCTGTCGGTCGACCAGGAGAAGAAGCGCATCGCGCTCGGTCTCAAGCAGCTGCAGGCCGACCCGTGGAGCGGCGACATCCCGGCGCGCTACCACATCGGCGACTCGGTTCCGGGCACGGTCACCAAGATCACCAACTTCGGCGTGTTCGTCGAACTGGAGCCGGGCCTCGAAGGCCTGCTGCACATCTCGGAGCTGGCCGACCACAAGGTCGACAACCCCGAGGAGGTGGTCAAGGTCGGCCAGAAGGTCGAGGTGCGCATCATCAAGATCGACACCGACGAGCGGAAGATCGGCCTGACGCTGATCCAGGCCCACTTCGAGGACGGCGAAGAAGGCGCCGCCGCGGGCACCGCGCCCGCACCCGAGGTCGAGCGCCACGTGCAGCCCGCGATCGGCTCGCTCGCCGACCAGCTCAAGGGCATCGGCCAGCGCGTCAGTGCCCGCGAAGCGGAGAAGCGCGACGACGGGTCGACCGACGCGTGAGCGCCCGTGCACCCGGCGCGTAGTCCGATGATGCTGGCCGCGGCGATGTTCGCCGCGGCCGGGTGCGTCACGACCTACGAGGACGCGCCGCTGTTCGCCGACGTCGAGACGCCGGCGGTGCCCGCGGTCGCGCTGACGATCCCGTTCGGCGCCGAAGGCGACGCCGACCAGCGCCTGCTGTTCGACTTCTACGCCGGCGTCTTCCAGCGGCTGCAGGCCGCGGCCGAGGACCGGGACCCGGCGCAGGTCGAGGCTCTGCTGTCGGCGTACCAGCGCCCGGACCTGCCGGTCCGACTGCAGGAGGTGCTGCGCGGCTATCGCGCGCTGGCCGCGGGGCTGCGCTTCCAGCAGCACGCCGCGGCGCGGGCGACGCTGCGGCCGGCGCCCGTCACCGACGCGGACGACGTCGCCGCACCGGCGGCGCCGCCGTTGGGCACGCCGTTCACGTTCCTGCTGACGTTGCCGGCGCCGCCGGCCGCCGTGCGCCTCGGCGGTCGCGACGACGACGATGCCTGCGGGTTCGCGGTCGCGGTGACGCTGGACGACACGTTCGTCGACGGCAGCACGCGTTCGACGCAGACCCAGGACTTCGTCTGGCTGCCGACCGCATGCACGTTCGCGGACCGGCAGCCGCTGGTGGTGCCGATCGGCCTCGACGTGGCGGCCGGCGACGCCGTGCGCCGCCGCGTGCACCTGCGCGTGGGCCTGATGCCCGGCTACGTGCAGATCGACGGCGAACGCGTGCCGGTGCAGCGCACCGACATCGCCAGCGCAGGACTCACCCAGTGGCCGGCCGGCTACGAGGCGATCGCCAAGGCGCCGCTGGTGACGCTGCGCGAGGCGCTGCGCCGCGGCGATCCGGCACACTTCGCGCACGTGTTCGTCGCCGCCTCGTTCGCCGGCGCCGACGAGCGCGATGCGGCGACGGCGCTGCTGATCGAGCAGGTGCGCTTCGGCCGCCAGGACCAGGCGCTGGTGGCGATGGCGGCGCTGCAGGTGCTGACCGGCGCGCAGCTGCCGTCGGGCGATCGCGAGGCCTGGCTTGCCTGGTGGCAGGCACGCCGGTAAGCAGCGAGCGTGAATTTCCCTCCCGTCGCAGAGCAGTTGGCGGTGTTGCGCCGCGGTGTCGTCGACGTCGTCGACCTGGACGACCTGGGCAGGCGGCTCGAGCAGAGCCGCACCGAGGGCCGACCGCTGCGCATCAAGTTCGGCATCGACCCCAGCTCGCCGGACATCCACCTCGGCCACACGGTGCCGCTGCGCAAGCTGCGCGACTTCCAGCGCCTCGGCCACCGCGTGATCGTGTTGTGGGGGACCGCCACCGCGATGGTCGGCGACCCGTCCGGTCGCAACAAGACCCGGCCGCCGCTGACGCGTGCGCAGGTCGATGCCAACCAGCAGACCTACCGCGCGCAGGTCGGCGCCGTGCTCGACATCGACGACGTCGAGGAGCGGGAGAACGCCGAGTGGTTCGACCGCCAGTCGTTCATGGACTGCATCGCGCTCGCCAGCCGCTACACCGTCGCGCGCATGCTCGAGCGCGACGATTTCCAGCAGCGCTTCCGCTCCCAGCAGCCGATCGCGGTGCACGAGTTCCTGTACCCGCTGCTGCAGGGCTGGGACTCGGTCGAACTGCGCTGCGACGTCGAGATCGGCGGCAGCGACCAGCTGTTCAACCTGCTGGTCGGCCGCGATCTGCAGGCCCAGGCCGGGCAGACGCCGCAGGTCTGCATGACGATGCCGCTGCTCGAAGGGCTCGACGGCAGCCAGAAGATGTCGAAGTCGCTCGGCAACTACGTCGGCATCGCCGAGCCGGCGTCGGTGCAGTTCGGCAAGCTGATGAAGGTGCCGAACGACCTGCTCGCGAAGTACTTCCTGTTGCTGACCGACGTGCCGGCGGCGCGCGTCGACGAGCTGACGCGAAACCCGCTGGAGGCGAAGTTCGCGCTGGCGGCGGGCATCGTCGCGGACTTCCACGGCGTCGACGCGGCCCAGGCCGCCCGGGCCGAGTACGACCGCGTGCATCGCGATGGCGGCGTGCCCGACGACCTGCCGACGGTCGCCGTCGATGCGGGCCTGCTGAAGGACGGCGCCATCTGGCTGCCGGGCGCGCTCGCCGCGGCCGGGCTCGCGTCCTCGAACAGCGACGGCCGGCGGCTGGTCCAGGGCGGCGGGGTGCGCGTCGACGGCCGCGTCGAGACGGATCCGAAGGCGCAGCTGGGGCCGGGCAGCTACGTGCTGCAGGTCGGCAAGGCCAAGGCCGCGCGCCTGGTCGTTCCGGGCTGATCGCCCCGCGCCTGGGAGGGAAGTCCGTGCGCCGACGTCGGGTGCAGTCGCCGCCCGGGAATGCCGATGCTGCGCACCGGCGGTGTTCCGGTAGGATGACGGCCTGGGTGGGCTCGCGTCGTCGGTGGCGACGACATCTCGGAGGCGTGGTGACCAGATGGCGGTGATGACGGCTCGACTGGCGTGCTTGGCGTTCGTGGCGACCTGGATCGCGAGCGGGGTGCTCTGCGCCCAGCCTGGGGCGGAACGGGCCGATGCCGTGGCGATCCGGGTGCAGTCGCAGGGGCCGCAGGATGCGACCGGGCCACAGGACCTCGTCCGGCTGCGCGAGATGCTCGGTCGCGCCGGGCCCGACGGCCGCGACGCGCGCGAGAGCGCCGTCGTTCGCCTGCTCGGCATGAACGACCCGGCGGCGCATCGCCTGTTGCAGGAGTTCCTGTTGCGCCGCGACGATCCGGACCGCGTGCGGGAGACGATCCTCGCCTCGCTGCAGCGCCACGTGCTCGGCAACAGCAAGCAGTGGTTCGGCGGCGCCAGCGACGAAGTGCGACGCCAGGTGCTGGCCGGCTACCTCGATGCCCTGGCGCCGCTCTGGCACGAACCGGGTTCGGCGATCGACGACGCCGTCGACAACCCGGTGCGCGCCGCCGCGCGACGGTGCCTGCAGAGCGTGCCGGTGCGCGAACTCGACGTCGCCGCCCGCCACCTGCTGGCCACCGCGGCGACGGACACCAAGGTCGAGGTGATGCGGTGCCTCGCCGACATGCAGCAGATCCTGCTGGCGCAGACGCTCGCGGACTTCCTCGAGGCCAGTGAGGAGCCGGTGCGCGTGCAGGCCCGGCGGTCGTTGCAGTTGCTGACCTACCACGACGACGAGTTCCAGACCAAGGCGCAGTTCGTCGCCTGGCAGGAGCGCTACGGCGAGTGGCGCTACGTCGACCTGGCCGAACGTGCCGCCCGCCTCGGGCCGCGGCCGCTGGAGCGCATGCGCGAGGACTTCGCGCGGCTGCGCGTCGAGGCGGCGCGGGACTTCGTGCGCGCCCACACCGTGCGCACGCCGGGCATCGACTGGGCCGCGATCCAATCGCGCACCATGGTCGACGATCCGGCGGTGCTCGACGCCTGCCTCGAGCTGCTGCAGCAGTCGCTGGCGAACGGGCTGCCCGCGGACGACCAGGCGTTGCCGCGACAGACGTTCTGCCGCGCGGTGCTGCAGCGCTTCCGTCAGGTGGCGCCCGACCAGGTCCGCCGTCGCGCGCTGCTGCTCGAGGTCGCCGCCTACCTGTGCCGCAGCGAGGAAGGCGAGCTGGCGGCCGAGGTCACCACGCTGCTGCTCGCGCAGCTCGACGCGCCCGAGGCCGACCTGCAGGTGGCTGCGCTGCGCGGGCTGCGCCGGTTCCCCAACCTCGAGACCCGCACGCGCCTGGTGCGGCATGCGAGCAAGTTGCTGCGCACCGGCGCCGAGGCGCGCGAACAGCTGCTGGCGACGCTGGCCACGTTGTCGTCGCGCACCATGCCGAGGTGGACGGCGCCGATGGCCAGCGATCCGGACAAGGCCGAGTGGCTGGCGCTGGTCGAGGCCGCGTGCCGCACCGCCAAGGACCCCGAGGTGCGCAATGCCGGGCTCGCGCTGGTGCAGACGCTCGACGGCAGCGAACAGCGCGTGCCCGAGCTGTTCCGCCTGCTGCTCGACCTCGCGAAGGATGGCGGCCAGGACACCAAGTTCCGCTCGACGTGCGTGATCCAGCTGCGTGGCTGGCGCAGCCAGGAAGGCGTCGCGGAGGAATGGGTGCTGGCGATGCACGAGCTCCTGAAGGATCCGGCCGACGAACTGCGGCTGCAGGCCGTGGAGTCGCTGGTGCGACTGCCGGAGTCCGTCGATGCGCGCCGCCTCGAGTGGATCGGCGCGACGACCAACGTGCTGCGCGATCGCATCCAGGTCGAGGCCAACGCCACCGTGCTGCGGTCGTTGGTCAACTGCCTGCTCGCGTGCGGCCGCGAGCCGCAGACGTCGGCGAACGCGATCGGCGCGCTGAGCACCTTGCTGTCCGAGCTCGGGTCGGCGTCACCGGCCGAGAAGGAGCTGCGGCTGGAGCCGTTGCTGCAGGCCCTGGCGACGATCGCCGCGGGTCCGCACGCCGAGCGCGGCCAGTGGATCCGCGCCTGCCGGCAGCTGCTGCAGTTCGAGAAACGACAGAGCGTGCGTCTGGTGCTGCAGAACCACGGCGCCGTCGATCTCGCCAAGCTCGTCGGCAGTGACGACGCGGGGCAGGCCGGCCCGGCGCGCCAGGCGATGGCGTTGCTGATCAGGACGGCGCTGTTGAAGCCGTCCAAGGACGCATGGACGAGTTCGCCGGAACTGCTGCAGGAGGCGCGCGACGTGCGGGTCGCGTTCGGCGCGCTGGACGCCGTCGACGAGTCCCAGCGGCTGGACGAACCGGCGCACCGCGTGCTGCGCCTCGAAGTCGATCTCGCGTGCGGCAAGTACCCGGACGTGGCCCAGCGGGCGGGTCTGTGGCTGGCCAATGGCAGCGCGGCGACCGGCCGCGTGCCGTTCTCCGCGGCGGAAGCCGACCGGGCGCGCGTGCTGGCCGCCGAGGCCCAACTCGCCATGAGCAAGGCCGACGCGGCGGCGCGGTTGTTGACCGAGCTCACCAGCCAGCCGCCGAGCGATCCCGGCGTGCTCGATCTGCAGTCGCGCGTCGCCCGCGCGCTGTTCGCATCCGACAAGCCCGGTGCGCTCGCGTTGTTCGAGAGCACGTGGAAGGCGACGCCGCCGGTCGATCCCGCGTTCCGCGGCCGCCTGCTCGAGTGGATGCAGCACCACGCCCGCTTCCTGCCGGCAGCGCGGCAGGAACTGCTGGAGACCTCCGAGCCGTTCGTGGCCCTGTTCCGCGCCGGCGACTGCCCGACCGAGCAGCGCGACGCCTTCCAGCAGCTGCGCGGCGCCAACTAGTGGGGTGACGCCGGGCCGGTCGCTGCGCCGTCGAATGCCGAGAACGCTCTTGCCGTTGGGATCGCGGGCGCTATCTTCTGTGCCTCAACGACGCGGGGTGGAGCAGCCCGGTAGCTCGTCGGGCTCATAACCCGAAGGTCGTAGGTTCGAATCCTGCCCCCGCTACCA
>JAEUHS010000083.1 GCA_016794035.1 Planctomycetota bacterium
CAGCTCGTTGGCACCGAGGGTCTCGAGCACCTCGTCGACGGTGCGCAGCTGGTCGGCTCCCTCCGGCGAGCTGGCATCGACCATCACCAGCAGCAGGTCGGCGTGCAGGGCCTCCTCGAGGGTGGCGTGGAAGCTGGCGACCAGCTGGTGCGGCAGCTTGCGCAGGAAGCCGACGGTGTCGGTCAGCAGCACGGTGCGGCCGCCGGGCAGCCGCCACGGCCGGGTCCGCGTGTCGAGCGTCGAGAACAGGCGGTTCTCGGCCAGCACGCCGGCATCGGTCAGCTTGTTCATCAGGCTCGACTTGCCGGCGTTCGTGTAGCCGACGACGGCGATCGTGAACAGGTCGGGCCGCGCCTGCACCTCGCGCACCTTGTGCTGCTCGATGCGCTTCAGCTCGCGGCTGACGGCGGCGATGCGGTTGCGCAGCAGTTCGCGGTCGACGTCGATCTGCTTCTCGCCGGCGCCACCGCGCACGCCGATGCCGCCGCGCTGGCGTTCGAGGTGGGTCCAGCGCCGGCGCAGCCGCGGCATCTCGTACTGCAGCGCCGCCAGCTCGACCTGCAGCCGCGCCTGCGGCGTGCGCGCGTGCATGCCGAAGATCTGCAGGATCAGCTCGCTGCGATCGATGCACGGCACGCCGACCGCGCTCTCGATCGCCTTGCCCTGGGTCGGCGTCAGCGAGTCGTCGCAGATGACGCAGCCGCTGTGCGCGAGCTTGGTGACCTCGACCAGCTCCGCGAGCTTGCCGCTGCCGAGGTAGCTGTGCGGATCGGGGTGGCGGCGGTGCTGCACCATGCAGCCGGCCGGCACGAACCCGGCGGTCTCGGCGAGCTGCTGCAGCTCGTGCAGCGCCTCGGCCGCGGTGCGCGGATCGCCCATCGGCACGACGCCGAACAGCAGCGCCTCGGTGGGGTTGCCGCGGGTGTCGTAGGTGTCGCTCTTCACGCGGGCTTCCGATCGGTGGGGGATCTGCTCGGGCCGAGTTCGGCGCGGATGCCGCCGTCGCTGGTGCGCTCGAGGAAGATGCTGCGACAGTAGCCGGCGTCGTCGCGTTCGGGGAAGTCGCTGCGGAAGTGCGTGCCGCGCGACTCGCTGCGCACCAGCGCGCTCTCGGCGACCATCGCCGCGACCGTCAGCATGTTGGCCAGCTCGCAGGCGCGGCGATCGCGCAGCGGCGCGCGCACCAGGTAGTGGTGCCAGAACGCGATGCGCGCCCGTGCGTCGGCGAGGCCCGCGGCGTCGCGGCGCAGGCCGACCTGGCGCCACATCAGGCTCTTCAGCGCGTAGAGCAGGTCGTCGTGCAGCAGGCGCGGCGGCGCGGCCGCGATCGGCGGACCGTCGCCGAACTGCGGCAGTCCGAGGCGCGGCTGACCCGCGGCGACCTCACGGCCGACGGCCGCGGCGGCGAGGCCGGCCTTGCGGCCGATCACCGCGCCTTCGAGCAGCGAGTTCGACGCGAGGCGATTGGCGCCGTGCAGGCCGGACGCGGCGGCCTCGCCGACCGCGAACAGGCCCGGCACCGACGTGCGGCCATCGGTGTCGGTGGCGGCGCCGCCGACGAAGTAGTGCGCGCCCGGTCGCACCGGGATGTGGTCCTTGGCCAGGTCCAGGTCGAACGTCGAGCAGATGTGCGCGATCGACGGGAACAACGTGCGCGGATCGCCCTGCACGGTGGTCAGGTCGAGGTAGACGTGCGTGTCGTTGGTCGCGACCATGCGATCGAGGATCGCCCGGCTGACGACGTCGCGCGGCGCCAGTTCGGCCATCGGATGCGCGGCGGTCATGAAGCGCTCGCCGTTGCGGTCGCGCAGCACGGCGCCGGCCCCGCGCACGACCTCGCTGATCAGGAAACGCGACGCACCGGCGATGTAGAGCGTGGTCGGATGGAACTGCACGAACTCGCAGTCGGCCATGCGCGCGCCGGCGCGGAAGCACAGCGCGTGGCCGTCGCCCGAGGCGCCGGTCGGGTTGGTGGTCTCGCGGTAGATCTGGCCGGTGCCGCCGGTGGCGACGATCGTCGACACCGCTTCGACGGCCAGTTCCATGCCGTCCTGCAGGCACATGGCGCCGGTGCAGTGACCGTCTTGCAGCACCAGGTCGCGCACGAACACCCGCGGGCGCACGGTGATGCGCGGGTGCGCGTGCAGCGCGGCGACCAGCGCGCGTTGGATCTCCTGGCCGGTGGCGTCGCCGTTGGCGTGCACGACCCGGGCGTGGCTGTGGCCGCCCTCGCGCGACACCTCGAGGCCGTCCGCCGGCCGGCTGCAGCTGTCGAAGCGGGTGCCGAGGCGCTGCAGCCACTCGACCGCCGCGCTGGCCGACCCGACGACCTCGCGCACGACGTCGGGCGACGCGACGCCCGCGCCGACGCGCAGCGTGTCGGCGACGTGCGTGGCGAGGCTGTCCTCGGCCAGCGTGACGACGGCGATGCCGCCCTGCGCCCAGGCCGTGTTGGTGTCGACCAGGTCGTCCTTCGCCAGCAGCAGCACCTCGGCCCCGGCGTCGGCGGCGTGCAGCGCCGCGCAGGCGCCGCCGATGCCCGAGCCGATCACCAGGACGTCGGTGCGCAGCAGCGGGGTCGTTCGCAGGTCGAAGGGCGCGAGCCGGTGCGGGAAGTGCGGGACTGCGTGGGAGGAGTGCATGCGACCGGCCCGCGGTGGGTCACGGCGACGGGGCGCGGTCGCCCGGCGCCGTCGGCCCGACCGTCGCCGGCACCGCATGGCCCGGCTGGGCCCCGGGCTGTACGTCCTTGTGCAGCCAGATCAGGATCGGCGCGGCGATGTAGACCGACGAGTAGGTGCCGGTGACCATGCCGACCAGCATGCCGAACGCGAACGACTCGAGGTCGGATTCGCTGCCCCAGTTGACGGCGAACTGGGCGATGACGACCAGCATCGTCAGACCGGTGGTCAGCACCGTGCGCGACATGGTCTGGTTCAACGCCTTGTTGATCAGGTCGCGGAACGGCTCGTTGGTGCCGTCGCGGGCGTTGTCGCGCACGCACTCGCGGATGCGGTCGTAGATGATGATCGTGTCGTTGACCGAGTAGCCGATGATCGTCAGGAAGCAGGCGATCATCGACAGGCTGATCTCGGCGTGCACCCAGCCGAGGTTGTTCGCCAGCACGACGACGCCGAACGCGACCAGCACGTCGTGGATCAACGCGACGACCGCGCCGATGCCGTACTTGTACTCGTGGAAGCGCACGCGCAGGTAGAGCACGATCAGCACCCAGGCGAGGATCAGCGCGCCGATCGCGGCGTTGCGCAGGTCGTCGACGTAGCGGCCCTGGATCTCCTGGGCCTCGGGGAACGGATCGGACAGCCGCATCGGCTTCTGCTGGGTGTCCTTCAGGTCGGCCAGCGCCGTGCGGGCGATCTCGAACAGCTCCCAGTCCCTGGTGCTGGACGGCGTCGTCCATTCCACGCGCAGATCCTTGGTCACGGTCGCGGCCGGATCGTCACCGAGCACGGTCACCTTGCTGCCCTTCAGGTTGGTGGCCAGTTCGGTCGTCGCCTCGATGACGCTGACCGGCGCGCCGAAGTGCAGGTCGATCTGCGCGAACGACAGGTTCTTGTTGCCGTCGGCGCTCGGCACCGTGAAGGCGTCGTTGAACGCCGGCTTGACCAGCAGGTCGCCGAACACGCGCCGCAGCGCGCCGACGTAAGGCGGTTCGTAGGCCGCCGGCGGCGAGTCGCCGGCCTGCTCGGCCGCGTCGCGCTTCTCGACCCAGGCGCGGCGGTCCTGTTCGACGTGCTCGCGCTGCGCATCGGTCAGCTTCAGGCGCACGTTGAACTCCGACACCCTGCCGCTCGCGTCGGCCTCGCCGATCGTGTTGACGGTCGCGTTCGGGTAGTCGGCCTGGAACTCGGCGTCGCCGGCCAGCCGGGCCCGCGCATCGTCGGCGCTCATCGGCTGCGAGACGACCATGCGCAGGTTGGCGCCGCCGGTGAAGTCGATGCTGAGCATGACCTCGCGCGGCACGGCCGTGAACGCGTAGACCAGCCCGGCGACGATCACCACCGTGCTCAGGGTCAGGCACTTGCCGATGTGCTTGACGAAGTCCAGCTTCAGGTTGGTGAGGAACTGGCGCGGCCGGTAGTTGGCCAGCCACTTCTTCTCCAGCGCGTAGTGGAACAGCAGGCGCGTCACGAGGAACTGGGTGAAGATCGTCGTGACGATGCCGACCATCAGGGTGACGGCGAAGCCGCGCACCGGACCGACGCCGACGTTGAACAGCACGATGCCGACCAGGAACGTCGTGATGTTCGAGTCGAGGATCGCCGCCATCGCGCGCTCGAAGCCGGCACGCACCGCCTGCAGCATCTCCTTGCCCTTGGTCAGCTCCTCGCGGATGCGCTCGTAGATCAGCACGTTGGCGTCGACCGCCATGCCCATCGTCAGCACGATGCCGCCGAGGCCCGGCAGGGTGATCGTCGCCTGCATGAACAGCATCGCCGCGTAGAGCAGGAAGGCGTTCAGCAGCAGCGTCAGGCACGCGATCGTGCCGGCGATGCGGTAGTAGGCGAGCACCACCACGAACACCAGCACGCTGCCGGCGAGCAGCGACCAGACGCCGCGCAGGATCGCCTCCATGCCGAGCGTCGGGCCGATGACGAGCTTGCTCTGCAGTTCGGGCTCGACGCGCAGCGAGCCGGTGCGCAGCACCTTGACCAGTTCCTCGACCTCTTCCTTGGTGAAGTCGCCGTGGATCTGGCCGCGGCCGGGGATCTTGCTCTCGAAGCGCGGCGCCGACTTGACGAGGCCGTTCAGCACGATCGCGCTGCACTTGCCGATCCACTTCTCGGACCAGTCGGCGTAGTCGCTCTGCAGCGCGCCGACGATGCTGTAGGCGACCGCGAGGCCGCCGTCCTGGCTGGTCGTGGCCTGCACGCCGGACGGGTCCAGGTCCTCGCCGCTGAAGTGGCGCTCGTGCATGTTGAGCGCGATCAGCTCGACCAGGTACTGCTTGCTGGCCGGCAGCTTCTGCACCGCCTCCGGCACGACGCCGCCGTTGTACTCGGCGTCGGTGAACACCTTGACCGTGGCCGGCTCGAGCAGCGGGATCCTGGTGTAGGACAGGTCCCAGACCTTGGCGTCGTCGGGCTTCGGCTTGACCAGGCGCGGATACCACGCCAGGTTGTTGAACTGCAGCGGGCCCTGCGTCTGGTCGTTGTTGAAGCGGCGGATCGCGGTGGTCGGGTCGGCGGCGACGTCCTTGCGGTTCTCGCCGGCGTTGAGCCACGCCTCGAGCCGGGCCTTCTCGGCCTGCAGGTTGAACTTGACCGGGCCCTCGGCGTAGTCGGCGTCGGCGACGATGCGCATCTCGAGCTTGCCGAGGTTGGCGATGCGCTCGAGCACCTTCTTGAGGTCGAGCGGGTCCTCGAAGTAGGGCAGCTCGATCAGGATGCCGGTCTCGCCGCTGCGCGTGACCAGCGGGTCGAGCGCGCCGGTCGGATCGATGCGCTCGATGATCACGCCGATCGTCTGCGCCATGATCCCTTCGATCGAGGCGTTCTCCTTCGTCTCGAGCTGCGCCAGCACGTCGCGCGGCACCTCGTAGCGCAGCTGCGTGCCGCCCTTGAGGTCCGGGCCCAGCGTGGGCTTGAGCATCAGGACCGAGGCCAGACCCGCCAGCAGGGCGAGCACGACCAGGAACAACTGCCGACTAGCGTTCTCGAGCATTGCAATAGGGGGCCCGCCCGCAGGCGGTGCGCCGGAAGCCAAGAGCGCGGGACGGCGTCAGGGCCGGCCCGCAGGTGCGGAGGATCGATGCAGGGGCGCGGCGGCCGGCGACGCTATTCGGCGGCCGGCGCGTCGGTGGCGGCGGCCTTCGACAGGCCGCTGCCCTTGCCGGAGCGCGGGTACTGCAGCTTGCCGAGGTTGGGCTTCAGGCGGGTCGCCTTGCCCTCGCGGTCGCGCAGGTAGTAGAGCTTGGCGCGGCGCACGATGCCGCGGTCCCGGACCGTGATGTTGGCGACGCGCGGCGAGTGCAGCGGGAACGTGCGCTCGACGCCTTCACCGGCGACGAGGCGGCGCACCGTCGCGTTGCGGCGGATGCCGCTGCCGGCGAGAGCGATCACCGTGCCGGAGAACAGCTGCACGCGCTCCTTGTCGCCTTCCTTGATCAGATAGTGGACGTCGACCGTGTCGCCGATCCCGAAGTCGGGGATCTCGGCCTTCATGTGCTCGAGCTCGAGCTGGTGCAGGATGTTCATGGGTCTGGCTTCGTTGCGCGCGGCGTGCCGCGTCTGGCACGCGTCGTCGGCAGGGGTTTCGGTTGCGGGTCTCGTTCTGGGTCTGTCGCAGCGGGAAGTCGGTGCTTGTCGGCGGTCAGCAGTCTGGCCTGCTCGTGCCGCCAGCGGGCCACGGCCGCGTGATCGCCGGACAGCAGCACGTCGGGCACGTGCATACCGCGGAACTCACGCGGACGCGTGTATTGAGGGTAGTCCAGCCACTCGCCCTCGAACGACTCGAGCACGGCGGACTCGGCACAGCCGAGCACGCCGGGGATCAGTCGCACCGCGGCTTCGAGCAGGCACAGCGCGGCGAGTTCGCCGCCGGCCAGCACGAAGTCGCCGAGTGAGATCTCCTCCCAGGCGAAGCCCGCGCGGATGCGTTCGTCGTAGCCTTCGTAGCGTCCGCACAGGAACAGCAGCCGCTCGCGCTGGCTGAGTTGCCGTGCCTTCGGCTGATCGAACGTGCGACCGCGGGGGCAGAGCAGGACTTTGTGGAAGGGACCATGCGTCCGTTCCACGTCCTCGATGGCGTCAAAGATCGGTTCGGGTTTCAGCACCATGCCCGGCCCGCCGCCGAACGGTCGATCGTCGACCGTCCGGTGCGGGTCGAAAGCGAAGTTCCGGAAGTCGACCAGGTCGACCCGGAGCTTGCCTTGGGCCTGCGCGATCCCGAGGATGCTCTCGTCCAGGTAGGGCCGCAGGGCGTCTGGAAAGAGTGTCAGGATGGCGCAGCGCAAGGTGCCTTGCCGCGAAGAAAGGGTGAGCAGACTACGGGGCGGCTGGGGTGTCGGTCAAGACGACGCATGGCCGGAACCGGGTGGTGTTCGCTAGGCTTCCGGCATGTTCACCGGGCTCGTACAGGCGGTCGGAACGGTGGTGGAGCGGGTGACGACCCCGGACGGGGCCCGGCTGCGGGTCGATCTGCGGGCCCTGCCGGGGCCGTTCCGGCTCGGCGACTCGATCGCGCTGTCGGGGGTGTGCTGCACCGTGATCGGCCTGGACGGCGGGGTGGCGGCGTTCGACCTCAGCCCGGAGACCCTGGCGCGGACCTGGCTCGGCCGGGCCGCCGTGGGGGAACGGCTGAACCTCGAAGGCGCCCTGCGCGCCGGCGACCCGCTCGGCGGACACCTGGTGCAGGGCCACGTCGACGGGGTCGGGGAAGTCGTGCTGGCCCTGGATCCGAGGGCCGGCGGCGAGCTCTGGGTGCGGGTGCCGCCCGAACTGCAGAGATACTGCGTCGAGAAGGGCTCGATCACCCTCGACGGGGTGTCGCTGACGATCGCCGGCCAGCGCGACGGGGCGGTCGGTATCGCCGTGATCCCGCACACGGCCCAGGTGACGACGCTGGGCCAGAAGCGGGTCGGGGATGCGCTGCACGTCGAGGTCGACGTGATCGCCAAGTACGTCGAGCAGATGCTGGCTGCGCGCGGGCTCGGCGGCTGACCGTGGAACGCGGTCGGGGGAACAGGCGCTGGGGGGCGGCCATGAAGCCCTCCTCCCTGCGGTCGTCCCCCCGGCGCCTGGGTCTGTTCGCCGCCACGCTGCTGCTGCCGGTCCTGCTGTCGAGCTGCATCACGACGGCGCTGTGGAGCTCGGACGACGAGGACACGACGTGGGGCGAGCGGCAGGATGAAGACGACACGTGGGGGGAGTTCCTGGGCAAGCTCGCCCTGACGCCGTTCACCCTGGCCTTGGACTGCGTGACCCTCGGCGTGCAGGCCTGGTTGTTCGGCGACCACGACGACGACGACGAGCCGCGGCGGCAGAGCTGCTGCCACCGGCGCTGATGCGCAGTCAGCGGCGTTTGCCGGTGATCAGGTCGTAGTGCGTGCCTGGCCCGAGGTGGATCGGCTCGCGCTCTGCATCGCCTGCCGCCTTCGACGATGGCAAGATCGTCGCCGACGAATCGTCGGCCGGGGACAATTCGGCCCCCTGAACGACCGCGCTTCCCACGACGCGGATGCCGGTGAAGCGCGGTGGGCACAGCGCCGACAGCCGCCGCAGGTCGGTCTGCTCTTCGTTGGCGTTCCGCACGGCCTGCTTCGGCGACGCGATCGGATCGCTGCATTCCATGGCGCTCCCCGGCAGGAGAGCGAGTCCGCGTCGGCAGGCAGTTGCCGGATTCGCGTCGTCGAGCGCTGGCTGCGCGTCGGTGACGACTTCGCCGAGTAGTGCGTGGCCCCAGACGACGCCACCACGCGCGAGCAGCTCGTTCAACGCCGCCCGCAGCTGCGGAACGTACGCTGTGTCGAGGATGGCGCTGGCCGCCGAGGGTGTTTCGTCCTGGAGCCAAACACCCGTCGCGTCCGCGATGCTCTTTGCCAGTTCGTCAGCGCTGACGGCACCTGGCCCCGTCAGGCGGATCTCGTGCAGCTCCCTGAATCCCGTCGACGTGTCCGAGTGGTAGGCGTGATGTCCGTCGCCGTGGAAGACTACGAGCACCCTGGCTGCCTTGCCGCCCGCGAACGCGACGAAGCGCTGGAAGCTGTCGCCGGAGTCCCCGAGCAGCAACGTACCTGCTGCGACGCGCGGTGACGCGGGGTCCGTCCACGACCACGTCGCGCGCTCTCGCGCCGCGCGGCGCCACGCCGCGAGATCGACGCGGGCACCGGCGGCGCGCTCGACCACGACTCGGGCGTGTCCGTCGTGCTCGGGCAGCACGAGGAACACCTTCGACGCCCCGATGACGTCCAGCGCGTCGCCGTGCACGACCGCCGCCGTGCTCTCGTCGACGCCGATGCCGAACAGCCCCGGGTGCAGCGCCAGCGCGCGCAGCAGCCGCGGCAGCCGCTGGCGCTTCAGGAAGTGCTGGTCGCTGATCGCGCCGGGCACGAAGTCGAAGCCGGTCGCCATCACCGGCGGGTCCATGCCTTCCTGGATCATCGTGCGGGTCTGGATCGCGGTGCCGGCCGACGTGCCGCCGATCACCCCGCCGCGGGCGAGCACGGCCAGCAGCTCCTTCTCGACGCGCGTGCCGAGGTAGGCGCTGGCGAGCCGGTCCTGGGCACCGCCGGTGATCCAGACGCCGGTCGCGCGAGCCAGCGGCGTGCAGAACGCCTCGTCGTCGGCGACCGCGCGGTCGCGCGTATGCAGCAAGGACACCTCGGCGCCCGGCAGCCGTTCGCGGTAGAGCCGCAGCGTGTCCGCGTTCTCCTTGTCGTCGTCGGCGGTCTCGCTGGCGGTCGGGATCAGCACGACCTTGGCGTGCGCACCGCCGGCGAGCTCGTGAAAGCGCGCGAAGATCTCCGCCGGCAGCCGGCCGCCGCCGGCCAGGAGGCGCGTGCCGGGGTGCGCGGCCGGGGCGGCCGGCGGCGACTGCGCCGCGAGGCCGACGGTGGACAGCAGGACGATCGCGAGGCGGTGGCGCATGGCGCACACGATAGCGCGCCGCGGCCGCCGGCACGTTCACGGCACCGGCACGATCAGGCTGTCGAGGATCGGCCGTTCGCCGGTGACCGGGTTGGCGTGGAACGTGACGCGGAACTGCAGATACAGCTTGCCCGCGGCGATGTTCGGCGACGACGACCAGGCGGTCGGCGTGGCGATCGGCGAGTCGGCGCCGCGGTATTCGACCGCGATCGAAGTGCCGAACGGCAGCGATTGCGCCAGGATCGGCGTACCGAACTGGGCCGCGCCCGCCAACAGCCACGGCGATTGCGCGAACGTCTCCGTGCGGGTGAACTCGATCTGCAACTCGGGCATCGCGTTGTCCCGCGTTCCGGTCGTCACCAGGTCCGGAGTGATCGGCGCAGCAGCGGTGCCGGAGCGGACGACGCGCGCTGCCGGCAGCGGCGAACTGACGGCCTGGAGCCGATGTGCGATCGG
Source organism: Planctomycetota bacterium (assembly GCA_016794035.1). Classification (GTDB taxonomy): domain Bacteria; phylum Planctomycetota; class UBA1135; order UBA1135; family UBA2386; genus JAEUHS01. The sequence goes on from JAEUHS010000083.1 coordinate 10,065, forward strand.
GTTCAGGCCCTGCTGGGGCCAGGCCGGGACGCGGAACTCGAGCAGCAGGCTCGACACCCCGTCGTACGGGAACGACGTGAACATCGGGAACGGCAGGTAGCCGCCCAGCAGCAGGTCGCTCGGGGAGACGACGTAGGGGCCCTGGTAGACGACGATCGGCGGTTCGCCGGGGCGCTCGTTGTCGGCGAAGGTCGCCGACAGGCCGGAGTCCGGCGCCACGGGCAGCGCGCTGAACCAGTCGAGGGTGTAGTCCGGCACGACGTCGGTGTGCCCGATCCGGAAGTCGAACGCCGGGAACGTGTCCGGCGTCGGCAGGACCGAGGCCCCGGCCTGACGGTGCCAGCGCACCGACGTGATCCGTTCGGGTGCGCCGCTGGCGCCCAGGTCCACGTTCCGAAGCACGTACTGCACCCGACAGCCATGGGTGGACAGCGGGGCCGACAGGAAGCCGGTCGACAGCAGGTCGACCGGGACCGACAGCGGGGTGATCGTCTCGTACGTGCGGCGCGTCACCGGGCCGCCGCGCACGTGGCCGGCCACGTCGGCCGAGTAGGTGCCCGAGTAGCCCTGGTTGACCGGGTCGTCGAAGCTCGCGACGATCGCGCGGGAGCCGGCGTAGGTCGCGGTGCTGGCGCCGTTGCTGGTGCGGAACAGGCCGTTCGGCGCGCTGTAGTCGAGTACGACCGCCTGGCCGTAGAGGATCAGGCCGAGGGCGCCGGCGAACAGCGGCACCTGCACCGAGCGCTGCGACGTTCCGCCGGGCCCGACGACGCCGCCGTCGAAGTTCGACAGCAGCGGCGTGAGCCCGAGCAGGATCCGTTCGCCCAGCACTTCGCGCGGACCGCCGTCGAAGTCGAGGAACACCGTGAAGGCAGCCCCCGGTGCGGCGACCAGCGAGGTCTGGATCGGGAACCCCTGGCTGGTCAGCAGCGCGTCGGGGTGCATCGTCAGCGAAGGAGCCTGACCGGTGCCGAGCACCGGCAGTCCGAGAGTGGCGGCGAGCGCCAACCGGGCGTGGGAACGGGCCATGGCGGCACTAGCCACGCATGATAGGCGGTGTAACACCGTGGGCGTCCGGCGCGCGCTGCGGCTGCGGCCCGCATCGGTGCCGCGAACACCTCTTCGCGCGGCGCCTGCCGACGGGCTACCATGCCGGCGTGGCCTCTGCTGCCGAAGACGCGCCGCTGATCCTGTTCGACGGCGACTGCAACCTGTGCAACGGCGCCGTGCAGTTCGTGCTGCGGCGCGATCCGAACGGGCGCTTCCGCTTCGCCTCGCTGCAGTCCGTGGCCGGACGCGCCGCGCTCGCGGCCGCGGCTCCTGGCGCGGAGCTGCCCGACAGCATCGTGCTGCTGCACGGCGGCCGCCTGCGCACGCGGTCGACGGCGGCGCTGGCGATCGCGCGCGGGCTGCGTTTTCCGTGGCCGCTGGTGTCGGTGTTCTGGCTGGTGCCGTATCCGTTGCGCGACCTCGTCTACGACTGGATCGCGCGCCATCGCCACCGCTGGTTCGGCCGGCGGCAGGAGTGCTGGGTGCCGACACCGGCGCTGCGCGCGCGCTTCCTCGACGCCGCGGAACGGCAGCCCGCACCGTAGCGGTCCGGCCTGGCGCCAGCGCCGGCGCCGACCCCGCGCGTCGCCCCTCACCCGATGACCCTCGAACAGCTGCTCAGCGACTACGGCTACCTCGCCCTGGTCGTCGGCTGCTTCCTGGAGGGCGAGACGATCCTGGTGCTCGCCGGTTTCGCGGCGCACCGCGGCTACCTCGACCTGCGGCTGACGATGCTCGCCGCGTTCGCCGGCAGCGTGCTCGGCGACCAGCTGTACTTCTTCCTCGGCCGTCGCTACGGCCCGCGCCTGCTGGCGCGCCGGCCTGGCTGGCAACGCGCCGCGCAGGCCGTCGACCGCCGGTTGCAGCGTCATCGCGACCTGTTCGTGCTCGGCTTCCGGTTCCTGTACGGACTGCGCACCGTGTCGCCGTTCGTGATCGCGATCGGCGGCGTGTCGCTGCTGCGCTTCACGGTGCTGAACGTGATCGGCGCCGCCGTCTGGGCGGTCGCGTTCGCCGGTGCCGGCTATCTGTTCGGCGAGAGCGTCAGGCTGTTGCTCGGGCGCGTCGAGCGCTACGAACTGGTGCTGTTCCTCGGCCTCGCCGGCGCCGGCCTGGCCGTCTTCGTCTGGCGGACCTGGCGCGCGCGGCGGCCGCGACCTCCGGCACCGAACTGATGCAACCGCACTACTGGTTCCTCGCCGAGTGGTCGATCCGCATCGGGATGGCGGCGATCGTCGTGATGCGGCGCCGTACGCCGTCGGCGGCGCTGGCCTGGCTCGTGGTCATCTCGTTCGTGCCGGTCGTCGGCGCCGCCGCCTACCTGCTGATCGGCGAGAACCGGCTCGGCAGCACCCGCTCGCGCGCCTACCGTGCCGTCGTCGCCCGCATCCGCGCGGCCGAAGGCGATCGCCGCCGCCTGCGCGCGGCGTTCCACGCCGACCGGCCCGAGCACCACCTGGCGCTGGCGAGGCTCGCCGAGGCGCTCGGTGCCGGCTCGGCCATGAGTGGGGGAGCGCCGCAGCTGCTGACCGACGCCGCGGCCTTCGGCCGGGTGCTGGTCGCCGACATCGACGCGGCGCGACACCACTGCCATCTGCTCTACTTCATCTTCCTCGCCGACGACCACGGCGTCGCGGTCGCGCAGGCGCTGACGCGTGCGGCGCAGCGCGGCGTGGCCTGTCGCCTGCTGGTCGACGGCGTCGGTTCGCGGGACTTCCTGGCGAGCGCGCTGCGGCGCGAGATCGAGCAGCAGGGCGTCGTGGTCGTCGCCGCGCTGCCGGTGAACGTGCTGCGCGCGACGGTGGCACGGCTCGACCTCCGCAACCACCGCAAGCTGGCGATCGTCGACGGTGGCGTCGCCTACGTCGGCAGCCACAACGTCGCCAACCCCGTCTATCCGCACAAGGCGCGCTTCGGTGCCTGGGTCGATGCGTCGGCGCGCCTCACCGGTCCGGTCGTCAACCTGCTGCAGGAGGTCTTCACCCAGGACTGGGTGTTCAACGGCGGCGAGCTCGCCGAGCCGGACGCGTTCCTCGCGGTCGCGGCCGAGGGCATCGAGCAGGGCGGCGTGCCGGTGCAGGTGCTGCCGACCGGCCCGGCCAGCAAGGGCGGGCCACTGGTCGACGTGCTCGCGCAGGCGATCGCGACCGCGCGGCGCAAGGTCGTGCTTACGACCCCGTACTTCGTGCCCAACGAGGCGCTGCTGACCTCGCTGCGCTCCGCGGCGCTGCGCGGCATCGAGATCGAACTGATCGTGCCGCGCCGTTCGGACCACGCGGTCGCGCAGGCGGCGGGACGCTCGCACTACGGCTTCCTGCTCGACGTCGGCGTCGCGATCCACGAGTACGAGGGCGGTCTCTTGCACGCCAAGACGCTGACCGTCGACGACGACCTGGCGATGATCGGCTCGGCGAACCTCGACCTGCGCAGCTTCCTGCTGAACTTCGAACTGGCCGTGCTGGTCTACGACCGCGACTTCACGGCGCAGATGCAGGCGCTGCATCGCGGCTACCTGACGCGCTGTCGGCGGCTGTCGGTCGACGGCTGGCGGCGACGGGGCCGTCTGCGGCAGGCCGGCGACAACGTGGCGCAGCTGCTGAGTCCGCTGCTCTGAGCCGCGGAACGTGCGGTGCGGGCGCGGCGCCGTATCCTCGGCGGCCGGCATGCCGACCTCCGCACCCGACCCCCGTCCGCGCCCGTGGCGGTTCCCCGGCCTGATGCTGCTGTGCGCGGCGATCGCGACCTGGTCGTTCGCCGGCGCGCGCGACAAGCCGACCTGGGCGTTCGAGGTGCTGCCGCTGACCGCCGTGATGGTCGTGTTCGCGATCCGGCGCCGGTGGTTCCGCTTCTCGGCCCTCGCCTACGTGCTGCTGGCCTGGTTCTTCGTGATCCAGTGCCTCGGCGGCCGCTACACGTTCGCCGAGGTGCCGTTCCCGCGCGCGGTGCTGGACGCGCTCGGACTCGAACGCAACCCCGTCGATCGCATCGGCCACTTCTTCCAGGGCTTCGTGCCGGCGATCCTGCTGCGCGAGTGGCTGCTCCGTCGCCGCGCGATGGCGCCCGGCGGCACGGTGTTCTGGCTGGTCACCGGCTGCTGCCTCGCGTTCAGCGCCAGCTACGAACTGCTCGAGATGGCCGTCGTGCTGGTGTTCTACTCCGACGCCGGCCCCGACTGGCTCGGCATGCAGGGCGATCCGTGGGACGCGCAGTGGGACATGACGATGGCGCTCTCCGGCGCCGTGCTCGCACAGCTGCTGCTCGGCCGCCTGCACGACCGCAGCATGCGCCGCTGCCGCTGAGTCGGGTGCGCCGCGCTAGAACGCGCCGAGCAGCACCTGCACGAAGTTGCCGATCGGCGCCGACTCGCGCGCGTCCTCGAGCGCGCGCGAGACCTGCACGAAGATGCGGCGCAGGCGCACGCCGAGGTCCTTGTCGTTGATCAGGATGCCGAGCGGCCCCTCGTTCTGCGTCAGGCGGTCGCTGATGTCGCGCAGGTTGGCGATCGTCAGCTTCAGGTTGCGGCCGGTGTCGGCGTCGCTGGTCAGCGCGCCGAGCACGCCGGCGTCCGGGTCGTTGGCGCGCTGCAGCAGTACGTTGAGGTTCCCCAGCGCCTCGCCGAAGTCGTTGGCGAGCTTGTCGTCGCGGACCAGGCGGCCGAGCGCGCCCTTGCCGTCGTAGGTGTCGGCGACGATGCGGCGGATGTTGTCCATCGTCGCGCGCAGGTTGTCGGCGGTGTCGCGGTCGTTCAGCAACATGCCGATGGTGCCGTCCTTCGATCGCAGCGCGTCGCTGGTGGCGGCCAGGTTGGTGACGATGCGCATGACGTCGTCGCGCATGGTGTGGTCGACGACGAGCCGGCCGATCGTGCCCTCGCCCTTCAGCACCGCGTCGGCGATGGCGTTCAGGTTCTGCACGGTCTGCAGCACCTCGTCGTAGAGTTCGCGCCGGCCGACCAGGCGGCCGATCGTCGACTCCTCGTCGTTCATGCGCGCGAAGAAGGTGCCGAACGACTTGAAGGCCCGGTTCAGGCTCTCGCCGAGTTCGCCCTTGGCGTCGGCGATGTTGCCGATGCGGTCGAACGCGCCCGGCTGGCTGTTGCCGCGCAGCTCGCGGCCGGCGGGCATCGGGCCACCGCGGCCCGGGTCGATGTAGATCATCTTGCCGCCGAGCACGCCGGCGTCGCGCACCTCGATGACCGCCGCGTCGGTCAGCGGCACGGCTTCCTTCAGCAGCAGCGTCATGCGCACCGGCGCCTCGGCGCGGTCGTAGACGACGTCGATCTCGCCGACCTTGCCGACCTTCTTGCCGAGCACCATGACGTTGGTGCCGGCCTCGGCGCTGCCCGCGTCGGGGAAGAACACGACCAGCGGCGGCACCTTGCCGAGCGACAGGTCGGTCAGGTTCACGGTGGCCCAGAGCAGGAAGGCCAGCGTGCCGAAGAACACGAGGCCGAGCAGGGTGTCGCGGCGGATGCGGTCCATGGAGACTCCGTAGGTCAGTCGCTGCCGCCGCCCAGGAAGGCGCGCGCCAGGGGATGTTCGCTGTGCACCATCTCGTCGACGGTGCCTTCGAGGCCCAGCTTGCCGTGGTCGAGGATGCCGATCCGGTCGCCGCAGTGCACGGCGCAGGCGCGGGAGTGAGTGACGATCAGGCCGGTGACGCCGAGGCTGTCGCGCACCTCGACGATCAGTTCGTGGATCTGCTGGCTGATGATCGGATCCAGGCCGGCGTTGGGCTCGTCGTACAGCACGTACTCCGGCTTGGTCACCAGCGCGCGCGCGAGCCCGGTGCGCAGCTTCATGCCGCCGGAGATGCTGGGCGGAGACTGTGCAGCGGCGTGATCCATCTGCACCATCTTGAGCACCTCGTGCACACGGTCGCGGATCTCGCCGCGACCCAGCTTGCTGTGCTCGCGCAGCGGCAGCGCGACGTTGTCCTCGACCGACAGCCAGTTGATCAGCGCGCCGTTCTGGAACAGGTAGCCCATGCGCCGCCGCAGCGCCATCAGCTGCGTGCGGTCCATCGTCGGCACTTCCTGGCCGTCGACCTGCACCGAGCCCGCGTCGGGCCGCAGGATGCCGATCACGTGCTTCAGCGTGACGCTCTTGCCGCTGCCCGACGGTCCCATCAGCACGAAGTTCATGCCCTTCGGCACGCTCAGCGTCATGCCGTCGAGGATCTGCCGGCTGCCGAGCCGCTTCTTGACGTCGCGCAGTTCGATCATCCGGAGAGGAAGTAGAAGAACCAGGTGACGATGAAGCCGAGCACGATGATCAGGATCACCGAGTTGCGCACGGCGGCCTGCACCGCGAGACCGACGCCGAGCGCGCCACCGGTGGCCCGCAGGCCCGACGCGCAGCTGACGGTCGACACCGCCACGCCGAACACGAACGCCTTGAACAGGCCGACGTAGACCTCCTTGGGCAGCAGCGTGCCCGACGACGTCAGCGCCTCGCGGGCGCTGAGCCAGTAGAGGTCGGAGCTGACGCCGAGGTTGTGTTCGGCGATCACGCTGCCGCCGTAGATGCCGATCAGGTTCGACAGCACGGTCAGCAGCGGGCACATGACGGCCAGCGCGATCACGCGCGGCAGCACCAGGTAGTCGACCGGGTCGACCGACATGACCTCGAGCGCGGCGACCTCGTCGCTGACGTTCATGGTGCCGAGTTCGGCGGCCATCGACGAGCCGACCGTCGCGGCGAGGATCACGCCGGTGATGAACGGGCCCATCTCGCGGCACATCGACAGCGCGGTGATGGTGCCGAGCACGGCGGTGTCGCCGAACCGCCGCAGTTCGATGCCGGTCTGCATCGCCAGGATCGCGCCGGCGAACGCGGCCACGACCATCGTCACCGGCAGCGAGCGCACGCCGGCGTTGAACGCCATGTCGAGCGTGAACCGCAGGCGACGCGGCAGTCGGCGCACGGCCAGCGCCGTGCGCAGCAGGAGGTCGACGACGTAGCCGGCGCCGTCGGCGCGGGTGCGGATCGTCTGGCCGACGGCGGCGAGCAGGTTCATCGGGAGGCCTCCGGCGCCGGCTCGGCCGGCGTGCCGCCGCCGAGCGGGATCGGCAGGAACTGCAGCAGCCGCAGCGTCGCGGCGCCGCTCCGATCGCGTTCGTAGTTCAACAGGAGCGGCACGCTGGCGGTCGTCTCGCCCTGCCGCTGCCGGCGGGTGAACAGCCGCGCGGCCAGATCGACGGCGTGGTCGTCGGCGGCCCGCTGGCGTCCGAACGCGAGCTGCCACAGGAAGCCGTAGTGCTCCTCCATGCCGTAGGCGTTGCCGTCGCGCCACGGCCATGGCGACAGCAGGCTCCAGTCGCCGCCGGTGCGCTGACCCTCGGGATCGTGGCGCGCCGTGTGGTGGAACAGCGGCCAGATCTTCCAGAACTCCTCGCGTTCGCCCTGGTGCTGCTGCAGCAGCACGTGCCAGAAGAACGGCAGCACCCACTGCTGTTCGGTGCGGCTGTCGGGGTCGTCGTACTCGCGCCACCAGATCAGCGGCCACAAGAAGCTCCAGCCGCGCTGGTCGTCGCTCTGCACGTGGCCGACGAACGGCCACAGCCACCACTGCGTCACGTCGTCCTCGGCGCGGTTCCAGTAGTAGTGGAACAGCGGCCAGAACAGGTTCAGGTGCGTGAAGTGGTCGTCCTTCCAGGTGTGCTGGAAGAACGGCCACAGTGCCATCCACCCGTGCACCGTGCGCCCGCTGCGCCAGCCGAGCAGCGGCCACAGCCAGAAGCTGTCGGTCTCGGCGTCGGTGTTCTCGTTCTCGGTGCTCCAGGCGAGGAACGGCCACAGGGCGAAGCGCCGGTCGTGGTTGCCCGGCTCGATGTCGTGGCCGTAGAACGGCAGCACGCGGAACCAGCTGTGGCCGTTCTCCGCGCACGAGCTGACGCCGATCAGCGGCCACAGGAACAGCCGGTGCCGGTGGCCGCCCTTGTCGAGCCGCACGTAGAGCGGGAACAGGAACGCGTAGAACCGGTCGTAGGTGAGGAACTGCGGGATGTCGGCGTAGAAGGGGAAGAACGCGAAGTAGTTCTCGCGGTCGTCGGCCGAGGCGCCGCCCCAGAACAGCGGGAACAGCGCATACCAGTCGACGTCGCGATCGCCGCGGTCGTTGAGGCGCGAGCGCCAGCTCCACAACGGGAACAGGCGCTGCGAGGTCTCCTCGGCATCGCTGCGCACGCGGCCGAACGGCCACAGGAACTGGTGTTCGACCGCCTCGGCGGTGGGCTCGGTGACGCGGCGGTAGAGCGGCCGCACGCGGAAGTCGTCACCGCCCTCGGGCGTGCGTTCGTAGTGCAGGATCGGCCACAGGCAGTCCCACTCGAGCACCTCGCCCTCGGTGTCGAGGCGGTGGAACCAGACCGGCGACAGGTTGAGTTCGCGCGGCATCACGGCACATGCGCCCAGCGCGAGCAGGCTCGAGCAGGCGAGGAGGGTACGGCAACTGCGCGCCATGTCGTGCGGCGGAGGATATGCGCGCGGGGTGGGGCCGCATGCAGGAAAAGAGGCACGCGTCCCGCGGGTCGACGGGCCCGGGGTGCGCGATGGCCGAGGTCGGCGAGCGGGGCGGCCACAGCGCGAACGCGTCGACTGCGTGGCGGTGCGCTGCTCGAAGCTTCCTCGCCGGACCACGCGTGCTGTATACCGACGGGCATGGTCCGCACCATGTCCGGCATCCAGCCGACCGGGAACTTGCACATCGGCAACTACCTGGGCGCGCTCGTCAACTGGGTCGCGCTGCAGCAGCAGTACGAGGCGTTCTTCTGCGTCGTCGACCTGCACGCGCTGACCCAGCGTCCCGATCCGGTGGCGCTGCGGCGCGCGGTGCGCGAGGTGACGATCGGCATCCTCGCCAGCGGCGTCGACCCCGACCGCGCGACGCTGTTCGTGCAGTCGCACGTGCCGCAGCACGCCGAGCTGGCCTGGATCTTGAGCTGCCTGACGCCGCTCGGCGACCTGAACCGCATGACGCAGTTCAAGGACAAGAGCGGCAACCAGCCGGAGAACATCAACGCCGGCCTGTTCACCTACCCGATCCTGCAGACCGCCGACATCGTGCTCTACCGCGCCGAGCGCGTGCCGGTCGGCGAGGACCAGGAGCAGCACCTCGAACTGGCGCGCGAGACCGTGCGCCGCTTCAACCACGTCTACGGCGACACGCTGCCCGAGCCGCAGGTGGTCAAGAGCCATGCGCCACGCGTGATGGGGCTCGACGGCGAGACCAAGATGTCGAAGTCGCGCAACAACGAGATCGGGCTGTTCGAAACCGCCGAGGAGACGCTGCAGAAGCTGCGCGGGGCGAAGACCGATCCGGCCCGGCTGCGGCGCAGCGACCCCGGCAACCCCGAGGTCTGCAACGTGTTCGCGTGGCACGGCTTCTTCACGCCGGCGGCACAGCGGGCCGAGATCGATGCCGGCTGTCGTTCGGCGGGGCTGGGCTGCGTCGACTGCAAGAAGATGCTGGCCGCCAATCTCGAACAGGTGAAGGGGCCGATCCGTGAGCGCGCCGCGGTCCTGCGCGAGCACCCGCAGCGGCTCGACGAGATCCTCGCCGCCGGCGCCGCGAAGGCGCGGGCGGCGGCGGAGGTGACGATGGAACTCGTGCGCGGCCGCATCGGTCTGCGTGCTGCCGCGGCCGGGAGCGGACAGCCATGAGGCGCGACACCGTCGGCGTGTTCGCCATGGCCGCGGTCGCCGCCTGCAGCTCGGCCCCGCCGGCGACGCCCGAGCAGATCGAGCAGGCCGAGCAGCGGCTGTTGCGGCCGTTCGTCGAGACGGCCGACGTGGGCTGCGGCGAGCTGCAGATCGACATCACCGGCAACTTCCACGTCAACGTCGGCCAGCCGGCGATCGATCCGAGCACCCAGACCGTCACGCGCGAACAGGCCGCCACCTACCGCGAGATCGTCTGGACCAACACGACCGGTGACCTGTCGCACGCGTTCGTGCTGACGATCGGCCAACCGCCGGCGGTCACCGACCGCGGCATCGAGTTGCGGCAGCAGACCCGGTTCCGGGTGTTGAACCAGGTGCGCCTGCGCGTGCACGAGGACCGGCGCCCGCTGCAGCTCGACGTACGCGCCGTCGGCGACGTCGTGCTCGTGCGTCAGGCCGGCGGCAAGGTGCGCGAGGTGAAGGAGTTCGTGGTCTCCGGCGGCGTGGCGAGCACGCGATGACGGCGCGGGGCGGCGTTCCGGCCAGCGGTCCCGGCCTGCTGCTGCTGCTGCTCCTGGCGGCCGGCTGCCAGACCGGACCGGTGCGCGTCGACAACGCGGTCGACCCGCGGGTCTACGCGACCTGCCAGGACCCCGACGGGGCGGCCGCGTGGCAGCGGGCCCAGGTCGCGTTGGCCCGGGGTGACGATGCCGCGGCGCTGCCGGATCTGCGGGCCTGCGCCGAGCGCTGCCCGCGCCTGGTGCGCGCGCACCTCGCCTATCAGGACGCGGCGCGGCGGCTCGGCGGTGACGCGGAGCGCGCGATGGTGGCGTTCTACGTCGGCGATGCGACCGGGGGCGACGCGAACGGCGCCGGCGCGGCCGCCGCCGACGCCAACGCGGCGACCGTACGCGCCTACCTGCGGGCGCGGCTCGCCGACACCTCGTACGCGCAGAGCAACGCGCTGCAGGCGATCCTCGCGCGCGACCCGTCGTTCGCCTGGGCGCACCTGTCGCTGGCGCGCGTCAACCGGCGGCAGGGTCGCCTGCTGCAGGCGGTCGACATGTTCGCCGCGGCGATCGTCAACGATGCCAGTCTGCACGAAGCGAGGCTCGAGCGGGCGCAGGTGCTCGCCGAACTCGGGCGGGAAGAGGAAGCGGCGGTCGACTACCGCGCCTACCTGCGTGGCCGCCCCGACGACGACGAGGCGATGCACGCCTTCGTGACGCTGCTGCTCTACCGGCTCGAGCGCGTCGACGAGGCGCTGGCGTTGCTGGACCGGCTCGAACAGCTGCATCCCGGCTCGGCGGCGCTGCGCATGGACCGCGCGGCGGCGCTCTGGCGCGGCAAGCACCCGCGCGAAGCGGTCGAGATGTACCTCGGCGTGCTGCGCGAGCAGCCGGGCCGTGCCCGCGCGGCGCTGAACATCGGCTACCTCTACTACGGAGTGCTGGCGCGCGACGAAGCCAGTCGCCGTCGCTTCTGGCCGGCGGCCCGCGCCGCGTTCCGCATGTACCTGACGCTGGCCCAGCCGACCGACGGGCACGAGCAGTTCGAGCGCACGCTGGCGGTGCCCTACCGGCTCGAAGTCATCGGCGAACTGCTGGGGCCCGACGACCGCGAGACCGTGTCGATCGATCAACTCGACTGGCCCGGAGCCTGACCGCCGCGCGCCGTCGGTGCGGATGCGTCGGCCGCAGCCCGCGCCTCGGCGTCGACGCCGAAGCGGGCGAGCTGCGGCAGCAGCCGATCCCAATCCGCACGCAGCAGTCGGTCGACGTGTCCGGGCGCGCGCAGCCGATGCCGCGGGGAGTCGATCTTGGCGACGGTCCACGTGCCGTCGACCTCGCGGCGGGCGAGCAGGTTGCGCAGGTCGAGGTTGCGGTCGCGGAAGCCGAGACGATGCAGGCGACCGACCAGTTCGCCGACGGCGCGCGCGAGCGCTCGGCGTTCGGCCGGGTCGAGTCGTGCGAGCCACGCGGGCACCGGTTCGCCGGCGAACGCCGCGGTGACCAACACGGCGCGGACCAGGAACCCGCAGCGGCGCGCCTCACCGGCGAGGATCGGTTCCGGGGCCGGCAGGCCGTGGCGCCGGATCCAGGTCAGCGCGTCGAACTCGGCGGCGGCCCGCGAACGAGCCCAGGGGCCCGTGCGATGGGCGAGGTCGCGCAATCTGGAGCCCCAAGTATCGTATTCGTAGATCTTTACAAAGAACCGGCTGCCGCCGATCCGGACCTCGCGCACCCAGGAAGTGCGGTGATCCGTAACTGGGAGGCCCTCGCCGCGGCCCAGGGCCAACGTGGCGCCCGCGACGGCGCCGTTGCGGACCAGGGCATGGTCGCGACCGCGAACGATCCTTGGCAAGTTGGGGATCCTTGTCGACACGGCGCTCGCAAGAGTATAGTCCGCCGCTACTTGATGCTCCCCACAGGCAGCGGGGCCGAGTCGGGACTCGCGTCGGATCCGCGTCTCATCCTCGCTGTTGCCGGGACCACCGGAGGTCGTTCTTGAAGACCATCACCAAGAAAGAGCTGGTTCATCGCATCGCCGAACGGACAGGTGTGACCAAGGTCGTGGCGAAGGATGTGATCCAGTCCTTCCTGAACGCCATCATCGACGAACTCGCAGAGGGCAACCGACTGGAGTTCCGCGAGTTCGGTGTGTTCGAGTCGCGGGAGCGCGCGGCGCGCCTGGCGCAGAATCCGCGCACCCTCGAGAAGGTGCCGGTTCCTGCGAAGCGCATCGTCAAGTTCAAGGTCGGCCGGCTGATGCGCAAGAAGGTCTCGGGTGAGGACACCGGCGACCTGTCGCTCGACGACCACGACGACGACGAACCGGCGCCGGCCCCGGCGCGCAAGGGCAAGCCGGGCTCCGAGGCCAGCGGCATCGCGTAGCGACCCGCGCCGGCGGCTCAACGCAGCCGCCGCAGCGCGCCGTCGATGTCGGCGATCAGGTCCGCCTGGTCCTCGATGCCGACCGACAGCCGGATCAGGCCGTCCTGCAGGCCGGCGCCCCGCCGCTGCTCGGCCGGGATCGACGCGTGCGTCATCGATGCGGGATGGTCGACCAGGCTCTCGACGCCGCCGAGGCTCTCGGCCAGCGAGAACACCGCGAACGAGGCGCAGACCTGCTTCGCCTGTTCGACGGTCGCCTTCAATTCGACCGACACCATGCCGCCGCCGGCGCGCATCTGCTGCATCGCCACCGCGTGGTTGGCATGGCTCGGCAGGCCCGGGTAGTAGACGCGCTCGACGCGCTTGTCTTCGCTGAGCCACTGCGCGACGGCGAGCGCGTTCTCGCAGTGACGCTGCATGCGCACGTGCAGCGTCTTGGTGCCGCGCAGCACGAGGAAGCAGTCCATCGGGCCCGGCGTACCGCCGCACGAGTTCTGGAAGTGCATCAGCTGCTGGTGCAGCGCGCCGTCGTCGCAGATCAACGCGCCGCCGACGACGTCGCTGTGGCCGCCGAGGTACTTGGTCGTCGAGTGGGCGACGATGTCGCAGCCCAGCGCGAGCGGCGTCTGCAGCCACGGCGTCGCGAACGTGTTGTCGGCCATCGACAGCACCTTCTTCCGGCGGCAGATCTTCGCGATCGCGGCGAGGTCGCAGCACCGCAGCAGCGGGTTGGTCGGCGTCTCGAGCATCACCAGCCTGGTGCTGGGCCGGAACGCCGCCTCGAGTTGTCCGAGGTCCGTGAGGTCGACGAACGTCGTCTCGAGGCCGAACTTGGTGTAGAGCGTGCGCAGCAGCCGGTAGGTGCCGCCGTAGAGGTCGTTGCCGGCGATCACGTGGTCGCCCGACTGCAGCAGGTTCAGCACGCAGTGGATCGCCGCCATGCCGCTGGCGAAGCCGAGCCCGTGGCGGCCGCCCTCGAGCGCCGCGAGGTTCTGTTCGAGCGCCGTACGCGTCGGGTTGTGGCTGCGCGAGTAGTCGTAGCCCTTGGTCTTCGCCGGCGCCTCCTGCACGTAGGTGCTGGTCAGGTACACGGGCGTCATGATCGCGCCGGTGGTGGGGTCCGGCTGCTGGCCGGCGTGCACGGCACGGGTGCCGAAGCCTGGGGTGCGTTCGCTGTTCATCGGGCGGCGGAGTTTACATGGCGTCGGCCGCCGGCAACATGCTGGTTGCATGTCGGTTGCCGCACCGTCCCCGCGCCCGTTCGACCTCGACACGCTCGAGTTCCAGGTCGTGCGCACGATGCTGTTCGAGCGGCTCGGCTCGCCGGTCGGCCGCTCGGCGGTCGAAGCGCTGGAGCCCGGCACCGACTTCGCTGCCGTCGCGCGCGCGCTCGACGCGACCGCGGCGCTCGCGGCGCGCCTGCAGGACGGTGGCGAACTGCCGCTCTCGGGCGCGATCGAGGTGCGTTCGTGGCTGCGGCCCTTCTTCGCCGGCGAGCACGCGCTGCAGGTGCGCGACCTCGCCGATGCCAAGCGACTGCTGCGCGCGAGCGAACGCTGCCGGCACTGGTTCCTCGCCGGAACGCCGGCGCTGGTGGCGGTCGCGACGGCTGCCCCCGACGTCGAGAACCTGGTCGACGAACTCGAACTGCTGGTCGACGACCGCGGCGAGGTGCTGGACTCGGCGTCGCCGAAACTCGCGGCGATCCGCGCCGAGATCGAGCTGGCGCGGGTCGCGGTCGATCACACGCTGGCGCGCGTCATGGCCGCGGCGGATCTGCGCAGGTACCTGCAGGCGCCGGAGCCGGCCTGGCGGCATGGCCGGCCCGTGCTGCAGGTCAAGGCCGAGTTCCGTCATCGCGTCGCCGGCGTGCTGCACGATCGCAGCGCATCGGGGGCGACGCTGTTCGTCGAGCCCGAGGCGGTCGTCGAGGCCGCGAATCGCCTGTCGGACGCGCAGTCGGCCGAGAGCCGCGAGATCCAGGTCGTGCTCGCCGACGCGGCGCGCGGCCTGCGGCGGCTCGCGCCGGAGATCGAGGCCGCCGTGCAGTTCGTCGCCGAAGCCGACCTGTTGCAGGCGAAGGCGCGCCTGGTCACCGGCGACGGCTACACGGTGCCGAGCGTCGTGGAGTCCGGCGTGCTGAGGTTGCGCGACGCGCGGCATCCGCTGCTGCTGCGGCAACGCGACGTCACGTCGATCGTGCCGCTGCACGTTGCGCTCGGCGACCCGCACCACCTGCTGGTCGTCACCGGTCCGAACACCGGCGGCAAGACGGTCGTGCTGAAGACGCTCGGTCTGCTCGTGCTGATGGCGCAGAGCGGCGTGCCGATCCCGGCGGCGGCGGGGGCGCAGATCCCGTTCTTCGTGGCGGTGCAGGCGGACATCGGCGACGAGCAGGCGATCGCGCAGAACCTGTCGACGTTCAGTTCGCACGTGCAGCGCATCGCGCGATGCCTGCGACACGCCTCGCCGAAGTCGCTGGTGTTGCTCGACGAACTGGGGGCGGGCACGGACCCGGAGGAAGGCGGTGTGCTCGGCTACGCCGTGCTCGAGGAGCTGCTGCGCGCCGGCGCGTTCGCGGTGGTGACGACGCACCTCGGCCGGCTCAAGGACTTCGCCTACCAGCACGCCGGCGCCGAGAACGGCTCGATGGCGTTCGACGGCGCGTCGCTGCAACCGCTCTACCGCCTCGAGCTCGGCATCCCCGGCAACAGCCACGCGCTCGACATCGCCAGTCGCGTCGGCATGCCGGCCGGCGTCGTCCGGCGCGCGCGCGAACTGCTCGGCGTGCGCGACCAGACGCTCGACCACGTCATCGAGCGGGTGCAGGCGGCGCGCCGCGACGCCGAGGCCGATCGTCGCCGCACGGCCGACCTGACCCGCGCGGCCGCCCAGCGGCAGGAGGAACTCGACGGTCGCATGGCCGAAGCGGTGCGCAAGGAGAACTGGCTGCAGGAGGAGGCCGACGGCGTCGTCGAAGCCGAGCTGCGCGCGGTGCAGGCCGCGCTGCAGGAGCCGTTGACGGCGCTGGCCAGCGCGCCCGGCGTGCACGGCGAACGGGCGCGCGCGATGAAGCAGGTGGTCGACGGCCTGCTCAAGCGCGCCGCGCTGCATCGCCGCCGCATGCAGTTCTGCCACGCGCTGAAGAAGGGCGACGCGGTGTTCGTGCCGCGCTTCGGTCGGGTCTGCAGCGTGCACAAGGTCGACCGCGTGCGCGAGACCATCACGCTCGACTACGGCAAGGTGAAGCTCGAGGTGCCGTTCGAGGACGTCTCCTGGCTGCAGCCGCTGCAGGCCTGACCGCGCGCCCGCGGACTTTCGCGTTGGTCGCCGCCGCGGCCGCCGCTACCGTGCGGGCCGGAGGTCCCGTGCCAAGCGTTCTCGTCGCCGACAACGACCGCGCCGTCAACGGCCTGCTGCGCGAGGTGCTCGCGCGCTTCGCGCTGCCGGTCCTGCAGGCGTTCGACGGCCAGGCGGCCGCGGCGATGGCGCGCGCTCCCGAGGTGCGGGTGCTGGTGTGCGATCTCGACATGCCCGGGGCCTCCGGCATCGAGGTGCTCGAGTCCCTGGCCGACCTGGCGCGGCCGCCGCTGGCCATCGTCGTGTCCGGCTACCTCGACGCGGGTGTGCGCGGTCGGCTGGCGGCGCTGCCGTTCGTGCGCGAGGTGTTCGGCAAGCCGTTCGACCTGCTGCGCTTCGCGGACCGCGTGCGCGAACTGCTGGCCGACGACGCGGCGACCGCCGCCGCGGTCGGCGACGGCAGCGACTGACGGAGCGGGCGTGGCAGCCACCCCGGTGCGGCGCCGCGCTCCCCTGCGGCGCGCGCCGCGGCGGCACGGCGCGGCGCCGGCCAAAAAAGGCCGGCGTCGACCTTGAACTGCGGGGGGGCGTCGGTATCTTCCTCCGGCCTTTCCACAGCAGCTAGCCCGCTAGCGTAGCTCAACTGGTAGAGCACCTGATTTGTAATCTGGAGGTTGTGGGTTCAAGTCCCATCGCTAGCTCCAGGTCGGGTGTGCACCGATTGCCATTCGCGGCAGGCG
This sequence comes from Planctomycetota bacterium, assembly GCA_016794035.1. Taxonomy (GTDB): domain Bacteria; phylum Planctomycetota; class UBA1135; order UBA1135; family UBA2386; genus JAEUHS01. The sequence goes on from JAEUHS010000083.1 coordinate 26,712, forward strand.
GCAGGTGAGCACGCGACCGGGGGCGCCGCTAGGGAAGGGTTCGCGCGCACGGCAACGCCGGGCGGATACCAAAGCGGCCAAATGGACCAGACTGTAAATCTGGCGGCTCAGCCTTCGCAGGTTCGAATCCTGCTCCGCCCACCAAGTCTCCCGTTCGGCCCCCGGTGATCCACCGATGGTCCTACGGGCGTTCGCGCGATCTGTCGGGCCTGCGTGCTGTTCCGACCAGCGGGTGTAGCTCAATGGTAGAGCTCCAGCCTTCCAAGCTGGTGGTGAGGGTTCGATTCCCTTCACCCGCTCCAGATCGTTCTTTCCTACTGCGTCCGCTGCTATAGCTCAGCTGGTAGAGCACCTCCTTGGTAAGGAGGAGGTCGTGGGTTCGATTCCCGCTAGCAGCTCCAACTCTGCATTCCTGACTGCATTCCTTTTCCGGGGGGGCTCCCCGCCGGACCCCACCAAGTTCGAGATCCCATGGCCAAGGAAACCTTCACGAGAACCAAGCCCCACGTCAACGTGGGGACCATCGGGCACGTTGCCCACGGCAAGACCACGACGACGGCGGCCATCACCTACACGCTCGCCGCGGTGGGCCTCGCCAAGTACAAGGAGTACGCCTCCGTCGCCAAGGGCGGCACCGTCCGCGATGCGACGCGCGTGGTCACGATCTCGGCGGCTCACGTCGAGTACGAGACCAAGAACCGTCACTACGCCCACGTCGACTGCCCCGGCCACGCCGACTACGTGAAGAACATGATCACGGGTGCGGCGCAGATGGACGGCGCGATCCTCGTGGTCGCGGCCGACGACGGTCCGATGCCGCAGACCAAGGAGCACGTGCTGCTGGCGCGCCAGGTCGGCGTGCCGGCGATCGTCTGCTACCTGAACAAGTGCGACCTCGTCGACGATCCCGAGCTGCTGGACCTCGTCGAGATGGAGATCCGCGAGCTGCTGACCAAGTACGACTACCCCGGTGACACGGCCAAGGTCGTGCGCGGTGCGTCGTTCAAGGCGCTGCAGACGCAGAACCCGGGTCCCGAGAACCCCGACAGCAAGTGCATCTTCGAGCTCATGGACGCCATCGACGAGGCGATTCCGGAGCCGAAGCGCGACGTCGACAAGACGTTCCTGATGCCGGTCGAGGACGTGTTCTCGATCGAAGGCCGCGGCACGGTCGCCACCGGTCGTGTCGAGCGCGGTCGCGTCAAGGTCGGCGAGGCGATCGAGATCGTCGGCATCCGCGAAACGCGGCCGACGACCGTCACCGGCGTCGAGATGTTCCAGAAGACGCTGGATCAGGCCATGGCCGGCGACAACGTCGGTCTGCTGCTCCGCGGCCTCAAGAAGGAGGACATCGAGCGCGGCATGGTCCTGGCGGCGCCCAAGACCGTCACGCCGCACACGAAGTTCACCGCCCAGGTCTACGCCCTGACCAAGGAGGAGGGTGGCCGCCACACTCCGTTCATGACCGGCTACCGGCCGCAGTTCTACTTCCGCACGACGGATGTCACGGGCGCGGCGAAGCTCGTCGGAGCCGAGATGTGCATGCCGGGCGACAACGTCGAGATCGAGGTCGAACTCGGCAGCCCGATCGCGATGGAGGAGCATCAGCGGTTCGCCATCCGTGAGGGTGGTCGCACGGTCGGCGCCGGCCGCGTGACCAAGATCATCGCCTGATCGTCGCGGCCGCGACGGCGGCGCGCCGTGCCACAGCCGGAGTCGGTTGGGGACCGCGCGCTGCCGGTGGCCGGTCCGCAGCGGACCAGGTGGCCTCCTGACGGGCAGCTTCAGAACACAGGGCAGTAGCTCAATTGGTAGAGCTGTCGATTCCAAATCGACGGGTTGAGGGTTCGAGTCCTTCCTGCCCTGCCATACACTTGCAACGCCTCGCCCGATGCGAGGCACGGGCCATGGAGCTGCGGCGACACGGCCCCTGGTGTTTCACCGCCTCGCGGTGGGGCATCGACGTACGAGCCGCTGTCGAGATCGATCTGTGAGTTATCGCAAGGACCAAGGACGCTACGCGCGGATGCTCTCCTTCTGGGCCATCCTGCTGCTGGCCGCATACGGCTGCTTCCACAGCGGTGGCCTGGTGAGTGTTCTGGACCGCTACATGGGCGAGTCCAATCCGGTGCTGATCGATCCGTTCCCGTTGCTGGGCCGGCTCCGGGTCTCCACCTGCATCGTGCTCGGCTTGATGCTGCTGGTGGGCATCGTGACCTACGCGTCGCTGCACCGGCCGAAGATCGCCGACGTGCTGATCGACACCGAGCTCGAGATGCAGAAGGTGACCTGGCCGACCTGGGGCGAGGCATGGCAGGGCACGATGGCGGTCACGATCATGGTCGTGGTGCTGTTCCTGTTCCTGTCGGTGGTGGACCTCCTGCTGCTCAAGGCGATGCAGATGTTGACGGGCGGAGGCGCGGCCTGATGGCACTGGACTGGTACTTCCTCCGGGTCCAGGTCGGCCGTGAGGATCGCATCCGCGAGAGCATGGTGCGCCGCCTGAAGCAGGCCGGCATCGAGCACCTCGTGCCGCAGATCGTCGTGCCGACCGAGACGATCGCCGACCATCGCCAGGGCAAGAAGACGGTGAAGCGCCGCAAGCTCTACCCCGGCTACCTGATGGTGCAGATGGACCTGTCCGACGACGTCTGGTTCGTGCTGCGCGAGACGCCCGGCTTCGGCGATTTCGTCGGCGGCCACTCGCAGCCGACTCCCGCGCGCGGTGAGGACATCGAGAAGGTCCTGGCGACGATGGACGCCAGCAAGGAACAGCCGAAGGTCGCGGTCACCTTCAAGAAGGGCGACCGCGTGAAGATCAAGACCGGCGCCTTCGAGAACACCGACGCCGTGGTCGAAGAGGTGCATGCCGAGAAGGGCACGCTCGACGTCTCCGTCAACTTCTTCGGTCGCCCGACGCCGATGTCGCTCGGGTACTGGGAAGTCGAGCTGACCTGACCGGAGATCGGGTCCGCTCGACAGCCCAGTACCCGAGAGCTTCGCAAGGCCGCCGCTCCGCGGCGGGGGACCTGGCCACGGGCCGCTGCGGGTCGAGGCGGGGACGCATCCGCTCCCGCCCGCAAGCACTCGTTCGCCGGCGCCGCGTGGAAAATCGTGCGCGGGCACTGTTGACGAGGCGGGCGCGTTCTGCTTGACTCTTCGCCCCTTCCTGCCGGTCCGCCGGCGGGGACTCCTCTTCGAGTGGGAGGGCGCCGGCACGCAGTCGGAGCCCGTCCGGACCACTGAGAGCACGAAATGGCAAAAGAAGTCACCGCGTACGTCAAGCTGCAGTGCCCCGCCGGGCAGGCGACCCCTGCACCGCCCGTCGGTCCGGCGCTCGGTCAGCACGGCATCAACATCGGGCAGTTCGTCAAGCAGTTCAACGACGAGACTCGCGCGCAGGCCGGCCTGATCATCCCCGTGATCATCACGGTCTACAAGGACCGCACGTTCACGCTGCAATACAAGTCGCCCCCGGCGGCCGTGTTGCTGAAGAAGGCGGCCAAGCTCGCCTCTGCGGCCAAGACGCCAGGCAGCCAGATCGTCGGCCAGGTGACCAAGGCCCAGGTCCGCGAGATCGCCCAGGCGAAGATGAAGGACCTCAACACGGTCCACGAGGAAGCAGCGATGCGCATGGTCGAAGGCACCGCGCGCTCGTGTGGGATCCAGGTCGTCGATTGAGATTCGCCTTCGCCGGTCGGCACCCGTTCAACGATCCGCGTCGCCCCTGAGGCCAGCGATCGTCGCCCGACCCGAAGGCCCGCAGCAAACAGGAACACCCCATGGCCAACAAGCGCAGCCGTCGCTACCAGAAAGCCGCCGCCAAGGTGGATCGCACCAAGCGCTATGCCCTCGTCGAGGGCATGACGCTGATCAAGTCGCTGGTCGGCCCCAAATTCGACGAGGCGGTCGACGTGGCGGTCCGCATCGGCATCGATGCGAAGAAGACCGATCAGCTGGTGCGCGGATCCGTCAGCCTGCCGAAGGGCACCGGCAAGACGGTGCGGATCGCCGTCTTCGCCGACGGTGAGCGTGCCCAGGAAGCGCTGGCCGCCGGCGCCGACTTCGTCGGTGCCGCGGACCTGGCCGAGAAGATCGAGAAGGGCTTCACCGACTTCGACATGACGATCGCGTCGCCCGACATGATGCGCTTCGTCGGCAAGCTCGGCAAAGTGCTCGGCCCCCAGGGCAAGATGCCGTCGCCGAAGGCCGGCACCGTCACCCCGAACGTCGCGGCCGCGGTGCGCGAGTTCAAGGCGGGCAAGATCGAGTTCCGCACCGACGCGGGCGCCAACGTGCACGCCGCCATCGGTCGCAAGTCGTTCGGCGCCGAGGACCTGGCCGCCAACCTGAAGGCGTTCGTCGACCACCTCCGCACCCTGCGACCGTCGCAGGCCAAGGGCGAGTTCATCCGCAAGGTCGTCGTGTCCACGTCGATGGGGCCGGGCGTCACGGTCGCGATGGAGTAGGAGCAGAGCCATGCCCAACCTAGTCAATGAGATCCTGCTGGCCGACCTGCAGCGCGAGTTCCAGAACATGGGCTCGTGCGTCGTGGTCGAGTTCGGCAAGCTGCTCCCGCAGCAGGACATCGAGATCCGCAGCCAGCTGCGCAGCGCCGGCGTCCGCTATCGCGTCGTGCGCAGTCGTCTGGCGAAGAAGGCCTTGGCCGGACTCGATCTCGACCTCGGCGACGCGATGAAGGGGCGCTGCGGCGTCGCCATCGCGCCGAAGGAAGGTGCGATCCAGGCCGCGAAGATCCTGCGCGATTGGATCAAGAAGACCAAGGACGCGCCGCTGCAGATCAAGGGCGGCGTCGTCGAGGGCACCGCCTTCGTCGGCGCGGCCGCCGCGGCGATCGCCGAGCTGCCGGATCGCAACACCGTGAACACCCAGATCGTGACGGCCATCAGTGGTCCGGCGCGTTCTCTCGCCACCCTCTTCAGTGCCGTCGCCGGCGGGCTCGCCCGCTGCATCCAGGCGCGTGTCGACAAGGCTGGCGGCGAGGCTGGTGCTCCTCAATCCTGATCAAACCGTATCCCATTCCATCGGAGGTCGTGCCCATCATGTCGGATGAACAAACCGTGGTTCTCGATGCAGAGCTCGAGGACATCTTCAAGAAGGTCGACGCGCTGAGCCTCGGCAAGGCTGCTCAGCTGGTGAAGGCGATGGAGGCCCGCTGGGGCGTCTCCGCCGCCGCGCCGGTCGCCATGGCTGCCGCACCCGTTGCGGCCGCGGCGGCCGCCGAAGAGCAGACCGAGTTCACGGTCGTCCTCAAGGAGGGTGGCCCGAACAAGATCAACGTGATCAAGGTCGTGCGCGAGATCACCGGTCTCGGCCTCAAGGAGGCCAAGGCCCTGGTCGACGAGGCGCCGAAGCCGGTCAAGGAAGGCGTCAACAAGGACGAGGCTGCCGAGCTGAAGAAGAAGCTGACCGAGGCCGGCGCCACGGTCGAACTGAAGTAGTGCCGCGATTGCGCCCGCTCGGCCCTGCTGCGCGCGCGCCGTCCGATGCTGCCAGGCACTCCGGAGCCCGTTCGCACTTTTTGGTTGCGGTCGGGTGACCGGAGTCCTTACGCTCTCGCCCCCGCTCTGGTTCGCTTTTTGCATCAGCACATCGTGCACCAGGCCGTGTGATGTCCGCAGGCCGTCGTGCACGGTGCGGATCGCACGCGCGGGCGTCGTCTTGGATCGCTGTCCGAACCGATCGCTGTCGCTGAGTTTGACCCCGAGCAGTTGGATCCCCATCCCGGGGTCCGCAGGTGGAACCGCATGGAGACCGTAGTCTACGGGCGTTACAGGTCCGTTGCCGAGATCCCCGACCTCGTCGAGATGCAGACGAAGTCGTATCTGAACTTCCTGCAGCCCGACGTGGCGCCCAACCGGCGCAAGGTCGAGGGACTCGAGCAGCTGCTGCGAGAGATCTTCCCGATCTACTCGTACGACAAGACGCTCTGCATCGAATACGTCAGCTACGAGCTCGGGCGCCCGCGCTACACGGTCGAGGAGTGCCGCAAGCTGCGCGTGACCTACGGCTACCCGTTCAAGATCCGGGTGCGCCTGGTCAAGCCGGAGCCGGTCGAGGAGGACATCTACCTCGGCGAGATCCCGATCATGATCGGCGGCGGCGAATTCATCGTCAACGGCAGTGAGCGCGTGACGGTGAGTCAGCTGCACCGTTCGCCGGGCGTCGACTTCTCGGTCGAGATGCACACCGGCGAGAAGAAGCTGCACTCGTGCTGGATCATCCCGGAGCGCGGTTCCTGGATCGAACTCAACGTCACCAAGAAGGACGCGGTCGCGATCCGGATCGACCAGTCGGGCAAGTTCTCCTGCAGCACCTTGCTGCGGGCGATGGACCAGAAGTACTCGAGCGACGCGGCGATCCTGCGCGAGTTCTACGACGTCGAGAAGGTGACGCGGAAGAAGTCGGATCCCGAAGCCAAGTTCGCCAAGCTGCTGGTCGGCACGTACGCCGTCGGCGACATCGTCGACGCCGCCAGCGGCGATCCGTTCGTGCGCAGCGGCGAGGAGATCACCGAAGAGGCGGCGCGCGCGATCGCCAGCAGCGAACTGCGCGAGATCGAGGTGCTGCGCGAACCCGAGGACTTCCTGATTCTCAACACGCTGCGTGAGGACACCACCAACAGCCACGAAGAAGCGCTGCTGAAGATCTACCAGCGCCTGCGTCCGGGCAATCCGCCGCAGATCGAGAAGGCGCGCGAGCTGTTCCACGAGAAGTTCTTCGACGAGACCCGCTATCGACTGGGTCGTGTCGGCCGCTTCCGTCTCAACCGCAAGTTCGGCACCGAGACCGCGGAGGCCCAGCAGACGCTGTCGGCGTCCGACTTCGTGCAGGCGATCAAATACATCCTCGGCCTGCGCACCGGCGTCGGCGAGATCGACGACATCGACCACCTGGGCAACCGCCGCGTGCGCACGATCCAGGAGTTGGCCGGCGACGAGTTCCGCAAGGGGTTCCTGAAGCTGCGGCGCACCGCGCAGGAGCGCATGAACCTGGAGAACGTCGACACGGTCACGCCGCGCAACCTGATCAACTCGAAGACGTTCTCGTCGGCGATCGAGTACTTCTTCGCGCGCGGCGAGCTGAGCCAGGTCGTCGACCAGACCAACCCGCTGTCGCAGCTGACGCACGAGCGGCGCTTGTCCGCGCTCGGGCCGGGCGGCCTCAATCGCAAGCGCGCCGGCTTCGAGGTGCGCGACGTGCACATCTCGCACTACGGCCGTCTGTGTCCGATCGAGACGCCGGAAGGCACCAACATCGGCCTGATCTCGAGCCTCGCGATCTACAGCTCGCTGGACGACTACGGCTTCCTGACCACGCCCTACATCGTCGTCAAGAACGGCAAGGTGACCGACGAGGTCGTGCGCCTGCGCGCCGACGAGGAGAACCTGGGCACTCTGGCGCCGGCAGACACGGAGGTCGACAAGAACGGCCGCCTGGTCGGCGACGAGCAGGGACGGGTCATCGCGCGCGTGAAGGGCGACCCTGCGCTGGTGGCGATCAAGGACGTCCACTACATGGACGTCAGCACGAAGCAGGTGGTCGGCGTGTCGGCCTCGCTGATCCCGTTCCTCGAGCACGACGACGCGAACCGCGCGCTGATGGGGTCCAACATGCAGCGGCAGGCCGTGCCGCTGCTGACGACGCAGGCGCCGCTGGTGATGACCGGCATGGAAGAGGTCGTCGCCCGCAACTCGAGCATGGTGGTGCGCGCGCGCAAGGGCGGCACCGTCACCGCGGTCGACGCGACCCGCATCGAGGTCGGCGACGACGTCTACCGGCTGCGCAAGTACGAGGCGCTCAACGAGCGAACGTGCCAGAACCAGACGCCGATCGTCAAGCTCGGCGACAAGGTCAAAGCCGGCCAGGTGATCGCCGACGGCGCCGCGACCGACAACGGCGTGCTCGCGCTGGGCAAGAACCTCACGGTCGCGTTCATGCCGTGGGACGGCTACAACTACGAGGACGCGATCCTGCTCAGCTCGAACCTGGTGCGCGACGACGTCTACACGTCGATCCACATCGACGAGTTCGAGATCGAGATCCGCGAGACGAAGCTGGGCCGCGAGGAGTTCTCGCGCGACATCCCGAACGTCTCCGAGAAGGCGCTGCGCCATCTCGACGAGAGCGGCATCGTGCGGGTCGGCACCCGCGTCAAGCCCGGCGACATCCTGGTCGGCAAGGTCGCGCCGAAGAGCAAGAGCGAGCTGACGCCGGAAGAGAAGCTGCTGCACGCGATCTTCGGTCGCGCCGGCGAGGACGTGAAGAACGCGTCGCTCGAGGTGCCGACCGGCGTCGAAGGCATCGTCATCGGTGCCGAGAAGTACAGCCGCAAGGTCAACCTGACCGAGAACGAGCGCACGCGCAACCTCGAGGAGATCAAGAACGCCGAGATCGAGTTCCTGAAGCAGTTCCGCAGCAACACCAAGCGGTTGCTGGAGAGCGCCAAGACGATCACCGGCCACGCGATCAACTCGGCCGAAGGCAAGAAGCTCAGCGTCACCGAGGACATGCTGATCCTCGACCTGCGCACGATCCGCGATCGCGTGCGGCAGGTCGCCGAGGAACTGGGCGATGCCAAGCAGCGAACCGAGCTGCTGCAGGTCCTGCGCGAGTTCGGCGACCGCATCGAGGAGTCCGAGGCCGACAAGAACAAGCTCGTCAATCGGCTGTCGCGCGGCGACGAGCTGCCCCAGGGCGTGCTCGAGATGGTGAAGGTCTACGTCTCGACCAAGCGCCGCATCTCGGTCGGCGACAAGATGGCCGGCCGCCACGGCAACAAGGGTGTGATCAGCAAGATCCTGCCCGCCGAGGACATGCCGTTCCTGGCCGACGGCACGCCGGTCGACATCGTGCTGAACCCGCTCGGCGTGCCGAGCCGCATGAACGTCGGTCAGATCCTGGAGACCCACCTCGGCTGGGCGGCCAGGAAGCTCGGCTTCCGGGCCGTTTCGCCGGTGTTCGACGGCGCGTCGGAAGCCGACATCGAGGCCGCGCTCGAGAAGGCGGGCTTCGCCAAGGACGGCAAGTCGATCCTCTACGACGGTCGCACCGGCGAGCAGTTCACGCAGCGGGTCACGGTCGGCACGCTCTACATGCTGAAGCTGCACCACCTCGTCGACGACAAGGTGCACGCTCGCGCCACCGGCCCGTACTCGCTGATCACCCAGCAGCCGCTGGGCGGCAAGGCGCGCTTCGGCGGCCAGCGGTTCGGCGAAATGGAAGTGTGGGCGCTCGAGGCCTACGGCGCAGCCAACATCCTGCAGGAGTTGCTGACCGTGAAGTCGGACGACGTCGACGGCCGCACCAAGATCTACGAAGCGATGGTCAAGAACGAGAACATCCTCGAGCCCGGCACGCCGGTCTCGTTCGGTGTGCTCTGCAACGAGATCAAGGGTCTCGGCTTGAACATCGAGTTGCACAAGCGCGGCGCGGCTGAGGCCGTGCTGCCAGGCTAGTTCCCGCGAAACCACAACCGGTTCCCGCGAACCCAAACACAGGCAGCGCACCGATGGTCGAACCCATCTACGACAAGATCAACGACTACGCTTCCGTGACGATCCGGCTGGCATCGCCAGAGGACATCCGGACGTGGTCCTTCGGCGAGGTCAAGAAGCCCGAGACCATCAACTACCGCACGTATCGCCCCGAGCGTGACGGCCTGTTCTGCGAGCGCATCTTCGGTCCCGAGAAGGACTGGGAGTGCTCGTGCGGCAAGTACAAGGGCATCAAGCACAAGAACATCACCTGCGACAAGTGCGGTGTGATGATCACGCACAGCCGCGTGCGCCGGAAGCGCATGGGCCACATCAACCTGGCCGCCCCGGTTGCGCACATCTGGTTCTTCAAGGCGATGCCGTCGCGTCTCGGCACCCTGCTGGGCCTGAAGACCGCGAGCCTCGAGAAGGTCATCTACTTCCAGGACTACATCGTCATCGATGCCGGTGACACGCCGCTGAAGCCGCAGCAGTTGCTGTCCGAGGACGAGTACCGTCAGGCGCGCCAGAAGTACGGCATGGCGTTCCAGGCCGGCATGGGCGCCGAGGCGATCCGCGACCTGCTGCGCCGCCTCGAACTGCCGCTGCTGAGCGAGACGCTGCGCGAGGACCTCAAGCGCACCGAGAGCAAGCAGAAGATCAAGGACATCATCAAGCGGTTGAAGACCGTCGAGATGCTGCGCGACTCGGGCAACCGCGCCGAGTGGATGATTCTGGACGCGATCCCGGTGATCCCGCCGGATCTGCGGCCGCTGGTGCCGCTCGACAGCGGCAACTTCGCGACGTCGGACCTCAACGACCTCTACCGCCGCCTGATCAACCGCAACAACCGGTTGAAGAAGCTGCTCGACCTGAATGCGCCCGAGGTCATCATCCGCAACGAGAAGCGGATGCTGCAGCAGTCGGTCGACGCGCTGTTCGACAACAACCGCTGCCGCCGGCCCGTGCTCGGCTCCAGCAACCGCCCGCTGAAGTCCTTGACCGACATGATCAAGGGCAAGCAGGGTCGCTTCCGCGAGAACCTGCTCGGCAAGCGCGTCGACTACTCGGCGCGCTCGGTGATCGTCGTCGGTCCCGATCTGAAGCTGCACCAGTGCGGCCTGCCGAAGATCATCGCGCTCGAGCTGTTCCAGCCGTTCATCATCCGCCGGCTCAAGGAGCTCGGCCACGCCGACACGATCAAGTCGGCGAAGAAGATGCTGGAGCGCAAGGACGAGGAGGTCTGGGACATCCTCGAAGAGGTGATCCAGAACCACCCGGTGCTGCTCAACCGCGCGCCGACGCTGCACCGCGTCGGCATCCAGGCCTTCGAGCCGGTGCTGGTCGAGGGCAACGCGATCCGCATCCACCCGCTGGTCTGCTCCGGCTACAACGCCGACTTCGACGGCGACCAGATGGCGGTGCACTTGCCGCTGTCGTTCGAGGCGCAGATCGAGGCGTCGACGCTGATGTTGTCGACGAACAACATCTTCTCGCCGGCGCACGGTGGCCCGATCATCGCGCCGAACCAGGACATCGTGCTCGGCTGCTACTTCCAGAGCCTGGCGCGACCCGGCGAGCTCGGCGAGGGCAAGACGTTCGCCACGCGCGACGAGGTGTGGATGTCGTACTCGAGCGGCAAGATCCACATCCACGCCCGCATCAAGGTGCAGTTCCCGGCGGGTGTGGAGATCCGCAACCAGGGCAATACCGTGGTGACGGACGGGAAGACGCTGGTCGAGACGACGCCCGGCCGGATCATGTTCAACGAGATCCTCGAAGAGGGGATGCCGTTCTACAACCACGACCTCGACAAGAAGGGCCTGTCGAACATCATCGCCGACTGCCATCTGCTGCTCGGCCGCGATGCGACGCTGCGTCTGCTCGACAACCTCAAGGAGTCGGGGTTCAAGGCTGCGACGCGGGCCGGTCTCTCGTTCGGCAAGGACGACATGGTCGTGCCGCCGACGAAGGACAAGATCATCGCGCAGACGCAGAAGGAGGTGGAGAAGATCCACACTGCGCACCAGCGCGGCATCATCACCGAGGGCGAGCGCTACCTGAAGGTCATCGACTCGTGGACGCACGCTCGCGAGCGCATCGGCGAGGACATGCTGCACGAGCTGCGCAACGACACGCGCGAGGGTCGGCTCTACGTCAACCCGATCTTCTGCATGGTCATGTCGAAGGCGCGCGGTTCGGTGGAGCAGATCCGTCAGCTCGCCGGCATGCGTGGTCTGATGGCCAAGCCGTCGGGCAAGATCATCGAGCAGCCGATCAAGGCCAACTTCCGCGAGGGCCTGCGCGTGCTCGAGTACTTCTCGTCGACGCACGGCGCCCGCAAGGGTCTGGCCGACACGGCGCTGAAGACCGCCGACTCGGGCTACCTGACGCGCAAGCTCGCCGACGTGGCGCAGAACGTAGTCATCTCGATGGACGACTGCGGCACCGAGAACGGCGTCGACAAGGGCACCGTCTACCAGGGTGACAAGGTCGCCGTCACGTTCGTCGATGCGGTGCGCGGTCGCGTCGCTCGCGTGTCGATCGTCGATCCGATGACCGACGAGGTAATCGTCGAGAAGAACCAGCTGATCACGATCGACATCGCCAAGCGCATCGAAGGTGTCGCGAGCAGCGAGACGATCCGCGTGCGTTCGCCGCTGACCTGCGAAGCCCCGGTCGGTCTGTGCGCCAAGTGCTACGGCATGGACCTGTCGCGCAGCGAGACGGCGGAGCCCGGCCTCGCGGTCGGCATCATCGCCGCGCAATCGATCGGCGAGCCCGGCACGCAGTTGACGATGCGCACGTTCCACATCGGTGGCACCGCGTCGAAGAAGGTCGAGGACTCGGAGATCAAGAACAAGCGCGCCGGGCGGATCCAGTTCGCCAACCTGACGACCGTCGAGGTCCAGGTCGAAGACCAGAAGGGCGGCAAGAACATCACTCAGTCGATCGCGCTGAAGCGCCGTGGCGAGATCCTCGTCGTCGACGCGAAGGAACGCGAACTCGAACGGCATGCCGTGCCGCTCGGTGCCGTCGTGCACGTGGTCGAGGGCCACGAGATCAAGGAGGCGACGCTGCTCTGCTCGTGGGACCCGCACCACAATCCGATCCTGGCCGAGGTGACCGGTCTCGTGCGCTACGAGGACATCCTCGAGGGCAAGACGTTCCGCACCGAACGCGACGCCGACACCAAGGTCCAACGCAAGGTCCTGATCGAGCACAAGGGTGACCTGCACCCGCAGATCATGATCGAGGACGACAACGGCAACCGGCTCGCCATCAATCCGATCCCCGAGAAGGCCTACATCGAGGTCGAGAACGGCCAGCGCGTGACCGCGGGCATGTTGCTCGCGAAGACCCCGCGCGAGATCCAGGGCACGCAGGACATCACCGGCGGTCTGCCGCGCGTCACCGAGCTGTTCGAGGCGCGTCGTCCGAAGGATCCGGCCGTGCTGTCCGAGATCGACGGCATGGTCGAGCTCGGCGACAAACGGCGCGGCAAGCGTACGATCGTCGTCAAGGGCGAGGGCGGGCTCGAGCGCGAGCACCTCGTGCCGCAGGGCAAGAACCTGCGCGTGCATCGCGGCGACCACGTCAAGGCCGGTGAAGCACTCGTCGACGGTCCGTTGGTGCCGCACGACATCCTGCAGATCCAGGGCGAGAAGTCGGTGCAGAACTACCTGCTGCGCGAGGTGCAGACCGTCTATCGCGCGCAGGGCGTGCAGATCGACGACAAGCACATCGAGATCATCCTGGCGCAGATGATGCGCAAGGTGCAGATCGAGGATCCGGGCGACAGCGACTTCCTGCCCGGCGCGGTGGTGGACAAGTTCCGCTTCCGTGAGTCGAACACGGTGATGCGCAAGGAGCGCAAGAAGCCGTCGACGGCGTCGCCGTTGCTGCTGGGCATCACCAAGGCGTCGCTGCAGTCGGACTCGTTCATCTCCGCGGCATCGTTCCAGGAGACGACCAAGGTGCTGACCGAGGCCGCCCTGGCCGGCAAGCGCGACGAGCTGGTCGGCCTCAAGGAGAACGTGATCCTCGGCCACCTGGTGCCGACCGGTACCGGCTTCCGCAACTACCAGAAGACCCGCGTTCGCAAGAACGTCGACCTGCAGGCCGCCGCCGAAGAGATCGGCCGCCTGAGCCGGCAGACCGTGCTGGACCAGGGCGGTCCCGTCATCCGCCTCGAGGGCATCGACAACCTGCCTTCGGGCCAGGAGGCGGAGAAGGCCTGACCCGGCTCCGGCGTCCGCTGCGGCCTCCCTGGCCGCGTCGGGCACGCACGGTGTTCCCGCGCCGGGGTTGCATTCGCCGCATCGATCCCTATCTTCCTCACCCCCTCCTTCCCGACCGCGTAGCCAGAACTGCATGCCCACGATCAACCAGCTCGTCCGCAAGGGCCGCAAGAAGATCAAGTACAAGAGCAAGTCGCCGATCCTCGATGCCTGCCCGCAGAAGCGCGGCGTGTGTCTGCAGGTGAAGACGATGACGCCCAAGAAGCCGAACTCGGCGCTGCGCAAGATCGCGCGCGTGCGCCTCAGCAACGGCAAGGAGACGACGGTCTACATCCCCGGTGAGGGGCACAACCTGCAGGAGCACTCGATCGTGCTCGTGCGCGGCGGCCGCGTGCGCGACCTGCCCGGTGTGCGCTACCACATCCTGCGCGGCTGCCTCGATGCCTCCGGCGTCGAGAACCGTCGCCGCAGCCGCAGCAAGTACGGCGCGAAGCGCCCGAAGAAGTAGTTTCCGCCGACCGACCGCCAACTGATCGCCGACTCCCGCCGACCCGACTCCGATGCCCCGCTCCTACAAGTCCACTGAAGTCTTCCTGAAGGGCGACCCTCGCTACAACAACAAGCTGGCCAGCAAGATCATCAACAAGATCATGCTGCAGGGGAAGAAGACCACGGCGCAACGGATCTTCTACGAGGCGGTCGAGTTCGTCGCCAAGAAGGTGGAGAACGCCGAGCCGGTCGACGTCTTCTCGAAGGCGATCGACAACATCAAGCCGCGCGTCGAGGTGCGCAGCAAGCGCGTCGGCGGCGCAACCTACCAGGTGCCGCGCGAAGTCAACAAGCGTCGCCAGCAGAGCCTGGCGATCCGTTGGCTGGTCGATGCGGCGCGCGCCAAGCGCGGCAAGCCGATGGCCAAGTCGCTGGCCGAAGAGTTGTTCGACGCGTTCAACAACCAGGGTGCCGCGGTGACGAAGAAGGAAAACGTGCACAAGATGGCCGAGGCAAACAGCGCCTACAGTCATTTTGCCTGGTAGCGACCGGCGCTCCGCTGGCTACCACGGGCCCTTCGCCCGGTACCAGCGCGTGATCGCGCGGCGGGAATACGCAGCGGCGCGCGGCGTCCATGGCTAGACTGGAACCCGCCGATGAAGTCGATTCCCCTGCTGCTGTATCTGGTCTCGGCGGGCCTGTTCGGGTTCGCCGGCTGGACGGTCTACGAGATGCTGCCGCTGTGGAAGGCGCCGGTGCGTGAGGCCGCGACGCGGAGCGGGCAGGAGGACGGCACCCGCGGGCTCGCGCTCGGCAAGGGGCAGGGGCCGACGGTGGACTGGACCTACCATGCCGGCACCGCCAGCTGGTGGGCGGGCCTGAAGGAAGTCAACCTGATCGGCAAGCTGCCGCCGCCGCCCGACGTCAAGACCGACGACGCGCCGCCGCCACCGCCGCCGCCGCCGCCGGTGCGTCCGCTGGAGGAGATCATCGAACTGGTCTCGATCGCGCACGACGGCAAGAGCCAGGGGCGAGGCGGCTATTCGCACGTGATCGTGCGCTACAAGCCGGAAGCGAACGTGCAGCCGCCGGAGTGGTACATGCTCGAGAACGCGCCGCCGGCGAGCGGCGTCTCCGCGGGCTCGCGCGACGTGGTGGCAGCCGTTCCGGGGCGAGTGCCGGGCCGGCCGGGGCAGCGGCCGGCGCCGCCGCCGGCGCGACCGGCGACACCGTTGCCCACGTCGATGGTGGGGCGCGAGATCCTGCAGAAGCTCTGGGTCGACGATGGCGGCGACCCGCGCCGCAGCAATCGCCTATGGCCCGGCTTCGAGGACATCCAGCTGGTGCGCGTCGCCGCCGATGCGCAGTCCGCCTTCTTCGTGCGCACGCCGCCGCCGCCCAAGCCGGGCGAGACCGCCCCCGAGCCCAAAGAAGAGGAACTGCTGAAGACCAGCATGAACCTGAGCCAGGACGTGCTGCGGGAACTGCGCCGCCTGCAGGGTCGCGACGGCGAGGTGCCGACTCGCGATCCGGCCGCGACCGCGGCCGCGAAGGGCACCTGGGTCGAGGTCGACGAGACCACGCAGATCAACGGCGTACGGCACATCGGCCGCAAGGATGCGCAGCGCTTCGAGCAGGACAGCGACCGGCTGTTCGAACAGATGAACGTCGACACCTACGTCAGCAAGACCAGCAGCCTCAAGGGCCTGATCGTGCGCAACGTCGACCCGAAGCTGGCACAGCAGTTCGGCGTCGCCGCCGGCGAAGTGCTGCTCGAACTGAACGGTCGACCGGTGCAGACGCAGGCGCAGGCGCTGCAGCTCGGCAAGGGCGACTACCAGCGGGGTGTGCGCACGTTCGTCACCAAGTGGCTCGCCAACGGTCAGATCATCGAGCGCACCTACCAGGCCCCGGACCGCTGATCGCCGCGGCCCCGGGCCCTCCAACCCGCGAGCCCTACCCGTGTCGTCCACGTCGCCCGGCCTGCTGACCGTCGACCGCGGCAACAGCACCATCGACTGCCAGCGGCACGACGACGGGGCGCGGTTGGCGTTCGACGTCGCCGCCGCGGACCCCGCACCGCTGCTCGCCTTCCTGCGCCGTGCCGGCCTCCGCTCCGCCGTCGCCTGCAGCGTCGTGCGGGAGGGTCTGGCCGCGGTCGAGTCCGAACTCGCCGCAGCCGGTGTCGCGCTGCGCATCGCCGGCCGCGACTTCGGCTACCCGCTGGTGCTCGACTACGAGACGCCGGCCACGCTCGGCGCCGACCGTTGGGTGGGGGCGTTCGGTGCCTGGCAGCAGCATGGGCGGTCGATCGTCGTCGACTGCGGCACGGCGACGACGGTCAACCTCGTCGAGGCCGACGGCACGTTTCGCGGCGGGCCGATCGCACCCGGCCTGCGCGCGTTCGCCGCGGGAATGGCGGCGGTGACGCCGGCGTTGCCGGCGCCGGCCTTCGACGCCGAACCGCAGCTGCCACCGCGCAGTTCGCAGGCCGCCGTCGACGTCGGGGTGCTGCTCGGCTACTGCGGCATGGTGGAACGGCTCGTCGCGGCGACGCTCGCCGTCGCGCGCGGGCCGGCGCGCGTCGTCGTGACCGGCGGCCATGCGGCCCGGTTGCTGCGGCGCACGCGGCTGCGGGCGACGCACACCCCGGATCTCGTGCATCGGGGGCTGCGTGCCTTGGCGGAGCGCCTCGCATGCGGCTGCTGACGCCGCCCGGGATCGCCGGCGTCGCTGTGGTGCAGTTCGGCGCCGCCGAGCGGCCGCGATTGGCGCCCTGTCTGCGGTCGACCCGCGGCGAGGCGATCGCCACGGTGCCAGGCGCGCCACCGCGCCGCGCGCTGCTGCAGCTCGACGGCCTCGTCGTCGACGACGTGCTGGTCGTCGACCGCGGCGCGGTCGGCCTCGAACTGCACCTGCACGGCTCGGCCGCCGTGCTCGCGGCGCTGGCGCGCGCGTTCGTGTTCGACGACGCACCGGTACTGCCGCCGGCGGTCCGCCTGCTACGCGATGCGATGTGCGAGTCCCAGCTGGAGCTGGCCATCGAACAGCTCGGGCTCGACTTCGAACGGTTCTGCCGCGACGTCGCCGATCTGCCGCCAGCGGCGCGCTCGACCGAGCTCGCGGCCGTGCGCGAACGCTCCCGCGTCGCCCTGGCGCAGGTCGTGCCCGCGCGCCTCGTGCTCCTCGGCGCGCAGAACGCCGGCAAGTCGTCGCTGTTCAACCGGCTGCTGTTCCGCGAGCGGGTGCTGACGGGGCCCGCGCCGGGGCTGACCCGGGATCCGGTCGCCGAGGTCACCGCGCTGGACGGCTATCCGTACGAAGTCGTCGACACGGCGGGGGAAGGCCCGGCGGCCTCGGCCGTCGACGGCGCGGCGATCGAACGCGGTCGCCGCTTGCGTTCGCATGCGCTGCAGGTGCTGGTCGTCGACGGCCACCGCGGCCCGAGCGTCGCCGATCGAGAACTGGCGGGCGGCGCCGTGTTGGTGGTCGCCAACAAGGCCGATCTGCCCCAGGTCGGCTGGCCCGCCGACATGCCCTGCCACCTGCGGGTGTCCTGTGCCGCCGAGCAGGCCGTGCTGCTGCGCGCGCGCATCGGCGCTGCACTGCGGCAGTGCCGTGCGCTGCCAGCCGCCGGCAGGGTCGGCGGCATCGCCGCGTTGTCGGCCGAGGACCTGGCCCGGCTGGCCTGAACACGATGGTGCCGCCGGGTGCCATTGTCGCGACGGACCGGCGCGGGCATGATCGAGGTCCTCGATGATCGACCACGGCAAACGCGATCTGGTGTCCATCGAGGACCTGAGCACGGCCGAGATCCTCGAGCTGTTCCACCACGCCGACGAGTTCCGCGCGAACCTGACGGCGTGGACCGATCTGTGTCGCGGCACGATCATGGCGACGTTGTTCTTCGAGCCGAGTACGCGCACGCGGCTCAGCTTCGAATCGGCGATGCTGCGGCTCGGTGGGGGCGTCATCACCGCTGCCGACGAGAAGAACACCAGCCGCTCCAAGGGAGAGTCGCTGGCCGACACGGTGCGCGTGGTCGGCGGCAGCTACGCCGACATCCTCGTCGTGCGACACCCGGAGGACGGCGCCGCCCGTGTCGCCGCGCGCTACGCGCGGGTGCCGGTCATCAACGGTGGCGACGGTGCGCACGAACATCCGACCCAGACGCTGTGCGACCTGTACACGCTGTGGAAGGAGAAGGGGCGGCTCGAAGGTCTCGAGGTCGTGCTGTGCGGCGACCTGCGCTACTCGCGCACGATCCACTCGTTCTGTTACGCGCTGGCGCGGTTCGGCGCCAACATCGTGACGATGCCCTACCCCGGCTTCGAGCTGCCGGACTACGTGCTGCACCGGCTGCGGCGCGACTTCGGCGTGCAGACGGCCGCCGCGTCGGTCGGCGATCTGCCCGGCATCGCCGGCAGCAGCAACGCCGCCGCCTATCTGACCGCGAGCAAGCCGCACCAACTGGCGCTGTTCACCAACCTGACCAACGTCGAGGTCAACCGCATCGACGCGATCTACATGACGCGCGCTCAGCGCGAGCGGCACGCCGGCGAGGAGACGAGCAACTATCCGCGGCTGTCGCGTTCGACGCTCGGCGCGGCGGCCGCGAAGGACGCCCGCATCATGCACCCGCTGCCGCGCGTCGACGAGATCGACTACGACATCGACGACGACCCGCGCTCGATCTACTTCCGTCAGGCGGAGCTCGGTGTGCCGATGCGCATGGCGCTGATGGCGTATCTGTTGGGCAAGATCCAGCTGCGCGCCGCGCGCCCCGCCGCGCTCGCCGTGATGCCCGGTATCGCCGCCGGCGCTGGTCTGCGCTGCCGCAACGAACGCTGCATCACCAACAACGAGGGCGTGCGCTACCTGACGCGCGACTTCCGCTTGCGCGAGGCGGAGTCACCGCCGGTGCTGTCGTGCGCCTACTGTGAGCGCGAGATCGAGGCGCGCTTCGTCGGTCATGTGCAGAGCCACATCGTGCACCGCTACAACGCCGCCGAGGCGCGCCGCATCAAGCCGGAGAATCGCGTCTACTTCGAGTCCGAGGCCCAGGCGCAGGCGGCGGGGTTCACGTGCCAGGGCGGGTGAGCCGCCACGGGCTGCCGCCTCGCCCGCGGCCGCGACCGCGCGCGGTGCCGACGGGGGCTCGCGCATCGTCCCAAGCCTGGATGCCATCGAGCGATATCGCACCCGGCAACCGCGCAGGTGCGGCCGCAAGGGCGCTTCGCGGGCCGCATCATGAAGCTGTAAGCGCCTTGTCGAAAGATGGTTGTGGGACCTTGCAGGCAGGAGGGGTGGCGGCATGATGTTTGATGAAACGCGGCTGCCCCTCGCCGTGCCGGATGGCCCCCGTCCGCGCAACCAGCTTCGACCGATGTACCATCCCCAGGCCCTGCTTGCGCCCAACGAACGGATCCTGCCGCAGGGTCGTGTTCCGCGGCACGGGGGCTACCGTCCGTCGAGGTCGCGCCCAGCGGGCCCCCGTCCATCGACCGCTGCCGACGCATCGACCTCCAGCCAACGCACGTGAAGACCATGGCCCACGCCTCCGCATTGCCGCACTTCGCCTCCGGGAGCTTCGTCTCCAGCTGCTCGCCGAGTTCCACCGGAGCCTCGGCTGGCCGTCGGCTCGCGCTGCTGGCATCGCTCGTGCTGGTGGGCTGCAGCAGCGGAGGCGGATCGGTCGACCCGTCGGGTGCAGTCACCACCACGCAGGCGGAACTGCAGCGCGTCGAGTTCGGTCGGCTGGTCGACGTCTACGGTCTCCAGAACAGCGCCAGTGGTTCGACGATCGAGCTGTTCCGGCGCGACGTGCTGATCGGCAGCAACATCCGCGACGAACGCAGCAGCAGTGACAACCTGACGGACGCGGAGATCACCTACGACTTCCTCGGCGCCGACCCGGACTCCCTGCAACCGCGCCTGTTCATCCCGCGCGAGCTGGGCTCCCCGGCCTTCCAGACCGCCTTCGATGCGCTCGACGATCAGCTGCGCGAGGTGGCGCCGATGGTGTTCGGCAGCAGCGGGCCGGGCAATCCGTTCGGGGTCGTGCCTCGCAACGCCGGCATCCGGCTCACGTTCTCGCGGCCGCTCGGCATCGACGACAGCTTCTTCGTCGAACGCGACGCGAACGGCCAGGTCGTCGCCCTGCGCAACACCGAGGCGGTGCAGCTGCTGCAGATCGTGGGGGACCCGACGCAGCCCAATGCCTTCAAGCCGCTGCCGGTGCGCGTCATCGTCAACGACCGCACGCTGGTGCTCGATCCGGTGCTGCTCGGCAGCGAAGGCCTGCAGTACCAGACGGTCAACAACCCGGCGGGACTGCCCCAGTCGCCCGACCAGTCGGGCGCCAACCTGCGCATCGCGCTGGCGCTCGAGGGGCCGCTGGCGGTTCCGCAGCTGCGCCCCAAGGCGAGCGGCGATCTGGTCGGCCTCAACAACAGCCAGCGCAGCGCGATCGTGCGTGACTTCCGCTCCGCGAACGCCAGCGACACGTCCGCCGACATGACGCGCGGCTTCGTGCGCGACCCGCTGCCGCTGCGCATCCTCGGCGAGATGGTGATGCTGCTCGAGAAGGTCGAGAACATCAACGCGCAGACCCAGGAGGTCACGGTGTTCAAGAACGGCATCGTGCACGAGATCGATCGCGGCGACGTGCTGCGTTTCGTCGCCGACAGCTCCGGCGTGCCGTTCGGCAGCGCCGAGGTCGTCGCGGATCCGGAGGACGACCGGGGCCAGCCCGGCGTGCAGCACGTGCGCGTGCGCATCCGGCGCGTCGCCAACCTCGAGTCGATCGATCCGCGCAACAAGCCCGGCTACCCCTCGGTCGTCAGCCAGCGCGAACCGTGGCTCGTGCTCAACGCGCCGCGCGCGGTGCTCGTGGCCGAGTTCGAGGCCGGTGGCCGCATCGAGAACGGCGTCGTGCGCGGCGACGATCCGCGCTACTTCCTGTCGTTCACGCCGACGCCGCTGCCGAATCTCGACGGCAGCCAGCCCGACCTCAGTGAGTTCGTGTCGCCGTATGCCGGCGCCGTGGTGCGGTTCACGAAGCCGGTCGACATCGCGACGGTGAAGTGGGCGGACACGTTCTTCTTCGCGATGCGCGATCTGACCAACAGCTCCAGCATCGATCAGTTCATCGCCTCACGGCCGAACCAGCAGGGCGGTGTCGGCATGGACCCGGGCGCGTTCAACCCCGCCAAGTACCGCACGCCCTACCTGGTGACGGCGCGTGTCTACGACGAGAACGGCTCGCAGACCTCGCTGCGGTTGCAGCCCACGGCGGGGTTCTACCTCGACGACACGATGCGCAATCCGCCCGCCGGCGCCGACTATCGCTACTTCCTGCATCTGATCGCCGATTCGCCCGAGGGGGGCGTCCGGGATCTCGCGGGCAATCGTGTCGACCTGCAGGGCGACACCGCCGATCGCAGCAACTCGGTCGTGATCCCGTTCACGGTCGACACGCGCATGAACGGCAACCAGCCGTTCTTCGACGACAACCTGGCGATCTCCGTCGTGCGTCGCTTCGCGAGCCGCGACGAGGATGCCCAGCCGTCCTACTTCCTCGGCGGCGAGATCCCCGCGCCGGGGCAGGCGCCATTCGCGAACTCCTACCCGCTCGAGGACATGGTCGGCGGTTTCGTCTACCTCGACGGCAAGCTGCAGCCGCGGCCGACGACACGGGTGCGCCAGGTGGTGGACAACCTGAACCAGGCGCCGGTGGGCCAGCAGAACACGCCGCTCGCGTGGTGTCCGCCGACCGTCGCCAACGAACAGCAGATCTCCAACAACACCTCGACGACGCTGCTCAACCTCGGCCTGCAGAACCCGCTGAATCCGTACGGCTGCCGCCTGCAGACCTGCTGGCGCGAGGTCGACCTCAGCCTGTCGCGCACCGAGCCGTTCGACTTCAACCTCGACATCGAGCAGATGTACTGGGCGCCGTTCACCGGCACGAACCTGTCGTACGACGAGTTCGACCGCGTCAGCCTGTTCCTGGGGCACAGCGAGCACCGGCCGATGCCGTGCGTCGGCAACTTCAGCGCGCTGCCGTCGCTGCCGGAGTCCGGTCTGTCGACGGTCTTCCAGCGCAACTACGTGTGGAATCCGCAGCCGACCGGCAGCGGCGCGGTGATCGAGTCCCAGCCGGCGCCGGTCGCCGCCTACGTCGACCAGGTGTTGCGCATCGATCCCGCCGCGGTCGTGCTGGAGAGCAACGGCGTCAATCGCTTCCTGCCGCTGCCCAGGTTCAAGAAGCCCTACTTCGTGTTCCGCGACGAGACCGTGGTGGAGCAGGGCGTCAGCCAGGACATGCAGCTGTCGGACGGCCTGTTCGACGGTTCCGACCTGGGCGTCACCGGCAACGGCGCCTACCAGCCGCACCTGCTGAGCCCGTTCGCCAACGGACTCGGGCGGCGCCGCGCGGAGTTGCAGAACGGCCTGACGTTCGTGAACTCGTTCTGGAACGACGCGCCGAACAGCAACCTCAGCGCGACCACGCAGCGCGAGCGCTTCACCGGCGGTCTGGTCGGCAACGTCGCGCTGCCGCTGCTCGCCGACTTCTGGACCTACTGCGATCGGCCGGACCTGCCGGCCGGCAACGGCTTCATCGCCGACGGCACCAACGGCTGGCAGATCGCGATCCCGGTGCAGTCCGATCCGCGGCCGTACTTCCGCGCGTTCAGCGCCGGCCGCGTGCCGGTCGGTGGCCAGACTGCGCTGTGCCGCGCGCCCGGCGACGCCGCCTGGACCACGGCCGCCGGTGGGTTCGCGCCGCCGGGCAGTCCGACCGGCAACCCGCCCCCGCGCGACAACACGTTCTACTGGATCATGCTCGACCTGTTGAAGCGGCAGAGCGTGATCACGGCAGGGTTCATCGACATCAACAACCCGCATCGCGTGCCCGAGGGCTTCGCGGATCCGCGCCTCGGTCCGTTCTATCTGGTGAACGGCGTCAGCACGCGCCCGGCCAACGTCGTCCCGTCCTTCGCCTACGAGTTCGATCCGCCGCTCGACCAGCAGCCGGCCGGCACCTCGGTCGTGCCGCAGTTCCGCGGCGCGGGCGTGGTCGACGGCACGCCGTGGTACTGGAACCAGTGGATGAACACGACGACGCCGCTCTACCCGGCGCCGGACTTCACCGCCGCGGCGCGTCAGCAGTTGAAGCCGACGCCCGAGAACTTCCCGCTCGATCCGTACAAGGCGGGCGACGCCCACATCCGCAAGTGGGACACGCGGCCGATCCCGGGCTCGGGCACGACGCGCAACTGGTGGACCTACTTCTACAACCGCACGGTCACGCGCTACGTCGACGACCCGAACCTGCTGATGGATCCGAACTTCACGATCCAGTTCAAGGGGCCGAACGAGGTCTTCACCCCGAACGACATCCGCTACGTGAACTGGCGCCTCGTGACCAGCAACAACACCGACGCGAGCCCGCCCGTGAGCCCGACGATCGAGACCTTCGCCATGTCCTACCGGTTCCAGCGCACGAACTGATCCTGCTGCCCCGGTCCGTTTCCCTTCCCCGACGCTTCGGCCCTCCCCCCTGGCCCTCACCCATCGCATCCCCCGAACGGCAGCCGCCGATGCCATCGCCGCCAGCGAACCTGTCGGCGACGCGGCGCGGCGCGGTGTCGGGCAGGGGGTAGACTTCCTCCCGACAGGATCCTGCCCAGTAGCCCCCAGAGCGCACACTCTGCCGTGTTGCCCAGGGACCCCGTCCTTCGCCCGGTATCGCCGCCGCAGCCCCCCTCGCCCATGAATCGCCCGACTCCCGCCCGGCCGTTCTCCAAGGCCACCAAGGTCCTGGCCCCCGTTCTGGCCGCCTGGTTCGCCTTCACAGGTTGCTCCAACGGTGGCGCCGACACCGGTAGCGTCAAGACCGGCGGAGACTTCGTCGTGCTGCGCACCGAGCCTGCGGACAATGGCACGCTGTTCCTCAACGAGCCGATCCGCATCGACTTCACGCGGCCCGTCGACCTGGGCTCGGTCGATCTGACGACGTTCAGCTTCCAGGTGCTCGATCAGCTCGGCAACGTGGTCGCCGAGCCGCCGGCCGGGAGCTTCCAGCTCGACCGCAGCCCTGGCGACGTCGAGGTCGGTCGCCGGTTGCTGTTCGTGCCGCGGCTGCCGACCAACGACTCGTTCTCCAACGGTGGTTTCCGTCCGGGGCGCACCTACATCGTGCAGCTCGTCGGTGGCAGCCGGCTGAACGGCACGGTGCTGCGCGACGCGAGCGGCAAGGGCCTGTCCGAGCCGATCACGTTCCGCTTCCAGACCGCCGACGGCACGACGCTGGACCAGCTGTTCCGCAACACCGTCGCCGGTGGGCCGACCCGCACCTCGTTCGTGGTCACGCCGACGCCGGACGCGACGGGTGTGGTCCTGAACAAGCTGGGTGCGCCGCCGGTCGAGATCCGCCTCGGCTTCAACCAGCCGCTCAACCCGAGCAGCACCAACGTCCCGGTCGCACTCAGCACCGACCCGCTGATCCGCGACGCCAACAACCGCGGCCGCATCTATCTCGAGTACGACGATCCCGATCCGCTGCTCGGCGCCAATCGCTGGATCCCGGCCGACATCGACCTGGAGTCCAACACGTTCACGGGCTCGACGGTGCTGGTGCGGCCCGTCGGCGTGCTGCCGAACAACGCCACGATCCGCGTCGTCGTCGCGCGCACGCTCGAGGACATCTCGGGCGAGTCCAACACGGCGAACGCCGCCTACCAGACGACCTTCGGCACCTTCAAGACGCGGCGCTCGTACGAGCAGCAGTTCGACGCCGTGGTCGAGGACTTCCTGACCGCCGAGCAGGTCGACTTCGCGGCGGCGTTCGGCGAGCCGACGGCCGAGGTCGGGCCCGGTTACGTCAAGGCCGGCTTCGCGTTCGAAGGCACGCCGACGTCGATCGAGTTCGATCCCGACGCCGTCAGCACGGTGCTGAACACCAACTTCACGCAGGTCATTCCGAAGCAGGGTTCCGCCTTCAACGTCTCGGGCGGCGTCTTCAACTTCAAGACGGTCCGGATCCGCGACGGCAGGACCGTGCTCGGCCAGGGTTCGAACCCGATGGTCTGGCTGGTCAGTGAGTCGTTCACGGTCGAGGGCACGCTGTCGGTGCGCGGTGGCGACGGCACGCGGGTCGAGTCGTCCGGCAACGCCGAGGAGCCGAAGGCCGGCGGCATGGGCCAGTGCGGCGGCGGCGACGGCGGCGCGGGCTCGCCGAGCACGACGCTGCGCGACGAGATGGGCGGCACCGGCCGCGGGCCGTTGCAGGCGACCGGCACGGGCGGCACCGGCGGCCTGTTGTCGTGCACCGCGGGCTGCAGTCGTGGCTCGGGTGGCGGTGGCGGTTCGCTGGCGACCCAGGGCGACCCCAACTACAAGCAGAAGGTGCAGGCAGCCGGCACGTTCCCGCCGACGGCGCCGACCAACGTCCAGCCGATCCTGCAGCAGCAGGACGGCGTCGGCGGTCTCGGTTGCTCGGGTGCGGCGGGCACGGTGACGCGTTCGTTGAACGGCGGCACGGCCGGTCCGGTGGTCTTCACCGACACGCGCCAGGACAACAACTTCTGGGGCACCGGCATCGACTTCCGTCGCAACCTGCGCATCACCGGCGAGCTGTCGGTGCCGATCGGCGGCGGCGGCGGCGGCGGTGGCGGCGACCTGTCGGTGAACTCCTCCTGCAACGTCGAGGACGCCAACTTCCTCAACGACAGCAGCGGCGGCGGCGGCGGTGGCGGTGGCGGTGTGCTGATCGTCAAGGCGCTCGGTCCGATCGTGATCGCCGACACCGGTCGCATCACGGCCGACGGCGGCAACGGCGGCGGCGGTGAACCGTCCGCATCGTGCGCCCGCGGTGGCGGCGGTGGTGGCGGCGCCGGCGGCATGGTCGTGCTGATGTCGGCGACGCGCATCGAGATCAACGCGCGCGGCACCGGCGCGCAGTACACCTACGCGCAGAACAACTACGACTTCTCGATCTCCGCCGATGGCGGTGTGTGCCGCACCGGCGCCGGGTCGCCGGCGATCGCCGGCAAGTACCCCTCGGTCAGCGGCACGCAGATCACGACCACCTTCCTCACGACCTACGACTCGGCGCCGCTCGGCGGCTTCGGCGGCATGGGCATCGTGCAGTTGATGGCGCCCCCGGGCACCAACGCGGACAACACCAACACCGTGCTCGACGACAACATCCGCGTGCTGCAGGGACCCAGCGAACTGACGGGCACAGCGAAGCAGGCGATGCTGGCCTGGCGCGGGTTCCCCGACGCGCAGGGCGTCGGTCGCGACGACTTCAACAACCCGACCAACATCGGCGACAACGAGGGCGACATCCGGCCCGCACCCGTGTTGCTCCCGGTGCCGTTCGGCGCGAAGAGCCGACTGCGTTCGCGCTGGATCGACACCGGTGCCTCGCAGCGTCGCCCGCTGCTGGTCGACAACGACACGGCGCGCGGCATCGTCACCTCGACCGGTGACGTGCCCGGTCCGTGGTACGAGTTCCAGGGACTGGACAGCGCCACCGGCTATGCGAACGCCGTCGTGGTCAACGGGCGCGGCAAGGTCGACTACCCCCCGATCGGCGGCGCAGTGGCGATCGCGACCAAGGACACCGCTGCCTCCTTCCTCGGCCAGCCCGCGTTCCGCGTCGAGTTGGCGCAGGCGACGCTCGGCGACGTCGCGGACCGCTTCGTCGGCTACGAGGCCGAGGTGCTGAGCGCGACCAACGTGCCGGTGGGCTCGTTCCGGATCCTGTCGCACAGCAATCGCGCGCTGCTGTTGTCGCCGGAGAGCGGGGCTTTCCCGGCTTCGGGCGCCAAGATCCAGTTGCGTGCCAAGTTCTTCCGCCTGGTGACCAACGGCGAAGAGGGTCTCGGCAGCGTCTACATCGGCTCCGGCGGCGGCTTCGTGCCGAACGCCAACGTGCGCATCGGCTTCGCCTTCCACAAGAACCCGGCCGACGGCATGGCGCCCCGCTACCCGGCGACCCCGGGCACGTTCACCTACAACCTGGCGGATCCGGGCGTGCAGGAGCAGATCCGGTCGCAGGGGCTGACGTTCGTGCAGTGGGACCTGACCTTCGACGGTCAGTTCAAGAGCACCGGCGCCGACTCGCCGCCGGCGTTCGGTCCGACCACGCCGAGGCCCCAGCTGGAGTGGCTGCGTCTGCCGTTCCGCTTCTGATCCCCGGTTTCCATTTCCATCCCATTCCGTTTCGTTCCGGCCGATGCCAGCGACGGCATCGGTTGCACGACTGCTGACCTCTTCCTCATTCCGATACCGTCTGCGAACCAACGACTACGACACTCGAATGGACCGGCTCGCCCCGCGATGGGCCGGCGCGGTTTCCCGACCGAGTGACGCTCGCAACGAAGGCAACTGACATGAAGCACGCGAAGACCGTGACCCCCGCGCTGGGTGTGACCCTACTGTTGGCGATGGCCGCCTGTGGGGGTGGCAAGCCCGGCGTTGGCCAGCTCAGCGGCGGTGCCGCGAAGCTGACGCTGCAGAACGTGTCCCTGGGCCGGCTCGTCGATGTCTACGCCTACCAGCGCATCGACGTGAGCAACGGCGACCGGCGCGACCGCTTCAATCGTCGGCTCGAGTTGGTGGCGACGAACGTCGTGGTCAACCCCGGCCTCGAGTCGCAGTCGCTGTTCGACGCGGCGGGTGCGGAGCGGACGTCGGCAGACTACGAGTTCCGGCCCTTCGACAAGCTCGTCGGCCACGAGGAACTGCTGATCCTCTGGGACAACCGCAACGACAGCCCCGAGCGGGTCAACTTCCAGCGCGCCTTGACCGCGGCGCAGACCGGTCTCATCGAACTGGCGGCTTCGTACCGCGGCCAGAACACGCAGACCCGGCCGATCCCGATCGTGCCGCGCAACGCCGCGATCCGCCTCCAGTTCGACGGCCAGGTGGCGGTCGACGAGGCCTTCTTCGCCGCCAATCCCTCGGCGGTGCAGGTGCTCGAGTTCAAGGGCGATCCCACGGTGATCGATCCGGCGGATGCGTTCCGCGTGCTGTCGAGCCGCGTGATCCCGAAGGGCGACCAGATCGTGATCGACACGACGATCCTCGGCGGCGAGGCCAAGGGCGGTCTCAGTACGCCAGGCCTGCCGGCCTCGTCCGACAGCGTCGCCGCGAACATCCGCATCGCGATCCCGTCGCGCGCCGGCGTGGTCTCGTCGCTCTACGTCAAGGAAGACAGCGTCGCCACGCTGAACGGCGTCGACAGCGCGGGCCGGCCCGCGGTGATCCGTGACTTCCGCTCCGGCAACCTCGGCGATGGCGCCTCGGGCCGCCTGCGGGAGCCGGAAGCGCCGATGATCGTCGGCTCGATGGGCATGGGCATCACCGGCGTCGATCCGACGACCAACGTCATCACGCTGAACAAGCGCCTGAAGTTCGTGCCGATCCGCGGGCGCTACCCGTTCGTCGACGGCCCGCTGAGCCCGGCCGGCTTGCCGCTGGGGCCGTTGGCCGCACCGATCTCGCGCCTGCTGGGCAACGGCGACATCCTGACGCAGGACATCGTCGTCGAGATGCCGAACGGGACGTTCGAAACCGTGACGCTGCGCGCCGAGATCCTGCAGAACCTCGAGGTGGGCACCGTCGTCGGGGATCCGCTGTTGCCGCGGCTCGGCCTGACCGAGAACGCGCCGAACGGCGACTCCGGACAGGGCGAGTTGCTGCCGGTGGCCCGCGTTCGCGTGGCCTCGGTGCTCGCCGGCAAGGATTCGATCGGTCGGTTGCACTCGTTCCGCGCCAACCAGCTGCCGACCGGCGAGGACTGCACGCTGCGGGCGCGCTACTACGAGGAGATCCCGATGCTCGGCAGTTCGTCCGGCGTGGCGCTGTCGGATCGTCCGTCGCGCCACCTGTTCGTGCGCATCGATCCGCAGCCGCCTACGTCGCCGCAGCCCGGCTCGCTGGTGCAGCCGAACGCCTCGGTGGCGATCGAGTTCACCAAGCCGATGGACCTCGACCAGGTCGACAACTCGGCGAACCTGCTGGTCACGAACACCGCCACCGCGACCGAGTCGTTCGCGGTCCAGACCAGCGACCCGAAGCGCATCACACGGCGCGTGGTGCCCACCCGCCTGTCCGACCTCGCCGGCGACGGCACGGTGCTCCGACTGCAGCCGCCGATGGGCTTCTACCACGTGGCCAACCAGGCCGAGCCCTACGCGTTCCACGTGCGCCTTGGCACCGAGGGTGTCACCGACCTCGCCGGCACGCCGCTGCAGATCTTCGACCTGCCGAGCGCCCCGCAGGCCAGCTGGTCGGTCGACTTCTCGCTCGCGCCCACGGCGGCGACGAACCTCGTCGGCTGGCACTCGTGGCTGTTCAACTCGGAGGACGAGGACGGCACGGTCGCCGGTTCGGCCGACCTGTTCGGTCAGTTCCGGCTGCAGAACGGGCGCCTGACGGCGGCCTCGACGGTGCGCTTCAGCCGCAGCGCCGACAACCAGAACCTCGGCTCGATCAGCCGCATCAACCGCGGTGAGTGCTGGGACTCGGCCGGCGACACGCAGGTCGGCTTCGATCTGACGATCCCGACCGTGCCGATCACCAGCGCCGGCGCCCACCCCGGGCTGCTCTACTGGCAACCGTTCATGGTGGACTCGATCGCACCGCCGTTCGTGCCACAGGTCTACGAGTACTGGCAGACGATCTCGCAGCCGGTCGGTCGCGTGGTCGAGCCGCACAAGCCGCAGGGCTCGCGCATGCAGATGCGCTACCTCGAGGACGACTTCTCGCTGAGCTACCGCGCCCCGTCCGACTTCGCGCTCGACGTCGAGCAGCTCTACTGGTCGCCGTTCGCCGACGAGACGGTGCTGTTCGACACCTTCGACCGCTACACGATGTCGCTCGCGCACAGCCGGCGCCGCACCGACGAACGCTTCCAGCTGTTCAACGGCGCCTGCTGGATGTGGGGGCCGAGCATGAACAGCAGCCTGTCGACGACGTTCAGCGAGAACCCGCTGCCTGGCACCAAGCTGACGCCGGTGTTCGAGGACAAGATCTACCGGATCAATCCGAACGACGCGTTCCGCACCGCGGCCAACGTGAAGTACGTGCCATACCCGCGCTTCGACCGCACCTACACCTGGCGCGACTCGCGCCTGGTCACGGTCGACGCCAGCGGCAACGTGCTCGGTCTCGGCGGCGCACAGCAGCCGAACGCGCAGGCGCCGAACGACGACATGACCGCCAACATCGACTCGCCGTGGATCACCGGCAATCCCGATCCGGAGTTCATCCAGGCGGGCGGCTCGATCTGGGTCGTCGACGGCGGCGACTTCCTCGGCAACCAGCAGCTCGACCACGACCCGATCGCGCTGCCGCTGCTGGTCGACATCAAGGTCTACAGCGATGGCCCGGCCAACGGCCTCGCGTCGGGCGCCAACGGCTTCCAGGTCGCCATGCTCGGCCCGCCCAGCAACTTCGCCAACCCGGCGGG
>JAEUHS010000044.1 GCA_016794035.1 Planctomycetota bacterium
TTCGCCGAAGCCGAGCAGTGGGACCGTCGGCAGCAGTGGGCCATGACCCCCGACGAGCGGCACGCGATCGCCAAGGAGTTGCGCGATCGCTTCTACGGCGCCGATGCTCCCGACGTGCGCGAGTCCGAGCGGTCCAAGTGAAGGCCGAACTGTTCTCCAAGGATGTGCAGGAGTTCCTGCGTCTGCTCGCCAAGCACGACGTGCGCTACCTGGTGATCGGCGGCACGGCGGTCGTGCATCATGGCTATGCCCGATTCACCGGCGACGTCGACTTCCTCTATGACCCACAGCACGAGAACGCGCAGCGCCTGTGGGCAGCGCTGCACGAGTTCTGGGCAGGAGCTGTGCCGACGCTGAAGGATGCGGCCGAGCTCGAGGATCCGAGTGTGGTCGTGCAGTTCGGACGGCCACCGAATCGCATCGACTTGATCGCGGGGCTGCGCACCGTCGCGTTCTCGCAGGCGTGGCAGAACCGGGTGCGCGAACAGATCACCGTCAACCGCTCGGTCGTGCCGGTCTGGATCATCGGCCTGGCCGAACTGCGCCAGGCCAAGCGCGAAGCCGGCCGGCCGAAGGACCTCGACGACCTCGACCACCTGCCGCAGTGACCGATGGCGCGCGACAAGGCCGGCGCTGCACCGGCCCCGTCGCACACCGCAGCGCGCCTACAGCACGCCGATCTTCATCGCGATGCCGTTCGACGTGTGCGTGGCGAGCCAGGTGGGGCCGGCGAACTCGAGGTCGGCCATCTGCAGGTAGAACTGCAGGTCCTGCAGCGTCGGGTCGATCGCGAGGTCGGTCAGGGTCAGCCCCCAGCTGGCCGAGCCGGCCACCGGCACCAGACCTTCGGAGTAGTCGAGGCTCGCGATCAGCAGGTCGCAGCCGAGGCCGGGGCCCGGGATCAGGCCGACCAGGTTCGGGTTGATCGGGAACACGCCGGGCGCGATCTGACCGAGGCTCAGCATCAGGAACGCGAACGAGTTCGGGCCGATGCCGGTGACCGTGGTCGAGAACGTGCTCGGGCCGGGGTTCTGCGACTGGTTGCGGGTCCACGGCAGGCTGTCCGCGGCGTAGACCAGCGGGCCGCCGGGGCCCGTGCAGCCGGTGCCGTACGGCGTCGCTTCGGCGATCGAGTCGGACTGGTACTCCCAGGTGCCGGTGCCGGGCGTCTGGCCGCCGAACGTGTACGACTTGCCGGTCGCGGCGACGAACGCGAAGAAGTAGCGCGTGTTGTGCGGACGCGGGCTCGGGATCGGCGTACGGTTGACCCAGTTGACGCCGTCGAACTCGGAGATCTGGCCGGTCGGGTTGAGGCTGGAGTTGTTGCCACCGGTGATCACGACGCGCTGGCGCACCAGGTCGTAGCCGGCATCCAGCGCGACGCGCGACACGGGCGGGGTCGTCGCGGTGAGCACCTGGTTCCAGTTGTTGGTGGCGCCGTCCCAGGTCCAGGTGTCGGCGTGCCGCACGGTGTTCTGGCCGACGGCCATGACGATGTCCTGCTTGTCGAGGCGCGAGACCATCAGGTGCTGCTGGCGCGTCGCCGGCACGTTGGCGGGTGACAGCTGCGTCCAGGTCGTGCCGTCCCAGGACCAGGTGTCGTTCCGGTACGGCGAGGCGCTGCCGTCGTTGCCGCCGAACAGCAGCACCTTGGCGTTGACCCAGTCGTACGCCATCGCGCAGAAGCTGCGCGCCTGCGGCGAGGTGCCGACCGGCGTCTTGTCGGTCCACGTCGTGCCGTTCCACTCCCAGGTGTCCCCGAGGCGGGCGCCGGTCGTGTCGCTGCCGCCGAAGACGACCAGCACGCTGCGGGCGTAGTCCCAGGCGATGGCGCACTGCGCGCGAGGTGCGGGCGAACCGGCCGCGCCTTCGGCCGACAGCGTGGTCCAGCTGTTGGCGATCGGGTCGTAGCTGTAGAGCGCGTTGCTGCGGTTCGGCCCGGCCGCGGCCGGAATGCCGCCGAAGACGAAGAAGACGCTGCCGTTCGAGGCACCCGGGTTCTCGCGGGTGCTGGGCGGGGTGTTGGTGGTCAGCTGGGTCCAGTGGGCGCCGGGGGCCTGGGCCATGGCGGCGACCGCAAACAGGGTGAGGGCGGACAGGGAGTGGGTGAGGGTTCGCATGGGAGCAGGGGGAATGGCGTTTCGCAGGGCGACGGGACATCCAGAGGGAGCCGGATGCCCGGCCGTTGGCCGGCGCAATCCCCCGAAAACCCGCCGCGTCCGGTGGATGTCCGACGGCGGTCGCCCGGCCGGGTGAGTCGTGGCTCCCCGATCGCCGGCCGCCGGGCCACGCCGGTCAGGCGCGGCGCCGGATCGTCCATGCGGCGCGACGCAAGGGCCGTGCAGCGTGCGGATCGCCGGCCCCACGGCTCGGCACGTCGCTGCGAGGCGGCCACCTGCTATCGGTGCACGAACGCCGCCTTCGCCTTCGGTCCGTTCTGCAGGAAGTTGTCGACGCCGATGCGCATGTCCTCGGTGCCGCAGACCTCGCCGAAGCACTTCGCCTCGAACGGGATCGCGTCCTTCAGCGGCAGCTTCGCGGCGCCGAGGATCGCCTTCTGCAGGATCTCGTCGACCTTCTTGCTGCGGTGGCCGATGTCGACCGCGGGCAACGATGCGGGCACGTTCTGCAGCGGACCTTCGTCCATGCGCGAGCGCTTGGCCTTGCCGTCCGCCATGTCACGGCACAGCGCGATGGCGCGCGCGACCACGTCGCCGTCGACCTCCTCGCGGATCAGGCCGTAGGCGAGCGCCTGCTCGCTGCTGATCGGTCGGCAGGTGCGCAGCATCTCGTTGGCGCGCTCGATGCCGACCAGGCGTGGCAGCCGCACGGTGCCGCCGGCACCCGGGATGATGCCGAGGTTGGCTTCGGGCTGGCCGGCGAGCACCCGCAGGCCCTTCGTCGCGATGCGCGTCTCGCACGCCATCGCGGTCTCGATGCCGCCGCCGAACGCGAGGCCGTTGAGCGCGGCGACGGTCGGCTTCTTCACGGCCTGGATCGCATCGACGCACACCTGCGAGGCGCGCGAGGTCTTCTCGCCCATCGCGGGGCTGTCGATCCTGGCGAGGAACTTCACGTCGGCGCCGCTGACGAACGCCTTCTTGCCGAAGCCGGTCAGCACGATGCCGTCGATCTTCGGGTCGGCGTCGCACTGCTGGAAGTGCGTGCGCAGCTCCTCGAACACGCCCTGATCGAGCGCATTGAGCACCTTCGGGCGCCGGATCGTCAACACCGCGATGCGACCCGGGACATCTTCGCGCAGCACCACCGGTACCGCGAACGGCTTGTTCTCGGCGCCGTGCGCCTCGATGCACTTCGGCACCGGGAAGCCCGGGTGCTTCTTCGCATACGCGCGCACCAACTCGAGCGCCTTCCTGGTGCCGAGTTCGTTCATGAACGTGAACGCGGGCTTCATGTCGAGGGCGATCTCGAGGCCCATGTTGAAGTCGGCGACCGTCACCAGACCAGCGTCGACGATCTCGCCGCAGATGCCGAAGTAGGCGCCGAGCAGGTCGTCGCGGATCTGCGCGGCCAGCGCGGCGGGCACGTCGATCTGCTCGCCGCGCGCCGGCGTGTCCCAGTTCTCCTTCTTGGCGACCTTGTCCTTCAGCGACTGCGGCGTGCGGTACCACATGTTGATCTTGGTCGTGTAGTTGTCGAGGCCGACCGCCGTGATCGGGTTGCCGCCGGTCAGGTTCATCGCCGTGAACGAGCCGACGCCCATCTTGAACGTCTGCTTGCAGACGACGTCGATCTGCTTGGTCGTGCCGACCCCGGCTTCGGCCAGCAGCGCGCAGGCGAAGAACAGGCCCTCGAAGACCGGGTCGAGCGCGTAGCCGTAGCGCGACTTCACGGGGATCGGCACCTTGCCGATCGCCTCGTAGAACGACAGCAGCCACGCCCTGGTCGCCGCCGACGTGTCCTTGCCCGGCACCACCTCGACCATCAGGTTGCGCTCGGCGGGGAAGAAGTAGTGCACGACGCCGGTGCGGTCCTTCCGCCTGGTGCCGGCGAAGATCACCTCGGGCTCGAGGTGGCTGCTGTTGCTGACCAGGATGGCGTCCGGCGCGACAAGGTCTTCGACCTGCGCGAAGATCTTGCCCTTGAGTTCCTTGTTCTCGGTCGCCGCCTCGACGACGAGGTCGGCGCCCTTCACCTGGCCGTAGTCGCTGGTGAACGTCACCGAGCCGACCATCTGCGCCTGCTGCTCGGCCGTGAACGCGCCGGACTCGACGCCCTTGCCGACCTTCTTCTCGAGCTTGGCCTTGCCTTTCGCGAGCGCGTCCTCACTGACGTCGACGACCACCGTCCGGACGCCGAACGGGCTCAGCACCTTGGCGAAGTAGAGGGCGATGTCCGGGCCGATCTGGCCCGAACCGATGACGGCGACCTTGGAGAGGGTGCGACCTGCGTGGGTGAAGCTCATGGGTTCCTCGTTCGGGGGCGAAGAGGGTAGCCATGGGCCGCGGTCGGCGGAAGGGTCAGGCGCTCGGGCGGGCCGCGTCGGGCCTGGCGGCGTGGTCGCGCGGGTCGACGGGCTGCGTGTCCGCATCGTCGGCGAAGCGTCGGTTGTGCACGACGATCATGGTGCCCAGCGCCGTGCCGACCAGGATGGTGACGACCAGGCCGAAGCCGAAGATGTAGAGGTCGATCATGGCGATCACCGGTTGCTCGGCAGCACCAGCGAACCGAGCGCGAGGATCGACGGGACCCACAGACCGACGAACAGGCCTTCGTCGCGCATGCCGCTGAACCAGAGGCCGATCGAGAACAGGAAGGAGAGGAACGCGCCGGTCAGGATCAGCAGCCGGGCGCGGCGGCCGGCGGCGAGGATCTGTTCGGTGCGGGAGGCTTCGATCTGCATGGCGTCGACTTCTCGGCGAATGGCCTGGAACAGCGCGGATTCACTGCTCATGCAGAGGCGTTCGCTGCGGTCCGCGGCGCGGATGCAAGCCGCCGTCGTTCAGATGTCGAAGCCGAACACCTGGCCGACCGACACCGAGAACTTCCAGCCGTCGCTCTCGCCGGGCACCTCGTCGAGCGGCCTGGCGAAGTCGATGCGCAGCAGGCTGCCGCCGAACAGCTGCCTGCTGCCGATGCGCAGGCCGGCGCCCGCCGACGTGACCGGGCGGCCGAGGCCGCCGTCGTCGCTGACCCAGCCGGCGTCGAAGAACGCGACGAGGCCGAGATGCAGCGTCGCGAGCTCGATACCGGTGTCGAAGCGATGTTCGAGGTTGCCGCGCAGCCGGCGCGTGCCGGCGAACTCGCGCGTCGGGTAGCCGCGCAGACCGCCGTCCTCGCCGAGGGTCAGCTCGACCGGCAGGTCCTGGGTCTCCTCGACCGCGTCGAACGTGGCATTGGCGGCGAGCGTGTGCAGCTCGGCGACCATCGCGAACGCGCGCGCCGACAGCACCGTGTTCCAACCGACCGCCTCGCCGCCGTCCTCGCGCAGCGAGCCGCGCACGCCGACGTTCGTGAACAGGTTCGCGATCGGTTCCGCGGCCCACGTCGCGTGCGCGCGCAGCTCGGGCTGCAGTTCGCCGCCGGCACCGTCTTCGTCGCGCCAGCGGGCACCCAGCGTGGCGCCGACGTCGACGCCGAGCGTCAGGTCCTGGATGTAGACCAGGGTGTCGAGGCCCTCGACCTTGCGGTAGCCGTGCACCGACTGCCAGCTGCCGGTGGCGCCGGCGAACACGCTCCAGGTGTCACCGGGTACGCGGATCGCCGGCGCCAGCGGTCCGGTGGCGGGGCCGTAGTCGTGTTCGTCGAACTCGACCACGAAGCCGACGCTGCGCCGCTGGTCGACGGGCCCGCTGCCCCATCGCAGGTTGGCGTTCGCGGCCGTGTGCAGGTCGCGCACCGCCGCCACCGAGTCGCCGCCGCGGTAGTAGTCGACGTCGGCCTCGTCGCGGCCGACGCCGATGCCGTAGGCGCGCGGATCGAGGAGATGCTGGAACGGCCGCCGCACGTCGATGCCGATCGAGTCGCCCTCGTCGGTGCGGCCGAGCCGCACGGTGCCGGTGTGCCAGGAGTCGAGCACCTGCAGGTCGGTGTAGACCAACCCGCCGCGGTACTCGCCGTCGGAGTTGCGCCGGAACGACGCGGCCAGGCGGTCGCCGAGCCCGAGCAGGTTGCCCTCGCCGACCGTCGCGCTGAGTCCGGTCACGCCACCGACGTAGGAGGCGCCGGCGCCGAACGACAGCGTCAGCCGATCGTGCGTCACGACCTCGAGATCGACCTCGTCGGGGACGCCGGTGGCGACGAGCCGGACCGAGACGTCGGCGAACAGACCCAGCGCGCGCAGGTTGCGCTCCAGCTCCGCGGCTCCGTCGCCGTCGACGACGTCACCGGGCACGAACCACACCTCGCGGCGCACGACGTCTTCGCGCGTGGTCCAGTGCAGCGCGTTCACCAGCGTGGCCAGCGGCCGTCCGGCGGCGAACTGCGGCGTGAACACGTCGGTGGTGACGACACGCACCTCGCGCAGGCGGCCCGACAACCGCGGTGACGCCTGGGCCGCGGCGACGGCAGGCAGCAGCACGGCAATGGGCAGGACGAGGTGGCGCATCGACAGCGGGCCGGCAGCCGGCCGGGCCCGCGATCGTGCGCGTTTCGCGGTCACAGGGCCATGGTGTCGCGTTGCTCCGCTCGACCGGGCGCTACAGTGCGTAGGCCGATGCCTGACGAGATCTACGTGAGCATGGACGTCGAGGCCGACGGTCCGATCCCCGGTCCGCACTCGATGCTGAGCTTCGCGGCGGTGGCGTTGCGCGCCGACAAGACGACGCTCGCCGAGTTCTCCGTCAACCTCGAGCCGCTGCCCGACGCGGCGCCGCATCCGCGCACGATGACGTGGTGGGCGGGCTTTCCCGAGGCGCTGGCGAAGGCGCGCGAGAACCCGGAGGCGCCGGCGACGGCGATGCCCCGGTTCGCCAGGTGGCTGCGGCAGCTGCCGGGGCGGGTGACGTTCGTCGGCCAGCCCGCGGGCTACGACTTCCTGTGGGTCTACTGGTACCTGATGCGCTTCCACGGCGACTCGCCGTTCGGCCATTCGGCGCTCGACGTGAAGACCTACGCGATGGCGCTGATCAAGCGGCCGTACCGCGATTGCGTGAAGAACGCGCTGCCGAAGGAATGGGACGACGGCCTGCCGCACACGCACGTGGCGCTCGACGACGCGCGGCAGCAGGGAGCGATGTTCTGCAACATGCTGCGCGCGAACGGGGTCGTGTCCGCATGAGCTGGCGTACGACCGGGATCCTGTGGCTGTCGACGGCGGTCGTGGCGCAGTCGCCGTGGACGTTGCAGGGCGCCGACGCGAAGGTGCGGGTCAGCGGGCCGGTGACGCGATGGCTGCAGGGGCCGCGCGCCACCGACGTGCTGCCGGCCGGCGACTACGACGTGCATTTCGGCGTCGATCTCGCGGGCAAGCCGCGCTCGCTGCACCTGTCGGTGGCCGACGGGGCCGCCGTGTTCGTCGCGGCCGATGCGGCTGCGGCGGCGGTCGGAGAGACGATCGCGATCGGCGACCCGGCCGGCGCGCTGCCTTGCGCTGGCGATCCCGAGGCCGCGAACTACCGCGTCGCCGCGACGCTGGGTCCAGGTGGCGACGGCGCCGTCGCGCTGCTGGCCCGCTGCGACGGCACGCAGTTCTATCGCTTCGTGCAGGATCCGGCGGCGGGCGAGTTCCGGCTCGAACGTTCGCTCGGCGGCGACGTGCTGGTGCTCGCGCGCGCCGCGGCGCCGCCGGCCGACGCCGCGTCCCACACGCTGGCGCTGCAGGTCGACGGCTTCCGGCTCGAGGCCTGCTGGGACGAGGCCGTGGTGCTGCAGGTGTTCGACGGCGCCCTGTCGGCCGGCGCGGTCGGCGTCGCGTCGCAGCCGGACTCACCACCGACGCTCGGCGTCGTCCGGCACCCGGTGGCGAAGCCGCGGGCCAGTGCGGCGATCGTCGTCACCGCGCACGGCGCCCACTTCGACGCGGCGGTGACGGTCGTGCCCGGCCATCTCTATCTGCTGGAACTGGCGCTCGATCGAACCCACCCGGCGCTGCCGCACACCGAGGGTGGGTTCGAGCCCTGGCTGGCGCTGCCGCCGGCGGCGCCCGTGGTGCTGTGGGCCGATTGGCGCGGCTCGCTCGGCGCGGGCGGCTTCGGCACGGTCGGGCCCGATGGCGCGGTCGCCGGCGACCTGCGCTGGCCGGCGCTCACGGCGCTGCGCAAGCAGTGTGTGCTGGTGCGCGCCGTGCTGGTGTCCGCCGACGGCGAGAGCCTCACGGCGCGCACGCCGGCCGTGCGGGTGCTGGTGCCGTAGCGCCCGGTGGGCGACGGGCCGCGCGGGTTACCGGGGACTCGGCGACCGACTACAGTCCCATCGCCATGATCCGTCACGCCGCCCCCGCGCTGTTCTCGGGCCTGTGCCTCTTGGCCACCGTGTCGGCGCACGGCGGCCAGTATCGCGGCCCCGGCTGGGGCGTGCCGCCGGGTGCCCGCAGTCCGCTGCCGCCGAGCACCGGTGGACCGGCGGGGCCCGCGGCCCCGATCCCCGGCCCCAACACCGGCGGTCGGCCGGTCTCGCCGGACACCACCAGCTGGCAGGTCTGGTGGGAGTTCAACAAGGAGATCTACCTCGGTCGCCGACGCGTGGTCGACGAGGTGACGATCAGCGGCAGCGACGACTTCTACCTCGGCAAGCGCCGCGCGGAGGTGCGCATCGACCTGCTGTCGCCGACCGAGGGCGACCTGCGCGATCGGGTCGTGCCCGCGCTCGCGGCGCTGCTCGCCCAGGAACGCAACCGCGACATCCAGAGCGCGTGTCTGATCGCGCTGGCCAAGATCGGTCGCGACGGCCCCGGCATCGACCTCGAGGCGACGATGACGCCGCGCATCGCGCGCGACGATCAGGAGGTGCGCGAGACCGCCGTGCTGGCGCTCGGCATCGCCGGTCGCAAGGCGGCGTTGGGGCCGCTCGCCGCGCTGGTGCGCGACGACGGCGAGGGCCGCCGGCTCGTGGATCGGCTCGAGGTCGGCGACCGCACACGCGCGTTCGCCGCCTACGCGCTCGGCGTGCTGGCGCGGCGCAGCGACGACGGCGGGCTCAAGCAGCAGGTGCACGACCTGCTGCTGCCGTTGCTCGGCGACCCGGAGACCGACGATCGCGATCTGCGCACCGCCGCGGTGACGGGTCTCGGTCTGCTGCGCGGCGACACCGACAGCGCCTCGCACAAGCGGCTCGCCTGGCAGACCGTCGAGGAACTGATGACCTGGTACCAGCGCGACCTCGGCCGCGGCGACGAGCTGGTCCAGGCGCACGCGCCGGTCGCGATCGCGCGGCTGCTCGGCCGGGGCACCAGCGTGCTGCACCAGCGCTGCAAGGAGCACTTCGCGGCGGTGCTGACGGCGAGCGAGCGGCGCAGCAACGCGATCCTGCAGTCGGCGGCGCTGGCGCTCGGCATGCTGGCGGTGCCGGCCGAGCAGAACGCCGCCGACCTGCCGTTCTCGCGCGCGCTGCAGACCTACTACGAACGCGGCCACGATCGGCAGGCGCGCAGCTTCTGCACGATCGCGCTGGGACGCATCGGCGGCGCCACCAACCGCACCTGGCTGCTGACCGCCCACGCGCGCGCCAACAACGCGACCGAACGGCCGTGGACCGCGCTGGCGCTCGGCCTGATCGCCCATGCGGCCCGCCAGGCGGACGCGATCGACACGACGATCGCGCAGCTGCTGCTCGAGGACCTTCGCTCGGCGAGCAACGACGACGTGCGTTCGGCCCTGGCCGTCGCCACCGGCCTCTGCGGCGACAGCCTCGCGGTGCCGGCGGTGCTCGCGCTGCTGCGCGAGCACGAGGGCGACGAACGTCCGGCCGGCTACCTGTGCGTGGCGCTGGCGCTGCTCGACGACCCGAGCAGCGCGCCGACCCTGTCGGAAGTGCTCGAGCGCTCGCTGCGCCGCCCGTTCCTGCTGCAGCAGTCGGCCGTCGCGCTCGGCTGCCTCGGCGACAAGGACGCGTCGACGCGCCTGCTCGACATGATGCGCCGCAGCGACAGCGTCGCGGCCCTGTCGGCGATCGCGATCGCCATCGGCGAGATCGGCGACGCGCGGTCGATCGACCCGCTGATCGCGCAGCTGCGCGACGAGGACCTGAGCAAGCTGGCGCGCGCGTTCGTCGCCGCCGCGCTCGGCGGCGTCGGCGACAAGGACGAGCTGCGCTGGAACACGCCGCTCAGCCGCGACGGCAACTACGCGGCGGCGGTGGACACGCTGACGAACGGGGCCACCGGCGTGCTCGACATCCTCTGACCGCGCCCGCCGGCCGCGGCCGCAGCCACGAGCGGGGTGCGATCAGCGCTGCCAGAGGTCGTGCGCGTTGCTGGTGACGAACACGCCGTTGGCGGCCCCGCCGTAGATCGACGCCGCCTGCCAGCGCATCGCGTCCATCGGCACACCCGGCGGCAGCACCAGCGACAGCGTCCAGCCGGTCGCGGGGACGCCGGCGAAGATCGCGGCCGCGTCCCAGTGGTCGATCCACACGCCGGGGAAGATCCCGACGATCGGCGGCGCATTGAGGTCGTGGAACTGGACGAACAGCCCGCTGGGATTCAGCGCGTGCGTGCCACCCGGGCTCGAGACCTCGAAGTTCATCACGTCGCCGACGTAGACGTCCTTGCCGCAGGTCTGGTCCAGCGGCGCGCCGTTGATCGACGTGCGCAGCTCCAGGTCCTCGTTGGTGCCCGGCAGGTCGCACCAGCGTGCGCGCGCCATCACCTCCGGCGCCGACTGGCCCGTGTTGCGCCAGGCGTCGAACAGGTCGCTGCCTGCGGTCGCGAGGAACGGGCTGGTGCCCGGGTTGGCGAGCAGCAGGAACTGGATGTACTCCCAGCTCGACGTCTGGTAGAGCAGTTCGACGTCGGCGCGCGTCGCGCCCGCGGGCGGCGCCAGCGGCACGTCGTCGAAGTGCTGATAGGTGCCGCCGGCGCCCGGGTTGCCGTAGCTGGTCGCCGGGATCGGCAGCGCGTTGCGCGTCTCCGCGACGTCGTGCGAGAAGCCGAACGGCGGGATCCGGTTGTCCTTGAGGAACTTGTTGTTCATCACGAAGTGGAACGTCTCCAGCTCGGTGCCGGGCGGGGCCGCCGCGAGCTGGATCAGCGTCGTGGTGACGGCGCCGGTGACGCGGTCGAACGCGAGCGGCGTGGTCGGCGAGACGCCCATCTGCAGCAGCTGCAGCGCCCAGTCCTGGGTCATGCCCATCTTCGCCTCGTAGACGTGTGCGTTCAGGTCGACGATCGAGTTGACGCTGTAGGGGGTGCCGTTGACCGTCGACGTGAAGCTCGAGTAGGCGCCGTCCTCGCGCAGCACGTTGCCGAGCTCGTCGCTCCACTTGGTGCGCAGCCACATGCGGCGGCCTTCGGCGTAGCCGGTGATCAGCTTGTGGCCGGTCAGGTTGGTGACGCGCAGGGTGTCGCCGGCGATGTCGAGCGCGCCGGCGCGCTGCAGCGACGCCCGCGCGCGCAGGATGCCGCGGTCCATCGCCAGGGACATCGTCGGGCTGATGCCGGCGCCGAGCCGCAGCTTGCTGGGAGTCTGGTTGTCGAGCCAGCGGATCGCGTCGGGCACCCAGGTGTTGCCGCCGGTCAGGTCGTGCTTCGCCAAGTCGTAGCGCACCGGCGAGATCATGAACGCCGTGCCTTCGCCGATCGTCGGCTCCATGTGGCAGCCCTGGCAGTTGAAGAAGCGCGTCTGTCCGTCCTCGTAGTCGCCGCCGTTGCCGGCCAGCAGCGCCTGTTCGTACGCGCGCTTGATCGCGCCGCGCTGCACGTCGGCG
The DNA here is from genome assembly GCA_016794035.1 of Planctomycetota bacterium. Lineage (GTDB taxonomy): Bacteria > Planctomycetota > UBA1135 > UBA1135 > UBA2386 > JAEUHS01. The sequence continues at coordinate 11,824 of JAEUHS010000044.1, forward strand.
GGCAGCGTCGCGTAGCTGGAGACCGGCGTGGTCGACAGCGAGCTGGCGACGTGTTCGCTGAAGGTGCGCTCGACGACGCCGTACTTGTAGGGCGCGTTGTTGAACGCCGCCTTGCCGGTGACCGGCGAGTTGGGCACGCCGCTGAACGTCCCTGGCGCGAGCGGGATCGGCGCGCCGTTGCCTGGGGCGAGGTCGCCGACCAGCGGGTTGCTGACGTCGTGGCACGTGCCGCAGATCTGCGACGAGCGGTGGAACTGCGACTGCGCGAACGCGTGGCCGGAGGCGGAGTTGGCGTAGGGGCCGTAGCGGGTCTGGTTGCCGGCGAGCACCATCATGCCGCTGCCGCGGTAGCCCTCGGCCGGCGTGCCGCCGTCGTTGGCGACGTAAGGTGCGTTCTGGATGCCGGCGTGTTCGCTGCCGTCAGGGTTGACCATGTTGTGGCAGATCGCGCACTCGATGCCGTCCTGGTCCGTGGTCTTGCTGAGGGCCGAGCCGTCGGTCATCGTCGCCCGACCCTCGTGCCAGCCGCGTGGCGAGTGGCAGCGGATGCACTGGTCGCCGGCGCCGGGCAGATCGCCTTCCGCGATCGCGAGCGCCGCCCAGAACACCGGGTCGCGACCGGCCTGCGCCATCATGCTGCCCTGCCAGGTGTCGAACGGCTCGATGTCGGGGTCGTAGAAGCCGTGGCAACCGGAACAGGCCACGGGGGTCTGCAGCAGGATCGCTTCGAGCGGTTGTGTGCCGGGCTGCTGGATGTCGGTCAGCGGCACGAGCAGCGGGGTGGTGTTGGCCAGCAGCAGTGCGAGAGAGACGGCACCCAGGAGGGTCGCCGGATGGGAGACGAAACGCATGATGTCGATGTGGCGCGTGGGCGAGGCGGACGGGCGCGCAGAGGCTACCAAGAGAGTAGACGATCACGAAGGCCCCCGCCGGTGACCGAAGGACGCAGCGGTGGCCCGCCGACAGCACCGGTCTCATGCTGATACGCAGCGCCGTCATCACGGCGAGGTGCCGGCCGTCCCGTCAGCGCGACGAGGTCAGCGCGACCACGAGTTCGCAGTGCTCGGTGTGCGGGAACAGATCGCAGAGCCGCGCGGCCTGCACGCGGTAGCCGGCCTGCCGCAGCGTCGCCAGGTCCCTGGCCAGCGACTCCGGCGCACACGACACGTAGAGGATGCGGCGTGGCGCCGCGGCGACGACGCGCGCGCAGGCCCTGGCCTGCAGTCCGGCGCGCGGCGGATCGAGCACCATCAGGTCGGCCTGCCGCGGCAGCGGCGTGCTGGCGACCGGCGAGCGCACGACGCGCACGCCGCCGAGACGGTTCAGGGCCGCGTTGTGCTCGGCGTCGCGGCAGGCGGCGGCGCCCTCCTCGACGATCGTCACCTCGGTGGCGCCGGCCTTCGCCAGTCGCAGGCCGAACGCGCCGACGCCGCCGTAGGCATCGACGACGCGCTGGCCGCGCACGTCGCCGCACATCGCGATCGCGGGGCGGTAGAGCAGTTCGTGGGCGTCGGCGTGGATCTGGTAGAAGCTGCCGGCGCTGACACGGAACGCGAGCCCGTCGCGGCGATCGATCACGTGGTCGGCGCCGCGCAGCGGCACGTGGCGATCGCCGAGCAGGAACTCGTCGTCGCCGTCGCTGATGCTGTGCACCACGCCCTGCAGATGGCGCGGCACGCGCGGGCGCGGCAGCGACCTGGCGGCCTCGACCAGCGCCTTGGCGAACGCCGGCCCTTCGGTGAACGCGCCGGGCCGCGTGACGATGCCGGCGAGCACTTCGCCGGTGCCGCTGGCGAGCCGCGCCCAGATCGCCTTGACGTTGCCGCGCTGCCGGCGCGCGTCGAACGGCTGCAGGCGCAGCCCGCGCAGCACCTGTTCGGCTTTGCGGCCGAACTGCGTCAGCCAGCCGTCCTGCGTGCTGCACTCCTCGATCTGCACCAGGTCGTGGCTGCGGAAGCCGTAGAGGCCGACGATCGGCAGGCCGTCGTGGTCGGGCAGCACCGGATACAGCAGGCGGGTGCGGAAGTGGCGCGGCGGCCGCTTGGGTTCGACGCAGTCGATGCGCACGTCGCCGAGGTGCGGCGCGAGATCGCGTTCGCACGCGGCGACCTTGTCGTGCAGCTGCCAGCGGATCGGCTGATCGAGCAGCGAACAGCCGCCGCAGGTGCCGAAGTGGCGGCAGCGCAGGATCTCGTCCGGATCGGCGGGGGCTGGGCGAGGGGATGCGGGGCGGCGTGGCACGCGCACGATGCTACGTGAGCGAGAGTCCGCGTGTGCCGCGGCTTTCCGCCGGAAGAGCCGCTACTCTGACCACAGGTCGCCATCGCAAGGTTGGGGGTCCGGTCGAGGACAGCCATGCAGCACGACAGCATGCGTTTCGTAGCGTTTCTCTCGTACCCCCATCGCGGCATCGCACGAGCAGTTGCAGCGCAGTTGCAGCGCGACATCGAGTCGCTGACCCTGCCGCGACTGCCCGATTCGCAGCTCGGCCACAGACGCCGGCTCGGCAGAGTCTTCCGCGATGAAACCGATCTGTCCTCGGCACCCAGCCTCAGCGAGGTCTTGAAGTCGGCGCTGGCAGAGTCGGAGCACCTGATCCTGTTGTTGACTGCGGACACGAAGGCCTCTCGATGGGTGGGCGAGGAGGTGCGGCACTTCATCGAACTCGGTCGTCGTGACCGGATCGTCCCGATCTTGCTCGAGGGAGAGGCTGCCGATGCCTGGCCCAACGCGCTCGCCGGACTGGCCGAGCCGTTGGCCATCGACGCGCGACCGCAGGCCGGTGAGTCGGAGCGTGCGCGTCGCCGGCGCGTCGTCGGGAAGGTCGCAGCGGCGCTGCTCCACGTCGACCATGATGTCTTGGTCGATCGGCAGCGTCGGCAGCAGATCGCGCGGTTGCGTGTGTGGGCGGTCGTCTCCTCAGGGCTGTTGATGGTGCTCGCGGGGCTCGTGGCGTTCGCTTTGGTGCAGCGGACGCAAGCGATGGAGGCCAAGGCGAATGAGACGGTGGCGCGCGGCTCGGCCGAGGGCTTGGCCACCTTCCTGCTCGACGATCTATCCGAGGCCCTGGAACCGCTGGGTCGTGTCCATCTCCTCGAACCAGTGGCGCGGCAGACCAAGGACTACTTCGATCGATCCAAGAGCGTCGTGACCAGCGCGGATGACCGGCGCCGTCGGTTTCGGGCACTGCACGCGGTCGCCAACATCGAAGCGCAGACCGGGCACATCGAGCAGGCGGTAGAGAGCTACCGTGAGGCTTGGCGCATGGCCCTGGAGGCTCTCATGGCGGGCCCATCGATCCAACGGGCCCGTTCTGACTTCGCCACCGCAGCCCATTCGCTGACGCAGGCAATACTGTCCCTTGGTGACGTGGCAGGTGCTGTTGCCGTCTTGGACGACGCGACGCGGTGGCTCGGGAACGAAGCGTGGCAGCACTCCGACGTACAGGTCGCGCGGGAAACGATCACCCTGATGGAGGACCGTGCGGAATGCGCTGCACGTGACCCGGCTCTGGGCGACCGTGCATCCCTGGCGGCGGCGGCGGTAGCTCAACGACGCGCGTTGGCATCAGCGGACACGGCTACCAGCGAGGATCAGTTCCGCCTTGCCTCCGCTCTCCAAATGTGGGCCCGCGCCCGGCGCGATGTCGGCGATCACGATGCGGCTCTGCGAGCGTTGCAGGAGGCGCTCGGCCTCTTCTCCATGCTTGCACGGAGTGATCACGAATCGGGGGTCTGGAGCCGCGAGTGGGCAGCAGCCGAGATGGACATGGCGACTTTGAGCCAACTCGCGGGTGACCAGGAGGCCGGATTGGGCCATGTCGACCAAGCGTTGACGGTGCTCGAACCGCTGTATCGTGCGGATGAGATGAACCGGCCGCTCTTGCGCGATACTCGCGTAGCACGTTCGATCCGCGCCGAGATTCTACAGACTCTGGGTCGCTTGTCGGATGCCCTGGCGGAGAGGAAGGCAGCTGTCTCCTTGGCGTCGAAACTTGCGGCCCTCGATCCCGCGAACGCCTACTGGCGACAGGACCAGCTGCGAGCGATGTGTGACGCGCTGGACTGCGCGTTCTTGGTCGGAGACACGGCGGGGATCAGTGAGTTCAAGAAGCAGCTCTCGGTTGGGGACGCGATTCAGATGTCGCTGGGTACGAACCGCGATGCCATCCTGACCGCAGTGAAGATCCTCAATACCTGCGCCAAGATCGCGCTTCTCGACGGCGACAAGGAGGAATGGAGGCGCATCGTGGTCGCTGCCGCCGACGGCTGCAAACACGGCCTGACGGTGGCGCCACTCGATATCGAACTTCGGTGCGGCTTCGCCAACTTCACACGGTTGCAGATGGAGCCCCCTGGGTGCACACCCGAGCGGGCCCTGCAGATGGTGGGCGAGATGGAGGTGATGCTGTTCGGTGACTCGGATCCGATGGGCGTTGATCGGCGGCTGCAGAGCGAATACCTCGCGTGCATGAGACAGTTTGGCAACTACTCGCTTGTGATACCCGAGGACGACAGCCCCGACACCGAGCGACGGATCTTCCTCGCCGAACGCCGAGCCTTCGAAAGCAGGAAGCGACCTGTCCTGGAGCGCGCCGACGCGTTCAGTCGCCTACTCGCGGCCAGCGCTCCGCTGGATTCTGACACCGCGCGCGAGTCGGCGCAGGCCACGCTGTCGCTGGCAGATTGTTGCGCCGCATTGAACGATCCTCTGGCAGAGTCCCTCGCGGCGGACGCGGAGGCTCGTTTGGTGAATCTCCTCGCGAACAGCGGTGACGACGTGCGCCTGCGCGGCAGCTTGGGGACGGCACTGATTATCCGCGCGAACCACTGGGTCGGTGTGTCAGGCATGCCCGGAACATCAAGGGTCGAGGGCCTCGCCGCCCTTCGCACGGCATTGGAAATTGCCACTCGCGCGATGAGCGTCGACCCAAACGTGCGATCGGCGCGTAACCTGATCATCCGGGCGGCGCCAAAGGACGTCGGAACCACAGACTTGAGGCACGAGCCGCTCGACGTGCAGCTGGAAATGGCCCGGATCGCTGTTCAGGCCAAGGCGGCAAGAGCGGAGACCGCTGTATTCGAGCGCTACCTGGCTGAACGATCCGTCCTGCCGGACGCGGGTAGTTGGATCGACGCGGTCACGGCCGCTGCGCGCAGCGCCCGGAAGCTGGGTTCCCCCGAGTCTGCGGCGCTGCTCGCCACGTGGCTGCCGCAACTGGTCGACGCGGCGAAGCGGGAGGCGGACAGCATCGCCGGTCGGGGTGATGTCCCACTTGCGACGAGCGCCCTCGCCGACCTGCGTTCCCGCCTGGCGTCTCTCTGCGCCGAGCTGGGCAAGATTGCGCCAAAGCCGGCGGAAGTGATTCTGGCGCTCTCTTCCATTTGACGTCACGAGCTGGTCCGGGCCGGCAAGATCTTGCGCGCGCGCAGGTGGCCGAGACGCAGCGGCTGGGGAGCTGCCGGGATGATGACCGTCGCGGTCGACATGCCGTTGCTGGCGGCGCCGACGTTCACCGGGTCGCCCCTTCACCCGGTCGCGATGCAGCCCGAGTCGAACAGCTGCTGCCGCGTCGTGATGCCGCGCCAACCCTCGCGCAACACGCAGTGGCCGACCGGTGCGCGCAGCGACGCGCCCGGGCCCGCGCACAGCAGCACGTCGGGCTGGAACTCGCGCATCGCGGTGCGCACCGAGGCCGAGAAGTCGAACGTCGTCGTGACCTGCGCGCCGGTCGTGTAGCGCCACAGCTCCTGCGGATCCGCGGACCACGGCGAGTGCACGTTGCCGAAGCCGTCGATCAGGTGGCAGGCAGGCGGCGCGATCGGCAGGTCGGCGAGCCGTTCGCGCGCGCGGTCGGCGGTCGGCTGGCACAGCGGCGTGTGGAACGGGCCGTGGCCGGCGAGCCGGAACGGGAACTCGCGCTCACCCACCTTCACCTGCGGCAGGGTCGCCAGCAGCGCGGTCACCGCGGCCTCGGTGCCGGCCAGCACCTCGTGGCCGCCGAGGCGGATGCTGAAGTCGCAGAAGTGCGCGTCGTCGCGGGCGCGCAGCGCGCCGACCGCGTCGCGCACCGCACGGCGCAGCGAATCGTCCGGCCGCCACTCGTCGTCGACGGTGGTCGTCAGCACCTGACCGCCGGCGACCTCCTTCTGCAGCGCGGCCATCGTCGCGACCAGGCGCCAGCCGCCGGTCGCGTCGAGCGCGCCGCTCGCCGCGAGCGCCGTGTACCAGCCCAACGAGTTGCCGGCGACGGCGACGATCTCGTAGCGCTCGCGCAGCTGCTGCTGGTGCAGCATGGTGCCGAAGTAGATCAGCTCGGCCGCGTTCTCGCCGTCGAGGTGCAGCCCCGGCCGGAACTTCTCGGCGCCGTCGATCGCCGACAGCGTCTCGCGTCCCTGCGAACGGCGCGCGTCGTCGCAGGTCCGCAGCGCGTCGGCGACCGGCCCCGGCCGCAGCGTGCGGGCGAGAAAGCCCAGTTCGTCGCGGGCGTAGGAGCCGCGTCCGGGGCAGAGCAGTACGGCGGTGGGCTTGTTCATCGCACCTTCGCTGCGCAGATCGCCAGCGCCGCGCGCTCGATGTCGTCCTCCTGCACCAGCACCAGATTGGCCGCAGCGGCCAGCGGCACGTAGCTGTCGACCGCGGCGACGCGCCGCAGCACGCAGTCGCCGAGCTCCGGATCCTGGCACAGCTCGGTCAGCAGCATCGGGCTCGGGCCGCCGTGCGAATGACGGCACTCGTCGACGATCAGGCAGCGGCCGGTCGCGCGCACGTGCTGCTTGACCTGCGCGATCGGCAGCGGCAGCAGCCAGCGCAGGTCGAACACGCGCGCCCTGATGCCCTGCGCGCGCAGCTTCTTCGCCACCCGCAGGCTCATCCACAGACCGTTGCCGTAGCTGACGATCACGAGGTCGTCGTCGTCGCCGGCGTCGTAGACGCGGCCTTCGCCGAGGCCCATGCACTCGTTCGGCGGCGGGTAGGCGAACTGCCACAGGCCGTCGCCGGGCGCGTGCAGGTCTTTCTGCATGTAGAGCGCGATCGGCTCCAGGCAGACGTTGACCATGCCGTGCGTCGCGGCGGCCGCGGTCATCGCGCGCAGCATCAGCACGGCGTCGTCGGCGCGCGCCGGCACGCCGACGACGATGCCCGGGATGTCGAGCAGGGCGCCGACCGAGTTGTCGTTGTGGAAGTGACCGCCGAAGCCCTTCTGGTAGGCGAGGCCGGCGATGCGCACGACCATCGGGTTGCGGTAGCCGGCGCGCGGAGCGCCGCCCTCGCGATCGTGCGGCCCGGTGCTGAAGAACTGCATCGACGCCGCCTCGCCGCGGATCTGGTCGATCGCGTTGTGCAGGTAGGCGAGGTACTGGATCTCGGGGAAGGCGATGCCGCCCGCCTGCGCGAGGCCCTGCGCGAGGCCGAGGATCGTCGTCTCGTCGAGGATCGTGTTGAACACGCGACCGCCGTGGAACGTGTCCCACATGCCCGCGGTCGCGTGGTAGACGCCGCCCTTGCGACCGACGTCCTCGCCGAACAGGAACGCGTTCGCATAGCCGGCGAACAGGTCCGTCAGCGCCTGCGGGATGCGGTAGGCGAGGTGGCGCGGCCGCGGATCGTCCTCGGGCAGCTTGCCGCCGAACACCTCGAGCCGGCGCTCGCGGGTTGCGACCCGCAGTTCGCTCGCGAACGGCGCCGGCCGCACCAGCGGCGCGGTGATCTCGGCCACCGTCGTCAGCTTGCGGCGCTGTGCCGCCTCGGTCGCCGCGCGGCGCAGGCGCTGGTCGGTGTCGCGGTAGAGCGCGAGGATCTGCTCGCGCGACAGCGCACCGCAGCGCAGCAGCAGGTCGGCGAAGCCGAGCAGCGGGTCGCGCGCCTCGTTGCGCTCGATGTCGTCGAGCGTCAGGTAGTTCGTCTCCACGTCGGAGCCGGCGTGGCCCATCAACCGCACGGTCTTGGTGTGCACGAACGCCGGCCGCCGATGCGTGCGCACGTAGTCGATCGCGTCGTGCGCGGTCGACCAGACGCCGGGGAAGTCCTGGCTGTCGCAGGCGAAGTAGCGGATGCCCGGCCGCGCCTGCATCATGCGCGCGACGTAGGTGTCCGGCGTGCGCACCGAGATGCCGATGCCGTTGTCCTCGCAGGCGAACAGGATCGGGCACGGCTGGTTGTGCAGCAGCGCGGCGCCGGCGGCGTGGAAGCCGGCCTGCGCGCTGTTGTGGTTCAGCGACGCGTCGCCGAAGCTGCAGTAGACGATGCCGTCGTACGGCACGCCGCCGGCGATCGGCAGCCCCAGGCGACGGAAGCGCGAGATCGCCATCGCGTAGCCGACGGCCTTCGGCAGGTGGCTGGCGATCGTGCTGGTCTGCGGTGGCACCTGCAGCGTCGAGCTGCCGAGCACCTTGTGCCGGCCGCCGCTGACCGGGTCCTCGGCCGAGGCGCAGAACGACAGCATCGAGTCGAAGAACGGCGTCTCGCCGCGGCCCTGGCGCTGGCGCGCCGCCAGGAACGCGCCGCTGCGGTAGTGCAGGAACGCGGTGTCGGTCGGGCGCAGCTGCGCGCCGAAGATCGCGTTCGCCTCGTGGCCGCTGCTGCCGATCGTGTAGTAGCTGATGCCCTTGTCCTTCAGCTCGCGCGACAGCAGGTCCTGCAGGCGCGACTGGATCGCGGACTCGAAGATCGCGACGGCCTGGCGCCGCGTCAGCGTCGAGTGCGGCACGATCGGCGCGTCGGACGGACCGCTGCGCTCGGGGTCCGGGCCCGGGTGCTGCTGCAGCAGCGTGAGCAGGCGCTCGGTGACGGGACCTTCGCGGCGGATCGACATGCGGGCGGGCGCGCGATCTTAGGGTGTCGTGCCGGCGGAGCCAGGAAGCCGTGCGGGCACGGCCCTCGCGGGGGCGCGTGACGACGGCTGCAGGATCGCCGGCCGCCACGGCGAGCGGGCGTCCCGGTCGGAGCCCTGGCGCTGACGCCGGACCGACCCGCGCTACACTGCTGCCACCGGTCGCCTCCGGGACGAACGACGATGATGCGATGGACCCGTGCGACGGCGGTCTGGTTCCTGTTCGGTTCCCTGCTCGCGCAGGCACCCGGTGACGCCACCGACGCGCGGCAGGTGCACTGGCAGCGCTCGCTCGCCGACGCGCTCGCCGTCGCCAAGGCCACCGGCAAGCCGCTGCTGATCGCCGTCAACATGGACGGCGAGAGCGCCAGCGACCGCATCGTGCACGAGCAGTACCGCGACCCGGCGTTCGTCGCGCTGACGCGGCACTGCGTCTGCCTCGGCGCGTCCGTGTTCCGCCACAACGCGCGCGATCACGACGACCAGGGCCGGCGCATCCCGTGTCCGCGCTTCGGCGGCATCACCTGCGGTGAGCACATCGCGCTCGAGCCGGAGCTGTACGCCGGGTACCTCGCCGACGGCGAACGCGTGGCGCCGCGGCATGCGCTGGTGCGCGCGGACGGGACGAAGGCGTTCGACCTGTCGCTGTGCTTCGACCTGCGCGACATCGACCGTGCGCTGGCGGCGGCGGTTGCGGGTGCGACGAGCACGGAGCTGCCGGCGATCGGCAACGACTGGCCGTCGCTGGCCGCGCGGCGCGACGCGAACGGGCGGGCGGCGCTGGAGGCGGCGCTGCTGGCGGCGCCGGACGAGGCGACGCTGGCGACGGCCCTCGAGGCGATCGCGGAGCTCGGCGATGCCGGTTCGCTCGCTGCGCTGCGCGTCGTCGCCGTTCGCCTGCCGGAACGTTCGCCCCGGTTCGCCGAGCAGCTGGCAGCCGCCGCGTCCACGCTCGGCCTCGGGGCCGAGGTGGGCGGCGCGTTGCAGGCGATGGTGCGCGGCCTCGGCCCGATCCCCGGCGATCCGGGCCCGGATCACGCCCAGGGTGTGTGGCTGCGCGCGATGCCGGCGCCGGCCCAGGGGGACGCGGCGTCGATCGGTTCGTTCCTGCTGGCGAACGGTGCCGCCGGCGTGACCGTCGACGCGATCACCAGGCGTTGGCCCGCGGACGCGGCCATCGCCGAGCAGGTGCTCGGCCGCGGCGGCCCGGTCGATGTCGCGACGCTGCTGCAGGTCGCAGGCGTCGTGACCCGCGCGGGCGGGGCGCTGCCGCAGTCCGGCGGGCCCGGCGATGCGATGCCGGAGGCAGCGGAGCTGCTGCAGCAGCTGCAACGGCTCGACGGCGAACAGACGCAGCGGCGCGACGATCCGGAGTGGCAGGCGGCGTTCGCGAAGGCGTCGCTCGACCTCGGCCGCCGCCACCTGGAGACCGGCGCGCGCGACACGCAGCTGCTGCTCGAAGACGCGGCGAACCACTTCCGCAAGGCGGTCGAGCGGGAGCCCGATCGCTACGAGTGGTGGATCGAGCGCGCGCGCACGGCCTACTTCCTGCAACGCTTCGACGAGCAGATCGAGTGCGGCGAACGGGCCTTCCAGCTGGCCGCGCGCCTCGGCCTGCCACCCGTGGAGGCGGAGCTGGCGACGAGTCCCGTGCTGCACGACGCGTCGGCGATCGAGGCGCTGCGTTGGGTCGGCGACGGGCACGCGCGTCTGCTGGCCGAACGCGCCGGCAAGGCGCCGGCGGTCGAGATCGGCGGCATGATCGACGGGCTGCGCGCGCTCGGCATCGTCGCCGCGAGTCCGTTCGGCGGCGACAAGGACTGGATCAGCTTCGGCTCGTTCGCCGGCGCGATCGGGCTGTGGCGCCAGGAACAGGCGATCGCGCAGTGCGGTGCGGAGCGCTTCCCGGGCTCGCGTGACCTGCGCCAGGCGCTGAACGCCGCGCTGTGGAACTGCGGTCGGCCGGACCTCTCCGGCCTGGTCGCCGAGCAGGTCGCGCGTGCGGTCGCGCCGTCGGCCGACACGGACTGGTTCACCGGCTACGCGTGGCTGCTGACCGCCGAAGACGCGCGCCGGACCGAGCGACCGTGGCTGGCCGTGAGCGCCTACGAGACGGCGCGCCGCCGCTTCGCCGGCGCCGCCGCGCGCAATCCGGCCTACCGGGACAGCTGCGACCACTACACCGCGGTCGCGGAGGTCGGCCGCGGCCACGCGTTCGCGCAGGCCGGCGCACGCGACCGCGCCGCGACGGCGCTGGTGGCGGCGGTCGAGCGCCGCGGCGACCTGTCACAGCTGCGCGATGGGCTCGGCTGCGACGCGATCGACCTCGTCGACAAGATCACCGAGTGGCGCGGCGACGACTCGCAGCCGGTGCCGCCGCTCGAACTGCTGGACCAGCTCGACGAGGTCGCGCCCGACGTTCCGTTCTGGGCCGTCGCGATCAGCGACAGCGCGCTGCGCGAGGCCTTGCGCGCCGACGGCCGCAACCCCGACCGGGTCGAGCGCACGACCGTCGACGCGGCCGGCAACGAGATCGTGATGCCGATGGGCCGTCCGACCGACGAGGGCGACGCCTGGCTGCGCGCCTCGATCGAAGCCGCGCGCCGTGCCGCCGCGCGCGCCAGGGTCGACACCGACAGGGAGCCGCTGGCGCAGAGCGCCACGATCCAGGCCGAACGCCTGCTCGAGCGCGGCCGGCTCGACGGCGTGCGCGAGGCGCTGGCCGAAGCCGCGACGGCGATGGGACGGGACGCGCCGGCCGCCGACGCCGACGAGGCGGCGTTGCGGGCGCTCGCGGCGCAGTTCCGCAACCGCCTCGGCCCGGCGCGGCCGCGGCTGCGCGAGGGCAGGTAGGCATCGATGCGACTCCGATGTGCAGGCCGAACACCGAACTCGGCCGCATGGGACCGAGCTTGGTGACCTTCAGGAAGTAGGACGATGGCGCCCCGATCGCTTCCTGTCCGGTCGGCGCCGTCAGCAGGCGGCGCGCCACGTCCGCCCACTCGACGATGGCTCGCACCGCGGCATCATCGTCGTGTCCGACCGGTGCGACGAACCGCTGTGCGGCGATGATCCACAGGCCGAGCAGCGACAGGCCCATGGTGTCAGTGGGCCCGGGGCCCTGAATCTCGGCGGCGTTCGCGCAGGTGGCTCGGCCGAACGACCCGCAGGCTTGCAACCGCCGCGGCGGGGCTGCAGCCTGCCGCGTGTGAGCGAGTCCTCCCGGCGACCGGCCATGCCGCAGAGTCTGCACGACGAACTGCGCGCGTTCGCAGCGTTCGGCACGTCGACCCGGATCGGCGAACTCGACCGCGACGGCACCCGCGTGCCCGTGTTCACCAACGAGTTCTGGACCGCGGCACAGCGCGAGGGCCACAGCCTGCACGAGGTCAGCTACCGCGCGTGCTTCAAGCCGTCGTTGCCGGCGTTCTTCGTCGAGCGGCTCAGCGAGCCGGGCGATCGGGTGCTGGACCCGTTCATGGGGCGCGGCACGACGCCGCTCGAGGCGCTGCTGCGCGGGCGCGTGCCGTGCGGCAACGACGTCAACCCGCTGTCGACGATGCTGGTGCGGCCGCGCCTCGCGCCGCCGCCGCTGGCGAAGATCGTCGCCCGCATCGACGAACTCGATCTCGTGTACGACGGCCCGCTCGACGACGACCTGTCGGTGTTCTTCCACCCCGACACGCTGCGCGCGATCCGGGCGCTGCGCGAACATCTGCTGCGGCGCGACCGCGCGGGCGAGCTCGACGCCGTCGACGACTGGATCCGCATGGTCGCGCTGAACCGGCTGACCGGCCACTCGTCGGGCTTCTTCTCGGTCTACACGCTGCCGCCGAACCAGGCGGTGACCGCGGCTGCGCAACGCAAGATCAACGCGAAGCGCGCCCAGACGCCGCCGTTCCGGGACGTCAAGGCGATCCTGAAGAAGAAGTCCGCGGCGCTGCTGCAGGACGTGTCGCCGCTGTGGGCGCACGACGCGCAGGCGCTGGCGCGCACCGCGGTGCTGACCACCGGGCCGGCATCGGCGATGCCGGCGCTGCGCGACGCGAGCGTGCAACTCGTCGTCACCTCGCCGCCGTTCCTCGACGTCGTGCAGTATGCCGACGACAACTGGCTGCGCTGCTGGTTCGGCGGCATCGATGCGGCGGCCGTGCCGATCACCATGGCGCGCACGGTCGAAGCGTGGCAGGCGGCGATGGGCGAGGTGTTCGTCGAACTGCACCGTGTCGTGCGGCCGGGTGGTTTCGTCGCGTTCGAGGTCGGCGAAGTGCGCCGCGGCAAGGTGCGGCTCGAAGAGGCCGTGGTCCCGGCCGCGCGCGGCGCCGGCTTCGTGCCCGAGCTGGTGATGGTCAACGCGCAGCAGTTCACGAAGACCGCGAACTGCTGGGGCGTCGACAACAACAGCGCCGGCACCAACACCAACCGCATCGTCGTGCTGCGGCGCGACTAGCCGGCCGCCTGGTCGCGCAGTGCCTGCTTGGTGATCTTGCCCGAGCCGGTGCGCGGCAGGGCCGCCAGGAAACGCACCGCCTTCGGCGCCTTGTAGTGGGCGATGCGGTCGCGGCAGTGCGCGATCAGCTCGGCGGCGGTCGCCGTCGCGCCGGCGCGCAGCACGACCGCGGCGGTGACGCGTTCGCCCCAGACGGCGTCGGGCATGCCGAAGACCGCGCACTCGAGCACCGCCGGATGCGTGTACAGCACGTGTTCGACCTCGACCGAATACACCGACTCGCCGCCGGTCTTGATGACGTCCTTCTTGCGATCGACGATGTCGACGTAGCCGTGCGCGTCGATCGTCGCCAGGTCGCCGGTGCACAGGAACCCGTCGGCGTCGAACGCGGCGGCGGTGGCCGCCGGGTTCTGCCAGTAGCCCGGCGTCACGGTCGCGCCGCGCACGCGGATCTCGCCGACCGCCCGGCCGTCCGCGGCGACGGGCGCGCCGCGGTCGTCGACGACGCGCAGTTCGATGCCGCGGAACGCGCGCCCGGTCTTGCACTTCCAGCGCAGCTGCTGGTCCGGCGGCAGGCGTTGCAGCTCCGGCGACAGCAGGCTGAGCGTCAGATACGGACTGGTCTCGGTCATGCCGTAGGTCTGCACGTAGTCGCAGCCGAACACGTCGAGGATGCGGCGCACGACCTCGGGCGCGATCGGTGCGCCGCCGCTCAGCATCGTGCGCAGCGCGTAGCGGCGGCCGGCGGCGTCGGGCTCGGCGACCATCAGATTCAGCATCGTCGGCACCAGGTTGGTGATCGTGACGCGCTCGTGCACGAGCAGGTCGAGCGCCGCGCGCGCCGAGAACTGCGGCAGGAACACGTGCGCGCCGCCGACCGCGGTGATCGCGAACGTCGCCCAGGCGTCGGCCAGGTGGAACATCGGCGCGATGTGCGCCCAGGTGTCGCCGTCGTCGAGGCCGAGTTCGTGCACGGCGGCGAGCGCGTGGGTGCAGACGTTGCGATGTGTCAGCACGACGCCCTTGGGAGCGCCGGTGGTGCCGCTGGTGTAGTAGAGCTGCGCCGGCTCGTCGGCGGTGGCGAGCGTCGGTTCGAAGGCGGGGGATGAGGGTGCGCTCACCGCATCGACGGCGAACGTGCCACCTCGCAACGCCACCCGCAGCGCCGCGGCTCGTTGCGCGTGCGCCGCATCGTGCAGCAGCAGCGCGCCGTCGCTGTGCGCCAGGATCGCGCGGTGTTCGCCTGCGGCCAGCCGCGTGTTCAGCGACACGAACACCGCGCCCGTGGCCGCCGCCGCGAAGTAGGCCAGCAGGTGGTCGATGCCGTTGTCCATCAGGCACGCGACGCGGTCGCCGGGTCGCACACCGCGGTCGCGCATGCCTGCGGCGAGCGCTGCGGCAGCCGCCGCTGCCGCGGCGTAGTCGAGCCGGCGGTCGCCCTGGCGCAGCGCCGGTCGCAGCGGCGCGCGGGCCGCTGCGGTCGCGAGGAAGTCCCAGACGTTCACACGCGGAGGTGTAGCGCGCGGGCCCGATGCTGTCGCCTCGTCGCCGCAGCGTTGTGCCGACCCGCGCGTCCCGCTCCAATGCGCCGCTCGATGACGGAGCCAGCGAGCCAGCCCCCGATCGCCGCCGCCGCCGACGCACCGGCGGCGGCGGCCGCGGCGCATCCGCCGTTGTCGGTCCTCTACCAGGACGAGACCGTGATCGCCGTCAGCAAGCCGAGCGGGCTGCTCGTGCACCGCGACGACCACCACCGCGAGGCGGCGGCCGCGCTGCAGGTCGTGCGCGACCAGACCGGCAGGTTCCTGTATCCGTTCCACCGGCTCGACCGCGCCACGTCGGGCATCCTGCTGTTCGCGTTCTCGTCGAAGGCCGCGGCCGCATGGCAGGAGGCGCTGGCCGCCGCCGACGCCCACAAGGACTACGTGGCGCTGGTGCGCTGGCCGGGCAGCCTCGCCGGTCTCGGCGACGCCTGGACCTGCGAGCAGCCGCTCGGCGACGAGAAGGACATCCCGCGCGCGGCGCGCAGCGACTTCGCGTTGCAGGAGCGTTTCCGCCATTGCGCGCTCGTCGGCTGCCGGATCTTCACCGGCCGCTATCACCAGATCCGACGCCACGCCAACCACAGCGGCCGCCACATCCTGGGCGACACGACGCACGGCAAGGGTAGGATCAACACGCTGTATCGTGAGCGCTACTCGTTGCACCGGTTGTTCCTGCATCTGCACCGCATCCGGCTGCGCCACCCGGACACGGGAGTGCCGATGGAGCTGAGCGATCCGGTGCCCCACGAGCTGACCGCGGTCCTCGATCGGCTGCGCGCCGAGGCAGCCTGCGCGTGACCACGATCGCCCTGCTGACCCTGGTGAACGACCGCGCGCAGTTCGCCGCCTGCCAGGCGTCGTTGCGACCGGACGCGCAGCCGTTCCCGGAATGGCTCGCCGTCGAGCCCAACAAGAACGGCTGGAACGCCGCGCAGGGGCTCAACCACGGCCTCGATCGGCTGGCCGCGGACTGGGTCGTCTGCGTGCATCAGGACGTGCTGTTCCCGCGCGGTTTCTGGGCGCGCCTCGGTGCCGCGCTCGCGCGGCTCGATCCCGATGTCGCGCTGGCGGGCATCGTCGGCTGCGAGCGTTCGGGCCGCTACCGCGGTCACATCGTCGACCCGAACGGGCATTGCTACTGGCCGACGCTGCCGCACGACGTGCTGACGCTCGACGAGGTGCTGATCGCGGTGCGCACGTCCAGCGGACTGCGCTTCAGCGACGACGTGCCCGGGTTCCACTGCTACGGCGCCGACCTGTGTCTCGAGGCCGGCGCGCGCGGCCTGCGCGTCGTCGCCATCGACGCGCCGCTGGTGCATCTGTCGACCGGCAAGGTCGATGCCAGCTACGAGCGAGCGGCCGACTGGCTGCTGGCCAAGTGGGGCGAACGCCAGGGTCACGTCCTGCCGATGCCGGCGGTGCTGGTGAAGGACGACCGCCGCGCCGGCTGGTGGCGCCGGTTCTGGTTGCGACTGCGCCAGGCGCGCGATCGACGTACGCGCAATCTCAGCGCCTGCCCTGACGCGGCCTGCGCGGCGCGGGCGCTCGGTCTCGCCACGACGGCGAAGGAGCCGTCGTGACCCGCGTCCTCGTCGTCGCCTACTTCTTCCCGCCGAAGGGCGGCGCCGGCACGCAGCGGTTCGCGAAGTTCTGCAAGTACCTCCCCGAGCACGGCATCGATCCCGTGGTGCTCGCCGCCGGCGAGGACCTGCGCAACCGCAGCGCGCCGAACGACGACCCGACGCTGGTGGCCGAGACGTCGGTCCAGGTCGAGCGGGTGCCCGAGCCCAGCCATTCGCCGTTCTGGTTCGCACTGCGACGCAAGCTGCGGTTCCACCTCGACGAGGACGTGTGGGCGCACGTCGCCGGCGAGCGCGCGCTGGCGATGGCGCGCGACCAGGGCGTGCAGGCGGTGATCACCACGCTGTCACCCTATGCCTGCTATCGCATCGGCGAACGGTTGCGGGCGCAACTCGGCGTGCCGTGGATCGTCGATCTGCGCGACCCCTGGGCGCTCGATGGCTGGCGCCGCTATCGCAGCGGTCTGCACGCGCGCTGGGACCTCGGCCACATGCGGCGCGCGTTGACTCGCGCCGACTTCGTGATCGCCAACGTGCCCGAGGCGGCGCGCGCGTTCGTCGAACTCGGCGCCGACCCGGCGCGCACGGTCGTGATTCCCAACGGCTATGACGAGCAGGATTTCGTCGGCGTCACGCCGCAGCCGCGCGCGGACAGCCGCTTCCGCCTGGTGCACATGGGCACGCTGCACGACGTGGACGTGCCGGCGGGCCTGACCACGAACGGCCTCACGGTGCGGCGTCATCGCCAGATCGCTCCGCTCGGGCGCACCGGCCACTACCTGCTGCATGCGTTGGCGCGGCTGCGCACGCGGGTGCCGGATCTTCGCGATCGGCTGGTCGTCGGGTTGTACGGCAATGTCGATGCGTCGCATCAGCGTCTGGCGGCGCAACTCGGCGTCGCCGACCTGATCGAGCAACACGGCTACGTGACGCACCGTGCCTCGACCGCGGCCCTGCTGGGGGCCGACGCGGTGTTCGTGCCGTTGCACGGTGTCGCCGCCGACGAGCGTGCGCTCGTCGTGCCGGGCAAGCTCTACGAGGCGTTGGCGAGCGAGCGTCCCGTGCTCGCCGCGTTGCCGCCGGGCGACGGCTTCGATCTGGTGCAGCACCTGCAGGCCGGGCGCGTGGTGCCGCCGACCGACACCGACGCGCTGGCCGCCGCCCTGCTCGAACTGCTCGAGCTGCATTGGCGGGGCGCGCCGTGGCGAGGGTGCGCGCGCGAGCGGCTGCGCGTGTTCACGCGGCGGCACCTGACGGGATTGTTGGCCCGGGTCGTCGACGCGGCGGTCGCTGGTGCGCTGGCGATCACCCTCGAGGATCCCTGGCAGTCGCTCGGTGTCGGCGGGGTCGCGGCCGTCGCCGCCCCGCCCGACGGGGAGGTTTGATCGGCGGCGACTCACCGACGGGCGGGGCCGGCCACCAGCGGCGTCGAATGGGCGTTCGTGGCGCCGGAAACCGCTTGACTGTATCTGCGCACGCATCAAGATGCGGCGGCGCAGACGCAGGTCGTCCGGTGTTATCGGATGCCGTCGCGCGGTCCCGCGTCCCCACTGGAACGACACAAGCATTTGGAATCCAACGAGCTACAGAAAGCCGTCCACCCGGGCCGGCGTTCCTCTCGAGCGAAAAGACCGTCCACCAGTTCCAGTGGCTCCGCGGCGCCGTCCCCGGACTTCGGCATGAACCAGAAGAAAAAGTACGCCCTCGCCGGCGGTGGCTATTGCCTCTACGCGCCTCGCTTCCCGCGCTTCCTCGCCGAGCCCGGGTTTGCCGACGAGGCGAACATTGCCAATGCCGTCGTGCCGTCGGTGTTCTTCCTGTCGTTCGTCGAAGGCAAGCGACCGCTGCTGCTGCAGTGTCGCAGTATCGCCGAAGACCGCGGGCGTCTGACGCTGACATACGAGGAGGCCGGCGGGCTCAAGGTCGTCGAGAGTCGGTTCGTCACCCAGGACGACCGTTTCGTCTCCGAACTGGAGATCGCCAATGGCGGCAAGACCGACCGCGACGTCACGGTCGTGCTCTGGACGACCACCGACCCCGAAGGCGAGCCGGTGTCGCTCGAGGGCGACAGCTTCCGCATCCGTCGCGCACTGAAGTTCGGCGACACCGCCGAGGTGCCGGCCGACATCCACTATTCGAGCCCGGACAGCAAGGGCGCGCGGTGTCTGCAGGGCGCCTTCGCCGAGGGCGGCAGCGATCGGCCGGACTTCGAGGAGACGCCGTGGTTCGACGTCGAGGGCATGCCGACGCCGCGGGCGAAGCGCCCGATGGAGAAGCCGAGTCCGATCGTGACGGGCTCGCGCGTCTACTGCGGCCTGTTCCGGCCCGTCGCCCTGAAGGTCGGCGCCAAGGCCGCGCATCGCTTCGAGGCGAACGTCGTGTTCAAGGGCAAGGGCGTCAACTTCCGCGCGCGTCGGCCGGACGCCAAGGACGAGAACGGCTGGCAGGCGTTCTGGGACAAGGTGCCGCGCTTCCAGTGCGACAACAAGGAGCTCGAGCGTGTGGTCCGCCACCGGTTCGAGTTGCTGTATCTGCTGCGGCAGCCGCACGGCGCCGGTCTGTTCTCGTCGGCCACCGTCTGTGAGGGCAATGGACCGTTCCATCAGCCGTCGAGCTTCACCGCGCCGGCGATCATGCGGGAGGCGCGCTGGCTGCAGGATGCGACGCTGGCGCGCGGCTGCCTGAAGGCGTTCTTCGACAACATCCACCACAACGGCCAGGTGCCGGGGCGCCTGTTCATGAGCGCCACCAATGCCGCCGACTTCTATCACGGCGACTGGGGCGGTGGCTTCGAGGCGCTCGACGCGATGCATCCCGACAAGGCGACCAAGAAGGCCGTGCTGATGTCGATGCAACGCTACGTGAAGTGGCTCGCCAACAATCGTGACCCCGAGGGCAGCGGCCTCACCGACATCGTCAATCACTTCGAGGCCGGACAGGAGTTCTCGCGCCGCTACATGGTGATCGACGGCAAGGCCGACCGCGCGATCGAGTTCACCGAGCAGTTCCGCCTCAAGGGCATCGACGCCTCCGTGTTCCGCTACCGCATGGTGAAGTGGCTGCACAAGGTCGCCGAGGAGATCCAGGAGAAGGCGATGGCCAACCGCTTCGCCGCCGAGGCGGAGGTCATCCTCGACACGATCCGCAAGAAGATGTGGGACGAGAAGGCCGGGCTGTTCATGGACCTCGATCCGGACAACCGCCGCAAGACCAACGTCAAGGCGGCGGTCGGCTTCTATCCGCTGGCGACCGACATCCCGAACCAGAAGCAGGTCGACCGCATGCTCGACACGCTCTCGGACCGCAACGAGTTCTGGGCGAAGTATCCGGTGCCGAGCATCGCGATGAGCGATTCGACCTACGACGCCGCAGGCCGCTGGAAGGGCACGCGCAAGGGCTGTCCCTGGAACGGTCGCGTCTGGCCGGTCGTCAACTCGCACATCCTCGAGGGCCTGACGCACTGGGCCGAGCGCGGCAACAAGCGCGCGCAGAAGCTCGCCAACGAACTGCTGAAGAAGACCGTGTCGATGCTCAGCGGTGCCACCGAGGGCGGCGACAGCGCCAACTCGTTCGAACACTATCACCCGGAGACGGGCATCGGCTCGCGCTATCGCGGCATCGATCAGTACTGCAACGCGTTCGTGCTCGACAACATCTTCCGCATCGCCTGCGGCTTCGCGATCCGCTATGGCGAGGCGCAGGACGACCCGATCGGCGATGCGATCGACTTCAAGTTGCAGGGCATGCCGCTCGGCAACAAGGTCTTCGACGTCGAGCGCAAGAACGGTCGCCTGCGCGTGCAGCCGGCGTAGCCGTGAACGGCGGGGGCATGGTCACGCCGTGACGACCCTCGCCGACGTCCGCGCCGCCGCCGCGCGCATCCGCGACCACGTGCATCGCACGCCGGTGCTGACGTCGAGCACGCTCGACGGCGAGCTGGGCGCACAGGTGTTCGCGAAGTGCGAGAACCTGCAGAAGGTCGGCGCCTTCAAGGCGCGCGGCGCGTGCAACGCGGTGTTCTCGCTCGACGACGCCATGGCCGCGCGCGGCGTCATCACCCACAGCAGCGGCAACCACGCCGCGGCGCTGGCCTACGCGGCGCGCGCGCGCGGCATCGCCTGCGCGGTCGTGATGCCGGAGACCGCGCCGGCGGTGAAGGTGGCGGCCGTACGCGGCTACGGCGCCGAGATCCGCTTCTGCAAGCCGGCCGAACGAGAGGCGACCTGCACCGCCTGGCAACGGGAGCGCGGCGCCCGGCTCGTGCATCCGTTCGAGGACTCCGACGTGATCGCCGGCCAGGGCACGGCGGCGCTGGAGCTGCTGGAGCAGGTGCCGGACCTCGACCTCGTCGTCGTGCCGGTCGGCGGCGGCGGCCTGTGCGCCGGCACCGCGGTGGTCGTGTCGTCGCTGCGGCCCCAGGCGCGCGTGATCGCGGCCGAGCCGCTGGCCGTCGACGATGCGGCCCGTTCGCTCGCCACCGGCCGGCGCCAGCCGCGCGTCGAGGGAGCGACGACCTGGGCCGATGGCCTGTTGACCGGGCTCGGCGAACCCAACTTCCGGTTGCTGATCGACCACGGCGTGCGCGTCGTCACGGTCGACGAGCCCGCGATCGTCGCCGCCGCGACGTTCTTCCTGCAGCGCATGAAGCTCGTCGTCGAGCCGAGCGCGGCGACGGTGCTGGCAGCGCTGCGCGGCATCGCGCCGGAACTGCGCGGCGCCCGCATCGGCATCGTGCTCAGCGGCGGCAACACCGACTTCGGCTGGCTGCGTTGATCAGGAACGCGGGCCGGCCGGCAGGCCGGCGAGCGGCCGCAGCACGTCCAACGTGCTGACGATGCCGACGAGGCGGCCGCGGTCGACGACCAGCAGCCGGTGTATCTCCCGCTGCACCATCGTGCGTGCGACTTCGACCAGGCTCGTGTCCGGCCCGACGCTGGCCACGTCGGTCGTCATGACATCGCCGGCGCACATCACGCCACCCTGGGACCGTCGGTATGCCACGGGTTCGGTGTCGTCCGGATCCAGCACGGTGTCCTGGAAGCCGAGGTCCTCGGGCACCTCGGCGTCTTCGGCGTGGCTTCGCACCAGGTCCTTCGCCGACAGCACGCCCAGCATCTGGCCGTCGTCGTCGAGCACCGGCACGCCGCTGACGCGCGCGTCGGCGAGCACGCGTTCGACTTCCGTGAGCGGGTCGCTGGCGCGTACGCACACGAGATCGTGCTGCATCACATCGCGGGCCCGCAGGTCGGCCAGGTCGGGCCGCGGCGCGGCGGGAGCCTTGTTCTTGGGTTTCATCGCGTCACCTCGTCTGTCCATCGAACCACTTCGCGCGCGCCGGTGTTTCACCGGAACCTCCAGGTGGCCGAAGAGCGGATGGCCGGTTCGCCCGTTGGAGACGATGCTCTACGCTCTGGGAGTGAACGGGCGACGCCGCGCCGGCGCCGCCTCGGCCAACGAACAGGAGCTCAGCAATGCCTGGCATCGTACTGACGACGGATCTCTCCGACGAATCCAAGCGGGCGTTCGCACCCGTGCGGTCGCTGGCGAAGAAGCTCGGCCTGCAGGTGACGCTGGTCGCCGTGCTCGAGGACCTGCCGTTCGAGCCCACGGGCGGCGGCCTGATGGCGACCTATCCCGATCGGTCGCAGGTCAAGAAGGACTGGGAGAAGTCGCTCGCGGCGCTCGCCGACGAGTTCGGTCGCGACGTCTGCAAGGAGACCGTCGTGCTCGACGGCGCCGATGTCTCGCGCGCGATCGTCGACCACGCGGCCGCGATCAAGGCCGACTACCTGGCGATGGCCACGCACGGCCGCACCGGCCTGCGCCGCATGCTGCTCGGTTCGGTCGCCGAGATGGTCCTGCGGCACGCCCACGTGCCGGTCGTGCTCTACCCGCCGCCGGCCTGAGCCGCCGGCCGCCGCCAGCTCTCGAAGCGGTGCACCATCGCAGCGGTCGCGAACACCGGCGCGATCAGGTTCACGAACGGGACCGTGAGCAGGAAGGTGATGCCGGCGCCGGTCAGGATCAGCTCCGGCTCGTGCCGCCGACGCAGCGCGCGCGCCGCGGGCAGGTCGAGGCGCCGTTGTGACACGAGGTCGTAGTACTCGCGGCCGAGCAGCAGTCCGTTGACGACGAAGAAGCCGACCGGGTAGGCGAGCGGGAAGAACCACAGCAGCAGCAGCGCGGCGTTCGCGAGCAGCATCAGCCCGAAGAACTGCAACGCGGCGAGCAGGGCCTGATGCCACGGCAGTCCGGTCGCCGGCGGCAGCAGCGGGTAGTGTCGCGCCTCGACGATGCGCGCGACACGATCGAGGAACAGGCCGACGAAGGCGCTGGTCACCACCGGGAACAGGAACCACGCGGCGATCAGGGCCGCGAGCACGCCGAGCCAGTCGAGCACCCTCTGCACGGGGCCAGTGTCGACCAGCACCGAGGTCAGCAACCAGTGCAGCACCCACCACAGGGCGACGAACGTGAGCGCGCTCAGCATCGCACACGCTCCCAGCACGCCGAGGATGCGCCGATCGAACAGGATGCCCAGCGCGCGAACGAAGGCGTGCACCATGGTCAGCTCGACAGGCGGCGCAGGGCGGCGGAACGCCTGCGCAGGTCGTCGTCGTCGTCGAGCGAGAACGAGCGGCCGTGGCCGATCTGCTCGCGCAGGAACGTGGCGGTCTCGTCGGCGTCGAGCGGGCGCGCCGCCACGATCATGCTCCGCCGCTGCCGACCAGGGCCTCGACGGCCACTCGTTCCTTCGGCACCGCTGCGGTCAGCACCTCGGGCCCGGACTTCGTGCACAGCACGTCGTCTTCGATGCGGATGCCGCCGAAACCGCGCAGCGAGTTCATGGTCAGGAAGTGCTCCGCGCGGGCGAAGTCGACCTGGCCCTTGAACTGCTTCCTGAACGCCGGATCGCGCAGGATCGCCGGCACGAAGTAGATGCCGGGTTCGATCGTGAAGCACATGCCCGCCTCGAGGTCGAGATCGAGCCGCAGGTAGGCGGTGCCGAACTGCTTGCTGCGCTTCCGGCCCGGTCCGTAGGCGACGAGGTCGCCGAACGCCTCCATGTCGTGCACGTCGAGGCCGAGCAGGTGGCCCACACCGTGCGGGAAGAACATCGCGTGGGCGCCGCTCTCGACCAGCGCATCGGCGTCACCGTGCATCAGGCCCATCTGCACCAGCCCGTCGCTGAGCACGCGCGCGGACAGCAGGTGCAGGTCGCGGTAGCGCACACCCGGCTTCACGGCGGCGATCGCGGCCTGCTCCGCGGCGAGCACCACGTCGTAGACGTCGCGCGCCTCGGGCGAGAAGCGGCCGCTGACCGGCCAGGCGCGCGTCACGTCGGCGCAGTAGCCCGACGCCATCTCGGCGCCCGCGTCGAGCAGCACGACGTCGGTGTCGTGCAGCAGATTCGCGTGCGTGGTGTTGTGCAGCACCTCGCCGCGCACCGACAGGATCGTGTTGTAGGCCGGCACGCAGCCGTGGCGCACGAACGTGCCTTCGACGTGGCCGACGAGTTCCTGTTCGTAGATGCCGGGGCGCGTGCGTGCCATCGCGACCGTGTGCGCCTCCCGGGTCACTGCCGCAGCCTGCCGCATCTCGGCGAGTTCGTCCGGTGCGCGGTGGTTGCGCAGCTTCGCGATCGCCAGCAGGAGATCCTGGTCGCCGACCCGGCTGCTGTCGAAGAAGTCCACCTTGTCGCCGGTGATCGCGCGCGCTTCGGCGGTGGCGCGCTGGTCGGCGATCGCCAGCGTGCGGACCTTGCGCGTGCCGCACTGCTTCGCGACCAGGCGCTTCAGATCGGCGCGCTTCTCGACCCTGGTGACGCCGAGTGCCCGCTTGACGTCGGCGAAGCTCGGCACCGGTCCGTGCCACAACGCGTCGGCCTGGGTGCGCTCGTCGAGGAACAGCGTCACCGAACCGTCCTTCGGGTCGAACAGCGCGGCCGCGTTCGGCTCGGGCTGGGGGAAGAAGAACAGGAAGGTGCTGTCGGCGCGGAACGGACTCCAGTTCGCTGGGTAGTTCCGGGAGATCCACCCGCCTGCCATCAGCAGGACGGGCGTGTCGATGGTGGCGAGCAGCTGGCGACGGCGGGCCTTGTGGTGCGTGGAGGACGGCATGAGGTGCGCCAGAGTAGGCGAGCTGCGGCCTCCGTGCATGCGCCGAGTGGCCCGGACCGGGCCAGGGCCGCGAACAGGAAGTAACCTCCGCACCCGGCCGTCCACGCGCGCCTACTGTTCCGGGGAACCGCCATGCCCACGAAGTCGCTCGTCGTGATCCTGTTGCTCGTCGCCGTCGCAGCTGCGGCGTGGTTCGTGTTCCGCGCCGGTTTCGCGCCCGACGTGCCGGTGGCCCCGCCGGCGGCGGCGCCGGCGGTCGCGCCGGCGCCGGCGGAACGCAGCGCCGAGCGCGCCGCGGGCGAACGTCCGGCGGTCGCGGCGCCGGTGCAGCGCACGGTCGTGCCGGCGCCGGTGGCGGCGGCGGCATCCGACGCAGCGGCGACCTATCGCGTGCGCGGGCGGCTGGTCGACGTGCAGGGCGCGCCGCGCGCATCGGTCGAGGTGACGGCCTCGACCTGGCCGGTCGGCGACGACCTCGAGATCCTGCGGTCGGCCGCGGCCGGAGCTGGCGCGCCGCCCGCGCCCAGGTCGACCACGAACCGGGCGGGGGAGTTCGTGCTCGACATCCCGACCGGACGAGCGGGCAGCCTCGAACTGCACGACGACGAGCTGGTGTTCGTGGCGGACGCGCCGCAGTTCCCCAGCGGCAACGGTGATCAGGACCTCGGTGACGTGGTCGCGGTACGCAGCGGCGCGCTGCAGGGCGTCGTGCAGGACGAGAACGGCCGACCGGTCGCCGACGTCAAGGTGGAGGCGGCGTTCGGCGTGTTCGCGTTCGGCACGCGCAGCGAGGCGACGACCGGCGCCGACGGCACGTTCGCGGTCGGCAAGCTGCGGCCGGGCAAGTGGCAGGTCCGCACGGTGTCCAGCCGGTTCATGCCGACGACGCTCGAGGTCCTGTTGGCCGCCGAAGAGCGGCGTGTCGACCTGGTGCTGGTCGTGCGACCCGGCCGCGCGATCGCCGGCCAGGTCGTCGACGAGCGCGGGGTCGGGGTCGCTGGCTGCAGGGTCGGCAGCCAGCGCGTCGAGGTGCGCGGCGCGATGAACATCCAGCGCTTCTCGAGCGACGAGGCGACCACGAGCGACGCGGCGGGCTTCTTCACGCTGGCGGGATTGCGCGAGGGGACGGCGACGATCCGCGCGTTCGGCCCCGGCCACACGACGGCGATGGCCACCGACGTCGCGGTCGGCACCGGCGATCTCGTGCTGCGCGTGCAGCGGCTCGCCGCGATCGAGGGCGTGCTGGTCGCCGCGGACGGGAGCCCGATCGCCGGTTCGCTGGTCACGATCGAACCGGCGGCGCGGGCCGCGCCCCGCTTCGAGCGGCCCGACGAGATGCCGTCGGTGGGGCGCCGCAGTTCGGCGACGACCGGCAGGGACGGGACCTTCCGCGTCGAGTCGGTGACGCCGGGCATCGTGCACGTGAGCGCGCGCGGCGCGGGCCATCTGCCGGCCGAACGCGCCGACCTGGAGCTGCTGCCGGGCCAGACCCTGCGCGGCGTGCGGCTGATCGCCGACGCCGGGGCGACCGCGCGCGTCACGGTTGTCGACGCCGACGGCAAGCCGGTCGCCGATGCCCGGGTGCGCGTCACGCGCGAGCCGGCGGAGGGGGAGCTCGACGGACGGATGCTCACGCAGGCCGTCGAGGTCGACGGTGACGTGCCGGATTTCGTCCTCGAAGGCACCGACCGCCTCGGTACGGCGACCACCGATCGCAGCGGCATCGCCCTGGTCAGCGGACTGCCGGCGGGCCCCGCCCGGTTCGTGGCCGAGCATGCGTCGTTCGCAGCGGCGCCGCCGGCCACGGTGTCGCTGCCGCGCGTCGGCTCGACCGAAGTGCGACTGCAGCTGCAGGTGCCGGGATTCGTCGAGGTGCACGCGGTCGGCGTCGATGGTGCCGATGCCGAAGGTGCACCGCTCCGGATCGCGGCCGCCGGGCCGCGCGGGCGCCGTGCGGACGAGACCGCGGTCACGGGTGATGAAGGGCGCGTCCGGGTCGGCCCGCTCGCACCGGGCGAGTACACCGCCGTCCTGACGCGCAAGAGCGACCCGCAACGCGTCGGCGACGCAGTCTTCGTGTTCGGTGACGAGCACGACGCGCTGGCTGCGTCGCGCCAGAGTTTCGTGGTCGTCGCCGGCGAGACCACGCAGGTCGAACTGCGGCGGCCGTTGCTGACGCGGCTGCAGGGCGCCGTGCTCGGCGCCGACGGTCCGATGCCCGACTGCGCGATCCAGCTGGCACGGCGCGACGAGGGTTCGTTCGCGATCCCCGGTTTCGGCGGTCGCAGCGCCAGGACGGGCCCCGACGGGACGTTCGAGTTCGCGGACGTGGAGGCCGGCGCCTACACGCTGCGCTTCGGCAAGGAGCAGCAGCTGGTCAAGGCCTGTCACGACGTCGACGTGCCGCCGAACGTCGCCGAGCTGCGCCAGGACCTCCTGCTGCGCACCGGTCGCGTGTCGGTGCGGGTGCACGAGGCCGGCTCCGGCACGCCGATCGAGGGTGCCGAGGTCGAACTCGAACGCGCGGAATCGGCCGGCCCGCAGCGGCAGGAGCGCATCCTGTTCGCCGTGACCACGGGCGGCGAAGACGAGGAGTCGATGCTGATGACGACGGGTGTACAGCGCACGCACACCGATGCCCAGGGTCTGGCCGAGGTCGACGACGTGCCGGTCGGAACCTACACCCTGCGGGTGCACCACAAGGGCCACACCGGTGGCGAGAAGCAGCAGCAGCTCGTCGTCGAGCGGCAGACGACCGACTGCGGGCGTCTCGAGCTGTCGGCCGCCGGCAGCATCCGTGGCACGCTCGCCGAGGCGGATGGCGGCGCCGCGACGTTGGCGCTGGTGCAGCAGCGCCGCATCGGCACCGACGCGTGGTCGGAGCCCGAGCCGGCGATGGGTGGATCGTATCGACTCGACGCATTGCCGCCGGGTCGCTACGCGGTGCGCGCCCAGCGACCCGGCAGCGGGGCCGTTCGTACCGGCCCCGAGGTCGAAGTCGAAGTGAAGGCCGGCGCGATCTCGACGGCCGATCTGCGGCTGCCGGGGCGGTGAGTCAGTGCCCGCGGCGCCGCGTCCGGGCGGCGGCGATCGCGCGGGCGCGTTCCTGGTGCAGCGCGGCGCGGAAGGCGTCGAGGTCGTCGGGATGCCGCTGTCGCAGCGCGCCGGCATCGACGCCGCTGCAGACCTCGCGCAGCCACTTCAGATCGTCGGCGACCCGCTGCTCGGTCTCGGCACCCTGGTGTTCGTGGCCGAGGCGTCCGGCGGTGTCGGCCGCGACGGCCATCGCGAACAGCTCGACCGGATAGTCCTTGGCGCGGAAGAAGTCGTCATGGAGATCGGCCAACGTGCCGGGCCGCAGTTCGTCGAAGTGCCGCACCTCGACGTGCAGCGCGCAGACGTCGCGCGCCAGGGTTCGCGAGCGGGGATCCGCGAGTCCGGGCCAGCGATCCAGCAGACTGTCGACGTAGGGCACGCCATCACGTTCGTGGCCGTGGTGGCTCGGCAGGTGCGACGCTCGCGTGTAGCCCTTGCCCAGGTCGTGGCACAGAACGGCCAGCAGCACCGCCATGCGGTCGCGTTCGTCGAGTTCGGCGATGCGCTGCACGGCCCACTCGAGGGCGAGCACCAGGTGCAGCGCCTGCGACACTTCGGGATGCCAGCGCTGGGGGCCCGCAGGGCGGCCGTCGAACTGCCGCGCCAGCTCGGGCGCGATCGTCGCCAGCACGCCGTCCTCGTGCAGTTCGAGCAGGCATCGACCAGGGGAGGCGCACTTCGCCAGCACCGCGCGCAGTTCGAGGGCGACCGCCTCGGGCGGCACCGTCAGCAGCACGTCCGGCGTCAGCTCGAGCGACCGGACCGCGCGATCGAGAGCGAAGCCGAGCTCGTGCGCCTTGCGGTAGTAGCGCAGCCAGCGGATCGGATGCTCACGCACGCGCTGGTCGGCATCGCCGACGGGCACGATGCGGCGCTGGCGCCAGTGTTCGAGGCCGCCATGGGGATCGTGCAGCCGTTGGGTCGCCAACTCGAACGCGAGTGCCCCGATCGTCATGTCGCGCTCGCCGAGATCGGCGGCGATGCGCTCGGCGGTCGACTGGCCCGGTTCACCGCCGCGCAGCGTGGTGATCTCGATGCGGCGGCCGGCGATCTTCATCGCCAGGGTGCCGCGGGCCCGATTGCCCTCGGTGGTGGCCACGAACACGTCACGGTCCTGCAGCAGCGACGTGCCGGGATCGACGTCGAGCCGCCACGACAGGTCGACGTCGACGGGTTGCGGCCCCGGTTCACCCTTGCTGCGGCAGGCCAGGGCCAGCGCCTGCGAGCCGACGAGACAGGTGCCGAGGTCGGGTGCGAACAGCCACTCCGCCTCAGCATGCAGCCACGCGATCGTGCTGCTGCCCGCGGCCCCGGCGCGGCTCAACGCAGTGGGTTCTTCTGCAGCCATGCCCGCGCCTCGTTCGTGGTGCTGAAACGCTGACCGGTGATCGCGAACAGGGCGTCCTTGACCTTGCTCTTCCACACCGACCAGGCCTTCCAGCGGGCCTCCCAATACTCCTTCGGCGGATTGTCGGCGTCGTGCACGTTCTCCGGTGTGGGCTCGTCGAGGTTGCGCAGCAGCAGCTCGATCGCCTGCTTCTCCTTGTGCGCCGTGATCAGCTCCAGCAATGCCTCCTGCAGCGGCACTCGTTCCGGCTGGTAGTCGGCCTCGAACAACCCGTCGATCTCCCGCCACGACTTCGGGTCGTAGCCGCAGAGCGACATCCCGCGCACGAGCTCGGCGAGCACGCCGGGCTGGGGCCTCACCCTCGGGCTCTTCAGCAGCGCGCGGATCGTCGCCATCGCGTCGTCCTTCGGCTGGTCCCGCAACAGCACCGCGGCGCGCTTCCGGATCACGAGCGACTTGTCCTTCTCGACGAGGTTCGCGAGCGGTTTCAGCAGCCGCGTGTGCGAACTACCGTCGATGCGGTCGAGGGCGCGGCTCTTGTCCGCCAGCGATGCGCTGCCGCCGACCGCCTTCTCGAGTTCGGCCGCGACCTCCTTCGCCGCCTTGTCGTCCAGGACTTCGACGACGCGCGGTGCTGCTGCCGGCGCGGGCCTGGCGTCCGCGGGCGCCGGCACCGGCGCGGGATCCTGCCAGCAGAGCAGGCTCGTCAGCATGCAGGCCAACATGGGGCTCCGATGATAGCGGGGTGCCCGCGCCGAGGCTCAGGTGCCTTGCGATCGCAGCACCTCCCGCGCGAGGAAGCCGAAGTACGCGATCAGGAACACGAATCCGACCGGCCGCGGCACGCCGCGCCAGATGCGCAGCACGGCAACCAGCGCGACGGCCGACAACACGGTTGCGACGATCAGCGGGCTCAGCGCCACGGTGTCGACCGGGAACGGGCGGATCAGGGCGGCGATGCCGAGCACGGCGCCGACGTTGAAGATGTTGCTGCCGACGACGTTGCCGATCGCGATGCCGGGTTGCTTGCGGAGGGCGGCGACGGTCGAGGTCGCCAGCTCGGGCAGGCTGGTGCCGACCGCGACGACCGTCATGCCGACCACCGCCTGGCTGAGGCCCAGCGAAGTGGCCACCGCCACGGCGCCGTCCACCAGCCAGTCGGAGCCGTAGGCGAGCAGGAGGAGGCCGAGTCCGAGCAGCAGCAGGTGCAGCGCCCAGCCGGCGACGGTGGTCCGGTGGGTGAGTGCCTCGCCGGTTGGCGGTGCGTGTTCGCGTTCGCGGCGCAGCAAGAGGCCGCAGAACAGCACCAGCATCACGACCATCGTGCCCGCGATCGGCCGGCTCATCTCGGCGCCGAAGACGAACGGCAGGCACGCGAGTGCGGTCGCCAGCAGCAGGAACACCAACTCGAACCAGCGCACCTGCAGGCGGATGGCGCAGAGCGCGGCCGCGGAGCCGACGATCAGCAGGACGTTGGCGACGTTGCTGCCGATCACGTTCGCCATCGCGATCTCGCTGCTGCCCTTCTGGGCGGCCGTCAGGCTGACCATCAGCTCGGGCATCGACGTGCCCATCGCCACGAGGGTCAGTCCGACCGACATGTGGCTCATGCCGACCGACAGCGCGATCCACACGGCGCCGCGCACCAGCAGGTCGGCGCCGACGACGAGCGCGACGAGGCCGGCGAGGATGGCGAGCAACGGGTAGTCGGGTGCCCAATGCGGCATCGGCACATCCTAGGCCGATCGGTGTCGTGTTCTGCAACGAAGTCGGCTCCAGCCGACCGATACCAATGGCCGATCGGTGACGCATGCACCGATCTTCGTTCGCGGTTCTCCTGCTCGCGTTGTGCAGCGGCTGTCTCGAGATGGAGCAGACCGTCACGCTGGCCGCGGACGGCAGCGGGCGCCAGGCGATCGTGCTGACCATCGCAGATGCGACGCTCGCGGAGATCCAGAAGGTCAGTCCGGCCGCACAACTCGGTGGTGTGGCCAATGCCGCCGCCGTCTTCGACGACGAGCTGGTCGGCGGCGAGCTGCGTCAGGCCGGCCTCGAGCTCGTGCGCCATGCGACCCGACAGACGCCCGGGCGTCGCACGGTCGACCTGGAGGCGTCGTTCCCGGACTTCGCCGCGCTGCAGCGCAGCCCCCTGTGCGGGACCGGCGCGCAGTGGGTGCTCGCCGCCGGTCCCCGGCCCGGCACCGCGAAGCTGACGCTCTATCCGCAAGGCAAGTCGGCGTGGACCGAGGCCCGGGCCAAGGCGGAGAAGATGGACGCCTCGACCGACCCGGTGGCCGCGGACTTCTTCCGCAAGCGGCAGCAGTCCCTGGCGGGGCTCGACGTCGCCATCCGGCTGCGGCTGCCCGGTGACGTGCTGGTCTGGACGCGCAACCTCGACAAGACCGGCGACCGCGAGGTCACCGCGCGCATCACCGCCGACAAGCTGCGCACGCCCGAGGACCTCGTGCGATGGCTCGCACCCAGGTTCGAGGTCATCTTCGATGCCAAGGACTGCAAGCTGCCGCTGTAGGACCGTGTCGTTCCGCTGACGGAACAGCCGGAAGGATCGGCTCGGAACCAGGGCGGGGTCGAAGGCGTTGGTGCTCGGTTCGGCACGCTGCGTGCACTCGCGCGGCGTCCCCTCGAGGTCCGTCATGAAACCAACGCCGTGGCTGCTTTCCCTCTCCTTCCTGGCTCCGCTCTCCGCGCAGGGACTCTGGATCGGTCCCGGGGAGCCGCGGCCCGACCAACTGATCAGCCCGGTGCCGGCCGGCTCTCGCCCCGCGGTCCGGATCGTGCGCACCGCCGTGCACGCCGAGATCGTCGATGGCGTGGCGACGACCACGGTCGACCAGGTGATCCACAACGACGGCGATCGGGACGCCGAGGGCACCTGGTTCCTGCCGCTGCCGATGGGCGCGGTCGCCGATGCCTTCACGATGACGGTCGGCGGCAAGGAGATCGCCGGCGAAGTGCTCGACGCCGGACAGGCACGTTCGGTCTACGAGACCATCGTGCGCAAGCGCCGCGATCCGGGTCTGCTCGAGTACGCCGGCGACGGCATGCTGCGGGCGCGCATCTTCCCGATCCCGGCCCGCGGTGACGTCGGCATCACGGTGCGCGTGCGCCAGGTCCTGCAGCCGATCGGCGGCATCTACGAGTGGGTCTGGCCGCTGCGGTCGGCGGGCATGGGGGACGCCGCCGTCGGGCCGGTCGGCCTCGACCTGCGCATCGAATCGCAGACTCCGCTCGCGACGGTGATCGCGCCCTACGCCAATGCCGAGATCCGGCGCAGCGGTGAACACGCGGCCACCATCACCGTCGAAGGCGCGGCCGCGCAGTTCGAGGACCTCAAGGTGCTGTACGGTCTGAGCGAGCAGGAGTTCGGCCTGCACATGCTGCCGTATCGACTGCCCGGAGAACCCGGCTGGTTCACGCTGCTGCTGTCGCCGCCGCGATCGCTGGCGGCCGACAAGGCGCCGCCGCGGCGCTGTGTGCAGTTCGTGGTCGACACGTCGGGGTCGATGGCCGGCGAGAAGATCGAACAGGCCAAGGCGGCGGTGCGCACGTTCCTGCGCAGCCTGCGACCGCAGGACCGGTTCCAGGTGATCACGTTCGCCTCCGCGGTGCAGTCGTTCTTCGAGGCGCCGCAGCTGGCCACCGGCGCGAACCTCGACGCCGCCGTGCGACGCGTCGAATCACTGACGGCGATGGGTGGAACGAACATCAGCGGCGCGCTGCAGCAGGCATTGGCGGCATCGCTGCCGCCCGGCGACGACGGCGCCGTATGGCTGCAGCAGATCGTGTTCGTGACCGATGGGCAGCCGACGATGGGCCTGACCAACCCGCAGCAGATCCTCGAACTGACCCGGCGCGAGGACCAGCAGGCGACCCGTATCTTCGCGCTCGGAGTCGGCGACGACATCGACGTACCGCTGATCGACGACCTCGTGCAGCAGCACCGCGGTGCGCGCGATTTCGTGCGCAACCGGGAGAAGATCGAGGCCAAGGTCGACGCGCTGTGCCAGAAGATCGCCCAGCCGGCCCTGACCGACGTCGAAGTGCGCTGCGACGGGCTCGATGCCATGGACGTGCACCCCACGCGCACACGCGACCTGTTCTGCGGCGAGATGCTGCAGGTCGTCGGTCGCTACCGCAACTCCGGCAAACAGAAGGTGCGCGTGACCGGCAAGCAGAACGGCATCGCCCGCGAGTACGTGTTCGAGGTCGATTTCCCGGCGGCAGCGACGCAGCACTCGTTCGTGCAGACGCTGTGGGCGCGCCAGCACATCGCCGCACTGCTCGACGCGATCCGGCACAACGGCCAGAAGCCGGAGCTCGTCGAGGAGGTGAAGCGACTGGCGACCCAGTACGGCATCGTCACTCGCTACACGTCTCAGTTGATCGTCGAGGAGGGCATGCGGCTGGGCGGCGAAGGGCGGCAGGTTCGGGGCCCCGCCGATGCCCTGGCCCCGGCCGAACGCCTGAGCCCCGGCGGTGGCGCCTACCGCGGGCCGACGACCGGGGGCGCGGCAAGCCCGGTCGGGCTGACCGCCAGCGGCCCGACCACCGCCGGAGCGGCAGGACCCGCCAGCCCCACGGCCGACACCGCGGCTCGATCCAAGCTCGCCGACCTCGGTCGCTCTCGGACCGGTGCCGAGGCGGTCGAAGAGAGTCTCGAGACCGATGCCGACGACCTCTACCTGGGCTCGCGGCCGGGTTCGGAGGCCAAGAAGGAGCGGCGCGCTGCCCGCGAGCAGATCGTTCGCCGCGCGGCTGGCCGGGTGTTCGTGACCGTCGGCGAAGATCTCGTCGAGCAGGGCCTGCCGGCGGACTGGGCGAAACAGGCGGTGGTCGTCGAGGCGTTCGGCGACGCCTACTTCGAACTGCTGCGGCAGAAGCCGCAGCTGCGCGAAGTGCTGGCGCTCGGCGACCGGGTGGCGTTCCGCGACGGCGAGCGGATCGTCTACGTGAAGCCGTCGCCGCAGCCCGCGCCGAAGCCGGTCGAGGGCGCGGAGTCGCCGGTCGTGAAGTGACGCGCGCGTGCGCACCGGCTACCGTGCCACCATGTTGCGGGTGGCGCGGTGGCTGTGCGCGGTGCTCGGTGGCGTGATCCTCGGCAGCGGGCTCGTGCTGCACGGACAGGTCGCCATGGCGCGTTACATGCGCGCGGAGGTCGACAGCACGTTCTTCCTGTGGCGTGCGATCGGGCGTGCCACGTTCGCGTTCCAGGGCGGCGACACGCAGATGGCCCTGGCGATGAGCAACGTGCCCGAGGCCGCGCTGGTCGAATCCGATCGTGCCGGCTGGGTGCTGGTGATCGTCGGCAGCCTGGTCGCGCTGACCGGCCCGCTGCTGCGGCGCGGCCGCGCGCCGGCGGGCAAGAGCGTGGCCAAGCGGGCCTGATCTCCGCCGGCGTCGCCGGCTCAGAGGTTCGCGAACCTGCCGCCGTTCTGTTCCGCGAGGCGCTTCATCAGCTCCTCGGGTGGCACCTCCATCTTCGGCACGGCGCGCCGCTGGTCCTCGGGTGGCTCGGTGTTGACGAAGACGGTGTTGATGCGCGTCGCCGCGAAACGGTTGGTCTCCTTGACGAGGCGCAGGATCTCGACCGGGTCGACGACTTCGCCGACCGACGGCGCTCCATCGGACAGCACGAAGATCTCGTCCAGCGTCGTGTCGTAGCTCGTGCCGAACACCAGTGATCTGATCTTCAGCGCCTCTTCCAGCGCGCTCCACAGGTTGGTGCCGCCCCGCGCCTTCAGGCCGTCGACGAACTTCAGGAAGCGTTCGCGGTTCTTCTCGCTCGCGACCACGAGGTCCTTGTTCCACAGCTCGGCGCGGGAGTCGCCGTTGAACGTGATCAGGTTGAACTGGGCGTTCGGTGCGATCGCCGCGATGGCACGGCGCAGCTCCTGTTTCGCGAAGTCGAGCCCGGAGGAGCCCTTCTTCCTGCCCGCACCCGCCTGTCCCCGCATCGGCCAATCCATGCTGCCGGACAGGTCGAGGATGAAGACCACGCGTGTGCCCTCGATCGGGATGCCGCAGAAGTCGCCGGCGGACGTCGCGCCGCCGCTCTTGGGCGCGCGCTTCTCGGTGACCTTGATGTTGTCCTTCTCGGCGTCCCAGAACTGGCGCCACTTCTCGGGCTGGTCGGCGGCGAACACGGCGCCCGTCATCGCCACGAGCAGTTCGTGGACCTGGAACTGCAACAGGCCCGACAGCTTGCCCGACCTGAGTTCCTCGGGGTGGTCGCGAAAGCGCTCGAGTACGCCGATCAGGGCCGGAACCGACTCTCGGGCACGGAAGCCGTCGAGGAACCGGACCAGCGCCATGTCGGCGCGCCACGTCGTGCGGCACAGCGCGTCGCTGCAGGCCCGCACGGCCAGCCGGATGCCCTCGGGCGGGGCCTCGGCAGCCGCGGCCGGCGTCCCGGCGGCACCCTCGGTGGCGTCCTTCGGCGCCGACATCTCGCTGCCGGTGACGAACCGCGCGAACACCGTGCGCAGTGATTGTGCCGCGGTCATCAGCACCGCGTCGTTGGTCTCGCGCTGCACCAGTTCGATCAGCGGCATGGCGGACCGGTCGTCGGCGAGCTTGCCGAACGCCTCGGCCGCGTTGACGCGCACGATCGTCTCGCTGTCGCCGAGCAATGGTTCCAGGGTGGCGCGCAGGGTGCGATCCTCGAGCAGGCCGATGCATCGGGCTGCGGCCGCGCGGAAGGCGACCGCGCGGCTTTTCTCGATCTTCAGCTCGCCGCGCGCGGCCTTGCAGATCTCCTCCTTGGCGGCTGCCGTGCGCAGCTTCGCGACCCAGCGTTCACCGGCAGCGCGCACCTCGGCGGGAGCCATCTCGCGGGTGTACTTGCCCTGGTCGATGCCGATCGACGTGACTTCGAGCAGCGCCTGGCCGGCGGCCGCGTCGTCGAGCTGCGCGACCGCCTCGAGGATCAGCTCGAGGTCGCCGGCCCAGGTCGGATTGCCGAGCGCGTTCTTCGGCGCGATCCCGTACTTCGTCGCCAGGGAGTCCCTGGCGATGTTCTCCTTCGACGTGAAGTCGATCTTGCCGGCCCGGTAGAGCTTCAGCCACGCATCGAGGGCGCGCAGTGCCTTCTCCTCGGCGATCGTGCGGCCGTGGTGGGGTGCGTCGAGGCCAGGCAGGTTCGCCGCTGGCGTCGCGGTCACCAGCAGGCAGGTGGCGAGGAACGGTCGGAGCATGTGGGATCCTGCGGCGGACGGGGCGTAGGCCACGTCGGTTGCGGCTCCGCATGCTACCGCGATCGCGTCGGAGGTTTCGGCTCCGCGCTGTCGTTCTCGGCCGTCACCGGCGCGAACGCGCCCAGCGGATCAGGTTCTCTCGCGCTTCGACCATGCTGCGCGGCGCGACCCAGCTGGTGCCACAGGCGTCGTCCATGGCGAACGTGCTGCTGCCGATGCCGAGGTCGTGCATGTCGTCGTCGGTGCCGAGCACGATGAACAGCTTCGGGAAGACCTCGGGCCGCAGAGTGCTGAGCCGCACCAGCACCTCGCGCTCTTCGCGCGGGTCCGTGGGCACCAGCGAGATCATGCCGGAGAGGTTGCTGAGCCGCCGGCTCTGCAGCGCGCGGCCGACGACCTCGGTCACCGAGTCCCGGTCCCGCCGCAGCAGCTTGGTCTGGCCGAGCAGCCCAACCGCCAGGCGCAGATCGGTGCCGACCTCCTGCTCGACGAAGACCAGCCGCCGCCGGTCGCTCATCTCGAGCAGCAGCCCGCCGAGCGACTCGAACTCGTTGGCGTTGTCGAGCGCTTGCTCGACGGCGACCTCGCCATCGAGGTTGTGATCCTGCAGCTTGCCGAGCGTGTGACGGAGCGTGGCGTAGCGCTGCTCGAGCTGGCGGGCCGCTTCGAGCGCGACCACGTCGGGCGTCAGGCGCACCGTCGACGCCAGCAGCGGGTTGTGGTCGAGGCGCAGGAAATCGTCGCTCGGGCCATCGTGCACCCGCGGCCGCAGCCCGTTCGGCGTCGCCGAGTCGGCGACCAGGTCCGCCTTCTGCGGGGTCGCATCGGAACGCAGCGCGAGCACGCCGAGCAGCACCACTGCGGCTGCCGCCGCGCCCGTCATCGCGTAGCGGATCTTGACGGTGAAGGGCACCGGCTCGTGGAAGACCGCCTCGGGGGTGCCCTCGCCGGCGCGGATCCGTTCCCAGAGCTGTTCGCGGAAGTGTTCGCCGACCCGTTCGCGCGGCAGCTGCAGCACCAGCTGCTGCGCGGCCTGCAGTTCGTTCCAGAACGTCTCGCACCCCCGGCACTGCGCGACGTGTTCCATCACGAGCGCCCGTCGGCCCGACGGCAGTCGCCCGTCGAGACACTGGGACAGTTCGTAGCGGCAGTGGTTGCAGTTCATCGGCGTGTCGTGCGGCGCCTGCTCAGACCTTGATCAATCGGCTGACCAGCGACTTGAAGCGTTGGCGCGCCCGGAACAGGCGCGTCGACACTGTCTTCACGGGGCAGCCCATGATGGCTGCGGCGTCCTCGTAGCTGAGCCCTTCAACTTCGCAGAGCAGGAAGGCCTCCCGGAACTTGGTCGGCAACTCCTCGATCGCGTGCTCGATCGCCTGGTTGGCCTCGCGCGTCTCGGCGATCTGGTCGGGAGCCGCCGCGTCCGCGTCGGACAGGGTGAAGGGCTGGTCGTCGTCCTTCTGCAGGTCGCGGAACAGGCTGAGCTTGAACTTGCGCCGGCGCAGCTGGTCGAGGCAGAGATTGCGCGCGACCCGGAACAGCCAGGGGCGGAAGGCGGCGACCGGGACCTGGTTCAGATGCCGGTAGAGGGCCAGGAACGAGTCCTGCGCCACGTCTTCGGCTGCGATCGCATCGCCGAGCAGGCGGGCCGCGTAGGCCTTGATGCTGTCGGCATGTTCGGCCAGGGCGCGATGGTACGAGACCATCGTCACCGGGTCGGGTTGGTATTCCGGGTTCTGCTTCGCCATGGCGACGCGCGGGAGAGATCCTATTCGGTGCGTGCCACGTCCCGCGGTGAGGGCATCGAACGGGTGTTCCCAGACGGGCCCGCAACCAGGAAACTCCAAAGCGTGCCGATCCCGATGTCCATCCGCTCCCCGTCGTCGGCTCGACCCGTGCGTCACGCCGGTGGCACCGGCGTCCTGGGTCGCCCCGTGGCGCCCGCCGGCGCCGGCATCCTGCTGCTGGCGATGGCTGCCTGTGGCGGCGGGCTGTCCTACCGTTCAGTCGCCGAATTGTCGGGTGAGGTGCCGATCGGTCAAGGCGTCACCCGGGTTCGCATCGAGGTGCAGGACGGCACCATCGGCGTCGACTCCGGCACGGCGCGCGTCGTCGAGTATCGGGGTGGCGTGCGGCGCGCCGGTGACACGGCGGCGGACCTGTCGCGGTTGGAGCAGATCCCGCTGCAGTTGACCGCCAGTGTGGACCCCGCGGACCCTTCGGTCCTGGTGGTGCGCGGACCGATGCGCGACGAGACCGGTCCCGAGGGGGTGTTTGCCTTCGAGCTGGGCATCCGCGTGCCGCCGGACGTGGCGCTCGAGCTGCGCATCCTCAGCAACGGCGACGCCACGGTGGCCAATCGCCAGGCTCCCACGGACGTGTCGACCGGGCGCGGCGACCTGAGGTTTCCGGCGTGCAGCGGGGGGCTGCGGGCCAAGACCGGGCGCGGCAACGTGATCGTCTACGACCATCGCGGCGACCTCGACATCGTCACCAAGGTCGGCAACATGCAGGCGTTCGTCGTCGAGCCCGGCGAACGCATCCGGCTCGGCACGGGTGAGGGTACGGTGCAGTGCCATGTGCCGGCGGGACTCGACTTCGAACTGGATGCGCGCGCCGAGACCGGCAAGGCCGTGGCCGACGGGTTCGGACTCGAGAGCCAGAGCGTGGGCGAGTACGGCGCCGTACTGACCGGCCTGCGGGGGACCGGCCGGACCAAGATCGTGCTGCGCACCGGCTCCGGCCATCTCTCGCTGTCGCCCCGGAACTTCGGCGCCAACCGCTGAGGGCGCCCGCCGCGGGTGTTCGCCCGAAGCCGTTACCGCGGGGACCCCGCGGCCTACGCGAGGCGTGTCCCGCCCGCCGGGGCGGGGACGTGGAAATCTCGGCAGGAACCTCACGTCTTCGGCGACGTCCCGTAGCAATCGTCGTCTGCCCCCCTACCCATTGACCCCTCCAGCCGCGCCTGTCACGCCGCCCCCCGGGCGGCGCATCCCGAGCGAGGCAGTCCGCGCGCAACCCCACTCATGACTCTCGGCAAGCGCCTTCTCCTCTTCTCCGCCCGCGACCCCGCCGCTGCCGCCCTCGGCAAGTCGACCGCCGACTGGGGCTGCATGGTCACCAACTGCAGCTCGATCGACGAACTGCGCGCCCGCATCGAGGGCAGCGACTTCGACCTGGTGCTCGTCGAGCCGTCGGCCGCGCTGCAGCGGCTCATCGCCGACAACGCGCTCGACGAGACCCTGCAACTGCCCCTGGCCGAGGTCGAGAAGCGCCACATCCAGCGCATCCTCGCGTCCACCGGCGGCAACAAGACGCAGGCGGCGCGCGTGCTCGGCATCGACACCAAGACGCTCTACAACAAGCTGAAGAGCTACAAGTCGGCCGAGGCGGTGGCGCGCAAGCGCATGCTGGGGCCCGGGTCGATGACCATCATCTGAGCCGCGTCCCGAAGACGGTTTGCCACCGGTGGCGGGTCGGCGCGCACGCGCGGGCCCGTGCCTGCCGGGGAAAGGGCGTTGGCAAGGCCGCGGGCCGGGCGAGTGACGAGAACTCGCACGCGTCGACGCCGCCTGGCGCGATCGTCCCGTTGCGGGGCTTTCCCGCCGAGTCGTCGCCGCGTGTTTCGCCGGCGCGGTCCGCCGATCCGCCGGTGCGATCGCACGCCCCTCGCAGCCGGCGACCGGGCCCTTCGGCCGCCTCCTGCACGGGCGGCTCATGTGCGATGCGCGCCCGCCGAGAATCAACCGCCGCGGCAACGCGGTGGTGATACTCGGAACCCGCGACGGGCCATGATTCGCCGACTTCGATCCTTTGCCTGCAGTGTCCGTCGCGGGTTTCATTTCTTCGCCCTGACGTCGGCCAGGGGCCGCGGCGCGCGGCCGCCTCGGCACGCGAGCCCGGACGGAAGGTGGACATCCACCGCGGGTGGTGTTTTGATCGGCCCATGGGCCTCAACGACCACCTCGACACTCTGAAGGCAGCCGAGCAGCGGATCGAGACGCTCAAGGTGAGTCTTTGACTACCTTCGTTGTCACCGGGAACTGGCGGACATCGAACACCAGATGACCCAGGCGGGCTTCTGGGAGCAGCCCGAGCGCGCCCAGGCCGTCGTCCAGCGCAAGAAGGTCTGCTACCAGGTTGTCGAGCCGATCGACCGGCTGCTGCAACTCGTCAAGGACGGGCGCGACTGGGTCGAGATGGGCCGGGACGATCCGGCCGCGGTGGCGGCCGATCTCGACCAGATCGAGGCCCAGATCGCCGCCGGGCTCGACCAGCTGGAGTTCCAGCTGATGCTGGGTGGTGAGCACGACGCCAGCAACGCGATCGTCACGCTGCAGTCGGGCGCAGGCGGCGTCGACGCCTCGGACTGGGCCGAGATGATGCTGCGCATGTACGTCAAGTGGGCGGCCAAGCACGACTACGAGGTCGAGGAGACCGACTTCCAGCGCGCCGAAGAGGCCGGCATCAAGAACGCGACCATCCTGGTCAAGGGCCCGTACGCCTATGGACGCCTCAAGGCCGAGCAGGGCGTGCACCGGCTGGTGCGCATCTCGCCGTTCGACGGTCAGGGCCGCCGGCAGACGTCGTTCGCGTCGGTGGAGGTCGTGCCCGAACTCGACGACGCCGAGGCCGTCGAGATCCGCAAGGAGGACCTGAAGGTCGACACGTTCCGCAGTTCGGGCGCGGGCGGCCAGCACGTCAACAAGACCGAGTCCGCGATCCGCATCACGCACATTCCGACCGGCATCGTGGTCGCCTGCCAGGCCGAGCGAAGCCAGCACAAGAATCGCGAGTCGGCGATGCGCACGATCCGCTCCAAGCTCTACCAGCTCGAGTTGGCGAAGCGCGAGGCCGAGCTGGCCAAGTTCTACGGCGATCGTGGCTCGATCAGCTGGGGCAACCAGATCCGCAGCTACGTGCTGCAGCCCTACCAGATGTGCAAGGACATGCGCACGGACATCGAGACGTCCGACGTGCAAGGCGTGCTCGACGGCGACCTCGATCCCTTCATCGAGGGCTACCTCAAGCAGCGCAAGGAGGCGGCGAAGTCATGAGGCGAGCGTTGATCTCGGTCACCGACAAGCACGGTGTCGTCGAGTTCGCGCGGGGCCTGATCGAGTCCGGGTTCTCGCTGCTGTCGACCGGGGGCACGCGCAAGACCCTTCGCGACGCCGGGGTCGAGGTGGTCGAGGTCGCCGACTACACGGGCTTCCCGGAGACGATGGACGGGCGCGTGAAGACCCTGCACCCGAAGGTGCACGGTGGCCTGCTCGCACGCCGCGACGAGGAGTCGCATCGGCGGGCGATGGAGCAGCACGGCATCGACCCGATCGACGTGTTGTGCGTCAACCTGTATCGCTTCCGCGAGACCGTGCGCACGCCGGGCATCTCGCGCGCCGAGATCGTCGAGCAGATCGACATCGGCGGGCCGGCGATGATCCGCAGCGCCGCGAAGAACCACCAGAGCGTCGCCGTCGTCGTCGATCCGGCCGACTACCCGGCGGTGCTGCGAGCCCTGCGCGAGCACGGTGGCACGCTGCCGCCGGAACACCTGCGGCGGCTCGCGGCGAAGGCGTTCGCGCACACCGCCGCCTACGACGCGGCGATTGCGCAGTGGTTCGATTGCGAGCGTCGCACGATGTCGGGCGAGGCGTTCTTCCCGCCGCGCATCGCGTTCGCCGGTGACAAGCTGCAGGACCTGCGCTACGGCGAGAACCCGCATCAGAAGGCCGCCTTCTACGGCTTCGGGGATCCGACGCCGAGCCTCGCCGGCAGCCGTCAGCTCGGCGGCAAGGAACTCAGCTACAACAACATCCTCGACGCCGACGCGGCGCTCGGGCTGGCGCTCGAGTTCGATCGCACGAGCTGCGTGTTGGTGAAGCACAACAACCCGTGCGGCACGGCGGTGGCGGACCAGCTGTCGCGCGCCTTCGAGTTGGCCCTGGCCGGCGATCCGGTGTCCGCGTTCGGCGGCATCTTCGCCACCAACCGCACCTTCGACGTCGCCACGGCCAAGGCGATCGTCGACAGCGGCACCTTCCTCGAGGTGGTGGTCGCACCGACC
This sequence comes from Planctomycetota bacterium, assembly GCA_016794035.1. Classification (GTDB taxonomy): domain Bacteria; phylum Planctomycetota; class UBA1135; order UBA1135; family UBA2386; genus JAEUHS01. Next base: position 54,076 of record JAEUHS010000044.1, read on the forward strand.
GTCGAACCGGCCGCCGCGGCGGAACTGCTGCGCGCCAAGTGGGGCGCCAACGTGCGCGTGCTCGAGCTCGGCGGCCTGCCCGACGCGACCGTGCGCAATCGCTACGTCGCCCGCCCGGTCAGCGGCGGCTTCCTGCTGCAGACGGCGGACGTGCCGGCCGAGGCGCCGCGACACGACGTGGCGAGCAAGCGGGCGCCGACGGACGCGGAGCGGGCGGCGCTGGCGTTCGCCTGGAAGGTCTGCAAGCACGTCAAGTCGAACGCGATCGTGTTCGCGCGCGCGACCGACGACGGCGCCTTCCACACGGTAGGCGTCGGTGCCGGCCAGATGAGCCGCGTCGACGCGGCGAAGATCGCCGTCGACAAGGCCGGCGAACGCACCCGCGGCGCCGTGGTCGCGAGCGACGCGTTCTTCCCGTTCCCCGACGGACTGGTCACCTGCGCCGAGGCGGGCGCCACCGCGGTCGTGCAACCCGGCGGCAGCAAGCGCGACGCCGAGATCACCGCGGCTGCCGACGCGCACGGCATGGCGATGGTGTTCACCGGCCAGCGCCACTTCCGTCACTGATCGCCGTGGACATCCACGAAGCCATCGCCGACCTGCAGCACGGAGCTTCGCTGCTCGAGATCGCGTCGGGGTATCGCGAGGCCCTGATCGCCGAAGTCGGTCTGCGGCCCGAGCAGGTCACCGCGCAGACGTTCCGCGGCGAGGTCTCGGCCTTCATGCGTCGGCTGGCCCGACACCTCGGTGATCGTCACGCCGGCGAGCCGCGTATCGGCCACGCGCTGCGCGAATGGGTGCGCCACAGCGACCACTACGAAGCGTGGGACGCCCTGCTGACCGGCTTCGCGGTCGACGGCCGCGAGGCGCTGCTGCGCCGCGGCAGGGTGATGTTCCCCGGGCCGTTGACGGCGCATTGGCCGCAGTGATGACCGGCGTCGCCGACGTGCCGGCTCGGCTCGCCGCGGTCCGCGCGCAGATCGCCGGCCTCTGCGAACGATCCGGCCGCCCGGCGGACGCAGTGGAACTGCTCGCGGTCAGCAAGCAGCATCCGGCTGCCTCCATCCGCGCCGCCTACGCCGCCGGCCAGCGCGCGTTCGGCGAGAATCGCGTGCAGGAACTCGTGACGAAGGCGCTCGAACTCGCGCCGCTGTCCGACCTCCGCTGGCACATGATCGGTTCGCTGCAGACCAACAAGGTGCGCGAGCTGTTGCGCGTGCCCGGTCTGGTGCTGCTGCACAGCCTCGACCGCGTGCGCCTCGCCGACGAACTGCAGCGCGAACTGGCGCGCACCGGCCGCCACCTCGACGTGCTGCTCGAGGTCCACGCCTCCGGCGAGCCGACCAAGCACGGTTGTCCGCTCGTCGACGCGCCGGCGCTGGTCGCCCACGTCCAGGCGAACTGTCCGGCCGTCGCGCTGCAGGGCGTGATGGCGATGGGGCCGCTGGCGGGCGACCCGGCGCCGACGTTCGCGCGCACGGCCGCGCTGCGGGACGAACTGCGCCGCCGCTCGGGGCTGCCGCTGCCAGTGCTGAGCCTCGGCATGTCCGGCGACCTCGCGGCCGGGATCGCGGCCGGCTCCACGTTGGTGCGCGTCGGAACCGCGGTGTTCGGATCGCGCGGTTGAGCCTTGCCCCCCGGGACCGCTAACCTGTGCCAGTGGCCACCAGCAGGAAGCCGACCGTCAGCGTCGCCCGACCCGCGCCCGAAGCCGTCGCGCAGATCGCGGCGCGCCTCGCCGCGGCGATCCCGCAGCCGCGCTGCGAACTCGACCACCGCGACGCCTGGACACTGCTGATGGCGACGATCCTCAGCGCCCAGAGCACCGACCGCACGGTCAACACGGTGACGCCGTTGCTGTTCCAGAAGTGGCCCAGTCCACAGGCGCTGGCGGCGGCCCCGCGCGACGAGGTCGAGGCGGTCGTGCACCGCACCGGCTTCTTCCGCAACAAGGCCAAGGCGATCCAGGGTGCGAGCCTGGCGATCCACCAGCAATACGGCGGCGAGGTGCCGCGCACGATGGCGGAGCTGGTGGGCCTGCCCGGCGTGGCCCGCAAGACGGCGAACGTCGTGCTCGGGGTCGCGTTCGGCCTGACCGAGGGCGTGGTCGTCGACACCCACGTGATGCGCGTCGCGCAGCGCCTGGGCCTGTCCGCCGCGTCGCAAGCCGACAAGGTCGAACAGGACCTGTGCGCGCAGTTCCCGCGCGAGCAGTGGAACGACACCGGCCACCGCCTGCTGCTGCTCGGCCGCTACGTCTGCCTCGCCAAGGGACCCAGGTGTGCGGACTGCCCGCTGTCCGAACTGTGCGCCTCGCGTGCCGAAGCCCCGCTCGGGACCTGGCAGCAGCGCGCGGAGACGGTGCAGCAGCTGGTCGCTCCCGCTACGCCCGACACCGGTCCGGCGGCCGCATCCGGATGAGCACCGGGGCTGGATGCTGGCTGGCGGCGGCGCTGCTGCTGAGCGCGTGCTCGGACCACGGCGCCTGGGTGCCGAGCGCCGCCGATGCACCGGCACAGGCGTCGCGCCGCGCGGCGGCCGCGGCGGCGCGGGATCAACTCGCCTCGCAACTGCTGGGGGAACTCACCGCTGCGCTCGCCGACGGTGGTCCGGCCAAGGCGATCGCCGTCTGTCGCGAACGCGCCCCGGCCCTCGCGGCGCAGGTCGGCAGCGAACGCCACCTGCGCATCGGCCGCACGTCGCAGCGGTTGCGCAATCCCGCCAACCGTGCGCCGGCGTGGGCCACCGCCGCCATCGCCAGCGCGGCGGCCGAGCCGACGTTCTTCACCGGGCCGGACCAGCAGCTCGGGGCACTGTATGCGATCCGGCTGCTGCCGCAGTGCGTGCAGTGCCATGGCCGCACCGAGGACCTGTCGGCGGAGGTCCGCAGCGCGCTGCGGCGGCACTACCCGGACGATGCGGCCACCGGGTTCGCGGTCGGTGACCTGCGCGGCTGGTTCTGGGTCGAGGTTCCCTGACGCCGGACCGCCCCGCAGCTCACGAGCGCTGCAGATCGGTGCACGCACGGGCGAACCGGCTCGCCACGTCGTCCCACGGCGCCAGCGGCGGCAGGACGGCGGCGGCGCGGGCGCGGGCGAGTTGCCGCCCATCGCCGAGCACTTCGTGCAGGCGCCGCTGGAACGCCGCGTCCGGCGCGCTGGCGGGCACCAGCCAGCCGTTCCTGCCGTCGTGCACGAAGGTCGGGATCTCGCCGGTGGCGAACGCCAGCACGGGCACGCCGCAGGCCGCGGCCTCCGCGACCGCCATGCCGAACGACTCGTCGCGCGACGCGGACACGCACAGTTCGGCGCGCTGCAGCTCGACGGCCACCTCGGCGGGTGGCAGCACGCCGCGCAGGTGCAGCGTGCAGGGCGCCGCGGCGGCCTCGACCTCGCGCACGTAGTCGGGAGCCAGGTTGCGGTCACCGAGCAGCACGAGGTCGCAAGGCCCCGCCGCCGGCGCCGTCGCCAGCGCGCGCGCCACCAGCAGCTGGCCCTTGCCGGGGCAGACCGTGCCGATGCAGACGACGCGGCGCCGCCGCGCGGGCGCCGCGGCCGGTCCGGGCCGGAAGCACGCATCGAGTCCCGGCCGCACGACCTCGACCCGGCACGCAGCCGCGGCGACGGCATCGGCGGTCGGCTGCGACGTGGCGATCACCGGCAGCGGTGCCGCGGCCCACGGCGCCAGCTCCGGCGCGCCGTGCAGCAGCGCGACGACGCCGGCCGGCAGGACCCGGCGCGTCCGGGTGACGAACAGGCCGTCGACGACCACCACCGCCTGCGTCGCCGTCGCCGCCGCCACCGCGGCCGCGAACTGCCCCGGCGCGACCGCGCGCAGTTCGCCTTCGCCGCGCGCCGCGAGCCGTCGCGCGATCTCGGCCTGGTAGCGGTAGCCGCCGGAGACGAAGCCCGCCGGGCGCTGCGGCTCCAGCAGCAGGATCACGCCACCGGACCTTCGAAGCTGGCCCAGGCGACGCGGCTCTCTTCGAGCGTCACGCGCAGCACGCCGCGGAACCGGCCGCGCAGCCGCGCGGCGATCTGCCCGTGGATCCACTGCGCCAGGAACTCGGTGGTCGTGTTCACACCGGCGAACGGCGGCAGCTCGTCGAGGTTGTGGAAGCGCAGCGGATCGAGCACGGCGGTCAGCACCTGATGGCACAGGCCGATGTCCAGCACGATGCCGTCGGCGTCGAGTCGCTCGGTGGCATACTCGGTGATCACCTCGTAGGTCGCGCCGTGCAGGCGCTGCGCCGGCCCGAACACCGCGCCGCGCAGGCTGTGCGCGACCATCACGTGGTCCCTGACGGCGACTCGGAACGTTCCCTGGGTCGGTTGCATGGTGGTTCAGTAGGCGACGACCGGACACGGCTCGGACACTTCGCCGCGGCACAGGCGCGCGAAGAACTGCGGCAGTTGCAGGAACGGGATCGGCGGTCCGAGCAGCGTGTCGAGCCGGTCGTCGGCCAACAACCCGAAGACCTGCGCGGTGCGCGCCGCGCGGCCGGCGGCACGATGGCTCGGCGCGATCGTGGCGACCTGCGAGGCGACGATGCGCTTGCGCTGGTGATGGAAGCTCGTGCCGAGTTGCAGCAGCACGGATCGACTGCCGTACCACGACAGTTCGAGCACGCGTCCCTCGAAGCCGAGGGCGTCGATCGACAGCTGCAGTCCGGCGTTGCTCGCCGACGTGTGGAACACGACGTCGAAGCGATCGTGCGCGACTTCGTCCGGCGCGATCACCGCAGCGACCCAGGGCAGGCGCGCGGCGAGCTCGCGCCGCCGCGCATCGGCCTCCACCAGGACGGCACCCTCACCGTGCACCTGCTCCAGCACCAACGCCACCAGCAGGCCCACGCCTCCGCCGCCGACGATGGCGATGCGCTCACCGGGGCGCAGCTCCGCGTCCCAGACCGCGTTGAGGGCGGTCTCGAGGTTCGGCAGCAGTGTGGCCCGCGGTCCGGGTGCAAGCGTGTCCGGCAGGCTGATCAGGTCGTCGCCGGCGACGACGGCACGATCCTGGTGCGGGTGCATCGTGAACACACGTCGCCCCGCGAGTCTGCCCCCGGCGATCCGGCCGACGAGGCTGTAGCCGTAGCAGATCGGCAGCGAGAACGAGCCCTGCATGGCGCGGCAGGCCATCGCGGCGGCGCAGCTGTCCGGTACGAGGCCGAGACCGACGAGGCGTTCCGTGCCGGTGCTGATGCCCGAGAACTCGCTGTGGATCAGGTGGTCCTCGACGCCGGGGCGGCGCAGGGTCGAACGGCGCAGGGCACCGACCCCGGGTGACTCGATCCAGAACGCGAGTGCCGTGTCGTCGGTCACCATCGTTCAGCCCGCCTCGCCGACCGATGGCCAGCACGACAGCAGCACGTGGCCGTCGAGCATCGTGTGGTCCATGGTGAACTGCAGACCGTGCCGCACGTGCTCGACCGGCGTCAGCGTGAAGCTGGGAATGCCCGCGCCGAGCACCATCGCCGCGATGTGCACCTGCAACAGGTCGATGCAGCGCGCCTGCAGGAACGACGACAGGGTCTGCGAGCCGCCTTCGAGGTAGATCGAGTGCACGTCGCGCGACCGGAGGGCCGCGAGCACCGCGACCGGATCGAGGGCGTCGGCGGTCGCGGGGACCTCCAGCACATGGCTGCGGCCCGGCGCCGGTGCGCCGTTGCCCGCGGCGACGACGACGTCACAGCCCGCCCCGCGAAACGCGTGGCGATCGTGGCGTTCGCGCAGGATGGCGCCGCTGCCACTGAGCACGATACGGCGCGGATTCGGGCCGGTGACGTGCCGCACGTCGAGGCGCGGATCGTCGGTGCGCACGGTGCCGGCGCCGACCAGCACGCCGTCGAGCAGCGCGCGCATGCGGTGGGCGTGTCGCAGGTCGGCGGCGTTGCCGATCCACTGTGACTGGCCGTTGGGACAGGCGATGCGGCCGTCGAGCGTCTGCGTCACGTGCGCGGCCACGAACGTGCGCCCGCGCCGCCGCGCCGCCGCGGCGCCGAGCAGGACCGGCAGGTACACGCGCGCCATGGCGAGGAAGCTCGCATCGACGGGGCGCCGGGTCGGGTGCACGAACGTCGGCACCATGGCATCGGCCGGATCGAACACGGTCAGCGCGGCGTCGGCGGCCAGCGCCGACACGGGCGCGTGCGACAGGGCGAACACCTGCTGCGCCGGTCGCAGGTCGGCGGTGCCGGTCGGCAGGCAGGACCACTGCGCGCCACGCCGCACGAACACGAACTCGCGCGTGCCCTGCGCGAGCACGGACCGGGCCTCGAGAAAGGCGGGCCAGGCGCTGTCGTCGCCGAGTTCGCAGACCATGCGGGAGGTGCGGGTTGCAGGCACGCCGGTGGCGGGCGAACCGCGAGAGAACCGGGACAGCCTATCTCGGCCGGGCGCGGTAGGCTCCCCCTCGATGGCGATCGCGGCCCTGAGCACCTGGTTGCGCGCGCAGGCGGTCTGGTGGCTCGGCTGGCTGCTGGCTGCGGTCTGGTTCGGCGCGGCGGAACTGCCGGCGTGGTGGTTCGCCGTGCAGACGGTTGTCATGGCGCTCTCGTACGCGGTGCTGGTGCCGATCCTGCGCGCGGGCCGGCGCGCGGCGGACGTGGTCACGGTCGCGCGCTTCGGCGGCCTGTTGGCGGTGATCTGGCTGGCGGCCGCCGGTCGGCCGTGGTCCTGGTTCGCCGCCGTCGCCGTGGTGTTGCTGGACCTGGTCGACGGCGCGGTCGCGCGTCGCTGCGGCGGTTCGCCGCAGGGTGCCGTGCTCGACATGGAGACCGATCAGTTCACCGTGCTCGGTCTGGCGACGCTGGTCGCGGCGGCCGGTGGCGGCGGGCACGTGCTGCTGCTGCCGGCGCTGCGCTACGTGTTCGTGCTGGCGATGTGGTGGGCCGGGGCGCCGGCGCACGAGCCGAAGCCGGTCGACGGCGACAACCGGCGCGGCCGCACCGTCTGCGCATGCGTCCTGATCGCGCTGCTGGTGGCGCTGTGGCCGAACCTGCCGCCGCCGGTCGGTGACGTGGTGACCGCGGTCGCGGTGCTGCTGCTGGCGTGGTCGTTCGCCGGCGATGCCGGCTTCCTGCTCGCGCAGCTGCGCGGGCCGCGGAGCCGCGCGTGAACGTCACCGAGATCGTGGTGCTGGCCGCCTACGCGTCGCTGGTCGTCGAGCTGGTGCTGTTCCCGATCCCGAGCGAAGCGAGCACGTGGCAGCTGCTGGCCGCCGAGACGCCGGCGAACGCACCCGCCGGCGACGCGCTGCTGCGTGCCCGCTCGCGCCCGCTGGCCCAGAAGATCCTGCGGCTGTTCCTGCCGACCGCGCTGGGCGTCGTGTCCTGGCTGCTGCCGCTCGGCTGCATCCTGGTGCCGGGGTTCGCGGCGGCGGTCTGGAGCACGTCGGTGCCGTGGCTGCAGGCGCCGGGACTCGCTCTGGTCGTGCTCGGCCGCGCCGTCACGTTCGCCTCGGTGCTGCAACTGCGCGCGCAACGGCGCCGCGGTGCAGCGCCGGGCTGGTTGTTCCGGCGGTCGCGCAATCCGGGCCTGGTCGGCATGTTCACCTGCTATCTGGGCCTGTGCTGCCTGTTCGGTTCGCCGCTGCTGTGGCTCGGCCTGCCGCTCTACGTCGGCAACATGCACGGTCGCGTGCGCATGGAGGAGGCGCACCTGTCGCGGCGGCTCGGTGCCGCGTGGACCGACTACGCCGCCCGCGTGCCGCGGTATCTCGGCTGGTGAGGTTCGCCTACACTGCGCGCCCCCGAGGATCCCGTGGTCGAGCATCCGGTCAGCCAGGCAGACGTCGCCGCGTGGTTCGACGCCACCTACCGCAAGAAGGGTCTGCGCTACCTGCGGCCGCGGCGCGCGTACCCGATCTTCGTACAACTGCTCGGTCTGTCGCCGGGCGCGCGGCTGCTCGACGTCGCCTGCGGGCCGGGCCTCCTGCTCTGCGCCGCGGTCGAACGCGGCCTCGCCGCGGCCGGCGTCGACCTGTCGACCGAGGCGGTGTCGCTGGCGCAGGAACTGCTGCCGGCCGCCGACGTGCGGCAGGGCAACGCCGAGCGGCTGCCGTTCGCGGACGGCAGCTTCGACGGCGTGACCTGCCTCGGCTCGATCGAGCGCTTCCTCGATCGCGAGGCGGCGCTGCGTGAGATGCTGCGCGTCGGCAGGCCGGGCGCGCGCTACTGCTTCCTGGTGCGCAACGCGAACACGATCGTCTGGCGGTTCTGGCGGCAGGGCCTCGGCCGCCGCGAGGTGCAGGGCCATCAGGACGCGCAGACCATCGCGCAATGGCGCGAGCTGTTCGTCCGCGTCGGCTTCCGGGTCGAACGTGTGCTGCCGGACCAGTGGCCGCGCGCACGCTGGCGGCAGCTGCTGCCGTGGTGGCGGCCGCGGCCCGGTCGCCGCGAGCCGGTGGCGCGGCCGCTGGTGCCATTGCGCTGGTGCAACGAGCTGGTGTTCGTGTTGCGCCGGGCCGGAGACGCGGCGCGATGACGGCGCCATCGGCCGACGCGGGGGCGCTCTACGAGACGCTGTCACGGTTCCAGTGGTGGCGGTCGCGGCGCGCGCGATCGCGCGGCGAGGGTCTCGAACTGCGCAAACGCCTGTCGCCGCCGCGCGCCGGCGACGGTCCGGCCGATGGCGCCGCCGGCCTCGATCGCTGGCTGTTCGCACAGCTCGCCGGCCGCCCCGCGGCCCGCGTGCTCGACCTCGGCTGCGGCTTCGGCGCGTCGACGCAGCGTTGGGCCGCGCTCGGCGGCGGCACGGCGGTCGGCATCACGCCGAGCGCGTTCCAGGTCGACAAGGCGACCGCGGCGGCCGCGCGCGCCGGCCTCGGCTCGCGCGTGCGCTTCGTGCGCCAGGACTTCCTGGCGCCGCTCGACGGACGCTTCGACGTCGTGCTGGCGATCGAATCGCTCGGCCACGCCCACGACCTGCCGGCGGCACTCGCGAACGTGCGCCGCGCGCTGCGGCCCGGCGGCACCTTCGTCTGGGTCGAGGATCTGCTGCGCGCGCCGCTGGCCGACGACGCGGACGTGCACCGGCTCGCCGCCGCCTGGCGCTCGCCGCCGCTGCGCACCATCGACGACGCCCGCCAGGCGCTGCGCGCCGCGGATCTCGCCGTCCGGGCCGAACGGGATCTGACGCACCAGGTCCCGGTCGCGGCGATGCCTCAGTTGGCGGCGCGCGATCGCCGATTGGGTCGTGTGCGCCGCCTGTCACCCCTGTCGCCGCTGCGACGGCTGATCGACGCCTTCCGCGGCGGCGTCGCCCTCGAACGACTCTACGTCCGCCAACTCGCCTGCTACCTTGTCTGGATGAGCGAACGCCCGCCGGAGGCCTCGTGAAGTTCCTCCGTCATCTCGCCTGGCCGATCGCGCTGCTGCCGGCGCTGGCGGCGTTCGTCTGGACGAGCTTCGCCTCGCGCCTGCCCGAGTCCGCCGCCGCGCGGCGCGCGCTGGGCGAGGTGACGATGCGCTGGGACTTCGCCGAGCTGGCGGACCTGCGCCAGGAGCCGGCGCACCTGCTGGCGCGGGCCCTGCACCTGGCGGCGCTGCACGTGCCGGGATCGTCGTTCTGGTGGGCCGCCTCGGTCAACGCCGTGCTGGCGCTGCTGATCGTGTTCGCGTTCGTCGCCGTCGCCCGCCGGACCTTCGCGCTCGCGGGCATGGCACAAGCGTTCGCGCTCGGGCTGGCCGGGCTGCTGGTGGGCAGTCCCGCGTTCGGCGCCGACTGGCTGTACGGCGAACGCACGGGCCTGTTCCTCGTGCCGCTGCTGCTGCTGTGGTCGCTGGTACTGCTGCTGGGCGCCGGTGGTTTCACCTGGCGCGCGCTGCTGGTGCTGCTGCTGACGGTCGCGGCGCCATTCTGTCACACGAACGGCCTGTTGGTGTTCGTCGCGCTGGCGCCTGCGCTGCTCGAGGCCGCGCGCCGCGCCGGCAGCACGCGCCGTGTCGGCTGGATGCTCGCGCTGCTGATCTGCGGCAACCTCGCCGCCGTCGCCACCATGACGCCCGCGGGCGGGCTCGCGCTCGGCGACACCGGCCTGCTCGGCCGCCTGGTGGCGGCCCCGGCCGACACGCTGCTGCACCTGCTGCGCACGACCGGCTCCGCGTGGCTCGATCCGGTGCCGACGGCGACCTGGGACGAACTGGCGCTTGGCGCGTTCGCCTGGTCGTTGCCGCTGCTGTTCTGGCGGCTCGGCGACCGCAGCGACGAAGCGCGCCGGCAGGCGGCGCCCTGGTGGGGTTGCGTCTGGTTCGGCCTGTCGCTGTTCGTGCTCGCCGCCGAACGGCACGGCGCCGACCTGACGGGTGCGGCGCTGCGCGAACTGACGTTCGGCGCGTTCCTGCTGCCGATCGGCTGCTTCGGCGTGCTGGCCGCGCGCTGCGGCGCCGGCATGGCGCCGGTGGGGGCGGGTGTGCTGTTGGTGCTGGCAGCGCAGGACTGGCCGCACGGCATCGAGGATCTGCGCCTCGCGCGCATGCAGGTCGAACGCACCGCGATGAATCTGCAGCTGTCGCGGGTCGGCGGTGCCACACCGGCCAACGGCCACGAGGAGCTGCAGATCCTGCAGGCGCGCGGCTGGGCCGCAGCCACCGACGGCCTGTTCGACGCGGCACATCGCGCGGCCACCGCGCCGCCCGCCGAACACCTGGGCGGCGTGCTCGACGGCGATGCCACGTCGGTGCGCGGCCTCGTGCGGTCGTCGCTGACCGGCGACAACGTGCAGTGCGTCGTCGCCACCGTGGCCGGCAGCACGGTCGACGGCGGCGGTGAGAAGGTGCTGGGCAAGGTGCTGCCCGACTACGTGGGCCAGGGACGCAACGTGCCGTGGACGATCGCCTGGGATGCGCCGCTGGCCGACGGCACGCGGGTCCGCGTCGTCGGCTACTGCCTGCGCCGGGGCACGTTCGTGGCGCTGACCGAGGTCCGCGTCGTGAAGGACGGCAAGCTCGTGCCCGAGTCCGGCGGATGAGACGGATCGGCGTGATCCTCGGGTGGCTCGCGGCCCTCGCGTTGCTGCACCTGGCGTCGATCGCGCCGCTGCCGTTCGCCGGCGCCGACCCCGGCCGCGCGCTGTGGCACGTGTCGCCCGATGCGGTGTGTCTGCTGGCGATCGCGGCGCTCGGGGCGTCGATCGGGCGCGGTCGTCTGTTCGCGCATCTGGCCGCGCTGACCCTGCTGGCGGCCGCGCTCTACCGAACGGCGGCGTTCTACGTCGCGGCGCTGCTCGATCGCCGGCTCGACCTGACGTTCGACGTGATGGAGGTGCCAGGAGTCTTGCACCTGCTGACGCACGACAGCCGCCTCGAGCCATGGATGGTCGTCGCGGGCGCCGTGCTGGCCCTCGTGCTCGCGTGGCTGCTGCTGGCGTGGGCGTTCGCGCGCGCGGCGCGGCCGGCGCGCAGCACGCACGGCGCCGTGCTGCTGGTCGCGCTGCTGCAGGCGATCGTGCTCGGCGACATCGCGCGCGGCTCGCTCGACCGCCGGGCCGAATCGTGGTGGCGCCCTTCTTCGGTGCTGCCGCTGGCGACCGATGTGCGCGCCTCGGCGAGCTACTGGTTCGATCCCGGAGAGTTCGACGGAGCGATCCGCGAACAGCTGCGCGAGGCCGCCGAGCGCATGGCCGCGACGCCGACCGATCTCGGCGTGTTGCACGGTGCCGACGTGCATCTGGTGATCGTCGAGTCCTACGGCCGCTGGGCGCTGCGCGAACCGACGGTGCACGCGCGCCTGCGGTCGCTGTGGCAACAGGTCGGTCCCGAGCTGCAGGCCGCCGGCTTCGAGGTCTGCACGGCGACCTGTCGGCCGTCGAACAGCGGCGGCGAGTCGTGGCTGACGCACGCGCAGCTGTTGTCGGCGGCGCCGATCGGCCATCGGCGCCAGTTCCAGCTGCTGCTGCAGAGCGACATCGAGCCGCTGCCGAAGCGCTTCCAGGCGGCGGGCTACCACACCGTCGAGGTGATGCCGGCGATGCCGCGGCACTGGCCCGAAGGCCAGCGCTTCTACGGCTTCGACGCGTCGATCACGCAACTCGAACTCGACTACACCGGGACGGTCTACCACTGGGGTCGCATGCCGGACCAGTTCGCGCTGCACCACCTGCTCGAACACGTGGTGCGGCCGGCGCCGGGCCCGCTGTTCACGATGTACGTGTCGGTGACGAGCCATGTGCCGTTCCGGCTGGTGCCGCCCTACATCGACGACTGGCGCATCGACGCCGACACGTTCCGCGGGCCGCCGCGCATCGAACACCCGCTGTCGTGGTCCAGCGTGCCGTTCGACCCGCAGCTGGTGCCCGCCTACGCCGATACGCTCGAGTACACGCTGCGGTGCACCGCCGGCTTCGTCGCGCGCCTGACGCGGCCGTCGCTGGTGATCGTGCTCGGCGACCACCAGCCGCCGATCGCGACCGTCGGCCCGACGCGCGATGCCGGCTACGACGTGCCGATCCACGCGTTCGCGAATCGGCCGGAGCTGCTGGCCCCGTGCCGGGCGCTCGGCTTCGTCGACGGCTACGAGGTGCCCGAAGGCGCGGAGGCGTTTCCGACCGATCGGTTCGCGCCGGCGTTCCTCGAGCTGTACTCGCAGCCGTCGCAGCAGCCGCGCTGACCGCTACTCGAAGCGGGCCTGGCGCGCGAGGCGCTTGCGGATGATCTCGATGCGCTCCAGCTGGCCGCGCGCCGGGAAGCGTTCGTAGAAGCCCTCGCGGCGGAAGTCCTGCGTCAGCTCGGCGATCGGCCGGAAGCGGGTCTCGAGCAGCTTCGCCAGTTCGGGTCCCGGTGCGATCGTCGCGTCGATGCGCGCGGCGACGTCGCCGCACAGCCGCAGCATGCCCTCGATCGTGACGTCGCGCGTCACCATGTGGTTCTTGTTGTCGCCCCAGGCGCTGCCGAACACCGTGCGCAGCGCCTTCAGGGTGTCGCGGATCAGCCCGTAGCCGCGGTCCTTGCTCCAGCCGCGGCCGTCCTTGAAGCGGTGCTGCGCGTCCTTGCGCCGGATCAGGCGGTAGGTCTCGCCGAAGATCTGCGCCTGGTTGATCCACATCTCCTGCGCCGACCGGCCGCCGAGCATGTTGATGTGGTACTGCAGCGGCGAGTCGTCGGACTCGTACAGCGAACGCACCAGCGTCGCGGCGTACTTCTTCTCGGGGTCGGTGCCCCACTCGATGCGTTCGTACAGGTCGATCAGGTGCGACTTGTTGATGCGCGTGTGGGTGCTGTTGATGACGACGAACATCTCGGTCGCGAAGTCCGACGTCTTGCCGTCGAACACGACCACCGGCACTTCGACGCGGCGGTCGGCGTCCTTCTCCTGCAGGTAGAAGTGCAGGCCGGCGAGCCGGTGCTGGCCGTCGATGATCAGGAAGTCGCCGCGCGGTTCGACCAGGTTGCCGGCGCGCTCCATGCCGCGCATCGGCTGGAACTCGAGCTTCTCCGGCGTGAACAGCAGCACCGCGCCCGGGATCACCGGCTGCCGCGTCTCGTTGCGGTAGAAGTCCTTGATCTGCTTGACCTTCCTGCGGTTCAGGTCGCGCTGGAACGACTTGCTGTTCTTCTCGATCGCCTGCACGTAGCGCTCGACGTCGTCCGGCTCCTGCTTCCGCTTCGCCTTGCCGTCGTCGCCGCCGATGGTCTGCCCGCGGTCGCCGTAGAAGCGCGTCACGAAGCGCACCTTGCGCAGCAGGTCTTCCGCCGGGTAGCTGACGAAGTAGAACTCCGACTCCTTCTGCCGCATGCGCTGGGCGAACATCCGTGCTCCTTGGACCGGGTGTAGGTGCTGGGCGAGAGTTTGCTCGCCGGCGGCCGGGTTGGCAAAGGTCGGGCGGGGTTCCGTGTCGCCGGGGCTGGCACCGCCGATGCCGTCGGCACTACGGTGCCACCGATGTCGCCGCTGACCGTCGTCTGGGCCTACCGCCGCACGGGGAAGTTCGCCTTCCACGTGCTGACCGGGGCGCTGGAGACCGATGCTCGGGCGGCCGGCGTGCCGATCGTGTTCGCCAACGGCGTCGAGGCGGTGGTCGCGGCGCTGCGCGAGGCGCTGGCGGCCGGGCATCGCGTGCTGGTCGGCTGGTCGTTCTATTCGCCGGACTTCGCGCTGCTCGCGGCGGAGCTGCAGCAGGTGAAGGCACGGATCGACGCTGCGCGCGTGCTGCACGTCGCCGGCGGCGTGCACGCGTCGGCCGAGCCCGAGGCGACGCTGCGCGCCGGCTTCGACCTGGTCGCGACCGGCGACGGCGAACGGCTGGTGCAGGACCTCGTGCACGCGCTGCGCACCGGCGGCGAGCCGCGCGCGATCGCCGGCATCGGCTGGCTCGAGGCCGGCGTCCTGCGGCGCAACGGCCGCGCGGCGCGCACCGCGCTCGACGAGTTCCCGCCGTTCGGCCCCGCGCACGACCGCTTCGGCCCGATCGAGATCACGCGCGGCTGCGTCTACGCGTGCCGGTTCTGCCAGACGCCGTACTTCGCCGGCGCCAGCTTCCGGCACCGCAGCGTCGCCAACGTGCGGCATTGGGCGCGCTACCTGGTCGGCCGCGGCTTCCGGGACTTCCGCTTCCTGACGCCGACGTCGATGAGCTACGGCGCGACCGGGCCGGAGCCGGATCTCGCCGCGGTCGAGGCGCTGCTGGCCGCGGTGCGCGAGGAGATCGGACCGCAGCGGCGGTTGTGGTTCGGCACGTTCCCGAGCGAGGTGCGGCCCGAACACGTCACCGACGCGAGCCTTCGGCTGCTGCGGCGGTGGGTCACCAACAAGGCGCTGATCCTCGGCGGCCAGTCCGGCAGCGACCGCGTGCTGGCGGCGAGCGCGCGCGGTCACGATGCGGCGACCGTCGAGCGCGCGACCGCGCTGTGTCTCGAGTACGGCTTCGTGCCGCACGTCGACTTCCTGTTCGGCATGCCCGGCGAAGCGCCCGCCGATGTCGAGGCGACGCTGGCGCTGATGGACCGCCTGGTCGCGCGCGGCGCCAAGGTGCACGGTCACACGTTCCTGCCGTTGCCCGGCACGCCGTTCCGCAAGGCCGCACCCGGCGTGCTGACGCCCGCGATGCGCCAGCGGCTGCTGGCGATGGCGTCGAAGGGGCAGCTGTACGGGCAGTGGCAACAGCAGGAGGTCACCGCGCGCGAGCTGGCGGAGCGGCGCTGAACGGACGCGCCGAAGCGCTGCGCACAGAGACCCCGGTTGGCATGCGACGAACGTGTCCTACTGTGCGTCCATGCTCTGAGCCCTGTCGTCGCCTCGACGGATCACGGTCGTGATCCTCGCCGGACTGGTCGGTTGGTCGCTGCAGCATTTCGCCGGTGTCGCCGGCGCGATCCTGCCGGCCGTGCTGCTCGGCATGTTCGTGGCCATGCTGGTGCCGGCCAGGGGAGCCTGCGCGGTGCGCGGTCCTGCGGTCAGGGCGGACACGCCGGACGGCCGATAGCACGACATGGACATCACGATCGTTCACTGCACGTCTTGAGGCTTCGGCCCACGCGCGGCGGGTCTCGCCGCGCAGATCGAAGATGCGCTCGACCTCGAGGTGAAGCGCAAGACCGGGCGGCTCGGCCAGTTCGACGTGCTCGTCGACGGGCAGGTGATCGCCAGCCGCAGCGCTCGCGGGTGGCCCGATGCCGAAGCGGTGATCGCCAGCATCGAGGCCCTGCAGGCGCAGAAGCAGCGCAGTTGACGCCGCGCGGCGCTTCAGCCGTTCTCGGCGCGGCGCAGGCGGTTCTCGTTCTTGGGGTCGGTCGGGTCGTGGTAGACGAGGCCACCGTTGATGCGCTCGACGACGGGCTTGCGGGTCTTGTCGCGGTAGTGCCGCGTGTACGTCTGCGGCACCGAGTAGTGCGTGACGTACGACTTGCGCGTCAGGGATCGGTCGAGCACCGGCGAACCGCCGTGGGCGAGCGCGGCGTGCCAGAGGAACACGTCACCCTTCTTCGGGCAGAACGTCAGTCGTTCGAGGCCGGCCTCCCGGCAGTGCCGGTCGATGTGCTCGGCGAACTGCTGTTCGGTCGCCGTCGAGCCCGACTGGCGGAAGATGCCGTTGCCCCAGTCGAACATCGGCAGCGCGTGCGAACCCGGCACATAGGTGAGCGGCCCCGCGCGCGGATCGATGTCCTCGAGCGCGACCCAGGAAGCGCACAGGTGCGCCGGGTTGCCCGAGAACACGTAGGCGTGGTCCTGATGGAGCAGCTGCTGACTGCCCTCGAGGAAGGTCAGCGACTGCATCATCACGACGTCGTTGGCGAAGAGATGGCGAACGAAGTCGACGATCTGCGCGTGCAGCGAGATCCGCTTGGCCGCGACCGAGGCGTGATGCAGGTCGACGAAGCGCATACGCTGGCCGAAGAAGAACTGCGGGTCGGCGGTGCGGATCGGCACGTGGTCGTACTTGTCGCTGAGGATCAGCGAGCTGTGGTCGCGGTGGTTGGCCATCACTTCGTCGATGTCGGCGAGCAGCGCGTCGATCAGCGCCGGCTCGATCGCCCGCTCCAGCACGACGTAGCCGAGCCCCATCCACTGGAACAACCGCTGCCGCAACCGCGCCCGCTCCGCGACGTCGATCGGCTGCGCCCGCACGTGGTCTTCGATCGCGTAGCGCAGCTCGTCGACCCAGGGCAGTCGCTTGCGGCGGAAATCGAGCTGTTGGGGTCCGCGGGCGAACATGGTGGCTGCGCGCGGCCAAGCATCATGGAGCGCGGTCGGCGCCACAAGCCCGAGGCGCGTGGCGGATCAGCCGGCGGCCGGCGTCGCCGCGATCCACTGCCGCACGTGGCGGTCGAGCAGGAACGGCCAGATCGGCACCAGCGACGCCACGAACACCAGCAGCAGCCGCCGCACCGGCCAGCCGCGGTCGAAGTACGCCTTCACCAGCAGCCACACCAGCACCAGGAACAACACGCCGTGCACCATGCCGAACACGCGCACGGCCAGCGGCTCGCCCCAGACGTACTTCAGCGGCATCGCGATGCCGAGCAGCACCAGGTAGGAGACCGCCTCGATCAGCGAGGCGCGGCGCAACCAGGGCAGGGGATCGTCCATGGGGGCCCGCACGATCGCCGGGACGGGGTCCGCAGGCCAGGGCCTCGCTGCCACCGAAGCGGTCGCGATCCGGTTACCATCGGCGGTCGCCACCCGGGAACCTGCGCCGGCCGGCGCCGTCGATGCGCCGCTTTTGCCCCATGACCATCTTCGATCGCCGTCGGTTCTTCTCCGCTGCCATGGCCGCCGCCGGCTTCACCGCGACCCGATCCTGGTGCACCGCGTGGTTTCTGCCGCAGGACCCCGATGGAACGGCGCGCGAACGACAGCTGCGCGCGGCGGTCGCGAAGGCCAGGGCCGAGGGCAAGCCGCTGCTGGTGTTCGTGGTGCCCGGCGATGGCACCGGCGAGGACCGGGCGGCGCAGAACGAAGCGGCGCTGCGCGGCCGCTGGTTCGGCGCGTTCCTGAACCACGGCGGGTCGCGGGCGCTGACGGAGCTGGCGCTGTGCGTGCCCGCCTGCGGCCGCATCGACGAGGTGCGGCGGGTGACCGGGGCGAAGGCGATCGACGGTGCACCCCTGCTGCTGCTCGTCGATGCGACCGGCATCGGCGTCGAGGATGCGGCGCCGCCGAAGGTCACGCGGTTGGATCTGGACCTCGGCAGCCCGTTCGGGCAACACGGACGCTCGGAGGACTACGACCCGGCGGCGGACGAGCGCCGTGTCGAAGCGGGCATCGAGAAGCTGACCAAGGGCCTGCACCAGATCGTGCACCAGCACGGCGACAGCATGGCCGCGATGGCGGCCGCGGTCACGTCGCGCCTGTCGCCGGCGCAGGCGCAGACCCTGGCGGCGTGGTTCGGCGGCGGCGCGGCGCCGCCGGACGAACTGCTGGTCCGTTGCGCGGCCGAGGTGCGTCGCGCGATCGCCGACCAGACGGACGAGCGGCGCGCCGCGCTGCAGCAGTCGCTGGTCGACGCGGTCGAACGCGAGATCGTGCACAAGCCGGTGCCGGGCGCGCGTTGGTACACCTCGGGCGGTTGCGGTTCGGAACCGGAGGAGAAGACGGCCGAGGAGAAGCAGAACGGCCGCATGATCGCCTGCGGCATGGGCATGGTGCCCACGCACTGCGAACGGTTCCTGCAGTTGTTCACCGGGCAGTGAGCCGGAGACGCGCAGCATGACGAACATCGATCGGCGCACCTGGTTCTCCTCGGCGGTCGCGGCGGCGGCGTTGACCGCCGTGCCCGATTGGCTGACGTTCTTCGCGCGCGACCGCCAGGATCCGAAGCCGCCGGCCACGCCCGGGCTGCGCGCGCGGCAGCTGCGCGCGGCCGCGGCGCAGGCGAAGGCCCAGGGCAGGCCGCTGCTGGCGTTCGTCGTGCCCGACGACGAGGCCGCCGCGTTCGCGCGCGGCCAATGGCTCGGCGCCTGGCTGATGCACGGCGGCGCCAGCGCCCGGCTCGATCTCGCCCTGTGTGTGCCGGCCGCGGCCAGCGCGGCGGAGCTCCGCGCGCTCGCACGGGTGCCGCTGCCGGACCCGGCGCCGGCGATGGTGCTGCTCGATGCGACCCTGCTCGACGACCCGGACGGGTTGGGCCTGAAGGCCACGCCGATCGAGGTCGACCTGCCGGCGGCGAGTCCGCCGGATCGTCCCGCGGACCTCGAGCGCCTGACGACGGCGCTGGCGGCGGCGTTGCCGCGGCACGCGGGCGCGCTCGACGCGATGGGGCAGCGCGTACGTGCGTCGCTTAGCGACGAGGCAGCGGACCGCGTGCTCGCCTGGCTCACGAGCAGCCGGAAGCTCGATGACGAGCTGCTGGTGCGCGCCACGGCCTGGGTGCGCTGCACGCTGCCGAGCATGAAGGCCGAACGCGCGCGCACCGCGCAGGCGATGCTGCTGGCGGCGATCGAACGCGTGTGGATGCAGCGGCCGTTGCCCGGTGCGAGGTGGGGGCGAACCGAAGGCTGCGGCGTCGAGATCGAGGACCCCGAGGCGCCGGGCGGCGTGATCGGCGCCGGCGTCGAATGCGGCATGGGCCGGGTGCCCGAGGTCTGCCGGCGCTTCCTGGTGTTCTACACCGGGTCCTGAATGACGGCGCGCGTCGGGTTCTCGCTGCAGCCGGACACCGAGTTCCTCGGCCTGCTCGAGCCGGTGCTGCGCGACGCCGACTACTTCGAGATCACGCCCGAGACGACGTGGCGCCGCGGCGGCGACGGCGGCTGGGTGCCCAACGGTTTCCACCGCGAGTTCCGGCGGCTCGGCGACGAACTGCACACGCCGTTCGTCGGCCACGCCGTGCACGGCAGCTTCGGCACCGCCGATCCGCGCGATCGCGAACGCCAGGCGGCGTGGCAGCAGCGCATCGCCGCCGACCACGCGGTGTTCGACTTCCAGTGGTTCACCGACCACCTCGGCGCCGCGGTGCTGGACCAACGCGCGCTGACCCTGCCGATCGCGCTGCCGATGCACGACGCCATGGCGCAGATCGTGCGCGAGCGGCTGGTGGCGCTGCAGCAGGTGGTGCCCGACGTCGGCGTCGAGAACAGCGTGTTCTACTTCCTGCTCGGCGACTGGCTCGACGAGCCGGACTTCCTCGCACGCGTGCTGGCCGCGCCGCGCACGCACCTGCTGCTGGACCTGCACAACGTGTGGACGATGGCGCAGAACGTCGGTGCCGATGCGCAGGCGTGGCTCGACCGCCTCGACTGCTCGCGCGTGATCGAGATCCACCTGTCCGGCGGCGAACGCAGCCAACCCGGCTGGCTGCCCGACGGTCGCACGCTGCGCCTCGACAGCCACGACCACGCCGTGCCCGACGAGGTCTGGGCGCTGTTCGAAGAGGTGCTGCCGCGCTGCACGAACCTGCGCGGTGTCACGCTCGAACGCATGGAGGGCAGCGTCGCGGCCGGCGACGTGTCGCAGGTGCAGGCCGAACTGCGTCGCATCCGCGAGGTGCTACGTGGCTGATGTCGACGACCTCGTGCGCCAGCAGGCGCTGCTCGCCGACCTGCTGACGGCGCCGGATCCGGTCGCCGCGCTGCGCGAACGCCTGGCCGTCTCGCACGCGGATCCGACGCTGCGCGCGATCGACGAAGACGGCCTGCGCATTGCCGCGCTGCTGGTCGTCAAGCTGCGCTTCCAACGCCTGACCAACGGCTCGCGCCTGGCGAACGAGTGGTTCGAGCGCGATGCGCGCGGGTTCACCGACGCGTTTCGCGCCTATCACCGGGACGTGCCGCCGACGGCGCTCGATCCGTGGCGTGAGGCGGCGTCGTTTCACCAGTGGTGCACGGCTCGCGAGGAGTCTTGAGCCGTGCTCCTCGACGAGGCTGATGCCGTCACTCATGGATCAGCTTGACAATTGGGGGGGGGGGGTATGCTGCTGCGGATGAAGGGACGACTCGCGGCGTTGACTCTCGCAGTCCTCACGTCGGCTGGTATCCGGGCGCAGGAATGCCCGCCCGTGCCCCTGTATCAGGTCTTCGGCCCGTGGCCACCTGGCTACCCTGATACCAGCAACACCTTCTGGCTGCCCGGCCCGTCGGTGCCGGGAAACTGCCCGAACGAGCCATGTCGGTTCTACGCATGGATCCACGTCGAGATCTACACTCCGAGCCCGACAGGACCCGATGTTACCGTCCAAGTGTGCCAGCGAACCAACACTTCCTTCGCATGCGGTCCTTTCCCGATTCCGCACGACGCGTCCCTGCCCGCATGGACCCAGATGGCGGAGGGCGACCTCAAGTGGGAGATCGCATGCGGAGAGTTCCTCCAGCAGGAACTCCAGATGGATACCCCGATCGGCTTCCTGACGTTCATTCAGGTGTCGCTCACATGCAGAACCTGCATCTGAGTTGATTGCTCCCGACCGCTTCTCCACATGAAAGGGCGATCGCTAGTAGCAGTCGGCTTGCTGCTTGCCGTGGCAGCGGTCACGCTTCTGATTGCCTTGAGGGCCCCTGGCGAATCACCAATCACGCCCTCGATTGGTTCTGCGGAGCCAGAGCGCCCTGCGCCCCCAAGCCAGGGTCTGGCCGGTTCGTCGGCCGACATACCAAGAGCCACGAGAGAGCCCTTTGCCGTCTTTGCGCCAACGGCAGCTGCACCAAACCTCACGTATGAAGGGTTCCTGCTTCAGTTCGTGTCGCGCGCCCTTCCTGACGATGCCAAGTCGAGCCTGTCGTCCGGAGAGCCTTCCGCGGACATGATGGCAGGCAACAAGAGCATCAACCCGGGTCGCAAGCAGCTCGACGCCGAGCAAGCGGTTCGTCTAGAGAAAATGCTGAACGCACAGGCGGTCGAGGAGCAGGCGCTCCAGAGAGAGGACCGCCGCCTGTCGCGAGAGGCGCTCGTCCGTGCCATCGAGCGCGGCCAATTCGTCGCCAAGGAGCAGCCCGAGCTCACGGCAACCGACCCCGATCAGATGATGTTGGAGATTCGCCGGGCGCGTGAACGTTCTTCGCAAGACCAGAAGGCAACCATGGAAGCGCTGACGGCGCGCCTGGGAGAGCCGATGAAGGACTGGGCGTATTCGCTCCAGACCACGCGAGAGCCGGACGGTGTGCCGCGCCAGACCGTGATCTGGTTTACGCGGGCTGCGGACCCGCAGGTCTTCGAGGTCCGCGATCGCCTTTCCGAGTTGCGGCGCCAGCAACGCGAAGACCTCAAGCAGTTCTTCGCGCGTCTGCCGTGACGTCTACACGCTGAACTTGAAGTGCAGCACGTCGCCGTCCTGGACGACGTATTCCTTGCCCTCGATGCGATACAGCCCCTTCTCGCGCGCCGCTGCGACGCTGCCGCACTTGACCAGGTCCGCGTAGGCGACGGTCTCGGCCTTGATGAAGCCGCGTTCGAAGTCGCTGTGGCTCACGCCCGCGGCCTTCGGCGCCGTGTCGCCCTGGTGGATCGTCCAGGCGCGCACTTCTTTCTCGCCGGCGGTGAAGTAGGTGCGCAGGCCGAGCAGGTGGTAGGTCGCCTTGATCAGCGCGCCGACGCCGGACTCCTGCACGCCGAGATTGTGCACCTGTTGCAAGAGCGGGTTGCGGTTGGCGGTCGGGAGTTCAGACCGTCATCGCTGTTGTGGCGGTGACGCGGGGGCTTGACACCAACTCAGCGGCATGTCGATGATCCCGATCTGGTTGGAGGAAGATGTGACGAGCCCCGAGCCCCGAGCTGGCCAGGCCTTGTGGCTGGATGTGACACTCATCCAGCCCATCGTTGCAGAGGCAGCGGCGAGAGTGGCGCGTGATGCCACAGATCGTGACGACCTAATCCAGGAGGTCAATCTGAGCCTCCTGAGCCGGCCTGTACACACGGAAGCGCTGAAGAACGTTCGCGCCTACGTCATCCGAATGGTGAGGAACCGGCACCTGAACGACGCAGCTGCCCGTGCGCGCCGGGGCCGAGAGGTGGCCTACGACACGGATTTGCTCCCTGCATCAGATCGAGACCCACGTACGGAAACCACGGAGGGGATCGACCGCGTCCTGGCAGCGCTTGGGCCGCGTGAGGCCCAGGTTCTTCAGGCATGGCTGTGCGACCCGGTCATCAAGTCGGTTGCCCGAGCGCTTTATCTGGACGTCCGGCAGGTAAAGCGCTCGCTCGCAAGGTGTGCCCATACCGTGATGCAGTTCATCCGATGTTGCGATTCTTGTCCCCCTGCCTTGTCTCTGGATGGTGAGGTTGTCGTCCGACAGCCATCTGCTCGTCAATGCCATCCAGGAGATGGAAAGGAAGGAACAGCATGCCAAGCCGAGCTTCCCTAGTGGCGGGACTCTTGGTCCCCTCTCTCTTGATGGGCGCGGTGTTCGCCCAACAGCACTCCAGCCAGGACTACACGAACTTACAGTGGGTCACCGCTGTGAAGGGAATCAAAACGGGGAGCGCCGTGACATCGTCGACCTACGACTCTGTTGACTACTGGGTTATCTGGCGCGATGGGCAGTATCTCTTGCGCGTGCGCAAGGACGACCCATCGCTCAGCCAGGGCGAATCGGATCTGCTCAAGCAAGCGCAAGACAACAACGAAGGAGTAGACGTCGAGATTGGCGATGACAACGGTCCCGTCGTAGATGGCGTCACCATTCGTCCATGAACTCTCCGTCAGCCGTTGCGTCGGCGTTGCTGGTCCTGAGCTTGGCTGGGCTCGGGATTTGGTACCTGCTTTCGAGCGATGGGCTGTCCGTGCCGGTGGGCCCCGAGGCGACGCCCATTCCATCGGATCCCGCCACCCGCGAGGACGCAGCGGTTGTTCCGGTGCGGACCGCGGCCAGTCAGATTGCCGCATTGAACCCCAACGATGGTGCACCGAGTGTGAGTGTGCGCGTCTTGGACGTGGACCGGCACGACCCGGTAGCTGGCGTTGCCGTGCGCATCGAGGCCGAAGGTAGGCACTGCAACGCGATGACCGATTTCGATGGGTGGTGCGAACTGGCATGGCCTGCACCTTCCGAGTCGGCGCAGTTGTCAGCAAGCTCCGACGATGGCTTGGTCCTGGACACCCCGCGACGAATCACCCGCGGTGATCGGCTCTGCAACTTGGCCTTTGCGCGAACGATCACGCTGTTCGGGGTGGTGCGCGATTCGCGTGGTGGGGGAGTGGCACACGCCCGGGTCTACCTAGCTGTGCCAAGACTGGAGAATTCCGGGAAGGCCCGGCTGGAGTCGAGTCTCCTAGCGCACGCCGACGCGGCAGGTCTGTACCGAGTGCAGCTGCGGCACGGTTGGCCAGCTGGCTCCCACCTGGTTGCTGTGGCCCGTCCATATGCTCCTGCCGTGGGTAGTCTATCCAACATCCAAGCCAGCACTACGCAGGTCGACCTGCAGTTCGCCGAGGGCTCGATCTTGCGAGTCCGTGTGCTGGATGAAGGTGGCCAAGGCGTTCCTCGCTGCAGGCTGAGAGTGATGACCGCGAGTTCCCCACTGCTCAGCGAATGGACGCCGGATGAGGTCCCGGAGGGCGCTGGCGGCGACCTGGGGCTCGTATCGCAACTGGTGGAAACCGACGAGACTGGGACCGCCACGGTTGCCGACTGGCCGGTGGGCCGCGATGCGATGGTACGAGTCTTCAACGAGCGGAATCGTCGTTTTTGCGTTATCGAAGCACCGGGAGTCGTCAGGGAGTCCGGTCGCCCCACGACGATTGCAGCGAACGAAGCTTCGAACGCGCAGATTCGCGTACGGGTCGAGACTCGGACGGCCGTGCAAGTCACGGGTCACTTGGAGGGCTTCTCGATGGGTGAGGCCGCACGACTCATTGTCACCCGGATCGGCGGCGACGGCGGGAACGAGATCGGGAGCATGCGTCTGTCGGAGGCCGGTGCCTTCGAGGCTCAGTTCAGCCAGTGGAGACGTGATCAAGGAGGGAGTTTCAAGCTCACGCTCCAGGCGGCGATGCGGGGGGGCGATTGGCAGCAAGAACTGGGGACCTACGAAATTCACGGCGACCCGGTGCTGTCGGGAGTGATCATCCGCAGGTAGCGGGGTAGCCCGCAACCCGAGGGCCGGGAGACGGTCACCGGCTCAGACGCTGAACTTGAAGTGCAGCACGTCGCCGTCCTGCACGACGTATTCCTTGCCCTCGATGCGATACAGCCCCTTCTCGCGCGCCGCTGCGACGCTGCCGCACTTGACCAGGTCCGCGTAGGCGACGGTCTCGGCCTTGATGAAGCCGCGTTCGAAGTCGCTGTGGATCACACCGGCGGCCTTCGGCGCGGTGTCGCCCTGGTGGATCGTCCAGGCGCGCACCTCCTTCTCGCCAGCCGTGAAGTAGGTGCGCAGGCCGAGCAGATGGTAGGTCGCCTTGATCAGCGCACCGACGCCGGACTCCTGCACGCCGAGGTCGGCGAGGAACGCCTTCGCGTCGTCGGGCTCGAGGTCGACCAGGTCGCTCTCGATCTGCGCCGAGATCACCGTGGCCTCGCAGTTGAGGTGGGTCTTGGCGTAGTCGCGCACCTTCTGCACGTAGGGGTTGCCGTCGGCGGTCGCGAGGTCGCTGTCCTTGACGTTGCAGGCGAAGATCACCGGCTTGTCGGTCAGCAGATAGAACATGCGCGCGATCGCCTTCTCCTCGGCGGTCAGGTCCGTCAGCATCGCCGGTTTGCCGGCGTTCAGCACCGGCAGGATCTTCTGCAGCACCGGGATCTCGGCGATCGCCTCCTTGTCGCCGCGCTTGGCCTGCTTGGTCTGTCGATCGATGCGCTTCTCGACCGACTCGAGGTCGGCGAGCACCAGTTCGGTCGTGATGATCTCGATGTCGCGCACCGGATCGACCGTGCCCGACACGTGGTGGATGTCGACGTCCTCGAAGCAGCGCACCACCTGCACGATCGCGTCGACCTCGCGGATGTGGCTCAGGAACTTGTTGCCGAGCCCTTCGCCGGTCGCGGCGCCCTTGACCAGGCCGGCGATGTCGACGAACTCGATCGCCGCCGGGATCACGACGTTGGTCTTGGCGATCTTCTGCAGCACGTACAGCCGTTCGTCCGGAACGGTGACGACGCCGACGTTCGGATCGATGGTGCAGAACGGGTAGTTGGCGGCCTGCGCCTTCTGCGTGCGGGTGACGGCGTTGAACAGCGTCGACTTGCCGACGTTGGGCAGACCGACGATGCCGGCTTTCAGCGTCACTTGCCGGCGACGATCTCGGCGATCGCCTTGGTCAGTGCCGGCACGATCTCGAACGCATCGCCGACGATGCCGTAGTCGGCGACCTTGAAGATCGGCGCGTCCGCGTCCTTGTTGATCGCGACGATCGTGCGCGCGGTGCGCATGCCGGCGAGGTGCTGGATCGCGCCGCTGATGCCGATCGCGATGTAGAGCGGCGGGCTGACGACCTTGCCGGTCTGGCCGACCTGCTCGCGGTGCGGTCGCCAGCCGGCGTCGACCACGGCGCGCGAGGCGCCGACGGCGGCGACGCCCGGGCCGAACGCGGCGACCAGGTCCTCGACCAGCTTGAAGTGCGCGGCCTCCTTGAGGCCGCGGCCGCCGGAGACGACGACCTTCGCCTCCTGCAGCGGCGTGCGGCCGCCCGACGAGGCGATGACCTCCTTGACGACCGACAGCAGGTCGCCGGCCGGCGGTGCGGTCTTGCTGACCTCGGCGCTGCCGCTGCCTTCGGCGGCGGCGAAGTTGTTCGGCCGCAGCGTGGCACAGAACGGGGCCTTCTTGGCGTTGACGGTCATCGTCGCCTTGCCGGCGAACACCGGCTTCCTGGCGCCGAACGTGCCGCCGTCGCACGAGACCTCGACCACGTCGGTGACGACGCTGCCTTCGAGCAGCGCCGAGACGCGCGGCAGCAGGTCCTTGCCCATCGCCGTGTGCACCATCAGCACGGCCGTCGCAGCGGCGGCCTTGACCTGTTCGGCGATCGCGCGGGCGTAGGCGTCGCCGGAGTAGTTGGCGAACGTCGGGCCGTCGACGGCGACGACCTTGTGCACGCCGCTCTTGGCCAGCTCGGCAGCGGCGGCGTCGAGACCCGCACCACAGGCGACGGCGATGACCTTGCCGCCGCTCTTCTGGGCGAGCTGCAGACCGGCGGTGACGGCTTCCAGCGAGGTCCGCTTCAGCTGCCCACCACGAACCTCGGCGATGACGACGATGTTGCTCATGTTTGTTCTCGGGTTCGGTGTCAGAGGACCTTGGCTTCGTCGCGCAGAGCGGCGATCAGCGCCGGCACGGCATCGACGCCGGTGCCGAGGATCTTGCCGGCGGCGCGCGCCGGCGGCAGCGTCAGCGAGACGATCTCGAGCGCCGGAGCCGGCAGCGACGCGGCGGCCTCTTCGAGCGGCTTCTTCTTCGCCGCCATGATGCCCTTGAGGTTCGCGTAGCGCGGCTCGTTCAGACCCTTCTGGCAGCTGATCACCGCCGGCGTCTTGCAGGTCACGACCTCACGCGCACCTTCGATGTCGCGCTCGGCGGTGAACGTGCCGTCCGCGAGTTCGAGCTTCGCGACCTCGGTCACGCAGGCGAAGCCGAGCCGCGCGGCGAGGTTCGCCGGCAGCTGGTTGTTGTCCGAGTCGACCGCCTGGCGGCCGCACAGCACCAGGTTGCACGGCACGGACTTGATCCAGGCGGCCAGCGCGGCGGCGGTCGAGGCGCCGTCGAAGACCCATTGGTCGGTCGTCAGCAGCACCGCCTTGTCGGCGCCGCGGGCCAGCGTGTCGCGCAGTTCCTTCTGCGCGTCCTTGCTGCCGATCGTGACCACGGTCACGGTGCCGCTGCCGAGCTGTTCCTTGATGCGCAGCGCCTGCTCGAGCGCGAACTCGTCGTAGGCGTTCAGTTCGAACGACACGCCGGCGGGCTCGATCGACTTGCCGTCGGCGGCGATCTTGATCGTCGTGTCGGTGGCGGGGACGCGCTTGATGCAGACTACGATGTCCATGGGCTCGGTCGTCGGTGCGGAAAAACGGGCGAGCAGTCTAGCCGGGCGGGTGGTGGGGTCGACCGTGGAGCCGGGTTTTGCCGGGTGCGGCGGCGCAACTCGCGCCAGCCACGTCGGCGCCGCCGAAATTCCGGGCCGAACGGATACCCGGGCGGGCGGGCGCCTGCCTCAGACCGAGTCGAGGCCGTCGACCCAGAGCGCGGCCCGGTCGCCGTCGACGCTGCGCAGCATCGGACCCGGCACCTGGAACGCGCCGGTCACCGCTGCGCCCAGACGTTCGCGCAGCTCGTGTCGATACGGCGGCAGCAGCAGGAACGACTCGACCAGGTCGGCGACGTGCAGCGCCGCCGGCAGCAGGCGCGCCAACGCTTCGTCGCTGCCGCCGAGTTCGTGCCAGTGACCCTGCAGGTCGGCGCCCTTGCCGCAGCAGGCGTAGGCGACGACGTGACCGCCGTCTTCGAGCACGGCCGTGGTCATGCCCGGCGTCGTCAGCAGGCCCGACATCGTGTGGAGCGAACGTTCGACGCGCCACGGCTTCTGTTCGTGCAGTGCGTGCAGCGCGCCATGGTCGCGCGGCTCGGCCTGGCGCACGCCGGTCAGGTCGGGGCGCGGGCGCCGCGCCAGCACCAGGCACGTCTCGAGGGCGCCCGGGACGAAGCCGTGCCGCGCGTACAGCTCCGGCCGTTCGGCCCAGAGCAGCGTCAGATCGACGAGCGGAGCCGTCGCCGCCAGCGCCGCAGCCAGCACGTCGCCGGCGTGGCCGCGGCCGCGCCGCGCCGGATCGGTGGCGACCGAGCCGAGCAGGCACGCGCGCTGCGGCCCGTTCGCGCCATGCAGCGTCACCAGGCGGCAGGCGCAGTGGCTGACCAGCCGTTCGCCGTCGAGTCGCACGAAGAACCGGCCCTCGCCGTCGCTGCGGTACAGCTGCGGCCAGGTGTGCTGCACGCCGTAGAAGTGGCCGTCGAGCAGCCACCGATCGAGCTGCGGCAGCCAGCGCTGCACCGCCGCGCGGTCCAGCTGCTGCACGTCCGCGGCGACCGTGGTCATGGCCGCTGGGCGCGGAACGCGGCTTCGAGCTTCTGCCGCAGGTCCATCGCGGTCACGAAGCCGTCGTCGGCGGCCTTCAGCGCCTGCTGCAACTGCTCGGCGCCGCCGGCTGCGTCGCCGTCGGTCGCGCGGCGCTGCTCGTGCGCCAGCCTCTGCAGCGACTCGAGCAGCCGCTGGAACGACAGCGAGTCGGACTGCGGCGGCGCGGCCGGCGCGACGTTGCCGGCGTCGACCGGCTGGGTGCCCTGGATCGGGCGCATGGCGTCCTGGCTCATCGTGTCACCGGAGGAAGCTCTGCAGGGTGGTCTGGATCACGCGCGAGCTGACCTGCAGCGCGGCCTGGTAGGAGATGTCCTGCCGCTGCAGATCGAGGATCGCCGCGGCGATGTCGGTGTCCTGCAGCAGCGACAACGACTCGGTGCGCGCCACGCGCAGGCCTTCGACGCGGTTGCCGATCACGTCCATGCTCGACGAGCGGAAGCCGAGTTCGCGCAGGCCGTCGAGCACCGCATCGTGCGCGCCGTCGACCTCGGTCAGCATCTGCGCGACGCGGTCGCGCACGGCCTGGTCGGGCAGGCCGGCTTCGTTGCGCATCACGTCGCGCAGCGCGATCAGGGTCGTGAACGCGTCGAACGTGCCGTTGAACTTGACGTCCTCGGCGCCGGTCTGCGTGAGGTCGCGCACGTCGACGTTCAGCACCGTGCCGTCGTACGAGTTGCGCACCGCCACGCTGGAGCTGCCGAAGTCGTCGATCAGCGTGTTGCTCTGGCCGCCGTCGACCGAGAGGTTCGCCTGCGACGTGAACGTGCCGGTCAGCACGGCCGGCATGCCGGTCACGGTCAGCGAGATCGTGCGGCCGTCGGCGGTCGTGAAGGCGCCGTCGGTCACCGGGATCGCGACCTTGCTGCCGCCGTCGACGCTGAGGCCGTCCGGCGGCGTCGTGAACTCGAACGTCAGCGGACCGAGCGCCGTGGTCGGGCCGCTGCCGGCGGTCACGGTCGGCGGCGCGTCGCCGCCGAGACCGGCGAAGGTCACCGACAGCGAGCCGAAGCCGGTGCCGGTGTCGCCGCTGCCGACCGGCCGAGCGCCCGTCGCCGCGCTGCCGAGCGCCGGCGCGAACGTGGTCGCGCCGCGGTCGCGCTGCTGGAAGATCGCGTCGCCGGGGATGTTCAGCGCCGTCGTCACGCCGGGCGCCACGGTGACGGCGACGCTCTGGCGATTGCCGTTGTAGACCACGCGGGTGCCGCCGGCGTCGGTGACCAGCGCGAACGGCGCGCTGCCGGTCTGCGTGCCGCCGAACAGGAAGCGGTCGCCGCGCCGGCTGTTGCCGATGCTGACCAGCTGGTTCAGCAGCTGGTCGACCTCGGCGGCGATGCTCTCGCGGTCGCCGCTGCTCAGCGTGCCGTTCGCCGCCTGCGTCGTCAGCTCGCGCACGCGCTGCATCAGCGACGACGCGTCCTCGAGCGACGAGGCGCCGGTGTTCAGTGTCTCGCGCGCCAGCGACACGTTGTCGACCATCTGGTCGAGGCTGCGCAGGTCGTTGCGCAACGGCAGGATCTGCAGCGCCGCCGCCGGGTCGTCGGACACTCGGTTGACGCGCCGGCCGGTCGCCACCTCCTGCTGGAGCTGCGAGTAGCGGAACAGGCTGTTCTGCACGTTGCCCAACGCCTGCGCGTAGAGCATGCCCTGCGTGATGCGGATGCTCATGGTCAGCGCCCCAGGTTGATCAGGGTGGTGGTCATGTCCTGCACGACGCTGATGAAGCGCGCCGCGGCCTCGTACGACTGCTGGAAGCGCAGCATGTCGACCGTCTCCTCGTCGAGGTTGACGCCCGACACGCTGTCGCGTTGCGCCTGCAGCTGCTGCATCAGCTGGTTCTGCGCGGTCAGATCCGAGGTCGCCGCGGCGGTGCGGAAGCCGACGTCGCCGACCAGGTCGGCGTAGAAGTCCTCGATCGTCGTGCCCTCGAGGTCGTCGAGGTCGAGCCCGCGCAGCGACAGCAGGCGATCGAGGTTGCTGCCGTCGCCGTCGGCGGTGCCGATGCCCGCCGCGAGCCGGCTCGGGTTGGCGAGCAGGTCGCCGTTCACCTCGATGTCGCTCGCGTTCGAGCCGAGGAAGAACGCGTTCATGCCGATCGCGACCAGGAGGTCGCTGGTGTCGCTGTCGGCGAGCGCGTCGAGCGAGAACGCCTGGCCGTCGGTCGCCGAGATCGCGCCGGCGCCGAACGACACCTGGATGCCGTTGCCGAGATCGAGCGGCCGGCCCGGCTCGTAGCCCTCGCCGACGTCCAGCGTCGTGACCAGGTTGCCGGCGCTGTCCAGCACCCGCACGCGCAGGTCGGGCGTCTGGCCGATCAGTCCGTCGCCGGCCGGCACGAACGTGAACTGCTGGTTGCTGGCGCCCGTGTAGGTGCCTTCGGCGGCGATCGTGACGGCCTGTTCGCGGCCGCTCGCGGTCGTCGTCGACAGGCCGATCGCGCCGAGTGCCGTGCCCGCGCCGACGTTGGCGAGGGTCAGCTGCTGCGCGCGACCCGGCTGCGCGCCGCGGATCGTCAGCCGGCCGCCGACCACGACCGCGCTGCCGGCGCTGCCGAGGTCGGCGTTGATCGCGGCGGCCAGTTCCTCGGCCGTCGCGGCACCCGGATCGACGAAGTCGGCCGCGTCGAGCGTCACCGTGTTGCTGACCGGCGCGGTCGCCGTGCCGGTCGTGACCGTGAAGCTGACCGGGAAGGTCTGGCCCGACAGGTCGAACGGCCCGGCGTTCTGCGACCCGATCGACGGCAGCGTGCCGCCGAAGGTGCCCAGGCCGTCGGGGTCGGCGTCGACGCGAGGCGAGAAGTCGAAGCCGTAGCCGGAGTCCGCGTTGATGCGCAGCCGGCCGGCCGGGTCGACGCTCGCGCTCAGGTGGTCGACGGCGCTGATGCGCGCGGCGACGTCCTGCAGCGACATCGACACCGGGTCGATCGCGATGCGCGTGCGTTCCATGCTGCCGGTCGCCTTGTCGGTGACGGCGACGTAGAGCTCGCCCTTCTGCACGTCGAAGTCGAAGCCCGACTGCGACAGGAACTCGTCGCCGCGCATGCCGTCGCCGTCGCCGTCCTGTGCGCCGTAGGCGGACGTCAGCGCGCCGAACGGGCCGTTGCCGGGCATGCCGGTCGAGTGCAGGCGGTTCCACTCCAGGATCGTCGAGCGCGCCAGCTGGTCGAGCCGGTCCTGGATGCCGGGCAACGAAGTGCTCTCCTGGCGCAGCAGCGCGGCGATGCGGCCTTCGCGGACCTGCGTCGCCACCGCGGCGGTGCCGACGCTGACCTTGGTCCGGTTCGAGCCGTCCTTGCCGACGTTGAGCGCCGTGGCGCGGTCACCGGCGACCAGCAGCGAGCCGCCGACCAGGACGTCGAGGCTGCCGGAGCTGCGTTCGATCGTGCGGGCATCGAGCAGCTTGCCGAGTTCCTGCACGTGCTGCGCGCGCGTGTCGCGCAGGTCGTTGGCCTCGGCGCCGCTGGCCTCGGCCGAGACGATCTGGCTGTTCAGGCGCGCGACCGAGATCGCGAGGTCGTTGACCTGGCGCACGAGGCCGCGCACCTCGTCGAAGGTGCTGCCGGCGAGCGTGCCGAGGCGGTTCGAGGCGAGGCGGAAGCCCTGGCTCAGCTGGTTGCCGGCCTGCACGACGCCGCCGCGCAGCGCGCGATCGGCCGGGTCGGAGCCGAGCCTGCCCACGGCGCCGAACAGGTCCGCGATCGAGCCCGACAGGCCGCCGTCGGGTTCGGCCAGGATGCTCTCGATCTCGCTGAAGCGCGTGTGTTCGAGTTCGGCGGCGCCGACGAGACCCAGCTGCATCGCCAGCCGCGTCTCGAGGCCCTGGTCGACCATGCGCGTGATGCCGAGCACGTCGACGCCGCTGCCGATCTGGTAGCGACCGTTGACGCCGAACGGCATCGCGGCCGCCAGCTCGACGCGCTGCCGCGAGTAGCCGGCCGTGTTGGCGTTGGCGACGTTGTTGCCCGCCGTCTGCATGCCGAGGCGTGCCGCGGTCAGCGCCCGCAGTCCCGATCCGAGTCCGAAGCCGAACGTCATGGTCTCCTCCTGTCCGTCAGATCTTGCCGTCGACGAGCACGCCGCGTTCACCGCGGGTGCCGCCGGTACGATCGGCGCGCGCATTGCGGTCGTAGACCGACGCGCCGAGCCTGGGTGTCTTGATGCCGGCGGTGCCGGCCAGCAGGTTCTCCTGCACGTGCCGCGTGAACTGCAGCAGGCGCTGGCCGAGCGTCACCTCGACGCGCACCGACTTCGCCAGCGCGGTCGCCTCGTCGGCGGCCTCGCGCAGCGAGTGCGCGGCCGCGGTCGGCAGCGCCGCGGCGATGCGCGTCACGTTGACGTGGGTCGACGTCGCGTTGGCCCCGGGCGGCGCCGGCAGCATCAGCCGGATCTGGGTGATCAGCTCGGCGCGCACCGTCTCCTCGCGGGCGAGCTGCTGCGCCAGTTGTTCGAGTTCGGGCGACGGCACGACCATGCTGGCGCGGGCCGAACCCCAGGCGATGCGCCGGGTCTGCAGGCCCTGCAGCAGGTCGCGCAGCAGGCACGACGTGAGGCGGAACGACTTCTCGAGCTGCGTGCAACGGTCAGAGAACGACATCGGTGCCTCCGAGGCCCAGCGTGCGGGCCGTGATCAGGTTGCTGCGGCGCGCGGCGGTGACCGCCTGCATCGCCTTGTCGGTGATCGCCTCGAGCTTCTTCCGGCGGTGTGCGACCTCGCCGTTGTGTTCGAAGTCGGCGAGCAGCTGCTCCTTGATGCCGACGTGGCTCGTCTTCGAGATCTGCTCGGCGAGGTTCTGGTCGAACCAGTCGGCGTAGGTGTCGGCGCCGGGGCCGCCGCCGAACATGCCTTCGCCGCCGATCGACGACGTCTGGCGCAGGCTGCTGACCATCGTGCGCACGAACACCGCCTCGAACTGCGCGGCGACCTTCTCGGCCTTCGCCTGCCGCTTGTCGACCGGGCCGGCGGCCGGACGCATCGACATCGTCTCGATCGCGATCGGACCCATCAGCGCACCTCCAGCTCGGCGTGCAGGAAGCCGCCCTGGTCGAGCGCCTGGAACACCAGCACCAGCTGCGCCGGCGTCATGCCGAGCTGCCTGAGGTTCTGCAGCAATTCGGCGACCGTCGCGCCGCCACCGACCTTCTGCAGGTCGGTGCTGGTGGTCGACACCTCGACGCGGCTGCGGCCGACGCGCTCGGTGGTGCCCTGGCCGAACGGGTTGGGCTGTACGATCTCGTCCTCGTTGACGACCGCGATCGTCAGCTCGCCGAGGCCGACGACGCACGGGCTGATCAGCACGCCTTCGCCGGCCAGCACGGTGCCGCTGGTCTGGTCGATCAGCACGCGCGCCGGGTTCTCGATCGCGACGCGCACGTTGCCGACCAGGTTCAGGATGCGCAGCGCGTTCTCGTTGGTGCGGTCGGCGTCCGGCAGTTCGATGCGCACGAGGCTCGGATCGACCGGGCTGACGATCGCCGCGGAGCCGTCGAGCGCGGTGCGCACGCCGGCGGCGATCGACGCGGCGTTGTAGGGGCTGGGGTTCAGCACCTGCAGTTCGAGCGCGCCCGACTCGCTGAAGAACGACGTCTGCTCCTCGCGCACGACCAGGCCGTTGTTGTGCAGCCAGGCGGTCGCGCTCGGGTTCTTGCTCGCCGACGCGTTGCTGCCCGACGCGGTGAAGCCGGCGGTGACCAGCGCGCCCTGCGCGACGACGTAGGTCAGGCCGTCGACGCCTTTGAGCTCCGCGCGCAGCAGTTCGCCGCCGCGCAGCGAGGTCGTATCGCTGAGCACCTCGACCTTGACGTCGAGCTGCTGGCCGGCCTTGGCGAACGGCGGCAGCGTGCAGGTCAGCGACACCAGGGCGGTCGTGCCGCCGACGACGTCGGCGATCGACAGGTTGAGGCCCAGCTGGCGCACGACGTTGAGGATCGCCTGGCGCGTGCCGCGGTCGCTCGAGCCGGTGTTGGCGAGGCCGGTGACGATGCCGATGCCGAGCAGCTGGTGCGGCATGCTGTTGTGCAGCCGCGTCACGTTGCGGATCCGCGGCGACAGCACGGTCTCGCCGGACGAGTTCTGTTGCACCGGCTGCACGGACACCGGCGTCGGGTCCTGCGGCAGCGCGGGCAGCGGCAGCTGCGCCATCAGGCCGGTGGCGATCGGCAGGCAGACGAGAATGGTCGGGATGCGCATGGGGTTCAGAAGGGCCAGGCGGCCCAGACCAGGGTGTCGAACAGCTGACCGACCGGTCCGCGCGTCACCTGACGCGTGCTGGCGCCCTCGCCGGTGATGGCGATGCGGGCGTCGGCGACCTGCTGGCTGCTGACGGTGTTGTTCGGCGACACGTCGAGCGAACGCACGACGCCGCTGATGCGCAACGTGCGGGTCTCGTCGTTGACCTGCACGCTGCGGGTGCCGGCGACCACGAGGTTGCCGTTCGGCTGCACGTCGACGACGACGACGGCGATGCTGGCGCGCACGTCGGAGCCCGAGTTCTGCTTCGACTCGCCCTGGAAGTCCGACTCCTTGCGCACGTCGAACTTCGGCAGCACGTTCTCCTTGAAGACCTTGTCGCTGAGCGTGAACGCCTCGAGCCGCGCCGCCAGCGAGCTGTCGTTGCGGCGCTCGACCTTGTCCTCGTTCTTGACGCTGGTCTGCTCCTGCACGGAGACCGTCAGGATGTCGCCGACGTTGCGGGCCTTGAGGTCGGCGATCGCGCTGATGTTGGCGCCGGTGCGCAGGTAGGGGTTCTGGGCCGCGAGCGGCAGCGCCGCGGTGACCGCGAACAGGACGCAGAGGGTGGTGCGCATGACGGTCCTCACTGTTGCACGACGACCAGGCCCGGGCCGGTGACCACGCCGGTCAGCTGCGCGCGGGACTGCAGGTTGGTCAGGGTGATGCGGCCGGTCAGCGGCGCATCGTGGTTGGCCATCGCCTTGGCGGTGATCTTCACGCGGCCGCGCGTCAGCACGACGGTGCAGACCTCGCCCTTGTGCACCAGCGCCGGCGGCGCGGCATCGGCGAGCGTCAGCCGCTGGTGCGGCTGCAGGTTGCGCGCGGCGATCAGGCCCTCGACCTGCGGGAACGAATCGAGGAACAGACCGGTGACCTGCGCGACCGGCTCGCGCGTCACGACCAGGTTCTCCGGTCCGAGCGGCGTGCCGGCGCGGATCGTGCCGGCGGTCTTCAGCACCTCGTGGAAGCGCTGCAGCTTGAACTGCACCGGTACCCGCTTGTGCACCTCGCCGTCGACCAGCACCTCGACGTCGACGACGGCGGCGGTCGGACCGGTGCGGTTGCCGCGCACGCGGCTGCGCAGCTCCTGACTGTGGCGGCCCGGCGGCGACTGCACCTGGCGCAGGCGCGTCGGCGCCTCGAACTCGACGTCGCCACCCTCGATCGCCAGCAGCGCCTGCAGCGCGGCGGTGGCGGACTCGAGCAGCTCGGACGAGGGCACGTCGACGGCGACCGCCTGCACGACGACTTCGTCGGCGCCGGTCAGCTTGCAGTTGGCGACGTCGCGGCCGGCCGCGGCGAGCGACTGCACGATCTCGGTGCGCAGCACCGTGCGCGTGTAGCCGCCGCCGGGCGCCGGGCCGAACTTGATCTGCGCGATGGCGAGCGCGTCGGCGCCCGCCGGCAGCACCTCGCACATCTCGCCGATGGTGACGTCGAGGCCGCGCACGGCGACGGCCGGGCGCAGGCGCAGCTCGATCTTCTGGGTGCCGTTCTCGTCGTCGCCGCCACCGGCGAAGGCGAGGCCGCTGAACAGGATCGTTGCCAGTAGTTGCATGACTCTCCTCCGCTGCGCCGCGTCAGCGCGACAGGTTGGTGGCCGTCGACAGCATCTGGTCGCTGGCCTGGATGGCGCGGCTGTTCACCTCGTAGGCACGCTGCGCGACGATGAGGTTGACCAGCTCGTTGACGATCTGGACGTTGCTGCGTTCGACGAAGCCCTGCTTCAGCAGGCCGAGGCCCGACGAACCGGGCGTGCTGGTGATCGGCGCGCCCGAGGCCTCGGTGGGCCGCACGACGTTGGCGCCGACCGCGAGCATGCCGGACGGATTGACGAAGCGGTGGATCGTCAGCTGGCCGAACGACGTCGCCGTGTCGGGGCTGCCGGCCGTGCGGCCGGTGACGCGACCTTCGGGGTCGATCGAGATCTCCAGCGTGTCGTTCGGCACCGTGATCTCGGGGATCAGGATGTTGCCGTTTCCGGACACGATCTTGCCGTCGGCGTTGAGCTGGAAGCCGCCGTCGCGCGTGTAGCCGGTCGAGCCGTCGGGCAGCAGCACGCCGAAGAAGCCCTCGCCGTCGATGGCGACGTCGAGGTTGCGTTCGGTGATCTCGAGCGTGCCGGTCGTGAACACCTTGGTGGTGCCATTCAGGCGCGTGCCCGAACCGATCTGCGTGCCGATCGGCACCGGGCTGTCGCCGGCGCCGCGGGCGAGACCCGGCGCCTGCAACGTCACGTAGAACAGGTCCTCGAACGACGCCTGCGACTTCTTGAAGCCGGCGGTGTTCACGTTCGCGATGTTGTTCGCGATCATGTCCACCATGGTCTGCTGGGCCTTCATGCCCGTGGCGGTGGTGTAGAGACTCTTCAGCATCGGATTGCTACCTCAGGATGTTCGTGATCAGGTTCTCTTGCAGGCGGCCCATGCCGGTGAGTGCCTTCTGCGTGGCGGTGAAGCTGCGTTCGACGGCGATCATCTGCACCAGCTCCTGCAGGCTGTCGACGTTGCTGCCCTCGAGGAAGCCCTGCTGCACGCCGTCGCCGGCCTGCGTCGCGCGCTGGCCGAGCGGGTCGACGTAGAGGCTCTTGCCGATCGGCACGAGCGCGCCGGGCTGCGGCAGCGAGACCACCGCCAGCGGCGCCCAGGTCTGGCCGGTGACCGGATTCTGGATCGTGCCGTTCGGCGAGATGCTGAGGTCGCTGGGCGCCTCGTCGCCGCTGCCGACGTTGACGACCTGGCCGGACTGGTCGAGCACCGAGTAGCCGTCGCGCGTGACGAGCCGGCCGTCGTTGCCGAGCTGCAGCTGGCCGTTGCGCGTGTAGTACTGGCCGCCCTTGTCGTCCTGGACGCGCAGCCAGTAGGGGCCGTCGATGGCGACGTCGAGGCGATTGCCGGTCTCGCGCAGGATGCCGCGCTGCAGGTCGGTCTGTTCGCTGTAGGTGATCGACGGCATCTGCCGCTCCAGCAGAGAATGGAAGTCCTGCTTGCTGTCGATCGCGACCGCGTGGCGGCGCTTGAAG
The DNA here is from genome assembly GCA_016794035.1 of Planctomycetota bacterium. Taxonomy (GTDB): domain Bacteria; phylum Planctomycetota; class UBA1135; order UBA1135; family UBA2386; genus JAEUHS01. The sequence continues at coordinate 91,757 of JAEUHS010000044.1, forward strand.
CTCGTCGTGTCGACGTTGGCGAGGTTGTGGGCGGTCGCCGCCTGCTTCTCGGCCAGGAACGACAGCCCGCGCACCAGTACCGATTCTCCGTAGCTCTGCACGACTACCTCACGATGTTCATCAGTTCGGCGAGGATCTCGTCGGTCGTCGTGATCACGCGCGAGTTGGCCTGGAAGCCGCGCTGCGCCTCGATCAGGTTGACGAACTCGCGGGCGATGTCGACGTTGCTGTTCTCGAGCTGGCCGGCGCGCACCGAGCCGGCGCCGGCCTTGTTCGCGGTCGTCGCGATCGCGTCGTCGGAGTTCGGCGACTCGACGAACAGCGTGTCGCCGGAGCGCAGCAGACCACCCTCGTTGCTGAACATGCTGATGCGCAGCGTGTCGAGCACCTGGTTCTGGCCGTTGCTGTAGAAGCCGACCAGCTCACCGTTGTTGTTGAAGCCGGCGTTCAGCAGCGTGCCGGCGCCGAAGCCGTCCTGGTCGATCGCGGCGACCGTGGCGACGTTGCCGAGCTGGGCGACGCCGTCGAACTGACCGGGGGTGCCGAGGTTCACGGTGACGGCCTGGGCGCCGCTGATGCCCGACCAGGAGAAGCTGAGCGCGTTGGTGCCGCCGCCGATGACGTTGAACGAACCGTTGTCGTTGAAGCGGATCTGACCGATCGACGACTGCGTGATCGTGCCCTCGGCCGGGTCCATCTCCGCCTCCAGGTCCCAGATCGTCGGGTCGACCGTGCTGCGCGTGAACGTCAGCGTCACCGGGTGCGTGCGGCCCTGCGCGTCGACGATCTCGATCGAGGTGACCGCGGTGTCCGGGCCGGTGCCGTCCTGGGAGATCTCGAAGTTGGGCCAGCCGTTGCCGCCGGTGTTGCCCGCCGCATCGCCGATGAACAGGCTCATCGAGGCCTCGGCCTTGTTGGCGGCGACCAGCCGGATGTGGCCGTCCGGGGTCAGTTCGGCCGTCGCCTGCGCGGTGTTGATGGTGCCGTTCAGGAACGTGATCAGCGCGCCGAGCGTGGTGCCGTCCTGGCCGGGGCCGGTGCCGTAGACGAACGTGTCGGAGAACACGGTGCCGTCCGGGTTGGTGCCGCTGATCGTGATGTCGTCGCCGGGCGCGTATGCCGCGGTGCGCGAGGTCAGCGACGCGAGGTCGGTGCCGGCGAGCGCGACGGACTGCGTGCCGCTCTGCAGCGTCGCATCGAGGCCCATCGCCGCCAGCAGGCCGGCGGCCGACGGACCGTTGTCGAACTTCAGCGTCGCGTTGCTGCCGAGCCGCACGGTCGCGAAGTCGATCGTGCCGGCCGCGTCGTTGGCGGTGACCTGCAGGCCCTGCAGCGAGAACGCGGCGGCGACCGTCGAGGCGTTGACCGGGCCGGCGCCGAAGGTGGCGGTCGGGAAGGTCACGCTCTGCTGCGCGCCGCCGTTGACGGACACCAGCACCGTGCGGCCGGCGAAGGCCGTCAGGTCGAACTGGTTGCCCGCGCCGGCGGTGCCGACCGCCTGCTTGGCGGCGGCGGTGCCCTGCTCGAGCACGACGTTGGACTGCACGATCTCCTCGAGCGGCCCACCGACGCGCGCCGGCAGGTTGCCCTGGAACGACACCTGCGTCGACGGCCGCGCGGGCAGCGTGTCCGAGACCGGCACGTTGATGTTGCCGCCGCCGGCGCCGACGACGCGCAGGCCGCTGCGCAGGTCGGTCAGGTTGCGGTTCGCGTCGATGCCGAACGAACCGACGCGCGAGTAGAACGACTGCGTGCCGTTGGTCAGCGTGAAGAAGCCGCGCCCCTGCAGCGCGACGTCGAGCGTGCGGCCGGTGTCCTGCAGCGTGCCCTGGTTGAGGTCGGTGTCGACCGTGGACATCACCGCGCCGTAGCCGATCTGCAGCGGGTTCGTGCCGCCGAAGTTGCCGCCCGGGCCCGAGCCCGCGCGCACCGTGAAGCTCAGCAGGTCGCTGAACGTCGCCCGCGAGCCGCGGAAGCCCGGCGTGCTGACGTTCGCGAGGTTGTTGCCGATGACGTCGATGTACGTCTGGTGGGCGCGGAGGCCGGAGAGGCCGGTGTAGAGTGCGGTGCTGACCATCTGGTGTGGGTCTCGGTGGTGACGGCGTGGATGGAACTCAGACGGCCGGCTCGGCGATGCCGGTGACCGAACGCATGTCGATCTCCTGACCGCCCGCGAGCTTCAGCCGCACTTCGCCGGTCTCGGCGACGAACACCGACTCGACCTTCGCGGTCGTCGAGTTGCCGGACTCGTCGTCGAAGGTGACGTCCTTGCCGAGCAGCGCGCTGCCCTCGCTGAGGCTCTGGATGCGCGCGAGCAGGCCCTGGTAGTCGAGCAGCTTCAGCATGTTGCCGTTCAGCGCCCGCTGCTCCTCCATCGAGGAGTAGCTCGCCATCTGGTTCATGAAGCTCGCGTTGTCGACGGGCTCGATCGGCGTCTGGTTCTGCAGCTGCGCGGTCAGCAGCTTCAGGAACGTGTTCTCGTTGTAGGACGCGGCCTTGGTGCCGAGCACGCTGTTGCCGGCGGCGCTGGTCGAGGGGGTGGGGGTGATGGCGGTCGTGGTCATGGTCGTTGTCTCCTAGGCCCAGAAATCGAGTCCCTCGGCGGTGACGTAGCTGCGGCGCAGCGTCGTCACGGCCTCGGCAGCGTCGTTCGCCGCGTCGCGCGGCGCGCGCCCGTCGCGGGAACGGAAGCCGCTGTCTTCGCGCGCCGCACCGGCGCCGCGTTGGTGCACGTGTGCGTCGGTGACCTCGAGGCCGGACGCCTGCAGCGTCTGCTTCAGTTCGTCGAGGTGCTTCTGCAGCAGCAGCGTCAGGTCGGCGCGTTCGGCGGCGATCGTCAGCGTCAGCTTGTTGCCGTGTTCGACCAGCAGACGCAGGTCGAGTTCACCGAGGTCCGGCGGCTGCAGCCGCACGCGCATCTCGCCGCCCTCGGCGTCGAGCTGCATCAGGATCTGCTTGAACACCGAGTCGCGCGCGTGCTCGAGCAGCTCGGCGCCGGCCTTGGTGTCGGTGCGGTAGCCGGGCGCCACGGCGGTGGCGCGCGTCGGCGTCGACGACCGCGCCTGGCCGAGGTCGAAGCCGCGTGTCAGCGCCTCGCCGGCCTTGGGCGCGCCGATCGCGGCTGTGCCGTTGCCGGCGTTCGTCACCGCGCCGGTCAGGGTCTGGTCCGTACCGCCGCGCTGCACGACGGCGGCGAGCAGCGGTTCGGCCTGGTTGCCCTTCGCTGTGGAAGTGCGAGGAGAGTCGGGTCCTTTGCCTGCGCTTTCACGCCGCTCCGACTCTCCTCGGCGAAGTGTCTCGGTGGCCTCGGGGGCAGCCGCGCGCTCGTGCGACGAGACGTCGCCGGTCGCCACGTCCGCATCGGCACCGTCACCGGCGTCGACGTCGGGGTGCTGCCGCGGCTCGGGAGGCAGTTCGGCCGCGCCGTCGGTCACGGGCTCGTCGGCGCCGGGATCGCGCTCGCCGGTGGGCGCCTGGCGCGGCTGCGGGTCGGCGGTGGGCGCATCCTGCACGGCCTGGTCCAGCACCGCGGCGAACGAGTCGCTGCCGGGGTTCTGACGCACCGGCGCCGGGATCCGCATCGGATCCACCTCGACTCGCCCCCGCACGGTTGTCAGTATCGCCACTCGGTGTGTCCTTCCCCGCCAGAACAGGAGCACCGCTCGTGCCAGGCGCGTGGCCGCGCGGGAACCGCCGTTGCGATGGGACGGTGGCGCCGGACGGCGCCGCGCCGCGGGGGCGCGGCCGCGGCAGCCGGCAGGATCTGCCGCCCCGGTCACCGGCAGCAGTTGCCGACCCGGCAGCAGTTGCCGGATCCCGGCTCGATCCCGCGAGCCGCCGCGTCTGCCGACAGTTTCCGCCGATCCGCTCTCAAGCGGCGGCGGGTTCTGCCGATGATCCGGACAGACAGCACGGAGACGCAGATGAACATCCACGACATCGGCAAGAGCGGGAACGTCGATCGCAGCGGCGATCGCACCACCAGAGCCGGTGTGCGCAACGACGTGCTGGTGCCGTTCGTGCCCAAGGACGAGGCCAAGATCAGCGCGTCGAGCCGCCAGACCGCGGCCGCGATCGGCAACCTGACCGAACGCGCGCGGCAGGACGGTGACGACCGCGCGAGCCTCGTCGCCGCGGCGCTCGAGCGCCTGCAGAGCGGCGCGCTCGACCAGGACAGCGTCTACGGCGCGACCGCGCAGAAGCTGCTGGACGCGAAGTTCCTCAGCGGCTGACCGCGCCGCCCGCCGGCGCCGCGCCCTCGCGCATGCGCGCCACGGCGATGCCGTCCGGACCCGCGCGAGCCGGGAGACGATCGATCGTCTTGCCCTGTTCGAGATCGAGCATGGTGCGAACGGACGGGTGCGACACCCGGTCGATGGCAGCATCCAGGGGTATGGCTGCCCGGTGCGAGCGGCTACAACGGCAGGGCCCACCCCGACGACCCGTGTTCCGAGTCCTGTCCATCGCCATCGCGTGCGCGGTCGGCGCGTTGCCGTGCCGGCTCGCCCGCTGCCAGGCGGACGCCGTCGCGGCGCGCGCCGAGCAGGCGATCGCCGACTACGAACAGTGCAAGCAGCTGCCGGCCGACAGCGCGCAGCGGCGGCGTTGCCTGCATTGGCTCGGCGAGGTCGACCATGCGAGCGTCACCGAGTACCTGCGGCAGGAACTCGCGGCGGCCGGCAATCGCGGCGCCGCCGTGGCCGTGCTCGACGCGATCGCGCAGGTGCCGCGCGCCGACCTGCAGCCGGACGTCTGGGAAGTGCTGCAGCGCACGTCGGTGCCGGCCACGGTGCAGAACGCCGCGGGCCGCACGATCGCCCGCTTCGGCGACCGCGGCGTCGACCGTCTGATCGAGTTCGTGCGCACCGCCGACCCCGGCGCCTCGCGCGCACGCGACGCCGCGATCACGGCGTTGATCGATCACGGTGGCGACCGCGGCCATCGCGGGCTCGCGCAGTTCCTGCTGCAGGGCCCGATGAGCGAACGCCTGCTGCTGCTGCGGCGCATGGACCGCGTGCACGGCGTGCCGCCGGTCAGCCTCGCGCGCATCCGGCTGGTCGGCGACGGCGACCTGATCACGGCGGCGGTCGCGTGGCGCCAGCTGGCCGAAGAAGGTCATGCGCGCGCGCGGGCGCTGGCGATCGACGTGCTCGAACGCCTGCTCGAGCAGCCGCCGCCGCCGGTCGCCGCCGAACTGATCCGCGGCATCGTGCAGGTGCACGACCCGGACCTCTGGCCGCTGCTGCTGCGCTACGGCAGCATGCCGGGCGACGTGGTGCGGAAGGCGGTGCGCGCGGCGGCGCCGGCGGCGGCGAACGACCGCGCGCTGATCGACTGGCTGCTGCGCAAGGGCCTCGGCAGCGACAGACCCGCGGCGCGCGAGGTCGCGCAGCAGCTGCTGGCCGAAGCGCCGGCCGACGCGGTCGGGCCGCTGCTCGAGACCGTGCGCGCCGAGCTGCGACGCCCCGGTCGCAGCAGCCTCGACCGCGCCGTGGCGCTGCACCCGCTGCTGGCCAAGGATCCCGGCTGGCAGCTGGATCTGCGCAACCTGGCGCTGTCGAACGATCGTGAGGTGCGCATCGTCGGCCTGTCGCTGCTGCTCGACCTCGGCGCCGACGTGGCGATCCAGGCCGCGCAGAAGAGCCTCGGGCACAGCGCCTGGGAGCTGCGTTCGGTCGCCTACCGCTACCTGACGAAGTGCCGCGACGTCAGCTCGATCCCGCTGCTGATCGACCGCGTCGAACGCGAGGACGGCCGCCTCGCGCACGAACTCGGCAACGCGCTGTTCGCGCACACCGGCACGCGCTGCTGGTCGCGCCGGCAGTGGCAGCAGTGGTGGGAGGAGCACAGGCTCGGCTTCGTGCTGCCGCCGGTCGCGGCGGTGCGCGGCGGCATCGAGGCGGGCGCCGGCCAGACGATCGCCTACCACGGCATCCCGCTGGTCAGCAAGCGCATCGCGTTCCTGATCGACGTCAGCGGCTCGATGAAGCAGCCGTTGTCGACCGACAAGAAGCGCACGCGGCTGGTCGAGGCCAAGGAACAGCTGACGCGCGTGCTGACCGCGCTGCCGGAGGACCACAGCTGCAACCTGATCGCCTACGACGCCGAGGTGCACCCGGTGTGGGACTGTCTGCGCCGCGTCAGCGCCGACAACCGCGCCGTGCTGCTCGACGCCACGGCCAGGCTGGCGATCGGCACCGCGACCAACATCTTCGACGCGCTGGAGACGGCGTTCCGCGATCCCGAGGTGGACACGATCTATCTGCTGACCGACGGCGAGCCGACCGTCGGCCGCCTCGTGGACACCGACGACATCGTCGAGGAGGTGACGCGGTGGAACCGGCAGCGCCAGGTCGTCGTGCACTGCATCGGCCTCGGCGTCGATTCGCGGCTGCTGCGCCGGCTCGCCGAGTCGTCGGGCGGCGAGTACCGGCACGTCGAGTGACGCGCGGGTTCAGCGCAGCGCGGTCTCGAGCGCGGTCGCCGCGTCGGTGCGTTCGTCGCGGTACTTGACGATCAGCGCGGTCGCGACCTGCAGCCCGTGCTGCTCGGCGTGCGCGCCCGGTGCCGGCCGCGTGCCGGGCACGACGACCGCGCCGGCCGGGATCTCGCCGCGCAGCGTGCGGCCGTGCACGAGGTCGTGCACCTGCGTCGCCGCGGTCAGCACGACGCCGGCGGCCAGCACCGCGCGCTCGCGTACGACCACGCCCTCGAACACGCCGACCAGGCCGCCGACGAACGCACCGTCCTCGACGATGACCGGGCTGGCATGGGCCGGCTCGAGCACGCCGCCGATCTGCGCCGCCGCCGACAGATGCACGTCCCTGCCGATCTGTGCGCACGAGCCGACCAGCGCGTGGCTGTCGATCATCGTGCCGCGATCGACGAACGCGCCCGTGTTGACGTAGGCGGGCGGCATCACGACGACGCCGGCGGCGACGAACGCGCCGCGCCGCACCGACGAGCCGCCGGGCACCAGGCGCACGCGGTCGTCGGCCGTGAACACGCGCGGTGCGAAGGCCGGCTTGTCGAAGAACGGCCACGGCGCGGCCTCGATGCGTTCGAGCGCGCTGCGCCGGAAGCCGACCAGGAGCGCGCGTTTGACCCAGGTGACCGCGTTCCAGCGGCCGTCCTCGGCGCGCGCGGCGGCGCGCACGCGGCCGGACTCCAGCGCCTGCAGCAGCGCCTCGTGGGCCGCCGGCCACGCCGCGTCGGCCATCAGCGCGGCGTCGTCGCGGCTGAAGAACGCCTCGAGCTGCCGGTCATCCATGCGCGGCCTCGACGCCGATCGACTCGGCGCTGCGCAGCGCGGCGGCGAGCCGATCGCGCGTCGCGGCCGAAGCCGGCAGCAGCGGCAGCCGCAACATCGGCCCGGCGATGCCGAGCAGGTCCAGCGCGGCCTTGACCGGGATCGGGTTCGGCTCCGCGAACAGCGCGTCGAACAGCGGCAGCAGTTCGGCATGCGCGCGCCGCGCCTTGCTCGGGCTGCCGGACAGCGCCGCCAGCACCAGCGTGCGCATCGCCTTCGGCACCACGTTGCCGGCGACCGAGACGAGGCCGAGCGCGCCGACCGCGATCGACGGCAGCGCGAGCCCGTCGTCGCCGGCCAGCAGGATCTTGCCCGCGGGCAGTTCGGCCGCGATGCGCGCGATCTGCTGCAGGTCGCCGGACGATTCCTTCAGCGCGACCACGTTCGGCAGCCGCCACAGCGCCGACACCGTCGCCGGCAGCAGGTTGGTCGCGGTGCGGCCGGGCACGTTGTAGAGCACGACCGCGAGTTCGGGCGCGGCCGCGGCGACCGCTTCGAAGTGCGCGACCAACCCCTGCTGCGATGGCTTCACGTAGGGCGGCACGACGACCAGCGTGCCGTGTGCGTCGAGCTGCTGCGCGCGCCGCGTCCACGCCACCGCCTGCGCCGTCGACGAGGCGCCGGTGCCGACCAGCACCGGCACGTGGCGGCAGTGCTCGCGCACCGTGGTCACGACGAGGTCGCGTTCGCGTTCGTCGAGCATCGCCGCCTCGCCGGTCGAGCCCAGCGCGACGACGAAGTCGGCGCCGCCGGCGACGACGTGCTGCACCAGCCGCACGAGCGCGGCGGTGTCGACGGCGCCATCGCGGTGGAACGGCGTCGCCAGGGCGACACCCAGGCCTCTCGGTGTGATCACGGTTGCCTCCCTTCGAGTCCGGCGAACAGCGGATCGAGCACGCTCGCGGCGACGTCGTCCATCGTGAAGACGCCCTTGCGCGCGTGGATCCACGACGCGGCCGACAGCGCGCCGTCCGCGAACGCCGCGGCGCTGCGCGCGGTGTGCACCAGTTCGATCACCTCGGCCGGCGCGTCGATGCCGACCCGGTGCTCGCTGTAGGTCGAGCCGGCGCGCACGACGCCGACGCTGAGCTGGTCCGCGTCGAGCGGCCCGCCGATCTGCCACGACTGCTTGCGTGGACAGCCTTCGAGCAGCGTCGCCGCCAGCAGCTTCGCGGTGCCGGACGGCGCATCGTGCTTCTTGCGCTGGTGGTGCTCGATCAGGTACGGATCGCGCAGCGGATCGAGCGACGCGAAGCGCGCCAGCACCAGCGAGAAGCGGCGCAGCAGCGCGACCCCGAGCGAGAAGTTGGGCGCCAGCACGACGCCGATGCGGTCGCCGACGCGCGTGGCGAGGTCCGGCACCTGCCAGCCGGTGGTGCCGATCACCAGCGGCGTGCCGGTGGCCAGCGCCCAGTCGATGCGCGCCGGCACGGCGCTGGCGCTCGACGCTTCGATCGCGACGTCGACCTCGGTCGCCGGCGGCTGTTCGCGGGTGACGTGCCAGGCGACGGCGGCAGCGGCTCGGTCGGCGATCGCGGCGCCGAGGCGCCCCCTGCCGAACAACCCGAGCCGGTGCGGGAACGTCACGGCGACGCCTCGAACGTGTGGCCGGCGGCCGGTGCGATGCGCGCCGCGGGTCGCGGCTGGCGCGCCGGCGCGGCCTTCGCCGGCGCCACCGCCGGGAAGAACTCGTCGTGCAGCCGTTGCATCGCGGCGGCGGCCTGGTCGCGGTGCACCACGAACGACAGGTTGCGGTCGTTGCCGCCGAAGCAGATCAGTTCGGGCGTCGCCGGCAGCAGCGCCCGGCAGGCGCGCTCGACGGTGCCGGGCGCGCTGCGCAGGCCCTCGCCGACGGCGGCGACGATCGCGCGGTCGCGCGCGATCTCGACGCGCGCGAGGCCGGCGAGCTGTTCGACCAGGCGCTCGATCGGGGCATCGGGTTCGACGGTGCAGGCGACCGAGATCTCGGCGGTGACGACGAGATCGATGCAGATGTCCAGCGCGCCGAACGCGGCGAACAGCTTCGCCAGGTAGCCGCTGGTCGCCAGCATGCGCGTGCTGGTCATCGTCAGCACGGTGACCGGGCCGCGCGTCGCCAGCGCCGCGATGCCGTTGCGCGCGGCGACGTCGGTGCGCGGGTCGATGGTCGTGAACGCGCCGCGCGGCAGCAGGGTGTTGCGCACCGTGATCGGCACGCGCGCGTCGACGGCCGGCTGCATCGTCGACGGATGCAGCACCTTGGCGCCGAAGGCCGCCAGCTCGGCGGCTTCGGCGGGCGTCAGCACGTCGATCGGCCGCGCCGCGGGCACCAGCCGCGGGTCGGCGGTCAGCACTCCCTCGACGTCGGTCCAGATCTGCACCTCCTCGGCAGCGAGCGCTTCGCCGAGCAGCGCGGCCGACCAGTCGCTGCCGCCGCGGCCGAGCGTCGTCGTGTAGCCCTCGGCCGTGGCGCCGACGTAGCCCTCGGTGACGACGATGGTGCCCGCGCGCAGGTGCGGCGCCACGTGCTCGGCGACCAGTCGCGCGATCAGGTCGCGCTGCGGCCGCGCATGGCCGAAGCGATCGTCGGTGCGCAGGAAGCGCCGCGCGTCGACGTGCAGCACCGTGGCCCCACGTTGCGCCAGCAGCGCCGCCAGCAGCAGGCTGGTCAGGCGCTCGCCGTAGGCGACGATGGTGTCGGTCGTGCGCGGCGTCAGCTCGCGCAGCATCGCGACGCCGCGCAGCAGCACGTGCAGTTCGTCGCGCACCACCGCGATCGCCGCCAGCGCGTGGGCGTCGTGTTCGCCGAGCAGTTCGCCGGCGACCGCCTCGGCGTGGCCCAGCGCGGGCGCGATCGTCGCCAGCGCCGCGTCGATGTCGCCGCCGCGCGCCGCCCGCGCGGCCGCGAACAGCGCGTCGGTGGTCTTGCCCATCGCCGAGACGACGACGCATGGCTGCAGCGCGCGCTTGTCGAGCACGTGCTCCGCGACCCGGTCGAGCTGCTCGGTCCCGCCCACCGACGACCCGCCGAACTTCATCACGATCACGGTTGGGCACTCCGGCAGAAGGTCTCGGCGACGGCGACCAGCAGTTCGCAGCCGGCGCGCAGGTCGGCACCGGTGATGTGTTCGTCGAGCGTGTGCGCGACGCGGATGCTGCCCGGCCCGCACAGCGCGACGCGACGGCTCGGGATCAGCTGCCGCAGCCGCGGCGCGTCGCTGCCGAACGTCACCGCCGCGTGCGGGAAGCCCGGCAGCCGCGGGAACCGATCGGCCGGCGTGTGCGCGACCTCGACCGCGCTGCCCTCGGGCGGTGCCAGCTCGCGCACCCTGCGGGCGAAATCGGAGCCGGGCAGCGAACGCACGAACAGCTGCGCCTCGGCGTGCGGCGGGATCACGTTGAGCGCGCTGCCGCCCTGCAGCAGGCCGAGGTTCCAGATCTCGGGACCCAGTTCGTCGTCGACGCGGGTCGGCAGGGCGCGCAGCCGCTGCAGCCAGTCGAGCAGCGGCCAGATCGCCGAGCGGCCGAGTTCGGGTGTGCCCGAGTGCGCCGCCAGCCCTTCGGTCTGCAGCCGCAGCTGCAGCGAACCGCGCTGGCCGGTCGCCAGCCGGTTCTCGGTCGGTTCGCCGTCGATCGCCGCGGCGCACCGTCGGAACCGCTCCGCCAGTGCGGCGGCGGCGATCGCGCCGATGCTGTCGGTCTCCTCGCCGACGACGCCGAGCCAGGCGCAGCCGACGTCGCCGCGCGCGCGCAGCGCCTGGATCGCGCCGAGCTGCGCGACCACCTGTCCCTTGGCGTCGCAGGTGCCGCGGCCGCGCAGCAGATCGCCCTGGCGCCGCGGCGGCAGGAACGGCGGCACCGTGTCGAGGTGGGTCGAGAACAGCACGTGTGGTTCGCCCCAGCACGCCAGCACATTGTGCCGACCGGGCGCCACCTGCTGCAGTTCGACCTTGGCGCCGAGTTCCTCGAGCAGCGCGCGCAGCGCCGGCAGGCCTTCGTCCTCGCGGCCGGTCGTCGTGTCGGCGCGGCACAGCGCCTCGGTGCGATCGAGCAGCCAGGCAGCCGTCGGCACGTTGGCTGCAGCGGAAGGCATCGGAGTCACGGTTGTCGATCCACGGAGAAGCCCGGAATCGCCGAAGCTGCGGCGCACCGCGTGGCGTTCCGTGTCGACTGACCGACGACACGACGCCGCCTGACGGATTCGGATCGCGGCCGCTCCTCCAGCGATCGGCCGCACGATGCTGGATGCCGTCCGGCGGGTCAAGAACGGCGCCGCGAATCGCGCCCGCACCGCCGCCGCTCCCGATTGCTGCTGCCGTCGCCGCGCGCCGCGGTAGCATGCGGGGCCGGAGCCATCGTGATGAACTTCCACCTCGTGGGTGCGGTCCTGGCAGGCAGTGTGCTCGGCAGCCTCGGCGCGCAGGTCGCGACCGTCGGCGGCGTCAGCCCCGACTACCTCGACCTGCCGCAGGCGGTCGCCGCGGTCGCCCCCGGCTCGATCCTGATCGTGCGGCCGGGCAAGTACACCGGCTTCACCACCGGCAAGCCGCTGCGCATCCACCTCGATTTCCCGGCGGTCGGCGGCTCGATCGCGCCCGCGAGCGGCGCCGCCTACGCGATCACCATCAGCGGCATGCCGGCCGGCGGCACGTTCTCGCTGACCGGCGACGGGGCCGAGGTGAAGGCGGGTGCGCTCGGTGCGATCCGCATCGCCAACACGGCCGGCCGCGTCGTCGTCGAAGGCGTCACCGTCGCCGCCGGTGCGGCGGCCGCGATCGACGTGCAGAACGCCGGCCCCGTGCTGCTGCACGACTGCGACCTGGCGGGCACGCCGGGCGTGCTGGTGCAGACCGCGACCGTCGTCGCCAACGATCTGCGCGTGTCGAGCCCGGGCGGCAATGCGCTGGTCGCGTACCACGGCACGCTCGACGTCGCCGGTGGCCGGTTCAGCGGCCGCGACCTGCCGGCGCTCAGCCTCGTCGACTCCGGCATCCGGCTGGCGGGCGACGGCGGCACGCCGATCAAGGTCAGCAGCACGTCGCCGATTCCGGTGCCGGCGTTCACGGCCGTGAACAGCCAGGTGCAGTGGGATCCGACCCGCTTCGTGCTGGTGCCGGCGAACGGCGCGGCCGCCTTCCAGGGCGGCGGCACCACGACCGTGATCGCCGAGGACCCGCCGCTGCTCACCGCGCGCGGCGGCGCCCCGGGCGCCAATGGCTGGATCCGGTTCTCCGGCAACGGCGCGTTGCCCGGCGCCGTGCTGTTCGGACCGTTCGCGGCGCCGACGTTCACCGGCCTCAGCGGGCTCTACCTCGACCTCGCGCAGGCGAGCATCGTGTTCGGCGGCATCGTCGACCCGGCGGGGCTGTCGGTGTCGTTCCAGATGCCGACCGCGACCGCGCTGCTCGGCGACGTGTCGTGCCTGCAGGGTGCGGTGCTGCCGCCGTCGGGCCAGTTCGTGCTCAGCGGGCCGGTGCCGCTGGTCACGCTCTGATCGCAGGGCCCGCCGCGCGCTCGACGCCGTGTTGCACGTCACGTTGGTGCGTGCGTACCGACGCGTCGGAGGCCGCCGCAATCAGGTTCGCAGGACGCGCACGATCGGCTCGCACCAGTAGACCTTCGCCGGGCGACCACGCGTCCGCCGCACGGCACGGCCGTACTCGGCGACGATGCCGGCCTGCACGAGGGAGTCGATGGCGGCCCTGGCCGTCGCCGGCGCTTCGACGCCGAGGTGCCGGCGCGCATCCTCGACGGTGAAGAACGGCCATTGCTCCAGCAGATCGACCAGGCGCAAGGGACCGACGGTGCCGACGCTGCGAAGTTGCTCGCGGAATCCGTCGAGCAGGCCGAGCAGCGCATGCACCTTCTCGGCGGTGTCGCGGGCGCTGGCCAGCACTTCGCCGAGGAAGAAGTCGACCCAGGGAAGGAAGTCACCGTCCAGGCTGACCTGGAGCAGCCGGTCGTAGTAGTCCTGGCGCCGTGCCTCGAGGCGTGAGGACACGTAGAGCAGCGGTTGGTGCTGGAGCCCGTCCGCGATCGTCTGCAGCGCGATGAGGAGTCGTCCGACGCGGCCGTTGCCGTCCTCGAATGGGTGGATCGTCTCGAACTGGTAGTGGACCATCGCCACGCGCACCAGCGGATCGTCGTGCGACCGATCGTCGAGGTAGTGCTGCAGCTGTTCCATGCAGACATCGACGTGGATGGCCGGCGGCGGAACGAAGCGGGCCGTGTGGATCGTGTCCGTGTCCTTGCCGAGGAACGCCTGCGACTCGCGAAAGCGACCCGGCACGGCGGTCTGGCCACGCCCGCCTTCCAGCAGTTTGCGGTGCAGTTCCAGCAGCAGGCCGCGGTTCAGCGCCCGGCCACGGTGGAGGGAGGTGACCCCATGGCCGAGCGCCTGCAGGTAGTTCTGGACTTCCTTGGCGTCGGGGTCCGCGCCCGGATCGATGCCCACCGCTTCGTTGGCCAGCGCTTCCTCGTTCGTGGTCTTGGTGCCTTCGATGCGGCTCGATGCCGCCGCTTCGCGTGCCTGCAGGGGTCGCACGAACAGGCGTGGGTTGCGTAGCAGGCGACCGATGCCCCAGAGTTTGCCGACTTCGCCGCGCGCGTCGGCGAGCAGGCGTTGCGACGCTGCTGGCAGCGGGAGGCCGGTCGGCAGCGGTGCCGGCAGGAAGGCGCGGGCGCCCTCGGTGGTTGCGACGCGCGAGCCGGGCGCGGACGGTGCGATGCCATCGAACCAGGGCACGCACGTGAGGTTTAGGCACCGCGCTGACAGAAGTCGCGCCCTTTTGTAGATCGAATGGCGTTCGTCTACAAAAGTCGAGTCCGTCGTTTCGCTCTACCGAACGAACTGCGCCAGCGCGCCGACCACGTCGATCTGCTCGGCCTCGGTCAGGCCCTGGAAGATCGGCAGCGCCAGCGACGTCGCCGCGGCCTCGTCGGCGACCGGGAAGTCCTTCGGGTCGGTACCGAGGTATTGGAAGCAGGGCTGCCGGTGGAACGGGATCGGGTAGTAGACCGCGCAGCCGATGCCCTGCTGGCGCAGGTGGGCGATCGCCGCGTCGCGCCGCGCCTGCGGCACGCGGAGCACGAACTGGTGGTAGGCGTGCCGGTCGGTGTCGGTCGGCAGCGTCGCCCAGTCGAGCAGCTTCGCCTCGGCGAACAGCCGGCGGTAGCGCGCCGCGTTCTCGCGCCGCTGTTCGGTGACCTTCTCGATCGACCGCAGCTTGACGCGCAGCGCCGCCGCCTGCACCGCGTCCATGCGGAAGTTGCCGCCGATCAGGTGGTGCTTGTACTGCTCCGCCATGCCGTGGTTGCGCAGCAGCTTGCAGGTGGCGAAGAACTGGTCGTCGTCGGTGGTCAGGAAACCGCCGTCGCCGATGCCGCCGAGGTTCTTGGTCGGGAACGTCGACCAGCCGGCGCACAGGCCGTCGCTGCCGCACATGCGGCCGTTGCGCTTGGTGCCGATCGCCTGCGCCGCGTCCTCGATCAGCGGCACCGACCAGCGGCGGCAGATCGACAGCACCGCATCGACGTCGAACGCGGCGCCGAACAGGTGCACCGCCATCACGGCCTTCGGCCGGCGGCACGCGCGCAGCGCATCGTCGAGCCGCTGCGGGTCGATGTTCAGCCACGTCGGTTCGACGTCGACGAACACCGGCTTCGCGCCGGTGCGTGCGACGACGCCGGCCGTGGCGAAGAACGAGTAGGTCGGCAGCACGACCTCGTCGCCGGGGCCGATGCCGAGCGCCATCAGCGGCGCCAGCAGCGCGTCGGTGCCCGACGACATCGTCAGCGCGTGCTTGCAGCCGAGGTAGAGCGCGAGTTCGCGTTCGAGGTTCTCGACCTCGGGGCCGAGCACGTACTGGCCGCTGCGCACGACGCGCGCGACCGCGGCCTCGACTTCGGCGAGCTGGGCCTTGTCGCGGGTGAGATCGATCAGGGGGACTGGCATCTGGGGCGGACAGGATAGGCGTCGCGGGCGCCGGTGGAAGAGGCCGCGCGCAGCGCTACCGAACCAGCAGGTCGTGCACGACCACACGCTTGGCGTTCGGCCCCAGCACCTCGGCAACGGCCTTCTGGTGCAGCGGGTGCACCTCGTAGGCGTCGAGCGCCGCGCGGTCGGTGAACCGCATCACCAGGCCGAGATCGAAGCTGTCGTCGACGATGGCGCGGTCGGACGCCAGCACGGTGCCGCAGTCGACCGACAGCAGGCCCGGGATCGCGCCCAGGAACGACTGCGCGGTCGCGCACATGCGGTCGATCGTCGCCGCGTCGCCGGGCTGCTGCAGCCAGACCAGCACGACGTGGTCGACCTGGCCGGGTCGCGCGGCAGGCGGCGCCTGGCAGCCGGTGGCGAGCAGGCAGCTCCACAGGCCGGCGGACAGCAGACGGCGGGACGCAGGACGCGACGGGTGGCGGGGCATGGGCGGATCGGAAAGGCAGCGAGGATAGGGATCGTCGCCGGCGGCTCCAGCGTCGCGGTGGCATCGACCGATGGCATTGGCGTGTCGACGACCCTGGCCGCCGTTCCGTCGCGTTCTCCGTGGCTGCACCGCCTGCACGGCGGCGACCCGTACGAGGGCTTCGACGCCGCTGCGTACCCGCTCGACCTGCAGGGCTGGAACGGCACGCATCCGCTGCTGGTCGAGATCGTGCAGAAGGTGCGGCCCGAGGTCGTGGTCGAGGTCGGCAGCTGGAAGGGGCAGTCGGCGGTCACGTTCGCGCGCGAACTGCAGCGGCTGGGCCCGGGCCGCACGCTGCTGTGCGTCGACACGTGGCTAGGCGGCCTCGAACACTGGCGCGAACGCACGCGGCCCGACTTCTTCCCGTCGCTGCGCGTGCGGCACGGCTATCCGGGCCTCTACTGGCAGTTCCTGGCCAACATCGTGCACAGCGGCGTGCAGGACGTCGTGGTGCCGTTCCCGAACACCTCGCTGAACGCCGCGCGCTGGCTGCTGCACGAGCAGGTCCGCGCCGACGTCGTCTACATCGACGCGAGCCACGAGGAGAACGACGTGTTCGCCGACCTGACCTACTACTGGCAGGTCGCGCGGCCCGGCGGGATCGTGTTCGGCGACGACCTCGGCTGGCCCGGCGTGCGCGCGGCGGTCGACCGCTTCGTGCAGCAGCAGGGCGTGCAGGTCGGCGTGCGCGACAACCTGTGGGTGCTGCAGAAACCGAGCGTGTGAACGGGCGCCGGCCCGCCGTGCGTCAGGAGCGGTGCAGCGTGCCCTGGCGCCAGCGGTCGGCCAGCGAGTAGATCGGTTCGCACAACAGGTCGACCACCGGCATCGCTGCCAGCAGGCTCTCGTCGAACGACGGCTCGGTCTCGGTGACCGCGTCGGCGAGCGCGCCGTAGCGGTTGCGGTAGCTGCCGAGCACGCCGCGCAGCGTCGCCGCCGACAGGTGCTCGTGGAACCGCACGTGCAGCAGCGTGATGCCGACCGTGCGGTTCTGTTCGACCTCGGGCACCAGGATCACCGTGCGGTCGTCGCTGCGGCCCTTGGCGACCATCGCCAGCTTCTCGGTCGCGACCAGGTGCTTGGTGCCGCGCAGCATCGGGTTCGCCGACGTGCGCGAACGCAGCTGCGTCGCGATGCCGCGCTGGTCGATCACGCGGATCCGCGCCGAACCGTCGTCGACGTCGCCGTCGATCGCGTAGCGCGTGCTGCCGAGCACCGCGGTGACCGCCGCGTCGAGGCCGGCCAGCGCGCGCAGGTCGCGGTAACCGAGCCGGTCGCGGCCGGCGCCGGCTTCGACCAGCGCCTTCACCAGCGGCACGGTCAGCAGCGCCTCGTCGGCGCGCGAGATGCCGACCGTCACGGTCTTGGCCTGGTGCTTGATCGCATCGACCGGACGCGTGAGCTGGTCGATGCCGTGCGTCAGTTCCTCGGTCAGCCGGTCGACGACGAGGCCCGGCGCGCCGGGTTCGCCGAACTCGACCGCGAACGCGTCGAGCGGCATGAAGCCGAGCGCGTAGTTGCACAGCGACGTCAGCCGCGACGCGGTGCCGGCCTCGAGCGCGCCGTCGTAGCGGCCGAGCAGCAGGTCCTTGCGGAACTCGATCCAGTGCGGTTGCAGCAGCGGTCGCAGCAGCGCCAGCACGTCGCCGCTCGGCTTGCCGCCGGCGAACGCGTGTTCGATCGCGCCGCGCATCTTGCGCAGCGGCAGCGCCAGCTCGTCGATCGCCAGCGCGCAGCGGTAGCCGAACAGGTGGCCGGCCATCGTCGACAACACGTAGGCCAGCGCCGGGTGCACGGCGGGCACGTGGACCACGGCCGCGGCGGCGGCGAACCGGCTCTCGCCGGCCGTCGCGACCACGATCGGGCAGGCCTTGTGCGCCTTGTAGATCGCGACCTCCTTGGCGACGTCGTCGGCGGTCGAACCGGACAGGCCGGCGGCGCAGACGAAGATCAGCGGCTCGGAGGACAGGTCGATGTGCTTCTTGTCCTCGGTCGCGTCGCAGGCGATCGACTTGTAGCACAGCTCGCTCAGCTTGATCCGCACCTCGGCGGCCGCGATGCGGTTCTTGCCGTTGCCGACCATCGCCCAGTAGCGGCGCTGCGGCGCGTGGGCGCGCGCGATCTCGGCGATCTTCGGCTCGAGTGCCTGCACGGCGCGCATCGCGGTCGGCAGTTCGAGCAGCGCCTGCAGCAGCTGGTGCTCGGCAGCGTCGTCGGCGGCGCCGGCCGCGCGCGCCAGTGCCAGCGCCAGCAGCTGGCCGGCCGCGCACTGCGCGTAGAACGCCTTCGTGCTGGCGACGCTCATCTCGACGTCGCGGCCGTCGCTGGTGTAGAGCACGCCGTCGGCCTTGTCGCAGAGGTCGCTGGCGCGGCGGTTCACGATCGCCAGCACGGTGGCGCCGCGCGCGCGCACGAGGTCGACCGTGCGGTTCGTGTCGGTCGTCGTGCCGGACTGCGAGATCGCGACGATCAGCACCGACCGCATGTCGTCGTGCATGCCGAAGCCCGACAGCTCGGTGGCCGGCGTCGCTTCGACGTGGATGCCGGTGCCGCGCAGCGCGTCGGCGATCGCGGCCGCGACCGCCTGGCCGGCGACCGCGGCGGTGCCCTGGCCGATCACCAGCACGCGGCGCACGTGCTTCTGCTGCAGCGCCGTCACGACCTTCGCCGGCAGCGATGCCTCGGGCAGCGCGACCTGCAGCCGGTTGCCGCGGCGCACGATGCGGCCGCGCAGCGTCTTCTGCAGCGACAGCGGCGCCTCGTGGATCTCCTTCTGCAGGAAGTGGCGGTGGTCGCCGCGGTCGATGTCGCGCGTCGTCACCGAAGCGCGCGTCAGGTGCTTGCCCTGGACCGGCAGCGAGGTGCCGTCGTAGGCCTGGCGCGCGATGCCGGCGAGCTCGCCGGCCGCGGCGTGGTCGAGCACGATCACCTGGCCGCGCGACGCCTGCGGGTTGCTCGGGTTGCCCGGCGTCTCGCCGTCCATGCGCAGGTAGCGGTCGCACTCCTCGATCACGCCGTACGGCTCGCTGGCGACCACGAACGTGTCCTCGCCGAGCCCGACGTACAGCGCCTGGCCGGAGCCGCGCAGCGCCAGCGCGAGGCGGCCGGGCGCGCGCGTCGTCGCCGCCGCGATCGCGACCGAGCCCTCGAACGTCGCCACCGTGCGGCGGAACGCCTCGTCGAACGGCTGGCCCTGCTGCATCAGCCGCGACACCAGCGTCGGGATCACCTTCGCGTCGGTGGTGATCGCCTCGTGCAGCTTCAGCTCGTGGCGCTGCACCAGTTCGTGGTGGTTGTCGACGTCGCCGTTCAGCGCGCCGACCACGTACGGCCCGACTGCGGCGCCGAGCTCCTCGTGGTTCAGCGGGTGCGAGTTCGGTTCGCTGATGATGCCGACGCTGGCCCAGCGCGTGTGGCCGAGCACCAGCGCCTCGGCGTTCGGCTGCCGCAGGGCCGCCTGCAGCAGGCGGTCGCGCTGCATCGAGGTGCGCAGCGCGCGCACGTTGTCGCCGAGTTCGCCGATCTCGGCGGCGTGTTTGTAGACCACGTCGAGGCAGCCGTCGACGAGCCGCGCCGAACCGTCCTGGAACAGCGGGTCGTCGGTCCGGCCCTGCAGCAGCGGCAGCAGCGGGGCGGTGTCGACGCCCGACACGATCACCGTGACACCGGCGGAGTCGCGGCCGCGCACCTCGAGGCGGTCCAGTGCCGACAGCGCGGTCTGCAGGCTCGACCAGGCGGCCGCCGCGGCCTGGTGCGGCACGTCGCCGCCGGCCAGTTCGCGCACCGCGGCCGCGTGCGGCAGCCGGTCGCGCAGCACGGCCCACAGCGAGTCCTTCAGCCGCACCAGCGCGGCGTTGCGCTGCTCGATCGACGCATCGGCGTCCTGGCCGATGCCCTGCTGGTCGAGCGAGCGCTCGAACGCGAGCACCTCGGTCTGCATCGCGGCGAGCCGCGTCCGCAGCTGTTCGGCCAGCCGCGGCTCCTGCAGCAGCGTGCACAGGCCCGGCACGCCGCGCAGCGCGCGGTCGAGGCCGTCGAGCGCGTCAGCGGCGGCACCGAGCGTGTCGGCGGCGCGGCCCGCGGCGAAGCGCCCCTCGGCGTCGTGCAGCGCCTGCAGCAGGGCGTCGGGAGCGGGAGCGGCGCGCCGGCTTCGGCGGCGCAACACGGCGATGATGCCACACATCGAGGAGGGTCTCTTGGGTCACCGCGCCGCGAACTGATCGATCCCGGCGCGCAGGTCCCGGCCGATGCCGGTACCTCCGGCTTCTTCGACACGACGGGCCAGCTGCTCGAGCCAGTTCGTCGCCGCCGCCGGCAGGCTGCGGGGGGCAACTTTGGCGTGCACGGCCGGCTGCGTCCAGAACAGCCGCATGCTGTCGCAGATCACGACACCGAGTTCGCTGGCGAGGGTCAGTTCGCGCCGGGCGCGCTGCAGCTCGTCCCAGGCCGGGGCCGGCAGCGTGACGCGCGCGGCGGCGTCGAGGCCGGCCACCAGTTCGCCGGCTTCGGTCCAGCGCACGAACACGTCGCCGTGCTTGCAGGACAGGATCTCGATGCCGCCGGCGAACGCGAGCTCGGGGTCGGTCGCGGGCACCGGCGTGCGCAGCTCCTGCCCCGACCGGCTGGCCGCGGCGGCGCGCAGCGCCTCGATTGCGGCGGTGCGGTCGGCGAACGAACCGCCGCCGGCGAGCGGGTGGCCGTCGCCGAGCCAGGTCTTCAGCGCCTTGTGGGCCTCGGTGCCGAGGCGCTGGCCCCACGGATCGCCGAGGAACGTGCGCTCGTCGGCGAGCGCGTCGAGCAGCGGCTGCAGCGGCGGCACGATGCCGCGGCCCAGCAGCAGCGCCGCCAGTCGCACGCGCGCGCGCGGGTCCGCTTCGGGCAGCGCGAGCACGGCGGTGTCGCCGAGCAGCGCCGAACCGAAGCGGGCATGGGTGCGCGTCAGCCAGGCCGGATCGCCGTGGCTGGCCACGAACCGCTGGCCGAGTTCGGTGCGCAGCGCGTCGTCGGCGCCCGGGGCCCGCAGCGCGATGCCGCGCATCGCCGAGCCGCGCCAGTAGAAGTCGACGTCGTCGGCCCAGCGCCGCAGCAGCGCCAGCGTCCCGGGTCCGTACGCGGCCGGAGCCGCGTCGGCGATCGCGTCGACCAGCGTCGGCGGCAGCAGGTTGCGGCCGTGCTTCGCTTCCCACGCGACCAGCGCGGGCACCGCGGCGTCGCCGCCTTCGGCGACCTTCCTGGCGGCCGCAATGCGGATGCCGAAGCGCGTCGAGGTGCACGCCTTGTCGACGTGTGCGGGCCAGTCGGTGGCGGCGTCGCCCTGGTCGGTCGGCCAGAATGCCAGCAGCGGCACCGCCAGCGCGGCGAACAGGAGCATGCGGATCGGATTCAAGCGGCGGCCTGCGGTCACTGCACGGTGTCCGCGTCCATCTGGTACAGCATCACGACCACGCCGTCTTCCTTCTCCTCGCCGACGTAGACCTTGCCGGTTGCGCTGACGATGCCGGGCTTGACGTCCATCGTGACGCCGTCGGGCAGCGTGCAGAACACGATCTCGTTCAGCTTCGGCGTGCCGTTGCAGCCGCAGGCGTCGTTGACCAGCAGGAACGAACCGACCGG
This sequence comes from Planctomycetota bacterium, assembly GCA_016794035.1. Taxonomy (GTDB): domain Bacteria; phylum Planctomycetota; class UBA1135; order UBA1135; family UBA2386; genus JAEUHS01. Next base: position 113,123 of record JAEUHS010000044.1, read on the forward strand.
CCCGCCGCCGGGCACTTCGCGCCGCATGAAGCCCGACACGGTGATCTCGGTCTCGTCGAGCTTGGTCACCTCGCTCGGCAGCGCCATGCCCTCGACGTAGTCGAACCCGGCCAGGGTCGTGAACGCGATCCTGGGCGGTTCCTGCGGCAGGCAGGCGAGCAGCGTGGCGGCGGCGACCGTGCGGAGCATGGGCGGCCCGGCAGGATAGCAGGCCGCGGCACCGCCGTCAGCGGCGTCGGTGCCGGGATCGCCGCAACCGGCTACTCGACCTGCATCGTCACCGGCGCCGACAGTTCGTGGAGGCCGAACCGCAGCGTCAACAGGCCCTGCGTGCGCGACTTGCCGACCGTGGCCAGCGTCAGCGCCAGCTGGTCGGCGGTCGCGTCGGCGGTCGCGTGGGCCAGCGGTACTTCGATGCCGCCCTCGAGCTTGTCGGCGAACACCGGATCGAGCTTCAGCTTCTTGGCGGCCGCGGCGTCGTGCAGCGCCAGCACGTAGTGGTCGGCGGCGCGCTGCTCGAGCGTCAGGTACCAGTAGCCGGGGGGCACCTCGACGGTGCCGAAGCGCAGCGGCATCGAGTTGTCGAGCGTGGTCCAGAAGTCGCCGCCGAGGCGCCACTTCTTGCCTTGCAGCTTGCCGCCGGCGACCGCCTGCTCGTACTCGTCGTTCCACGGCACCGGCGCGTAGTCGACCGCGATCTGGCCCGGCGAACCCGAGCGCGAGAACCACGCCACGCGCGAACTGCGCCGTTCGGTCGTCTGCGCGAACGCGGCCATGCTGTTGCTGGCCTTGGCCTGCAGCGACTTGCTCAGCGTCGCGAAGCGTGCGTCCTGGCGCAGCGCCTCGAGGTCGGGGTCCGTGGCCAGCAGGCCGGTGTCGTCGAAACCGCGTTCGACTGCCTTGCCGAGCCACGTGAACGCATCGTCGACGCGGCCCTGCAGGGCGTGCACGCAGGCGACGTTGTAGCTGGCCGGCGCCGCGGTGGCAGGGAAGTCGGCGGCCTTCAGGTGTGCCGGCAGCGCTTCGTCGAGCTTGCCGCCCGCGTGCAGGCTGTAGCCGAGCATGTGCCATGCCTCGGCGTCCTTCGGGTTGGCGTCGCAGAGCTTGCGGAAGCCGTCGGCGGCGGTGGCGAAGTCACCGGCCTTGACCGCCGCGTCGGCGGCGCGCCGGACCTTCGCGTGGTCGAGGGCGGGCGTGGGTTCCTGGCCGGTCGCGGTCGCGGCGAGCAGCAGGGACAACAGGGCAGCGGGGCAGTGGCGGAGCATCTCGGGATCCTGGGGTCGGGGACGTTGGGGCGGCGGCTGTCTACGCCGCCGTGCGTCCGCCGGTGGCGGCACGGGCCAAACACCACGCCGCGCGGCACGCCGCGGACCGTGCGCGTGCACGCCGCGGCGCCGGCCGCGCCGATTTTTCCCGTCTACGTGACCCGCAGGCCGGCGATGCCGGGATCGCCCTCGGGCAGGCGGATGCCCAGGCCTTCGAGTGCGTCGAGCAGCAGTTCGCTGACGACCAGATCGCGGTACCAGTTGCGATCGGCGGGCACCACGTACCACGGCGCGTGTTCGGTGCTGGTCGCGGCCATCGCCTCCTCGTAGGCGCGCTGGTAGTCGTCCCACCAGCGGCGCTCGTCGAGGTCCGCCGGGTGCCACTTCCAGCGCTTCTTCGGATCGTCGATGCGCTCCTGCAGGCGCTTCCGCTGCTCGTCCTTCGAGATGTGCAGGAAGACCTTGCGGATCGTCGTGCCTTCGTCGGCGAGCATCTTCTCGAACGCGACGATGTGCTCGTAGCGCCGCCGCCAGCGCGTCTCGGGCACGAGGTCGCGCACGCGCGCGACCAGCACGTCCTCGTAGTGGCTGCGGTTCCAGATCGCGATCTCGCCGGCGCCCGGCGTGTGCGGGTGCACGCGCCAAAGGAAGTCGTGTGCGAGTTCGTGTCGGGTCGGTTGCTTGAAGCACGCGACCTTGACGCCCTGCGGGTTCACGCCTTCGAAGACGCTGCGGATCGTGCCGTCCTTGCCGCCGGCGTCCATCGCCTGCAGCACGACCAGCACGCGGTGGCGGCCCTCGGCGTAGAGCGCTTCCTGCAGTTCCTCGAGCCGCGCGTTCAGCGTCTGCGTGCGCGCGCGCGCCTGGTCCTTGTCGCCGTCGAACGCCTTGGTCTCGTCGGGGGCGATGTCGGAGAGGCGCAGACCCTTGCCCGGCGGGACGCGGTAGCGGTCGAACTTCGTAGCCATGGCGGCAGGCTACCGCCGCGGCCGGTGGTCGCGACGGGTATCAGTGCGAGGGGCGAACTGCCCCCCGTGGCCCGATCCGGCCGGACGGCCCGCGGCGTACGGTGGCGCCATGCGAAACGGAATCGCCGCGGTGATCCTGGGCGCGGGTGTGCTGCTCGGCCAGCAGACCTGGGTCGTCGATACCGAGGGCAACGGCGACTTCACGACGCTCGGGGCCGCGGTGCAGGCGGCGAGCGCCGGCGACACGGTGGTGCTGACCTACTGGTCGGGCCTGCCGAACGCCTGGAGCCTGACGCTGTCGAAGGGCCTGACGATCGTCGCCGCCGGCCCCGGCCGGTCGGAGGTCCTCGGCCATCTGGTCGTCGCCGACCTGCCCGCGAACGAACGCGTCGTGCTGCGCTCGCTGCAGCTGTCGGTGCTGGCACCGTACCCGGTGCGCGTCACCGTGCAGGATTGCGCCGGTCTCGTCGTGCTCGACGACGTGGTGCTCGACGGCGGTTACGGGCAGATGTTCGCCGAGGCGGCGCTGACCGTGGTCGGCAGCCACCGCGTGCATGTCGGCCGTTCGCAGCTGAGCGGCGATGCCGGCCTGGTCGCGACCGATGCGACGGTGACCTGCACCGACAGCTGGATCGCCGGCGCGAACGTCGTCTCGGGACCGGGCACGGCGGGAGCCGCGGTGGCGGCGACCGCGAGCCGGCTGTGGTTCGCGGGCACGATGCTGGCCGGCGGCAGCAACTACAACGGCGGCGGCTTCGCCGGGCCGGGCCGCAGCGGGCTCGTGTTGGCGGCGTCGACGGCCGTGCTCGCCGGCGCCCAGGCGCTCGGCGGCACCGGCGTCGCCGGCTACGCGGCGGGCGTCACGCTCGATGCGACCTCGTCGCTGACGCGCGACGCGGCTGTGTGGCTCGGTCCGGTCGACGCGATCGCCGGGCCGGGAGCGGTGGCGACTCTCGAGACCGGCAGCCTCAGCGGTGGGATCGACCACGGCTGGATCCGGCTCACCGCGGCCCCCGGTGCGATCGGCTTCGTGCTGCTGTCGCTGCCGGGCCCCGAAGTCGCGACGCCGTTCGGGCCGTGCTGGCTCGGCTGGCTGCCGGCGCCGCTCGCGCTCGGCTTCGTGCCGCTGGTGCGGCCGCTGCCGTCGTTGTCGTTCCTGCCGCGGGGCTTCGCGCTCACCGTGCAGGGCGCGGTGCTGCACGGCGGCGCGCTGCGGCTGTCGGCGCCGCTGGTGACGACGGCGCCGTGACCCTCACTGCGCGAACACGTGCAGGGCGTTCGTGGTCACGAAGCCCGTCGCGGTGACCGCGACTGCCTGCGCGTCGAACGCCACCGGTCGCACGGCCGCCGGCAAGCCGATCAGGTACTGCTCGAGCGGGTTCCAGGTCACGATGTCGAGCGCCGGCAGCAGCAGGCAGGTCTGGCCGAAGTACGGTGGCAACAGCAACGGCTGCTGGCTCAAGCCCAGCACCAGCACCTGCGGCACCGACGTCTGCAGCGTCTGGAACACGACGCCGCGGTCGAGGAACGTCGGCTCGGCGCTGAGCGGCAGCGTCCAGCAGCCGATCGCCGACGTCGTGACGATCAGGTCGTTGTCCGGCACGGCGCGCACCGACAGGCTGCAGTTCGACCAGCCACTCGTGTTCAGCACGCTCCAGACCAGCACGCGGACGCGGGTCGGCGTCGTGCTGAACACCAGTCCGGTCAGGTCCGGCACGGCGGTGAACGTGCCCAGGTCCGGGTACTCGACCGAGCCGTCGGCGCCGTAGTCGATCGACGCGTACGGCACCGTTGCGCCGGCGGCGGTCGCGACCGTCCAGCCCACCTGCAGCGCGCCGCGCACCGGCACCGGCGAGGTGACCTCGAACACGAACTCGTGCGGTCCGGCCTGCAGGCCGAAGATGCCGCCGACCGAGCCGCTGTTCAGGCTCTGCACGATGTTGCCGTACGCGTACGTCTGCGGCGACGGCGAGTCCAACACGTCCCAGGCCACCGCGGCGGTCGCGACCGCACCTGGCGTGGGGCTGACCGAGGCGGAGGCGAGACCGAACGGCGCGCCGATCGGGACCGTCGTCGAGTCGGTCAGCGGACCGACGACGACTTGAGCCGTGACCGGCGTCACGTTCGTCAGGGTCATCTGCACCTGGGCACGAACGGCGCCGGTGGCAGCGAGCAGCAGCAGCAGAGAAGAGGGGCGGAGCATGTCTGTGGTTCCTCGGGTAGCGGTCGACGCCTGGCACCTACGCCTGACCACCACCCGGCGTAACCGGGTGAGCGGAGTCGCTCAGCGCGAATCGGCCGAGCTGCCGTCGAGCGCCACCGTGCCGTCCCAGCGGTAGCGCGTCGCGACAGTGCGCCGCGCGTTGCCGCGCTGGATCGTGCAGAACAGCGGCAGCTCGTCGGCGGCATCGGCGGCAGCGACCACGTAGTGGCCCAGGTAGGTCGCGCGGTCGCCGCGAGGATCGCGGTCGAGGCGGTCCTGCTGCATCGGCACGTCGGTGCGCAGGCGGCCGACGTCGAACCGCACGTCGCAGTCCGGCGTGCCGACCGCGATCACGGCGACGCGCTCGCCGCGGCGGAACGGGCCGTCGTGCTGCCGCGCCAGCGCCACGACCGCGAGCCGCGGCGACGTCGGGCCCGGCTGGTTGCCGAGCGCGCCGCCGTTCAGGTCGGTGACCGCGTGGCGCGTCACCGAGCGCGTCAGGTACTGCAGGTGCGAACCGCGCAGGCCGGCCAGCGGCTCGGTGGCGGCCGAGACGTAGCCGGTCGGACCGCCCGAGAGGCCCGAACCGATCGTCTCGCTGCGGTCGGTCGCGAACAGTCGCTTGCCGCTCGGTCCGTCGACCAGCTCGAGGTGCAGCGCGACCTCGACGGTCGACTGCACGACGAAGTAGTCGCGGTTCCAGCGCCGCACCTCGCCGTAGACGAGGCCGCTGACGCCGAGCGCACGCGCCAGTTCGGCCGCGTGCGCCGGGTCGGCGGCGCGTTCGCGCGGGATGCCCGCGTGGGTCAGCCGCGTCGCCACGTGCCACGGGTCCATCACGTCGAACTCGCTCTGCTGCAGCCAGGCTGTGACGTCGGCGCGCATGCGCTCGGGCACCCGCTGCTGCATCGGCAGGTCGCCGCCGCCCTCGAGTGCGATCAGTTCGCCGACCGGCGCCAGCTGCGCGGTCAGGAAGCCCTCCATCGGCGCGCGGTTCGTGAACGGCAGCACGGCGATCCGGTAGCCGGCGGCGCGCAGCCCGGCCAGCTCGGGTTCGACGTGCTGCTGCACCTGCACGCCGGTGCAGGCGGCCAGCGCGCCGAGGCACACGGCGGCGAGTCGGCGGGCGATCACGGCTGCACCTCCAGGCGCGCTTCGTCGCCGAAGCGGGAACGCGCGCGCAGCACGATCGGCGTCACGGCGGCGGCGCGGGGCAGTTCGCGTTCGCAGCGGTAGCGGTCCGTCGCGTCGCGTGCCGCCACCATCGGCACGCCGACCAGGGTGCCGACGTCGCAGCGCACGTCGACGCCGGCGCTGCTGCGCGCTTCGACGACCAGCCACGCGGTGCCGTCGGGTCGCCGGTCGATCGCGACCGAGGCGTCGCGCAGTTCGGGCGGCTGCGTGGTGCGCGGCGCGGCGTCGCGCTGCGGCACCGTGTCGGCGACGTCGGCGGTGAACTCGTCGACCAGCGCCAGCGTCGCCATCGCGGTGCCGTGTTCGCCCTGCGCGCGCAATTCGGTGAACACCTGCCCGCTGGTCAGCAGGAAGCCGCCCTGCGTCGCGGCGGCGTGGTTTGCCGACCAGTAGGTGCGGCCGTCGCCGTGCTGCAGCGCCAGCAGGCCGCCGAACGAGTGCCGCCGCAGCAGCCAGATGTTGAAGCTGCTCTCGTCGAAGTCGTGGCCGAGCACCAGCGCCTCGACACCGAGCGCGGTCGCCACGTCGCGCAGCGGCAGCGCCGACGCGTCGAACCGCGCCGGATCGCGCAGCCAGCCGTGTTCGGTCAGCACACGATCGGTCCACGCCAATTCGACGGTTTGGTAGCCGCGCGCGCGCAGCCGGCTCGCGAACAGCGCGCGGGCGCCGTCACGCACCGAGGCATCGGCGGGGCCTGCGAACGGCAGCACGGCGACCGTCTTCGGCGCCGGCACCTCGCGGTGCACCGCGTGGTGCACGCCGCCGCACGCGGCCAGCAGCAGCGCACCGAACGACGCGATCGGAACGCGCGCGCTCATCGGCGACCGCCGACGTCGATCGTGCCGCGGTGTTCGGTGCCGGCGCCGCGCACGACGAACGCGAACGAGCCGGCGTCGTGGAAGCACAGCGTCGCGACCGCACCGGGCGCCACCTCGGTCGCGCTGGCGCCGCCGTCGCCGGCCGCGAACCCGAGCACGGTGTCGCAGTCGTTGCAGGTGGCGGCGGCGACCTCGATCGCGATCGGCGTCGCGGTGTCGTTGCGCCACACCACCGTCGCGTAGGTCGGGATCGCGACGTGCGGCCCCGGTCGCAGTCCGGTGTCGGCGACGGTCAGCGTCGCGGTGTGCGTGTGCCGGTGCACGGCGGGGGCCGGCGGCGCGGTGGCGCAGGCGGCCAGGACGGCGAACAGGGACGGCGCGAGGCAGCGCGAGGGCGGGCGCATGGGGCGCTGCAATACGAGCCGCCGCCCCGTGGTTCCATCGCCGCGCCGACTCAGGCGCGGCGGCGCGTGCGCGGCGGCGCCGGACCGAGGTCCGCCAGCGTGCTGTCCTGCGCCCACTCGTCGAGCCCTTGCTGCAGCCTGGTCCACAGCGGGTGCAGTTCACACGGGTTGTGCGGGTCGCAGGCGGCGTAGCCGAACGCGCAGCCGCCGTCGAGTTCGACGTCGATCGCGCGCAACACGTCGGCGAAGCGGACCTTTGCCGGCGGCTGCATCAGCGCGAAGCCGCCGCCGTGGCCGCGCTGCGAGCGCACCAGCCGCGCGACGACGAGCTTGCGCATGACCTTCGACAGGTACTGACGCGGCACGCCGGTGCGCTCGGCGAGTGCCTGCACCGTGAGGCTTTCCCCCGGGGCGAGCCGGGCGAGTGTCGCCATCGCACGGAGACCGTAGACGGCGGTGAGGTTGAGCAACATGGCCGGATTCTGGGGTTGGCCGGCCGCCGGCACCAGGGCCGCGCGGCGGCCCGAGCCTCAGTTGGCGGGCGGCAGCAGCACGCCGTCGACTACGTGCACGATGCCGTTGGAGGCGCGGATCGAGGCCGTGATCGTCGCGTCGTTGATCAGGATCTTGCCGTCGCGGTGGCGGATCCGCGCGCGCTTGCCGTTCGCCATGCCGAGCTCCATGCCGTCCTTCAGCGCCGGCACCTCGAACGTCGCCGGCGCGACGTGGTACTTCAGCACGTTCTTCAGGTCGTCGAGCTTCTCCGGCTTCAGCAGGCCGTCGACGGTGCCCGCCGGCAGCTTGTCGAAGGCGGCATTGGTCGGCGCAAAGACCGTCAGCGGTCCGGGATTGGCGACCGACGTCACGTAGTTCGCCGCTTTCAGCGCGGCGACGAGCGTCGTGTGGTCCTTCGAACCGACCGCGATGCTGACAATGTTGTCCGGGTCGAGTGGCGGGATGTCGCTGCCGGACTTCGTCGGTGCGGCGGCCGGCTGCGGCTGTGGGGTCGCTGCCGACGGGTCGCCGCAGGCGGCGCCGCAGAGAACGAAGGCCAAGGAAGCGGTGACGAGCGTGCGCATGGAGACTCCTTGTCTATTAATGGACAAGAACATCCAAGAATGACTGAGTTTCCACCGGGCCGATCGCGGCGCTGGAACGGACCTATCAGCGGTGGACCTAGTGCGTAGTCGAGGCAGCAACTGCAGCCCCGTCCCCACTTCTCTGTATTTATGGATCCGCGACTCCATTATGACCGGCACTGGAGACACCACGATGAAGCCGAGCCGTCGCCTTGCCTGTCTGTCCGTCCTGACCGTTGCCGCCGCCTGCGGCGGTGGTGATGCCGGTGCCGCGTCGCCGAAGACGCCGCCGTCGAAACCCGTCGCGCCGACGGCGGACGCGGGCGCCGCGCACGGCGAGGCGAAGGCGCTGTTCGAGTCGCTGTGCTTCACCTGCCACGGCCTGACCGGCCACGGCGACGGCCCCGGTGCCGCGGCGCTCGATCCGAAGCCGCGTTCGTTCGCCGACGTCGCGTGGCAGGAGTCGGTGACCGACGAGCAGATCCAGAAGGCGATCGTGTTCGGCGGCGCCGCGGTCGGCAAGAGCCCGATGATGCCGGCGCAGCCGCAGCTGAAGGGCAAGACCGAGGTGTTGGCGGAACTGACCGAGATCGTGCGCGGCTTCCGCGGCAAGTGACGCCGCAGCCGGGCCCACCCCAGAGACGCGAGGATCCCATGCAAGCTGTTCCGAAGAATCGTCTGCAGCGTGCGGCGGCCGTGCTGGCCGTCGCGGCCCTGGCCGCCTGTGGCGGCCGCAGTTCCAACGTCGGTGGCGGCGGTGCCGGCGGCGACGTGCTGTCGCTGATGCAGGCGCGCAACCTGTCCGAAGCCGACGTCGCGGCGGCGCTGAAGACCTACACGCCGACCGGGCGCCACGACGAGTACTACACGTTCGCGTCCGGCGGCCACGGCGGCAACCTGATCGTGATCGGCGTGCCGAGCATGCGCATCCTGAAGTACGTCGGCGTGTTCACGCCGGAGCCGTGGCAGGGCTACGGCTACGGCGACGAGAGCGGCGACGTGATCCGCATGGGCGACCGCGGCGGTGTGAAGATCGACTGGGCCGACATGCACCACCCGGCGCTCAGCGAGACCGGCGGCGAGTACGACGGCCGCTGGATCTTCGTCAACGACAAGTGCAACCCGCGCGTCGCGGTCGTCGACCTGTCGGATTTCGTCTGCAAGCAGATCGTGCACAGCGAACTGATCGCGTCCGAACACGGCGCGACGTTCGTGACGCCCGACACCGACTACGTCGTCGAGACGTCGCAGTACCCGGCGCCGCTCGGCGGTGCCTATGCGCCGATCGAGCAGTTCGACGAGAAGTACCGCGGCGCGATGATCTTCTGGCGCTTCGACAAGACGAAGGGCCGGATCGTGCCCGAGGCGTCGTTCGCGATCGAACTGCCGCCGTACATGCAGGACCTCGCCGACTGCGGCAAGAAGGGCAGCGACGGCTGGGTGTTCTGCAACTCGATCAACACCGAGCGTGCCTGGGGCGGCATCCTCGAAGGCAAGCCGCCGCTGGAGTCCGGCGCGACGCAGAACGACATGGACTACCTGCACTGCATCCACTGGCGCAAGGCCGAGAGCCTGGCCAAGGCAGGCAGGACCGAGACCATCGCCGGCATGCGCACGATCCGGCTGCAGACCGCGATCGACGAGGGCCTGCTGGCGTTCGTGCCGGAGCCGAAGAGCCCGCACGGCGTCGACGTGACGCCGGACGGCACCGGCGTCGTCGTCGGCGGCAAGCTCGACACGCACACGACGCTCTACGACATCCAGAAGATCGCTGCGCAGATGGCCGAGAAGAAGTTCGTCGGCAAGGACCCGTACGGAGTGCCGATCCTCGACTTCAAGAGCTCGATCTTCGGCCAGTGCGAGATCGGCCTCGGCCCGCTGCACACGGTGTTCGACGACAAGGGCTTCGCCTACACGTCGGTGTTCATCGAGACCGTGGTCGCGAAGTGGTCGCTGAAGGAGATGAAGGTCGTCGAGAAGATCGACACCAACTTCAACATCGGCCACCTGGTGGCGGCCGAGGGCGACACGGTCAGCCCGGACGGCAAGTTCCTGATCGCGATGAACAAGTGGGCGCTCGACCGCTTCGCGCCGGTCGGTCCGCTGCTGCCGCAGAACTTCCAGCTGATCGACATCAGCGGGCCGAAGATGCAGCTGCTCTACGACATGCCGCTGCCGCTCGGCGAGCCGCA
>JAEUHS010000120.1 GCA_016794035.1 Planctomycetota bacterium
TCGACGACCAAGGGCTGCTACACCGGCCAGGAGATCGTCGCGCGCATCCACACCTACGGCCACGTCAACCGCAGGCTGTGCCTGCTGCGGCTCGCCGACGGTCCGGCGATCACGGCGGCGGTCGCGCTGCACGAGCCCGAGGACGACGTGCCGGTCGGGCGCGTGCTGCACGCGGTGCCGGCGCCGGGCCGCGGCCTGCGCGTCGGCCTGGGCTACCTGCCGAAGGACTTCCAGGCGATCGGCACCGAGCTGGCGCTGCCCGATGGGGCCGCGGTCACGGTCGCCGGCTTTCAGCCCTTGCCGGCGTAGGCCAGCACCACGTAGCTGGGCGCGCGGCCGGCGGTGACCCGCACGTCGTCGACGTCGCGGCGCACGGACACGACGTCGCCGTCGTCGCCGCGCACGAACACCAGCACCTCGTCGGCGCCGGGCCGCCCGGGGACGTCGCGCACGCGCAGCGTCGCGCCGGCGGGCACTACGACCTCGTCGACGCTGAGCGTCGCCGCCTTGTAGTCGGCGGCGAGCACGCGCTCGACGATCAGGTCGCCGACCGGCAGCCGCTGCATGCGGCGCGGCGGCAGCGACTCGGGCGCGGTCGGGAACGCCTCGGCCGGGAGCCACTCGCCGGTGGTGGGGTCGAACGACTTGTTGCTGCCCGCCATCGGCAGCAGCGGCTTCTGCGCGAACGCCGCGCGGCCTTCGGCGGTCGGCGGCGCGGGCGGCTGCCGCGCGCCCAGCAACAGGATCTCGCCGCTGCCGTTCTGGGTGCGGAACTGCGTGCGCGGCGGCAGGAACACCGCCATCGGCCGGCCCGCGAACGGCGTCGTGCGTGCGCCGCGCGCCGGCCACGCGGTCGAACCGCCGATCAGGTCGAACGTGCCGGCCAGCACCAGCACCGCGGTCTCGACGTCGCCGGTGGTCAGCAGGTCGGGATCGTGCGGCCGCCACAGCTGTGCCTGTGCGCACCAGCGCGCCCCGGCGAACGTCGCGGTGCGCAGTCGTTCGTCGCCGGACCAGGGCGCGCCGATCATCGTGGCGTCGCGTCGTGCGGTGTGACCATCTCGATCGCGGCCTCGCGCAGCAGCTGCTGCTGCAGCCCGATCGCCTTGTAGCGGCGCAGCTGCTCGATCAGCCGGTGGTCGGCCGGCACCGGATCGACGTCGAGCGCCTTGACCAGGTAGCAGCCCTCTTCGGTGCGCACCGGCGGCGAGACCTCGCCGACATCCAGCGCGAACGCCGCCGCCAGCAGGGCGTCCGGCAGTTCGCCGGAGCGGCGCCGGTACCAGCCCGCGTCGCCGCCGTGCTGCTTGGTCCGCTCGTCCTCGCTTTCGATCATGGCGACGTTGGCGAACGACTCCTTGGCCAGTCGCTCGCGCACCTGCCGCAGCTTCTGCTCGGCGGCCGGGAAGCTCAACGGCACCAGCGCGTTGGGCTGCTCGAGCGCGCGAACGAAGATCAGGCCGAGGTGGCGCCGCGGGCCGACCAGGTCGAGCACCGCCTGGCGATCGCGCGCCAGCTCGGCCTGCAGGTCGGCGTCCGGGAACCGCTGGTCGGCGAGCTTGTCGAGCAGCGCCTGGCCGCGAAACACGCGCCGCTGCCGCAGCGAGGCGATCGTCAGCCCCGAGCTCTGCATCAGGATCTGCTCGAAGGGCACGCCGCCGTAGCGCGGATCGCGCGCGGCGTCGTCGCGGCGCTGTCGCACGGCGCGATCGAGGTCCGCATCCGTGAGCCTGACACCCTCGCGTTCGGCCAGGGCCTCCAACGAGCGCAGGTAGATCAGCTGCCGCACGAAGCGGTCGCGCTCGAAGTCTTCGCTGGTCCGCAGCAGCAGGAAGCCGAGGTCGATCATCGGCAGCTCCAGCTCACCGATGCGCGCACACGTGCCCGCGGGCAGTCGATCGGGATCGACCACGACCTCGTTCTTGCGTCGCTCCTCCTGCAGCCAGAGCTTCAGCATGTCCGGGCTGACCGACTCCTTGGGACCGAGATCCAGTTCGGCGCGCACCAGTCGTTCGTGGGCCATCTGCACCGCGAGGTACTGGTGCAGCTGCTCCGGGTCGGAATTGCGCACCGCGGGGAAGTCCTCGGGCCGGTTGCCGGCGGCGCGCAGCTGCTCCTGCAGCTGCTGCCAGAACGCGGCAACCTCGTCCCGCGTGGGCATCAGGTGGCGGCGTTCGGCCGCGAGGCGGGTCAGCGTGGTGTCCACCAGCAGGCCGCAGGCTTCCTGGCCGCGGCTCTCGCGCCGCAGATGGAAGGCCATCTCCAGCGCGACGTCGCCGCGCGTCACCACGGCCGGCTTGCCGTCGAGCTGGAAGCGCGCCAGCACGTCGGTCGGATCCTGTGCCGCGGTCGCGGCCAGCAGCAGGGAGAGCGGGAGCGCGAGCGGCACGTTCATGCGCCGGGCACGATACCAGATGCCGCGCCGGCAACCTTCGATCAGCCGAACCGACCCTCGATGTAGTCGGCGGTCTCCTGCCGCTGCGGCGCGACGAACATCTGCTCGGTCGCCGAGTGCTCGACCACGCGTCCCATCAGCATGAACACGCACTGGTCGCTGGCGCGGCGCGCCTGGGCCATGTTGTGCGTGACGATCAGGATCGAGTAGCGACCGCGCAGGCTCCAGATCAGGTCCTCGACCGCCGCGGTCGCCGCCGGGTCCAGCGCCGAGCACGGCTCGTCCATCAGCAGCACCGCCGGCTTGGTCGGCAGCAGCCGCGCGATGCACAGCTTCTGCTGCTCTTCGAGCGACAGGCCGGTCGCGCGGTGGTGCAGGCGGTCCTTGACGCGATCCCACAGCAGCACCTCGCGCAGCGCCTGTTCGACGGCGGCGTCCTGGTCGGCGCGCGACGGACCGTGCGCCGCGTGCAGACGTTGCGCGAACAGCACGTTGTCGCGGATCGACAGCGGCAGCGGGTTCGGCCGCTGGAACACCATGCCGACGTGGCGTCGCACCTGGATCGGCGAGGCGGTCCCGGCATGGATGTCGTGCCCGAGCACCCTGATCGTGCCCGTGGTCGACACGTAGCCGAGGCGCTCGACGATGCGGTTGCAGCTGCGCAACAGCGTCGACTTGCCGCAGCCGGACGGACCGATCAGCGCGGTGACGTTGCCGGCCTCGATGTCGAGGTCGACCTCGAACAGGGCCTGGAACGTGCCGTACCAGAGGTTCAGGCCGCGCACCTCGATCGCCAGGTCGGCCGACGGTTCCGCCTGCGGTTCAGCCAAAGCGCCCCTCCAGGTAGTCGACCGTGCGCTGGTCCCTGGCGCCGCCGCCGAACAGCGCGTCGGTGGCCGCGATCTCGACGCAGCGGCCGTCGAGGAAGAACGCGGTGCGGTCGGCGAGCCGCCGCGCCTGCTGCACCAGGTTGGTGACCAGCACGATCGTCAGCTCCTGGCGCAGCTCCTTCAGCACCTCCTCGATGCGCATCGTCGTCACCGGGTCGACCGCGATCGAGAACTCGTCGAGCAGCAGCAGTTCGGGGTCCTGTGACAGCGCGCGCGCGATCGTCAGGCGCTGCTGCTGGCCGCCGCTCAGCAGCGAGCCGAGCCCGTCGAGGCGGTCCTTGACCTCGTCCCACAGCGCCGCCCGCCGCAGGCAGCGTTCGACGATCTCGTCGAGCTGCGCGCGTTTGCGCGTGCCGGACAGGCGCGGGCTCAGCGCCACGTTGTCGTAGATCGACAGCGGCAGGCCGACCGGCAGCGGGAACACGACGCCGATGTGACGGCGCAGGGCGTAGAGGTTGCGGATCGTGCGCACGTCGCGGCCGGCGAACGTCACCTCGCCGTCGACGCGCATGTGCGGCACGAAATCGTCCATGCGGTTCAGCGCGCGCAGGAACGACGTCTTGCCGCCGTTGGCCGGCCCGATGACGCCGAAGATCTCGTTCTCGTTCACGTCGAGATCGACGCCCTGCAGCGCGACGTGGTTGCCGTAGCGCACCGACAGGCCGCGCACGGTGACCAGGCTGCGCGTCGTCGCCCCGGTCACCACTTCTTCCTCCCACGCAGGCGCATGCGGAACGTGATCGCGATCGCGTTCATCGCCAGCACGACCATGATCAGCGTCAGCGCGACCGCGAACGGCACGTGGCGCGGCACGTTGGTGACCTGCGTCGAGACGTTGAACAGGTGCAGCGACAGCGCCATGGTCTTGTCGAACACGCTGCTCGGATACAGCGCGCGCAGGAACACGGCGCCGGTGAACATGATCGGCGCGGTCTCGCCGACCGCGCGGCTGACCACGAGGATCAGCCCGGTCAGGATGCCGCCGCCGGAGTTCGGCAGCACGATGTGCCAGATCGTCTGCCAGCGCGTGGCGCCCATGTTCCAGCAGGCCTCGCGGAACGCCTTCGGCACCGCCTGCAGCGCCTCGCGCGTCGACACGATGACCACCGGCAGCGTCATCACCGCCAGCGTGCAGCTGGCCGCGAGGATCGACTTGCCGAAGCCGAGGAAGTAGACGAACGCGCCGACACCGAACAGCGCGTGCACGATCGAGGGCACGCCGGCGAGGTTGACGATCGCGACCTGGATCGTGCGCGTCAGCCAGTTGTCGCGCGCGTACTCGCTGAGGTAGATCGCCGCGGCGACGCCGAGCGGCAGCGCCAGCACCAGCGCGCCCATGGTCAGCCAGATCGTGCCGACCAGCGCCGTGGCGATGCCGCCGGCGGCGCCGTTGTCGCGCGGCTTGGTCAGGAAGAAGTCGAGCGAGAGGCCGGGCGCACCCTCGACCACGAGCACCGCCAGGATGCACAGCACGGGCGCCAGCAGCAGCAGCGCGACCAGCAGGAACAGCAGCCGGGCGGCGTGCTGCACGGTCAGCGCCCGCCGTTCGCGCGAGGTCGTCGCGAATCCGTCGGTGGGAACGGTGCGCACGGCGGTCATCCGTGACCTCGGCGGCCGCGCACGATCCAGTCGGCGGTCAGATTGATCGCGAACGTGATGCCGAACAGCAGCAGACCGAGCACGAACAGCACCTGGTAGTGGTCGCTGCCGACCGCGGCCTCGCCGAGTTCGGCGGCGATCGTCGCCGTGATCGTCGCCGCCGAGTCGAAGATGCTGTCGGGGATCATCAGGCGATGGCCGCTGGCCATCAGCACGGCGATGGTCTCGCCGAACGCGCGGCCGATGCCGAGCAGGATCGCCGCCGACAGTCCGGGTCGGGCGTGCGGCAGCACGACCTTGCGCACGATCTGCCAGCGCGTCGCGCCGAGCGCCTCGGCGGCCTCGCGGTAGGTGTCGGGCACCGCCTTCAGCGCGTCCTCGGCGATCGTGGTGATGATCGGCGCCGCCATCAGGCCGAGGATGATGCCCGCGTTCAGCACGTTGAGGCCGACCTGCACGTCGAACAGCTGCTGGATCACCGGCTTCATCACCTGCAGGCCGATGACGCCCCAGACCACCGACGGGATCGCCGCCAGCAGCTCGATCAGGATCTTCAGCCATTCGCGCTGCCGGCCGCGCGCGAACTCGCCGATGTAGATCGCCGCGCCGAACGACAGCGGCACCGCGACCAGCATCGCGACGGCGGTGATCCAGGCGGTGCCGGCGATCAGCGGCAGCGCGCCGTACTCCGGCGGCTCGACGGTCGGCTCCCAGCGTTGCCCGGTCAGCAGCTGGCCCAGCGACAGGCGATGCCAGGCGAAGTCGAGCCCCTGCGTGGCGATGAACAGGAAGATCGCCGTCAGGAACAGGATCGCCGACATGCCGCCGACGAACACGCCGCCGCGGCAGACGCGGTCGATCCACCAGGTGGCATCGCGGCGGTCCAGCGCCTGCAGCCAGGGTTCGCGCGCGGGCGAGCTCACGATCAGCTCGCCTGTTCGCCGCGCAGCAGCTCCATCAGCTCGCGCACGCGCGGGGCGAGCTGGCGGTAGACGGCCTCGGGGCCGCCGGCGACGTCGATCGGCCACACCAGCACCGTGGTGTGGAACGGCACCCGGCCGATCTTGTCGCGCGCGCCGTCGCCGAGCCCGACCACGAGCTGGTAGTCGTCGAGCTGGTCGACCAGCGTCGACAGCGGCGTCGGCCACGACTTCGACAGGTCGAGACCGACCGTCTGCGCGAAGTTGCGGTAGGCGGCGTCGACGTCGTCGGCGACCTGCCAGCCGGCGCTGCGGTAGCGACCGCTCTGCGGGAACGCCTTGCGCGTGAAGTGCTCGGCGAGCTGGCTCGGACCGCTGTTGTCGGCGTCGACGAACAGGATCTGGAACGTCTTCTCGTCCTTCATCTTGCCGGTGACGACGAACACCGTCTCCTCGCAGATGTTCTTCGCCTGGTGGATCACGCGTTCGAGGCGGTTGAAGGTCGCCATCAGCGAGAACAGGTCGTTGACCGGTCGGCTGTGCTGCTCGCCTTCCTTGACCAGGTCCGCGAACACCTTGTCGAAGTACTGTGCGAACTGGGTCGCGGTCGCCAGCGTCGCCTGGGCGATGCCGACGTCGCGGCGCTGGAAGCCGCGCAGGGAGTCGTTGAGCATCCGGCGCGCGTGCTCCGACATCATCTCGATGTCGCGCGCGACCACGGCCGGCGGCAGCGTCGACAGCTGCGCCGCGGTGCGCGAGATCGTCGCCGCATAGTCGCCCATGCGTTCGAGCGCGATGTTGAGCCGCAGCACCGCGGAGACGTAGCGCAGGTGGCCGGCGCTCGGCAGGTGGCGGGCGACGAACGCGTGACACAGGCGGTCGAGTTCACGCGTCTGCCGGTTGATCGTGTAGTCGCCGATCACGGTCTGCGCCGCGAGGTCCTTGTCGAGCCTCAGCACCGCGGTCACGGCGTCGTCGATCGCCTTGGCGATCGACTGGCCGACGATGACGACCAGTTCCTGGATCCAGGCGAGGTCCTTCTGCAGGCGCTCTTCGTAGTGATGTGCCACGGCCGTCGGGAGGGTGGAGGGGGGAGGCGCGGTGCGCATGTGACCCGCAAGGTGCCGCCGGGTCGAGAACGGCGTGGTGATCGCCGGCGGTCAGAGCGGACGCAGCGGCGGGTAGCCGCACTTCTGCAGCACGCGCTGGCCGGCGTCGCTCTTGATCCAGTCGAGATACAGCTTGACCTCGCCGGTCGGCTCGCCGTTGGTGTACATGAACAGCGGGCGCGAGATCGGGTAGCTGCCGTCGAGCACGGTGGCCGCGTCGGGCACCACCGCCGGCGCAGCCGCGGTCTTGGCGACCGGTACGACGCGCACCGCCTTGGTCGCGTAGGCGAGGCCGCTGTAGCCGATCGCGCTGCGCGTCTTGCCGCAGAAGTCGACCACGTCCTTGCTGCCGTTCAGGTTGTTGCACTCGCTCTTGAAGCGGCCGCTGTCACCGCCGAGCACCGCCTCGCGGAAGTACTCGTAGGTGCCGCTGTTGTTCTGGCGGCTGGCCAGCACGATGCGGTCGTCGTCGCCGTTGCCGGCGCCGATCTCGACGCCCAGTTGCGACCACCTGCTGATGCTGCCGCCGTCGCCGAACATCTCGCGCAGCTGCTCGAGCGTGATCGACACGATCGGATTGTCCTTGTGCACGTAGATCGCGATGCCGTCGTAGCCGACGTGGTGCTGCACCGGCGTGTGCCCGTGCTTCTTGGCCGCCTCGACCTCGCTGTCCTTGAGATGGCGGCTGCTGTTGGCGATGTCGACGTCGCCGGCGATCAGGTTGGCGATGCCGGTGCCGGAGCCGCCGCCCGAGACCGACACGACGATCTGCGGGTGCACGTCGTGGTAGGCCTGCGCCCACGCCCCGGCGACCTCGAGCATCGTGTCGGAGCCGAGGTTCTGGAGTTCGGGATGTCCCTGCCCACAGCCGGGGAGCAGGAGCGTGGCGGCGAAGGGCAGCGCGAGCAGAGAGGGGCGTGGCATGGAGGAACCGGGTCGCAGATCGTGAAGCAGAGGTGATGGGAACGTGAAGGAAAGCGCGACGTCGCGTCAAGGTCGCGTCGCCGCCATCCGCGTGCGATCGACCGCCAGCGGCGGCAGGCCGTCGGCGCCGGGCTGTTCACCGGCCGGCCGGTGGCGGAAGCGTCGGCTCTGCCAGAACCACTGCTCGGGCGCCTCGGCGACGGCCTGGGTCAGCGCCGCGTTGATGCGCCCGGTGATCGCGATCAGGTCGCGTTCGCGGTCGCCGGTCGCGGCGTCGCGGATCACGTCGAGCACACGCAGGCGGAAACGCATGCGGCCGGTGCGCAGCATCACGACCACGGCGATCGGCGCGCCGAGCATCACGTGCAGCAGCGCCGGTGTCGCGACCGTGCGCGCCGGTACGCCGAGGAACGGCGCCACCACCGAGCTGTGCTTGCCGCCGCCGTCGGCGAGGATGCCGATCGCCCGGTGTTCGCCGAGCACCTTCTTCAGCGTCCACATCACGTTCTTGCGCGCGACCACGGTCGAGCCGGTGCCGGTGCGCAGGCGTTCGATCAGGCGGTTGAGGGCCGGCAGCGGGCTGGGCCGGAACACCGACGTCAGCGGCAGGCCGAGCAGCCCGGCGACGTGGCCGGCGACGTCCCAGACGCCGATGTGGCCGGTCGCGAAGATCAGCCCCTTGCCCTCGCCGAACGCTTCGGCGACGCGCGGGTACTCGCGCAGGTCGCAGTGCTCGTGCGCGTTCGCGGCGGTGATGCGGTGCATGCGGCAGAAGTCGATCGCGAGCCAGGCGATGTGCCGCGACCAGCGCCACAGGTGGCGGCGCGGCCGCTCGGCGCCGAGCGGCGCGCCGGGGCGGAAGGCGATGCGGCAGTTGCGCCAGTAGCCGCTGCTGCGGCGGCCGCGGCGATCGCGCACGCACCACCACAGGAACCATGGCACCGCCAGCAGATCGGCGATCGCGTAGACGAGCCGGTTCGGCAGCGCGCCGACGATCCAGATCACGGCGGCGAACAGGCCGACGACCACGCGTTGCCACAGGGCCTCGCGGGCGCGCGGGGTCGGGTCGTCGTCGTCTTCGCTCATCGGGTGGGTGGGGTGCCGGCGGCAGGAAGACGAACCATCGCGAGACAGGCGAGCCCGAGCAACAGCGGAACGCCCTGCACCAGCATCGCGGCCTTGCTGCCCCATGCGTCGGCGACCACGCCGTAGACGAACGCGCCGACGACCGAGAGCTTCGTCGTGATGCCGTAGAGGCCGAAGTACTGGCCCACGTGTTCGGGCGGCGCCAGCAGCAGCAGGATCTTGCGGCCGGCGGTCCAGATGCCGGCGAGGCCGAAGGCGCCGAGCGCGACCAGCGTCAGCAGGTAGCCGGCCGCGCTGTGGCCGCCGAACACGGCGCCGCCGATCAGCGCCCCGAGCAGGGCGAGGCCGCTGGTGCGCATGACGCGCAGCGGTGCCCGATCGGTCCAGATGCCGAGGCCGATGCCGAACGCCAGCGCGAGGCCGTTGAGGCACAGTCCCATGAGGCTCAGCAGGCCTTCCCTCGACGTGATCGCGACGCCGAGCACCTGCAGCGCGCCCTGGTCGAGATCGCGCTGGAACACGTCGACGGTGAAGTCGGCGAAGAACAGCACCGCGGTGTTCAGCACGTCGACGAGGCAGAAGTTGCCGAGCAAGAACCACAGCAGGGCGCGGTGCCGGGGCAGTCGCCGCAGGGCCTCGGCCAGCGACGACGTCGCGGCGCGCATCGACGAGCGGGCGCTGCCGCTGCGGGACGGGCGGAGATCGCGCACCAGCAGCAGGCACGGCAGCGCGCCGACCAGGAACATCAGGCCGGCGATCACGAACCGCGTCGGGTCGGCGACGGGCAGCGGCAGCAGCACGGCCAGCACCAGGATCGTGCCGAAGTAGCCGAGCCCGACGCCGAGTCCGCTGACCCGGCCGATGCGGTCGGGCGAGACCACCGAGGGCAACAGCGAGTTGTAGAACAGCAGGCCGACGTTGTAGGTGAGGTTGGCGACGAAGAAGCACAGCAGCAGCCAGGTGCCGCCGAGGTCGAGACCCCACCCGAACATCGCGAGCACGCAGCCGACGGTCGCGACCGTCAGGTAGCCGCGGGTGCGGGCGGTGTGATCGGCCAGCGCGCCGAGCAGCGGCACCAGCAGGCCGGCCGCGACCATCGAGGCGAAGTTGACGGCGCCCTGCGCGGTGAGGCCGCCGAGCTGCTGCTTGGCGAACGGCACGAACACGAACGTCAGCACCGCGGCGTAGACGGTGTTCGCGAGGTCGTAGAGCACCCAGGCGGAGACGCGCAGCCGGTCGCCGGGAAGGGCGTTCGCGGCGGCCAGCGGGGACGTCTCGGGCACGACGGCAGTGTGCCGGGTCGCCACCGCGGTCTCCAGTGTGCGCCCGTCCGGGTCGGCCGGCCCGCCCGCGCGGAAATTGCTCGCCAGGACTGCCGTCGACCGGCAGGATCGGGACATGAACGTGAATGAACTGATGAGTCGGGAGCCGCGCGCGGTTCGCATCGGCGAACGTGGCGACGCAGCGGCCCGGGTACTGTGGGAAACGGACTGTGGCATCGCGCCGGTGGTGGACGCCGCCGGCGCGCTGGTGGGAGTCGTCACCGATCGCGACCTCTGCATGGCGTCGTACACGCAGGGTCGTTCGCTGGGCGAGATCCCGGTGACGACCGTGATGGTGCGCACCGTGCGCACGTGCCGTCCGGACGAGACCGTCGCGGCGGCGATGGCGACGATGCAGCAGGCGCAGGTGCACCGGCTGCCGGTGGTCGACGCGCGCAACCTGTTGGTCGGCATGATCTCGACCAACGACCTGGTGCGCACCGCGCACAGCCGCCCGGCGGCGCTCGATGCCGGCGCCGTGCTGAAGTGCCTGGCGCAGATCGGCGCGCCGCGCCGCGCCGAGTCGGCGAGCCCGGTCCGCGCCGGCAAGGCGGCGCCGGCCGCGGCCGCCGCGCCGGCCCCGCGCGCCGCCGCGGCCGCGGAGGTGCCGACCCCGGCACCGGCCGCGGCACCGAAGGCCAAGGCCAAGGGCAAGTCCAAGGGCCGCAAGGCCTGATCGGCGCCCGGTCGCGCCGCGCATGCAGGCGTCCTTCACGCTCACGCGCGAACCAGCGGCCGCCGGCTCGCTGCGGCTGCGCCTGGGCGGCGCGCTGACGCTGCGTGATGGCGCCCGGCTGTGGCGCGACCTCGGCGCGGCGGTGCGTGGGCACGGCGACGTCGAGGTCGACCTCGCGGCGGTCGACCGGCTCGAGGGCGGCGCCGCGGCGCTGCTGGCCGCGACCGCGATGCAGCACGCCGAGCGGGGGGGCGTGCTGCGCTACACCGGCGCCCAGGGCGATGCGGCGCGCCTGCTCGAACTCTACGACTGCGGTCGCGGCGACCCGTGCGAACGCAGCCAGCCGCGCCAGCCGGGGTTGCTCAGCGACATCGGCACCTTCGCGCACACCGCGGTCGGCACCACCCGGGCGATCCTCGCCTTCGTCGGCGATCTCGTGGTCGGCGTCGTGCAGGCGGTGCGGCGGCCGCGCACGGTGCACCTCGGCGACCTCGGCGTGCTGATCGAACGCGCCGGCACCGACGGCATGCCGATCGTGCTGCTGATCAACTTCCTGGTCGGCGCGATCCTCGGCCTGCAGGGCGCGATCCAGCTGCACCGGTTCGGCGGCGATCCGTTCCTCGCCAACCTGGTCGGCCTGTCGGTCGTGCGCGAACTCGGGCCGCTGATGACGGCGATCCTGGTCACCGGCCGCTCGGGCGCCGCCTACGCCGCCGAGCTCGGCACCATGACCGTCAACGAGGAGGTCGACGCGCTGCGCACGCTGGGCCAGGACCCGCAGCGGTTCCTGGTGTTCCCGCGCGTGCTGACGCTGGTGCTGGTGGTGCCGGTGCTGACGTTGCTCGGCGACCTGATCGGCTCGCTCGGCGGCCTCGCGATCGCGGTGACCTACCTCGACCAGCCGTCGATCGTGTACCTGCAGGCGATGCAGCTCGCGGTCGGGCTCGGCGACGTCGGCACCGGCCTGCTGAAGAGCGTCGCGTTCGCGATCGCGATCGGACTGATCGCCTGCCAGCGCGGGCTCAGCACCAGCGGCGGCGCGGTCGGCGTCGGCCGCGCGACGACGTCGGCGGTGGTCGTGGTGCTGTTCACGCTGGTCGCGCTCGACGCGGTGTTCACCTGGATCTTCACGCTGCTGGACTGGTGACATGGCCCGCGTCCTGGCAGTGCGCGACCTCAGTGTCGGCTACGACGACGATCCGGTGCTCGAGGAGATCGCGTTCGACGTGCAGCGCGGCCAGGTGTTCGCCGTGCTCGGCGGCTCGGGCTCCGGCAAGTCGACGCTGCTGCGCACGCTGATCGGGCTGCAGCAGCCGCTGCACGGCCGCGTGCACTTCACCGGCATCGGCACGCCGGCGCAGGCGATGGCGCCGCCGCAGTTCGGGGTCGTGTTCCAGTCGGCGGCGCTGTTCGGCTCGTCGACGCTGCTGCAGAACGTGCTGCTGCCGCTGCAGAAGTGGACCGACCTGCCGCCGGCCGCGGCGACCGCGGTGGCGATGGGCCGGCTGCGACTGGTGGGGCTCGAGCGCTTCGCGCACCACCTGCCGTCCGAGGTGTCGGGCGGCATGAAGAAGCGCGCCGGCATCGCCCGCGCGCTGGCCCTCGATCCGCCGATGCTGTTCCTCGACGAGCCGTCGGCGGGGCTCGATCCGGTCACCTCGGCCGAACTCGACGAATTGATCCTGACGCTGGCGCGGCGTCTCGGCGTTACCATCGTGCTGGTGACGCACGAGCTGCCGACCATCCTGCACGTCGCCGACCAGTGCATCCTGCTCGACCGCGGTGTGCGCGGCATCATCGCCCGCGGCGCCCCGCGCGACCTCGCCGAGCGATCCACGGATGCGCGCGTGCAGGCGTTCTTCCACCGCCAGACGTCGAGGCTCGCATGACAGCGCCCGCCAATCGCTGGAAGCTCGGTCTGTTCGTCGTCGGCGGCTGCGCGGCCCTGGTCAGCGGCATGACGTGGCTCGGCATGCGCGAGTGGAAGCAGGCCTACCACACGGCCTACGCCTACTTCGACGAGGCGCTGACCGGCCTCGAGGAGGGCTCGCCGGTGAAGTTCCGCGGCGTCACCATCGGCACCGTCGAACGCATCCGCGTCGCCGGCGACAAGAAGCACCTGCAGGTCGAGGCGTCGTTGTACGACGACTACCTGACCGACCTCGGCCTCGACGTCGGCAGGCTCGACGGCGACTGTCCGCTGCCCGAGAACCTGCGCGCGCAGGTCGTGATGTCGTGGGTGACCAGCACGTCGTTCATCCAGGTCGACTTCTTCCCGGACCCGCCGTCCGGGCCGCAGCGGCTGCCGTTCCAGGTCGGCGCCAACACCCTGCGCACGGTGCCGAGCACCGCCAAGAGTCTCGAGGACGCGAGCCGCGAGCTGCTGCGGGAACTGCCGGCGATGGCGCTCGAGGCGCGCGAGCTGATCGCGCTGCTGCGCTCGGACCTGGCGGCGGCGCAGCTGCCCGAACTCGGCCGCCGGCTGCACGGCGTGCTCGAGAGCGCCGAACGCGAACTGCAGGCGGTGCACGATCGCGACACCGTCGCCACGGCGACCGGCGCCTTCGCGTCGATCGCCGACACGGTGTCGTCGTGGCAGTCCGAACAGGGACCGCTGGTGTCGGCGCTGCGCGAGGTGCACGCCGCCGCCGCCGACCTGCGGGCGCAGGTCGATGCGCTGCAGCTGCCGGCGACGACCGGCAGCGTGCGCGCGGCCGGCGCGTCGCTGACCGCCGCGGGCGACGAACTGCGCGAGCAGCTGTCGCATCTGCGCCGCACGCTCGGCGCGATCGAACGGCTCGCCGCGCTGCTCGAACGCGACCCCGCGGCGCTGCTGTACGGGCGCGGCGCGTCCGCCGCGTCGCCGCTGGAGGAACGATGAGGAACGCCAACGCCTGCAGCCTCGGCGCGGCGCTGCTGCTCGCCGCCTGCCTGTCGTCGGCGCCGCCGGCGCCGCCGGTGCGCTGGTTCGATCCGCTGCCGGCCGCCGCTGTCGAGACGAGCGCGCGGCCGACGGTCGACCTGCGGGTCACCGCCGCCGGCCACCTCGGTCGCGAGTTCGTGGTGCGCACGGCCCCGCGCGAGGTGGTGTTCGACGGCCAGCACGGCTGGATCGACGAACCGGTGCAGCTGGTCGCCGCCGCGCTGGGCGCGCGGCTGCAGCAGCTGCCGGGCGACGGCGGCAACGTGATGCGCGTCGCCGTCGAGGCGTTCGAGGTCGACGTGCAGGGCGAACCGCGCGCGGTCGTGCGCTTGGTGGTGCAGTTCGCCGGCCGCCGCCGCGACGTCGAGGCGCAGGAGCCGGCGGCCGGTCGTTCGCCGGCCGCTCTCGCCGCCGCGATGGCGGGCGCGCTCGGCCGCGCCGCCGGCGCGGTCGCCGCGATCGCGCGCGGCGAGTGACCGCCGCGCGCGGCAGCGCGGGTCTTGCAGCCGGCTGCCCGTGCACCGTCCGGGCTAGTCGCCGAGCAGTTCGCGCAGCACCGCCGGCGCCAGCCCGACCGCCGGCCGCGGCAACGCCAGCACGCGCGCCCGGCGCCACGCCTGCAGCGCGATCGCCTTGGCGGCCAGGGTGCTCGGCCCGTTCAGCGTCCCGAGCAGCTGCCGCACCGCGGCCGGGTGCTCCGCCGCCAGCAGCGCCTGCCAGCGCGCCGGATGCTGGCCGAGATCGACCGGTCCGTTCAACAGCCGCAGCAGCGGCGGCGGATCGGCGCCGGCGTCACGCAGCAGCAGCGCCGCCAGCTGCGGCAGCGTCTCGGTCAGCGTCGTGCCGCGGAACAGGTCGCGCAGGATCGTGCTCGCGCGGTCCGGCTCGCTGCGCGCCACCAGCACGGCGGCGGCGGTCCGCACCGGGAACGGTTGCCCGGGGTCGGTCGCCAGCGCGGCCGCGTGAGCGATCAGCGCGGCCGACGGCGGCGCCTCGAAGTTCGCCAGCAGCGCCGCCTTGCGCACCGGGTCGCGTTCGTCGAGCAGGTGGCGTTCGAGGGCGCCGCGCATGCTGGCACCGCCGATCGTGAGCACCGAACGCATGCCCTGGCCGCACTCGGCGGCGTCGTTGCTGCGCATCGCGCGCGCGGCCAGTTCGAGCGCCGGCAGGTGGCGCCGGTGCGTCAGCGCCGCCAGCGCGGCGGTGCGCTGGGCCGGATCGGCAGCCCTGGCCGCGCGTTCGATCTCGGGCAGCAGCTCGGCCTCGCCGTCGGTGTCGTTGTTCGCCAGCCAGCGCAGCAGCGTCGTGCGTTCCTCGACGGCGCCGCGTTCGAGCAGGCGGCGCAGTCTCGCCGCGTCGAAGTCGGGCTCGCCGCGCAGCAGCAGCGCCAGCAGTTCGGCACGCAGCTGCGGATCGCGCATGGCGTCGTCGTCGAACAGGCGCCGCAGCGCCGCGGTCTGCGAACGCGGGTCGCGCAGCGACATGCCGAGCAGCAGCGCGAGCAGCGGTTCCTGCTGCCGGCGCAGGTTGCCGTGCAGGAAGCCGGTCAGCACGCGGCTGACGACGGCCGGGGCGTGGTCCGGCGGCAGCAGGCCGAGCGCGAAGGCCGCCGCGATGCCCTCCGGCGTGGTGCGGTCGTGGGCGGAGGCCAGCAGTTCGTCGAGCACCACCGCGGTGCCCGGCGTCGCCTGCAGACCGAGCGCGACGATCGCCCGGCCGCGCGCCGCCGGATCGCCATCGGCCGCCGCCGCGACGAGCGCCGTGTGGAAGCCGATCGACGACGCCTCGGCGACGATCAGCGCCGCCTCGCCGCGCACCACCGGATCCGCCGCGCCCAGCAGGCGGGCGGCGTCGGCCGCGACCAGCCGGCCGGCACCCGTCGGCGCGTCCTGCGCTTGCGCGATCCCGCACAGTGCGAGCACCGACACCGCACCGCATCGCAGCGCGAGGCTGCGCCGTCGCCGCGGGCGCCGGTCGAAGCGGGCCCGGTCGGCGGGCGGTTGGTGGGGGAGCGCGGCGTTCACAAGCTGGTTCTCGGGCGCGTAGTATGGCAGAAGTAGACGCCGCGGACAGGCGCTGGGCCAGCCGGACCAGGTCGCGGACGCGGTTCCTGCAGGCAAAGGCCGTTCCCAGCATGCGCGTTGCCGTTCTCGATGCCTGGTCCGGAGTGGCCGGCGACATGTGGGTCGGAGCGATGCTCGACCTCGGCCTGCCGCTGGCACCGCTGGCCGCCGCGGTGCAGTCGCTGCAGTTGCCCGGCGTGTCGATCCACGCCGAGAAGGTGCTGCGCGCCAGCCTGTCCGGCACGCACTTCCTGGTGTCGATCGATCGGGCGACCGCCGCCGGCGCGTTCGTGCCGGTCGCCGCCGGGCCGCACGCCGCGGTCCAGCGCCCGGGTGTCGGCGGCCACGCGCATCGCGGCCTGCGCGAGATCGAGGCGATCGTTGCGCGCGCCGAACTGCCGGCGGCGGTCAAGGTGCACTGCCAGCAGGTCTACCGCGCGATCGGCGAGGTCGAGGCGGCCGCGCACGGCTGCGCGATCGACGACGTGCACTTCCACGAGGTCGGCGCCGAGGACACCATCGTCGACGTCGTCTGCGCCTGTCTCGGCATGCACCTGCTCGGCGTCGAACGCGTGCACGCCAACGGCATCGCGGTCGGGTCCGGCACCGTGCGCGCGGCCCACGGCATCCTGCCGGTGCCGGCGCCGGCGACGATGGCGCTGCTGCGCGGCATCCCGGTGCGTGCGGGCGGCCTCGCCGGCGAACGCACGACGCCGACCGGTGCGGCGCTGCTGCGCACGCTGGTGCAGCACTTCGACACGCCGCTGCACTACACCGTCGAGCAGATCGGCTACGGCGCCGGCACGCGCGACGACGCCGAGGTGCCCAACCTGCTGCGCCTGGCGATCGGCCGCGCCGTCGCCGGCCCGTCGCCGACGGACCTGCTCGAACTGCAGTGCCAGCTCGACACCGCGACCGGCGAACAGATCGGCTGGCTGCAGGACGAACTGCTGCGCCGCGGCGCCACGGATGCGTTCACGACGCCGGTGCAGATGAAGAAGGGCCGCCCCGGGTGCCTCGTCACCGTGCTCTGCGACGACGCCCATGCGGCCGCGCTGACCGACCTGCTGCTCGAGGAGTCGTCGTCGCTCGGCGTGCGCCGCCACCGCGTGCAGCGCCACGTGCTCGAGCGCTGGCAGGAGACGCGCGACACGAGCCTCGGTCCGGTGGTGTTCAAGGTCGCGCGCCTGCCGAGCGGCCGCGTCGTCGCGCGTCCGGAGGACGACGAGGTGCGGCGGTTGTGCCGCGAACGCGGCCTCGGCCGCGCCGAGGTGCTGCGGCAGCTGCAGGCGTGACGGGACGCCGCGAGGGCCCGTGGCCAGGTTCGTGGGACGGCGAGGCGGTGCTGGTGGCCCGGCGCCGCCGTCGTCCGTCACCGCGTCGCAGCGCGTCGCACCGGGCGCACCATCTCAAGCCCTGCCCATGAACTCGCCGGTGTCGGTGCTGACGCGCACCTTCTCGCCCTTCTTGATGTGGGCCGGCACCTTGATCTCGAGGCCGGTGTTGCAGGTCGCTGGCTTCTGCACGTTGCTGACCGTGTCGCCGCGCGCGGCATCCTCGGTCTCGACGATCTCCAGTTCGACCGCCGGCGGCAGCTGCACGGTCAGCGCCTCGCCCTCGCAGAACACCACGGTGACGTTGCTGTTCTCGGTGATGAACTTCATCGCGTCGCCGATCACGTCGGCGCTGAGCACGAACTGCTCGAAGTTCTCGTTGTCCATGAAGGTGAAGCCGAGCGAGTCCTTGAACAGGTACTGCGAGTCGCGCGAGTCCAGGTAGACCAGGTCGAGCTGGTCGCTGGTCTTCATGCGCACCTCCTTCTGGCGGCCGTTCTTCAGGTGCTTGAGGTAGACGTGGTGGATCGCGCGCAGGTTGCCCGGCGTCAGGTGGTCGTAGCGGGTGATCTGGTACAGGTCGCCCTCGAAGCGGATGACCATGCCCTTCTTGGCTTCGGTGACTCGGATCGCCATGTCGTTTGCAGTGCGGAGGTGCGGTCGGGTGACCGTCGGGGGCGAGCAGGATACCGCGGCGTGATTGGCTCCGCGAGGGTTGCCTCGCGCCGCGGTGGCTTCTCCAATGCGCGGCCATGACCGCTGTCCCGCTGCAGTTCGATCGTCGTCGTTTCCTCGGCGTGTCCGCCGCGGCCCTCGGGACCGCGGCGCTGCCGGCGTGGGCGCGGCCGCGGCCGCTGCCGTCGGCGACCGGGCCGCTGTTCTCGATCAGTCTGGCCGAGTGGTCGCTGCACCGCGCGCTGCGCAAGGGCGAACTCGACCACCTGGACTTCCCCGCGCGGGCACGTTCGTTCGGCATCGACGCGGTCGAATACGTGAACACGTTCTGGCCGGACAAGGCGGACGCCGCCTACGTCGAGGAGCTGCGCAAGCGCTGCGCCGGCGAGGGCGTGCAGAGCGTGCTGATCATGTGCGACGGCGAGGGCGCGCTCGGCGACCCGAACGAGAAGGCGCGCGCGATGGCGGTCGAGAACCACCGCCGCTGGCTCGAGGCCGCCAAGGCCCTGGGCTGCCATTCGATCCGCGTCAACGCGCAGAGCGCGGGCGCGCGCGAGGAACAGCAGCGGCTGGCGGCGGCGGGCCTGCACGCGCTGTGCGAACTCGCCGACCCGCTCGGCATCGACGTGATCGTCGAGAACCACGGCGGCCTGTCGTCGGACGGCGCCTGGCTCGCCGGCACGCTGCGCCGCGTCGACCACCGTCGCATCGGGTCGCTGCCGGACTTCGGCAACTTCCGCATCGACCAGGACACCGAGTACGACCGCTACCGCGGCACCGACGAGCTGATGCCGTTCGCGCGCGGCGTCAGCGCCAAGTCGCACGACTTCGACGACGCGGGCGACGAGACCCACACCGACTACCGCCGCATGCTCGACATCGTCGTCGGCAAGCACGGCTACCACGGTCGCCTCGGCATCGAATACGAAGGCGACCGGCTCAGCGAGCCCGACGGCATCCTCGCGACCAAGCGGCTGCTCGAGCGCGTGCGCGAGGAGATGGCGGCGCGGCCGGCACCGGGCGCAGCTGCGGACACGAAGAAGGACGGCGGATGAACGATCGGCTACGCAAGCTCCCGACCTACCCGATGGAACAGCTGGCCGCGTGGAAGCGGCAGCTCGAAGCGGCCGGCCGGCGGGTGTTCGACTTCGGCACCGGCGATCCGCGCGAGCCGACGCCGGCGATCCTGCAGCAGGCGCTGCGCGACGGCCTCGCCCCGGTCAGCCAGTATCCGCCGACCGGTGGCACGCCGGCGCTGCGCGCGGCCGTGGCCGGCTACCTGCAGCGGCGCTTTCAGGTCAAGGTCGACGCCGACACCGAGGTGCTGGCGACGCTGGGCAGCAAGGAGTGTCTGTTCCACCTGCCGATGACGTTCGTGCAGGTGCCGAGCGACAAGGACCTCGTGCTCTACGGCGAGCCGGCCTACCCGGTCTACGAGATCGGCGCCCTGTTCGCGGAGGCCTGGACCTACGCGATGCAGCTCGGCCTGTCGAACGGCTACGCGATGGACCCGGACCTGGTGCCCGAGGCCGTGCTGCGCCGCGCCGCGGTGGTGTTCCTCAACTACCCGCACAACCCGACGGGCTTCTGCCTGCCCGACGCGCTGTTCCGCCGCTGGGTCGAGCTGCGCGAGGAGTACGGCTTCGTGCTGGTCAGCGACGAGTGCTACGTCGACCTGTGCTACGAGGGCGAGCGGCCGAAGAGCCTGCTGCAGTTCGGCAAGAAGGGATGCCTCGCGGTGCACTCGCTGAGCAAGCGCTCGGGCATGACCGGCTATCGTTCGGGTTTCGTCGCCGGTGACGCGGAACTGATCGCGACCTACCGGCGGTTCCGCGCCAGCATGGGCACGGCGCCGCAGGAGTTCGTGCAGGCCGCGGCGACGCTGGCGTGGACCGACACCGGCCACGTCGAGCAGCGCCTGCAGGTGTTCGCCGACAAGCGCCGCATCCTGCTCGAGCTGTGCCGGCAGCGCGGCCTCAAGGTGCACGGCAGCACCGCCGGCCTCTACCTGTGGGTCGAGGTGCCGTCGGGCGTGCGCGACGTCGACTACGCGGCGCGCCTGCGCGAGGTCGGCATCCTCGTCGCGCCGGGCAGCTTCTTCGGCCCGAGCCGGGAGGGCGGCGGCCAGGATCGCTTCGTGCGCCTGGCGCTGGTGCCGACCGCCGACGAGTGCCGCGCGGCGGCGGCTGCCTGGCCGAAGTGAACGCCGCGGCGGGGGCCCGTCGCGTCGGATTCGCGCTCGGCCTGCCGCTGGCGGCGCCGCGCCGGCCGCCGGCCTCAGCGCCCCAGCGGTCCCGTTTCCAGCGGCAGCCCGCTGCCGGACCAGTAGGCGAGGCCGCCGCTGAGGTTCGCCAGCCGTTGGAACCCCGCCTGCGCGAGCACCTCACAGGCCCACAGGCTGCGGCGGCCGTGCTCGCAGTGCACGAGCCAGTTCGCCTCGCGGTCGAGTTCGTGCAGCCGCTGCTCGAGTTCCTGCACCGGCACCAGCACCGCGTTCGGCAGGCGGTGGCTGCGGTGTTCCGCCTCGGTGCGCACGTCGAGGACGCGCAGCGTCGGGTCCGCCTGCAGTTCCTGCCGGGCGGTCGTCGGGTCGAGGTCGCGGTAGCTCATGCCGGCGATCGGACCGCGGCGCGCGGCCGCGGTCAACGGCGCCCGTTGCGCCGCGCGCGCGGATCCGCGAAGGTGCGCGCACATGGCGCCCGCCCGCCCCGACGCTGACGCGCCCGAACGGGAGCCGCGCTGGCCGCTGCTGCTGGTGCTGGCGGCCGGCCTCGCGGCGTGGTGGGGCGCCTGGAACTGCGGCTACGTGTTCGACGATCGGCCGGCGATCGTCGGCAACCGGGCGCTGCAGGCGTTCGACTGGTGGGGCGCGGCGTTCGGGCCCGAGCACCAGCCGCTCGCGAACCGGCCGTTGGCGTGCGCGACGCTGGCGTTCGACCTGTGGTGCTTCGGCGCGGGGCCGTTCGGGCCGCACCTCGGCAACCTGCTGCTGCACCTCGCCAACGGCCTGTTGGTGCTGCTGGTGGTGCGCGCGGCGCTGCGCGCGCCGAACCTCGCCGGCCGCTACGACGTCGGCCGCCGCACGCTGGTGGCGACCGCGGTCGCGGTGCTGTGGGTGGCGCATCCGCTGGGTGGCGACGCGGTCGTCTACGCGACCCAGCGGTCGACGCTGCTGTTCAGCGGCTGTCTGCTCGGCGCGCTGTGGTCGTCGTTGCGTGCGGCCGGCGCCGCGTCGCCGTCGCGCTGGCGCGCGCTCGCCGTGCTGGCCGTGGCGCTGGGCATGGCCAGCAAGGAGGACATGGTCCTGGCGCCGGTGCTGCTGGTGCTGTGGCAACGGGCGCTGGTCGCACCCTCGTGGCAGGCGCTGCGCGCGCGCCGCGGCTACGTCGTCGCGCTGGCGGCGACCTGGCTGGTGCTGGCCGCGTGCCTGCTGCTCGGGCCGCACAACCCGACCGTCGGCTACGCGACCCGGACCCCGGTCACGGCGTGGCAGTGGTTGCTGACGCAGGCGGGCGTGCTGGTCCACTACCTCCGGCTCGTCGTCTGGCCGCACCCGTTGCGCGGCGCCTATGACTCAGGCGTCGTCACCGGCGCGATGGCGGCGCTGCTGCCCGGCGCCGTCGTCGTCGCGCTGCTCGCCGTCACCGTGTGGCTCTGGCGCCGCCGCCCATGGTGGGGGTGGCTCGGTGCACTGTTCTTCCTGCTGCTGGCGCCGACGTCGTCGGTGCTGCCGATCGTCACCGAGATCGCGGCCGAACGCCGCATGTACCTGCCGATGCTGGCGGTGCTGGTGCCGCTGGTCGTCGCCGGCGAACGCTGGCTGCGCGGCCGTTCGCTGCCGCTGGTGGTCGCCGCTGCCACAATCGGCTGCGTGGTGCTCGCCCAGGGGCGCGTCGATGCGTTCCGCGACGAGGTCGCGTTCTGGACCGACGCCTACACCAAGCGCGATCCTGCGAGCCGTTCCTTCCTGGCCGGGCGGCTGCTCAGCGACTACGCGACGGCGCTGTGGCTGCAGGGCCGATTCGACGACGCGGCCGACGTGCTCGACCGGATGGTGCAGTGCGAGTCCCTGTCGTCGGACGACCTCCACAAGTACGCGCAGTCCCTGCAGCAACGCGGTCGCACCGACGAGGCGATCCGCGTGCTGCGCCGTCTGCTCGCGCGGCGCCCCGGCGACGCCGCACTGCTCGGCGACCTGGGTACGTGCCTGGTCCAGGCCTGCGACGCCGAGGGTGCGGACGGCAGCGACCCGCGCCTGGTCGAGGCCGAGGACGTGCTGCGCCGCGCGCTGGCCACGGCACCGCAGCGCAGTTCGGTGTGGAACAGCCTCGGTGGCGTGCTGCGCGCGCGCGGTCGTCTGGCCGCGGCCGAGCAGGCCTTCCTGCGCGCGACCGAGCTGACGACCGATCGCTCGATGCCCTACCTGTCGCGCGCCGCCCTGCTGGCCCAACTCGGCCGCGGCGCCGAGATCGCGCCGATGTTCCAGCGCCTGCTGCAGGCGCGGCCGAACGACGTGGCGCTGCGTTTCGAGCTGTCGGAGTTCTGCCTGCAGCAGGGCCAGGTGCCGCTGGCGCGCAACGTGATGCAGGACGTGCTGCGCATCGAACCGGGCAATCGGCGGGCGCTGGAGCAACTGCAGCTCCTGCAGGGGCGTTGAGGCACGGCCGCCGCGCGGGGTGGGTTGCCGGTCGCCCGTTGCGCGGCGGGCGCGGATCCGCGAACGTGCGCGCTCATGCCACCCGCTGACCCTACCGTATCGCAACCAGAGCCGCGCTGGCCGCTGCTGCTCGTGCTGGCGGTCGGTCTCGTCGCATGGTGGGGCGTCTGGAACTGCGGCTACGTGTTCGACGACCGCCCGGCGATCGTCGACAACCGGGCGCTGCAGGCGTTCGACTGGTGGGGCGCGGCGTTCGGGCCCGAGCACCAGCCGCTCGCGAACCGGCCGTTCGCGTGTGCGACGCTGGCGTTCGACCTGTGGTGCTTCGGCGCGGGGCCGTTCGGGCCGCACCTCGGCAACCTGCTGCTGCACCTCGCCAACGGCCTTCTGGTGCTGCTGGTGGTGCGCGCGGCGCTGCGCGCGCCGAACCTCGCCGGCCGCTACGACCTCGGCCGCCGCACGCTGGTGGCGACCGCGGTCGCGGTGTTGTGGGTGGCGCATCCGCTCGCCGGGGAGGCCGTGGCCTATGCGACGCAGCGGTCGACGCTGTTGTTCAGCGGCTGCCTGCTGGTCGCGCTGTGGGCCTCGCTGCGTGCGGCGGATGCGGCGATGCCGCGGCGCTGGCGCGCGCTCGCGGTGGTCGCGGTGGCGTTGGGCATGGGCAGCAAGGAGGACATGGTCCTGGTGCCGGTGCTGCTGGTGCTGTGGGAACGGGCGCTGGTCGCGCCGTCGTGGGCGGCGTTGCGCGCCCGCGTCGAGTACTTCGGTGCGCTGGCCGCGACGTGGGTGGTGCTGGTGACGTGCCTGGTGCTCGGACCGCACAATGCGACCGTCGGCTACGGCGACGAGACGCAGGTCACGGCATGGCAGTGGTTGCTGACCCAGGCCGGCGTGCTGGTGCGCTATCTCGCGTTGGTGGTCTGGCCGCAGCCGCTGCGCGGCGTGTACGACGTCGACATCGTCACCGTGGCGCACCGAGCGCTGCTGCCCGGCGCCGCCATCGTCGCGCTGCTCGCCGTCACCGTGTGGCTCTGGCGCCGCCGACCGTGGTGGGGGTTCCTGGGTGCGCTGTTCTTCCTGTTGCTGGCGCCGACGTCGTCGGTGCTGCCGATCGTCACCGAGGTGGCGGCCGAGCGCCGCATGTACCTGCCGATGCTGGCGCTGCTGGTGCCGCTGGTCGTCGCCGGCGAACGCTGGCTGCGTGGCGCGGTGCTGGTGCCGGTGCTCGCGGTGACGGTCGTCTGGGTGGTGTTCGCGCAGGACCGGGTCGCCGTCTACGGCGACCAGCATGCGTTCTGGACGGATGCCTACCAGAAGCGCGATCCGGACAGCCGTTCGTTCGGGGCCGGCCGGTTGCTCGGCGACTACTCGTTGGTGCTGTGGGAACAGGGCCGGTTCGACGAAGCGGCGGCGGTGCTGGACCGGATGATGGAGTGCGAGAACCTCGGGCCGGACGAGATCCACCGCTACGTGCAGTCGCTGCATCAACGCGGCCGGCTCGACGAGGCCGTGCAGTTGCTGCGGCGCGAACTGGTGGGGCACCCTGAGCCCGGGTTGCTGCTCGGCGACCTGGGCACCTGCCTGCTCCAACTCGCGCATGGCAGCGCCGCCGCCGGCGACGATGCACGCCTGGTCGAGGCGGAAGACGCGCTGCGCCGGAGCCTCGCGTTCCGGCCGGACGACGCGTCGTTCTGGAACAGCCTCGGTGGCGTGCTGCGCGCGCGCGGTCGTCTCGCCGAGGCCGAGGATGCCTACCGGCACGCGACCGATCTGACGACCGAGCGGTCGATGCCGTACCTGTTACGCGCCGACCTGCTGGCCCAGCTCGGCCGTGGGGCCGAGATCGCGCCGTTGTTCCAGCGCCTGCTGCAGGCGCGGCCGAAGGACGTGGCGCTGCGCTTCGAGTTGTTGGACTTCTTCATGAAGCGGGGTCAGGTGCCGCTGGCGCGCAACGTGATGCAGGACGTGCTGCGCATCGAGCCGGGCCACCCGCAGGCGCTGCAGGTGTTGCAGCAGCTGCAGGGTCGCTGACGCCCGCGCGCGCCGGCCTGCCGTCGGTCACGTCGCGTCGAGGTGACCGCGGTCGGAGTCGCCCATCGCGACGTCGACGCGCGGGAAGTACTCGCGCCAGCGCCGGTCCACGAGCTTCGCCGTGTCCGGATCGCAGAACAGTTCCTTCGGGTAGCTCGGCTTCATGCGCGCGTCGATCACGACCGGCGGCGAGTAGCTCGGCTGGCTGCGCACGAGGCGCAGGTCGCGCGCGTGCAGGTCGGCGGCCGGCTCGAAGCGGGTGAACGTCGTCCACAGGAAGTTGACCGCCGACCTGGCCGCGCGCGTCGCGTCGTCGACCAGCACCACCAGCGGCCAGTCGGTCGTGGCCGGCAGCCGGGCCAGCGCCGCGGCGGCGTCGCGTGCGTCGGCGAACGCGGGGCCGTCGACGCACAGGCAGCCGGCGCAGAACGGCACTGCCGAGCGGAACGGCGGCGGCAGTTCGCCGGTGAACGCGGTCGGCAGCGTGCGCACCGGCTCGCCGAGGCCGAGCAGCACGCCCTTGCTGCCCTTGTTGACCTCGGGGCCGGCGTAGTCGAGCGTGTCCATCGACAGGCTGCCGAACACGTAGAGGTCGGTCGCGAACCGGCAGCGCGCGAGCACGTGCTGCAGCGTCGCCCGGAAGTCGCGCAGGTCGACCGGCCGATCGGTCAGCAGCAGGAACTTGGTCAGGCTCAGCTGGCCCTCGCCGAGGATGCGGAACGCGCTCTGCATCGCCTCGCGGGCGTAGCGTTCGCGCACGATCGCCGCCGCCAGCGCGTGGTAGCCGGTCTCGCCGTACGACCACAGGTCGCGCACCTGTGGCATCGCGACCCTGGCCAGCGGCAGCAGCAGCTCCTGCAGGTGGTCGCCGAGGAAGAAGTCCTCCTGGCGCGGCTTGCCGACCACGGTCGCGCACAGGATCGGGTCCGGCCGGTGCAGCAGCGCCCGCGCGCGGATCAGCGGGTAGTCGTGCCGCAGCGAGTAGTAGCCGTAGTGGTCGCCGAACGGGCCTTCCGGGTGACGCTCGCCGGGGCGCACCTCGCCGACGATGGTGAACTCGGCGTCCGCGAACAGCGGCAGCGGCGTGTGCGGGGAGCGGGCGGTGCGCAGGCGGCGGCCGAGCAGCAGCGAGGCCAGCAGCACCTCGGGCACGTTCTCGGGCAGCGGCGCGATCGCCGACAACACGAGTGCCGGCGGCCCACCGATCGTCACGTGCACCGGCATCGGCCGGCCGAGCCGCTCGTACTCGGCCAGGTGGAAGCCGCCGCCCTTGCCGATCTGCACGTGCAGCCCGGCGGTGTCGTCGCCGTGGCGCTGGATGCGATACATGCCGAGGTTGCTGCCGAGGCCCTCGGGATGCTCGGTGTAGACCAGCGGCAGGGTCACGAACGGCCCGCCGTCCTCGCTCCAGGTGCGCAGCAGGGGCAGCCGCGACAGGCGCGGCGGCGCGTCCGCGTGCGCGAGCACGGGCGCGCGGTGCACGTGCGCGCGGCCGACCCTGGCCAGCGCGCCGAGCAGGTCGCGGTGCTGCCACAGCTTGCCGAGGCTCGGCGGCAGCAGCGTGTGCGGCACCGAGGCGAGGCGCTGGACCAGTTCGAGCGGGCGTCTGCCGAACGCCAGTTCGACGCGGCGTGCGGTGCCGAACAGGTTGGTGACCACCGGCCAGGGCGAGCCCTTGACGCGGCGGAACAGCAGCGCCGGGCCGCCGGCGGCGATCACGCGCCGGTGCACCTCGGCGGCCTCGAGGTCGGGGTCGACCTCGGTGTCGATCTCGACCAGTTCGCCGTCGGCGCGCAGCAACGCCAGCAGGGCGCGGAGGTCGAGCAGCGGCGAACTCATCGGTCGACTCCGGTGAAGAAGCGTTGCACGACCTGCGCGACGCGGCCGGTCGCGCCCGTCGCCCCGAGGCGCGCGCGCACCTCGGCGAGACCCGCCTGGACCTCGGCGCGCGCGGCGTCGTCGCGCCACAGCCGTTCGGCGTCGGCCGTCACGCGCTGCCAGCCGTCGGCGCCGTGGAAGCAGTGCTCGGGCACGACGGCGCGGCCGGCGATCAGGTTGGCGGCGGCGATCCACGGCACGCTGAGGATGTTGTGGTAGCCGAGCGTGCTCAGCGCGCCACGCAGCTGGTAGACGACGATCGTCGGCTGCCCCGACAGGCAGGCCTCCAGCGACCCGGTGCCCGACTTGGCGAGGATCAGATGGGCGCCGTGCAACCATGGCGCCAGCGTGCCCTCGTGGTGCTCGACGAAGTCGGCCCCGTGCGCGTGCAGCTGTTCGCGCAGCAGTGCGGTGCGGCGCGGGTTCTTGTGCGGCAGCACCACGCGCAGCGCGGGGTCGCCGGCGCGCAGGGCCTGCGCGACCTGCAGCATGCCGGGCAGGTTGCCGGTGATCTCGGCCGCGCGGCTGCCCGGCAACAGCACCAGCGTGCGCGTCGCCCGCACGGCGGCGACCGCTGCGGGGTCCGGCGGATGCTGCGCCAGTTCGTCGAGCAGCGGGTGACCGATGTAGGTCGCCGGCACGCGGAAGCGGCGGAAGAACGCGGTCTCGAACGGCAGGATGGTCAGCACCGCGTCGACCGCGCGGCGGTAGCGCCGCATGCGCCACGGTCCCCAGGCCCAGTACTGCGGCGCGACGTAGTGCAGCACCGGCACCCGGCGCCGCCTCGCGGCCTTGGCCATCACCACGTGCAGGCCGGGATAGTCGACCAGCACGACGAGGTCGGGCGGGTCGTCGCGCAGCAGGCGCAGGTAGCTGGCGAACGCGCGCAGGATCAGCGGCAGCTGGCGCAGCACGCCGCGCACGCCCATGACCGCGTGGTCGCTGAGGTGGAAGCGCACGTCGGCGCCGGCAGCGGCGAGCGGCTCGCCGCCGAACGCGGTCACGCGCAGGCCCGGCGGCAGCGCGCGCACCAGCCGCGCCGCGTGGCCTTCGCCGCTGGCCTCGCCCGCCGACACGAACAGATGCGGCCGGGCGCCGACGTCGGGCCGGCGTTTGGCGAAGAACTCGTGCAGCGCGTCCTCGGTGGCGAGCGGTGGTTCGTGCGCGGCGGCGTCCAGGGTGTCGCGGGCGGCCTGGCGCCAGCGGTGCCGGGAGGGCAGGTACGCGAGCAGGCGGAACGGCGTCGTCAGCGCCCGCAGCACCTCGCGCAGCAGCGTCAGCAGCACGTCGAGCGCGATCACCGGCTCATGGCTCCGCGCGCCGCAGGGCGCGCCAGGCGAGGCCGTAGCAGACCGCCGCGGCGGCCAGCACGTAGGTGGTGAAGCCGGGGCCGTGGACCGGATCGAACATCTGCGCGGCCGTCGTGTTGCCCGACAGGATCGGTCCGTACCAGTCGAAGTCGGCGAGGCGGAACAGGCTGTAGGGGCGGATGCGCTGCGTCAGGTAGACGCCGATCTGCACGATCGCCAGCGCGCCGACCCAGGCCGCGACGTGGGCCTGCACGCGGCAGACGACCGAGATCCACGTCGTCAGGGAGAGGAACAGCAGCACGAAGCTCGCCGCGTGCACGGAGCCCAGGAACAGCTCCCATGCCGGCAGATCGAGGTCGATGCAGCGGCTCCAGTAGATCGCCGAGGCGTTGACCAGGAAGATCGGCAGGGTCACGCACAGCGCGCACGGCCAGAACTTCGCCCACAGGACGTGGCTGCGCGAGACCGGCCGCGCCAACAGGAACTCGAACGTCTGCGCCTCGCGTTCGCGGGCGAACAGGCCGGTGCCGAGCAGCACCGCGGCGGCCGTGCCGACCAGGTTCGTGCTGCGGAAGAACAGCATCACCGCGCACCAGTTCAGGTAGGCCACCTGCTCGCGCTTGTCGCTGACCCCTTCGCCGATGCGCTTCAGGAAGTCGATGTTGAGGCTGCGCATCAGCGTCGAGCGCTGCAGGTCGCCGTAGATCTCCGGCCACAGCAGCAGCACCGGGATGCACAGCAGCTCGAGGATCAGCAGGTACGCGAGCGCCATCCAGCGCACCTCGCGCCAGGTCTTGCCGGCGATCACCCGACACCTCCGTCGCGGCGGTCGTGCTGCAGCAGCAGCTGGTAGAGGTCCTCGAGCCGCGGGATGCCGATCTCGGCACTGTCGACGGTGCCGTCGGGCACCGAACGCAGCCAGGCCATCGGATCGGCGTCGGTCTCGATCACCAACGTGCCGTCGGGTTCGCGCTGCACCTCCCGGGCGCCGGGCGGCAGCGCGGCGCCTCGATGCAGGCGCACGCGGGGGCGCTGCCGCAGCTGCGCGCGCGCGTGGGTCAGGCGCTCGCTCGGGACGAACACGCCGTCGAGCAGGAACTCGAGGCGGTCGGCCAGGGTCTCGACTTCGCCGAGGTGGTGCGAGCTGAGCACGATCGTCTTGCCGGCCCGCTTCAGCGTCAGCAGCACGTCGCGCAGGAAGAACCGCACGCTGGCGTCGAGCGCGCGATCGGGCTCGTCCAGCAGGTAGAGGTCGACGTCGGGGCACAGCACCGCGACCAGCGCCAGCTTCTGCTTCATGCCGGCGCTGTAGCTGCGCACGCGCTGCTGCAGCGGCAGCTGGAAGCCGTCGAGCAGCCGTGCCTGCAACCCGGCCTGTTGCCGTGGATAGAAGCCCGCCGCGAAGCGCAGGAACTGGGCGCCGGTCATCTGCAGGTAGACGCCGGTCTCGCCGGGCAGGTAGCTGACGCGGCGGCGGATCGCGAGCGAGTCCCGGGCCGGGTCGTGGCCGAGCACGTCGACGCGGCCGCGCGTCGGCGCCGTGAGGCCGAGCAGCGTGCGCAGCAGCGTCGACTTGCCGGCGCCGTTCGGGCCGACGAGGCCGAGCAGTTCGCCGCGCGCGACGCGCAGGTCGACGCCGCGCAGCACCTGCCGCGGCCCGAACGCCTTGCCGAGGTCCGTGACCAGGATCGCGGCCGCGCTCACGCGACGCCTCCGGCGGTGCCGATGCACTGCAGGAAGTTCGCCAGCAGCCGCTGGCCGTGCGGCGTGCGGAACGACTCCGGATGGAACTGCACGCCGAAGGTCGCCTGCTCGCGATGCTGCACGGCCATCACTTCGCCGCGTTCGGTGTGCGCGGTTGCACGCAACGCGGCCGGCAACGGCGGCAGCAGGTAGAGCGAGTGGTAGCGGCAGGCGGTCAGCGGCTGCGGCAGGCCCGCGAACAGGCCCGAACCGTCGTGCCGCACCGCGGCGGCGCGGCCGTGCACCGGCTCGCCGCGCCCGATCGTGGCGCCGAACGCCGCGCCGATCGCCTGGTGGCCCAGGCAGACGCCGAGGATCGGCAGGTGGCCGGACCAGCGCGCGATCGCGGCCACCGCGATGCCGGCGTCTTCGGGGCGGCCGGGGCCCGGCGACACGACCAGGGCGCGGTAGGCGCCGCAGTCCTCGACCCCGATGGCATCGCTGCGCGCGACCCGCACCGCGGCGCCGAGCCCCTGCAGCGCCTGTGCCAGGTTCCAGACGAAGGAATCCTTGTTGTCGAGAAGGAGGATCAAACGCGCGCGGCACAGTATCGTCCGCGGCCACTCGATGAACATCCTGATCGTCGGACTCGGCGAGGTCGGTTCCTACCTCGCGAAGGTGTTGTCCACCGAAGGGCACTCGATCACGGTGATCGACCCGGACCTGCCGCGCATGCGCCGCGTCGCCGACCTGCTCGACGTGCAGGCGGTGCACGGCGACGGCTCGCGGCCCGATGTGCTCGATCGCGCCGACGCGCACCAGATGGACCTCGTGCTGGCGGTCAGCAACGACGACAAGGTCAACATGCTGACCTGTCTGTTCGGCAAGCGCATGGGCGCCAAGAAGACCGTGCTGCGGCTGCGCGACACCACCGCGTTCCGGCGCAGCAAGACGTTCTTCCGCCGCAACCTGCAGCACGATCTGCTGCTGTCGCTCGACGACCTCGCCGCCGAGGAGATCGTCAAGACCGTGCGTCAGAGCCGCGGCCTCGCGGTCGAGAACTTCGCCGAGGGCAAGGTGCAGATGCGCCGCTTCGTGCTGGCCGAGGGCGGCCCGTTCACGGGCCAGCTGCTGAAGGACCTGAAGCTGCCGGCCGGCATGCTGATCACCGCGATCGACCGCGATCACCAGGTGCTGGTGCCCGGCGGCGACGACGACCTGCGCGCGGCCGACGAGATCTTCGTGCTCGGCGAACCGAAGGCGCTGTCGGTGTTCGAGAAGAAGATCGGCGGCCGCCACCAGGTGACGCGCAACGTGGTGGTCTACGGCGGCGGTGGCGTCGCGGTGCAGGTCTGCCAGGCGCTGCAGCGCGAACACGTCAACGTGCGCGTGCTGGTCGAGGATCGCGGCGAGGCCGAGCGGCTGTCCGAGGTGCTGAAGGGCGTCGTCGTGCTGCACGCCGACCCGACCGATCTGAACTTCCTGCAGGAGGAGCACGTCGGCGAGGCGGACGCGTTCCTCGGCATCAGCAACGAGGACGAGCGCAACCTGATGTCGTGCCAGCTGAGCCGCAACCTCGGCGTCAAGCGCACCGTGGCGCTGGTGCAGAAGCCGGACTACGTGTCGCTGTACCAGCAGCTCGGCATCGACGTCGCCGTGTCGCCGCGCCTGCTGTGCGCCAACCGCATCCTCGCGTTCGTGCGCAGCCGCAGCATCTCGACCATCGCCACGATCGAGGAAGGCCAGGCCGAGGTGCTCGAGCTCGAAGTGCAGCCCGGCAGCAAGCTGATCGGCAAGGAACTGAAGGCGGCCGGCTTCCCGCGCGGCTGCGTCGTCGCGGCGATCTCGCGCGAGGACGGCCAGGTGCTGATCCCGCGCGGCGACACCGAGCTGGCCGCACACGATCAGCTGGTGATCTTCGTGCTGAACGCCGTGATCGACAAAGTGCTCGAGCTGGCCGGCATCGTGCGCGAGTGACGGCACCGGCGCGGCGCCGCGAACGCCGTCGCGGCGCTCGCCG
Source organism: Planctomycetota bacterium (assembly GCA_016794035.1). GTDB lineage: Bacteria > Planctomycetota > UBA1135 > UBA1135 > UBA2386 > JAEUHS01. The sequence goes on from JAEUHS010000120.1 coordinate 31,496, forward strand.
GCTCCGGCGCCGAAGGCCCTCATTTCGGCGGCGGCTGTTCGCCCGCCGGCGGCTCCGCCGCCGGCGCCTCGTCTTCGCGCGGCTTCAGCACCGAGATGCCGTCGGTGCGGTACTTCGGCACCATGTCGGTCTCGCCGCGCGGCACGGCCAGCAGTTCGCGGATCCGGTCGACGCCGGCGAACACGTAGTAGTCGCGCGCGCCGCCGTCGCCGTCGACCGTGGCCTTGCCGGCGACCAGACCGACGAACAACAGGCCGTCGTCGCGCGTCGGCAGCAGCACCGTGGCGCCCGGTGGCAGGTCGCGCCCGGGGTGCTCCAGCACGTCGCCCTGCACGCCCGCCGCGCGGGCGAGGCGCACCGGCACCGACTCGGTCGTGGCGCCGTCGGGGGTCCACATGACCAGCAGTTCGTCGGCGGGGTCCGGCGCGTGGTCGAGCCCGCGCACCGCCATCGTCTTCAGGTCGATGTCGGCCCGGGTGAACATGCTGCCGGTCGCCGCGAGCGCCCCGTCCTCGACCAGCGGCGTCGGGCCGAGGAAGTAGCGCACCCGGCACGGTCCCTCGGTGGCGGTGCGACCGAGCGTCAGGATGCCGAACTCGGTCGTCGCGCCGAGTTCGACGCCGCCGGTGGTCTCGACCAGCGCGACCGGGTGGGACCAGTCGTAGGCGGTCTCGCCGGAGAAGAACCAGACGCTGCAGCCGCCGAGCAGCGGCAGCGCCGCGCCCAGAGCGGCGCCACGCAGCAGGGCTGATGACTTGCGTGGAGCTGTCGGAAGGGTGTTCGTCACAGCGGGATGCGTTGGCGTTCGGGGGTTCCGTCGGCGCTGGCGACCATGCGCACCAGGTGGCCGCCGCGGCACAGCGGCGACCGCTTCAGGTGCGGCTGCAGCACCGCCAGCAGCGCGTCGATGTCGGGGCCGCAGAAGAACAGCACGCACTCGCCGCCGCCGATCTCGTCGCCGTCGTATTCGCCGACCCCGGCCTCGGTCACGACCTGTTCGAGTTCGTCGGCGAACGTCTCGATCGCCTGGCGCTCGCTGTGGACGCCCATCCGGCGATTGCTGAGGCGCAGGACCACGAGCAGGTCTTGTTCCTCGGCCTCGGGATCGGCGTCGTCGGCCTCGTCCGCGGCGGCGTCGGCGTGCATGCGCAGCACGGTAGAGGGCCGACCCGAGGCTCGCCACCGGTTCTGTGCAGGGGACCGCACCTTGGCTGGCCAACCGGCCCCCGCCCGCTATGCTGCGGGGTTCGTCGCGTGGCAACCAACTCGAACAAGCCGGCCCGGCCGGCGCCCCGAACCGCCGCAACCTCAGCGGCCGGAACCTCATGGGTCGTGGTCAAGGGGGCCCGCGAACACAACCTGAAGGGTGTCGACCTGCGCTTCCCGCGCGACGCGCTGACGACGTTCACCGGCGTGTCGGGCTCGGGCAAGTCGAGCCTCGCGCACCACACGATCTACCAGGAAGGGCAGCGGCGCTTCCTCGAGAGCCTCAGCTCCTACGCGCGTCAGTTCCTCGGTCGCATGGAGAAGCCGAAGGTCGACCTGGTCGAGGGGCTGTCGCCGACGGTCTCGATCGACCAGAAGTCGACCAGCCACTCGGCGCGCTCGACGGTCGGCACGCTGACCGAGGTGATGGACTTCCTGCGCCTGCTCTGGTCGCGGCTCGGCGAACCGAGCTGTCCGGAGTGCGGCGCACCGATCGAGGCCTGGTCGCCGGACCGCGTCACCGACGCGATCCTCGCCGACCACGCGGGGCAGCAGGTGCTGCTGCTGGCGCCGGTGGTGCGCGAGCGCAAGGGTGAGTACCGCAAGGAACTCGCCGAGTGGGCGCAGAAGGGCTTCGTGCGGGCGCGCATCGACGGCGTCGTGCGGCGGCTCGACGAGGACATCCGGCTCGAGCGCTACGTCTACCACACGATCGAACTGGTGGTCGATCGACTGACGATCACGCCGGAGTCGCGCTCGCGGCTCGCCGAAGCGGTCGAGCAGGCGGTGCAGCTCGGCTCCGGTCAGTGCGCGCTCGGCATCCCGCGGCCCGGCCAGGACGACGACTACCGGCTGTTCTCGACCCAGCGCAGCTGTCCGAACGGCCACGGCGCGCTGCCCGAACTCGAGCCGCGGCTGTTCTCGTTCAACAGCCCGCTCGGCGCCTGCCCGCGCTGCGACGGCGTCGGCGAGACCTCGGGCTTCGCGCCCGAACTGCTGGTCGCGGACCGCACGAAATCGCTGCGCGAAGGGGCGCTGCACGCGTTCACCGCCGAGGGCAAGCTGGTCTACGGCCGGCTCACGCTCGAGCACCTGGCCGAGGTCGGGCGCAGCTTCGGCTTCGATCTCGACACGCCGTGGCAGCAGCTGCCGGCGAAGGCCAAGAAGGTCGTGCTGCACGGTTCCGGCCGGCAGACGTTCGAGTTCCGCTGGCAGCGGCAGGGGGCGTCGTTCACGACCAAGGGCAGCGACCGCATCGCCTTCCCCGGCATCCTGCAGCACCTGCAGAACGTCTACCGGCCGTCGCGCGCGCGGCACCTCGATCGCGTCCGCGCCGCGGTGCCCTGCGAGGAGTGCGGCGGTGCGCGGCTGTCGGCCGCGGCGCGCGCGGTCTCGTTCCAGGGGCGCTCGCTGCCCGAGGTGCTGCAGTGGTCGATCGACGAGACGCTGCGCTGGGTGCGCGGCGTGCAGCTGACCGGCAACGCGCTGCGCATCGGCACCGAGATCCTGCAGGAGATCGACCGCCGGCTGACGTTCCTGGCCGACGTCGGGCTCGGCTACCTGACGCTCGGCCGGCGCGCGCCGACGCTGTCGGGCGGCGAGTCGCAGCGCATCCGGCTGGCGGCGCAGGTCGGCGCCGGCCTGCGCGGCATCCTCTACGTGCTCGACGAGCCGTCGATCGGCCTGCACGCGCGCGACCAGGAACGGCTGCTGCGCACGCTCGAGGCGCTGCGCGACCGCGGCAACACGGTCGTCGTCGTCGAGCACGACGAGGAGACGATGCAGCGCAGCGACTTCCTGGTCGACGTCGGCCCCGGCGCCGGCGTGCACGGCGGCGAGATCGTCGCCGCGGGCACGCCCGCCGAGGTCTGCGCCGTCGAGGCCTCGCTGACCGGCAAGTACCTGCGCGGCGAACTGCAGGTGCCGATGCCGGCCGTGCGCCGCCGCGAGGACCGCGGCGCGCTGCGCATCCGCGGCGCCGCGCACCACAACCTGCGGGGCATCGACGTCGAACTGCCGCTCGGGCGGCTGATCGCGGTGACGGGCGTGTCGGGTTCGGGCAAGTCGACGCTGGTGCACCACGTGCTGGTGCCGGCGCTGAAGAGCGCGCTGAGCAAGGCCGAGGTCTCGGCGTCGTACTGCGAAGGCGTCGACGGCATCGAGCAGCTCGACAAGGTGGTCGAGATCGATCAGGCGCCGATCGGCCGCACGCCGCGCAGCAACCCGGCGACCTACACCGACCTGTGGACGCACGTGCGCGACCTGTTCGCGCTGCTGCCGGAGTCGAAGCTGCGCCAGTACGAGAAGGGCCGGTTCTCGTTCAACGTCGCCGGCGGCCGCTGCGAGGCCTGCCAGGGCGCCGGCGTGACGACGTTGGAGATGAACTTCCTGGCGCCGGTCGAGGTCGTCTGCGAGCAGTGCGCCGGCGCGCGCTTCCACGCCGAGACGCTGGCGATCCGCTGGAACGGCAAGAGCGTGCACGACGTGCTCGAGATGACCGTCGACGACGCGGCGGCGTTCTTCCGCGCCCTGCCGAAGATCGCGCGCGGACTGACCGCGCTGCAGGACGTCGGGCTCGGCTACCTGCGGCTGGGCCAGCCGTCGACGACGCTGTCGGGCGGCGAGGCGCAGCGCGTCAAGCTGGCGACCGAACTGCAGCGCCCGGCGACCGGGCGCACGTTCTACGTGCTCGACGAACCGACCACGGGCCTGCACTTCCACGACACCGCCAAGCTGATGGAGTCGCTGCAGCGACTGGTCGACAGCGGCAACACGGTGCTGGTGATCGAGCACAACCTCGACGTGGTGCGCGCCGCCGACTGGATCGTCGACCTCGGTCCCGAAGGCGGCGCCGGCGGCGGCACCGTGGTCGCGGCCGGCACGCCGGAGCAGGTCGCCGCCGTCGCTGCGTCGCACACCGGCAGCTCGCTGCGCGCGATCGGCATCGGCGCGCCGCGGCGCCGCAAGGCCGCCGTGCGCAAGAACGGCGCGGCGGCGGCGGCGAGCGCACGCGCGATCGTGCGGCGCCCGACGCACATCGAGGTGCGCGGCGCGCGCACGCACAACCTGCAGGGCGTCGACTGCGACGTGCCGCTCGGCACGTTCACGGTCGTCACCGGGCCGTCGGGCTCGGGCAAGTCGAGCCTGGCGTTCGACACGATCTTCCAGGAGGGGCAGCGCCGCTTCCTCGAGAGCATGTCGACCTACGCGCGCCGCTTCCTCGGCCGCATGGACCGGGCGCCGGTCGACCGCCTCGACGGGCTCGGCCCGGCGATCGCGATCGACCAGAAGCGCACCTCGCGCAGCCCGCGCTCGACGGTGGCGACGACCACCGAGATCCACGACTACCTGCGCCTGCTGTACGCGCGCGTCGGCCGGCATCACTGTCCGACGCACGGCCAGGAGCTGATCGCGTGGTCGCCGAGCAAGGCCGCCGCCGACCTGATCGCCGACTGGAGCGGCCGGCGCGCGCACGTGCTGGCGCCGATCGTGATCCCCGACGACGTCCGGCAGGCGCCCAGGCAGCTGCAGGGCTGGCTCGGCGGCCTGCGCGCGCAGTGGCAGCAGAACGGCTTCCTGCGGGCGCTGGTCGACGGACAGGAACTGCGGCTCGACGGCGACTGGCCCAAGGCCGTGCACGAGCTGTTCCTGGTGATCGACCGCACCACGCTCGACGACCGCGCGCGGCTCGCCGACGCGATCGAGCAGGCGCAGGCCGCGTCGCAGGAGCACGGCGGCCCGGCGGCCGCGGTCGTGCAGCTGGCAGACGGCAAGGAGGCGGGCCAGCGCCACTGGTACCGTGCCGACCAGGGCTGTCACCTGTGCGACTACCGCGCGCCAGTCGAGGTGCACCCGCGCTGGTTCTCGTTCAACCACCACAGCGCCGCGTGCACCAGCTGCCTCGGCCTCGGCGAGGTGGTCGTCTGCGCCGAGGACCTGCTGGTCAACCACCCCGACAAGCCGGTGTTCGGCGGCGCGATCCGGCACCAGGGGGCCGCGTTCACGTTCCTGACCGCGCGCGAGGGCTGGTACGCCGAGGTCGCCGCGATGGTCGCCGAACGCCACGGCTTCGACCTGTCGCAGCCGTGGCGCAAGCTGCCGGCGAAGGTGCGGCAGCTGCTGCTGCGCGGCTGCGGCGACGAGCGCTTCGAGGTCACGTTCAAGAAGGTCGAGGCCGGCCGCCGCCGCGAGTGGCGCATGCAGGTGCCGTGGAAGGGGCTCGCGCGCCAGGTCGAGGAGTGGTTCCAGGGCAAGGACGCCGAGCACGCCGGTGACGATCGTTTCCGCGCCGTGATGCGTTCGCAGTCGTGTCCCGATTGCGCCGGCGAACGGCTGCAGCCGGGGCCGCGGCACGTGCGCGTCGGCGGCGTGCGGCTGCCGGAGCTGCTGGTGCGCACCGTCGACGACGCGGCGGCGGTGATCGACGGCCTGCAGCTCGATGCGACCCGGCAGCGCATCGCCGCGGACGTGCAGAAGGAACTGCGCCACCGGCTGTCGTTCCTGCGCTCGACCGGGCTCGGCTACCTGACGCTCGATCGTTCGGCGGCGACGCTGTCGGGCGGCGAGGCGCAGCGCATCCGGCTGGCGACGCAGCTCGGCAACAAGCTGGTCGGCGTGCTCTACGTGCTCGACGAACCGACGGTCGGCCTGCACCCGCGCGACACCGAGCGCCTGCTGCGCACGCTGCTCGAGCTGCGCGACCTCGGCAACACGGTGCTCGCGGTCGAGCACGACGAGACGATGGTGCGCGCGGCCGACTGGGTGCTCGATCTCGGCCCCGGCGCCGGCACGCGCGGCGGCCGCATCGTCGCCGCCGGCGCACCGGCCGTGATCGCGGCGGCCGACGGTCTCACGGGCGCCTGGCTGCGCGGCGAACTGCAGATCGCCGCGGGCGCCGCACGGCGCGCGCCGGCGGGCCACGTGGCGCTGCGCGGCGTCACCGTCAACAACCTGCGCGGGCTGGACGTCGACGTGCCGCTGGGCTGCTTGGTCGCGGTGACCGGCGTGTCGGGTTCGGGCAAATCGTCGCTGGTGATGGACGCGCTGGTGCCCGCGCTCGCGGACGGCAGCGCCCCGGTGTGCTGGCGCGACGGCCAGGCGCAGCACTGCCAGCTGGTCGTCGTCGACCAGGGCGCGATCGGCTCGTCGCCGGCCAGCAACCCGGCGACCTACACCGGTGCGTTCACCAGGATCCGCGAGCTGTTCGCCGCGACGCCGCTGAGCAAGCAGAAGGGCTTCGGCCCGGGGCGGTTCTCGTTCCACGTCGCCGAAGGCCGCTGCGCCCACTGCGAGGGCAAGGGCCAGATCCAGATCGAGATGCACTTCCTCGCCGACGTCTGGGTCACCTGCGAGATCTGCCGCGGCCGCCGCTACAACCAGGAGACGCTGAGCGTCGAGTACCGCGGCCGCAACATCGCCCAGGTGCTGGCGATGGAGGTCGACGAGGCGCTGCAGTTCTTCGGCAACCACAAGCACATCGTGCGCCCGCTGCAGCTGCTGCACGACGTCGGCCTCGGCTACCTGCAGCTCGGCCAGCCGGCGAACACGTTCTCCGGCGGCGAGGCGCAGCGCATCAAGCTGTGCGCCGAACTGGCGACGCGGCCGCGCGCGCACATGGTCTACGTGCTCGACGAGCCGACCACCGGCCTGCACGCCGACGACGTGCAGAAGCTGCTGGCGGTGATCCGGCGACTGCTCGACCGCGGTGACTCGGTGATCGTGATCGAGCACCACCTCGACGTGATCCTCGCCGCCGACCGAGTCATCGAACTCGGGCCCGAGGCCGGCGAGCACGGCGGTCGCCTGGTCGCGGTCGGGTCGCCGGAGGAGGTCGCCGCGGTCACGGCGAGCCACACCGGTCGCTTCCTGGCCGCGCGGCTGGGCGCGCGGCCGGCCACGCGAGCGGGCGGGGCCGCGGGCACGCGCCGTCGGCGCGCGGCCCCGCGCACCGGTGCCGCGCGCCGACGCGCCGAGGGGGATGCATGAACGAACCGCCGCTGATCGTGCAGACGGACCGCACCGTGCTGCTCGAGACCCAGCACCCCGACTACGAGGCCGCGCGCGACCGGCTGGCGCGCTTCGCCGAGCTGACGAAGTCGCCCGAATACGTGCACTTCTACCGCATCACGCCGGTCAGCATCTGGAACGCGGCGGCGCTCGGTGAGCAGGCGGACGCGCTGTGCGACTGGCTGGCGGCGAACTCGCGCTTCCCGATCGTGCCGACCGTGCTGGCGCAGATCCGCGACTGGTTCCGGCGCTACGGGCTGTTGCGGCTGCTGCCCGGCGGCGACGGCCGCCTCGTGCTCGCCTGCGACGAGGCCGAGGTGGTGCAGGAACTGGTGGCGCAGCCGGCGTTGGCGGAACTGGTCGAGGTCGCCGGCGACGGCGCCTGCACGATCGCGGCCGAGCGGCGCGGCGACCTCAAGCAGGCCCTGATCCGGCTCGGCTACCCGGTCGACGACCGCGCCGGCTATCGCAGCGGCGATCGGCTGGCGTTCGCGCTGCGCGCCGAGACCCGCACCGGGCGGCCGTTCGCGCTGCGCGCCTACCAGGACGCGGCGGCGGCGGCCTTCCACGCCGGCGGCAGCGACCGCGGCGGCTGCGGCGTCGTCGTGCTGCCGTGCGGCGCCGGCAAGACCGTGGTCGGCATCGCCGCGATGCAGCTGCTGCAGACCAACACGCTGGTGCTGACCACGAACACGATCGCGGTGCGGCAGTGGTGCCGCGAACTGCTCGACAAGACCGACCTCGGCGAGGACCTGGTCGGCGAGTACACCGGCGACGAGAAGCGGATCCGACCGGTGACGGTCGCGACCTACCAGATCCTGACCCACCGGCGCGGCAAGCTCGACGGCTTCACGCACATGGACCTGTTCGATCGCGGCAACTTCGGCCTGATCGTCTACGACGAGGTGCACCTGCTGCCGGCGCCGGTGTTCCGCGCCACGGCGGGCATCCAGGCGCGGCGGCGGCTCGGCCTGACCGCGACGCTGGTGCGCGAGGACGGCCGCCAGGACGAGGTGTTCTCGCTGATCGGGCCCAAGCGCTTCGAGCTGCCGTGGAAGCAGCTCGAGCGCGCGGGCTTCCTGGCGCCGGCGCTGTGCAGCGAGGTGCGGGTGCCGCTGCAGCCGCCGCGGGCGGCGCTGTACGCGAACTCCGGCGCGCGGCAGCAGATCCGCATCGCCGCCGACAACGAGCAGAAGATCGACGTGGTCGGCGCGCTGCTGAGCCTGCACGCGACCGACCGCGTGCTCGTCATCGGCCAGTACCTCGAACAGCTGCAGCAGCTGGCGACGGTGTTCCGGCTGCCGCTGATCACCGGCCAGACGCCCAACACGGAACGCGAACGGCTCTACGGGGCGTTCCGGCACGGCGAGCTGCCGCGGCTGGTCGTCAGCAAGGTCGGCAACTTCGCGATCGACCTGCCCGACGCCAACGTCGCGATCCAGGTCTCCGGCACCTTCGGCAGCCGCCAGGAGGAGGCGCAGCGGCTCGGTCGCGTGCTGCGACCGAAGGCCGACGGCGGCGCGGCGCGGTTCTACACGCTGGTGTCGGCCGACACGCGCGAGCAGGAGTTCGCGCAGAAGCGGCAGCTGTTCCTGACCGAGCAGGGCTATGCCTACGACATCGTCACCGCCGGCAGCGTGCTCGCCGAGGCGCAGCGGCGGGAGGAGCGGGCATGACGCGCTTGAGTCTGCGCACGCTGCTGCAGGGGGCGGGCGACGAGGTGCATCGTGAGTGCCTGGCGCGCTGGTGCGGCGACGGCAGCGGGACCGGCAAGCAGGCGCTGGCCAGGGCCGCGGCGGCGATGGAGGACGAACAGCTGGTGTTCAGGCGCCTCGCCGAACTGCCGCGCAAGCTGCAGGACCTGCTCGAGACGTTCCTGGCCGACGGCGGCGCGGTGCGCTCGGTGCAGGATCTGTTCGGTGAGTTCGGCCGCAACTTCCGCAGCCGGTTCGACCTCGAGGCCTCGCTGGCGGCGCTGCATCGGGAGGCGTTCGTGTGGCTGGTCAAGGACCGCCGCTGGGCCTCGTTCGACAGCCCGTGCTGGGCCGTGCCGAGCGAACTGGTCGAGTGCGTGCTGGCCTGTCGGCGGCGGCGGCAGCGGCAGCTGCAGGACGTGCTGACGCTGCAGGGCTTCCTCGACGCGCGCTACTTCCGCGAGCGCACCGGTGGCGGCGGGAGCGGCGCTGCCGGGGCCGACGGCAAGGACAAGGCCGCCGACCACGCGCGCAAGATCTACAAGCTGTACACGCTCGAGAGTTCGATGACGCAGCGCCTGCAGCGGCTGCCGCAGGCGGTCGCGGCGCTGGTCGACACGGCCCTGCAGCGGCACGGCGGCATCGCGCCGATCGAGGACCTGCTCGACGAGCAGGACGGCGACGATCCGATCGACCTCGGCTTCGTCGGCAAGAGTCTCGAGGAGGCGATGGTGGGCACCACCGGCACGCTCGAGCTCGCGCGCATCGGCATCCGGCCGGCGGAGAACGCCGTCGTCGTCTTCCACGAGGTCGCGCTGCACGCGATCCGGCGCCGCGGCGAGCAGAGCACGCCCGCGGTCGACGAGCAGTTGTCCTGCGGCGGCGACATGGCGACCAACGTGGGCCGCTTCCTGCGCGAACTGCAGCAGAGCAAGGTGATGTTCACGGCCGGCGGCGAGCTGTTCAAGGCGTCGCAGAAGCGCATCGCCGGGCTGTTGCTGCCGGTGCCCGGCGGCTTCCTCGACGAGGACCAGCTGCTGGACCTCGTCTATCGCTTCTGCCTGCACCGGCGGCTGATCGATCGCCGCGGCGAACGTTCGTTGCGGCCGACGCCGGCCGGGCTCGAGTTCGACCGCGCGCCGCTGCAGGACCAGACCAAGATGCTGCTGGCGCAGTTCGTCGAGGACCGCGCGCTGCCGGGCGAGCCGTTCCACCAGACGCGCATGCGCCGCGTGCTGCTGCGGCTGCTGCGCCGCGCGGAACCGATGTGCTGGCAGGACGTGTCGATCCTGCCGTTCCTGGCCCGCAACGCCTACCTGGCGCAGATCGACCTGCCGCCGACCGAGGAGTTCTTCGCGGCGCGTTTCCAGGGCGGCAGCTACACGCCGAGCGAGACGCTGCAGCAGATGTGCTGGAACCTGCTGGTCTGGGTCAAGAAGCGGCTGTTCCCGCTGGGCATCGTCGACATCGGCATGCACGGCGGGCGCATCACCGCGCTGCGGCTGTCGAAGGTCGGCGCCGAGCTGCTGGACGCCGATCCGGCCGGCAAGGTCGGCGGCACCCGGTCGTCGGTGATCGTGCAGGCCGACTTCGAGATCCTGGTGTTCCCGGGCGACGACGTGCACGAGGTCGTGCACCTGTTCGACCGGTTCGCGCGCCGCACCAAGAGCGATCACGTGCACCAGTTCCGGCTCGAGCAGGCGACCGTGGCCGCCGGCGTCGCCGACGGCCTGCCCGGTGCGCAGATCCTGCAGGAGCTGACCGATCGCGCGCGCGTGCCGATTCCGCAGAACGTGCTCTACAGCCTCGAGGAGTGGAGCCGCCGGCCGACGCCGTGAACCCGATGTCAAGGCGGGCAGAAGACGCCGAAGAATCTACTCCAACGTCGCCTGGCGATGGACGATGCAGGATGTTCGTCGCGGCGCCCGCGCCAGCCCCCGTATGCAGAGTCCCCGTCTCGAAGCAGCCCCACAGATCCTGATCCTCGGCGCCGGACCGGCGGGGCTCGCCTGCGCGATGGAGCTGTCACGCAAGGGCATCCGCAGCACGATCGTCGAGCGCGACGAGCTGATCGGCGGCCTCGCGAAGACCGTGCGCATCACCGAAGGCGAGCACGTCTTCCTCACCGACATCGGGCCGCACCGGTTCTTCTCGAAGAACAAGTACCTCTACGACTTCATCGAGGACCTGCTGCAGGAGGAGTGGCGCAAGGTGCCGCGGCTGACGCGGCAGTTCATCGACGGCAAGTTCTACAACTACCCCGTCAATCCGACGCAGGTGTTCCGCAACCTCGGGCTGTGGAAGAGCGCGCGCATCGGCATCGACTACTTCCTGGCGCGGCTGCGCTACGGGCTGTTCGGCAAGCCGCTGCTCACGTTCGAGGACTACGTGGTCGCCAACTTCGGCCGCACGCTCGCCGAGTTCTCGATGATCAACTACACCGAGAAGATCTGGGGCATCCCGGCGCGCGACATCCACCCCGACTGGGCCAAGCAGCGCATCAGCGGCCTCAACCTGTGGAGCGTGCTGAAGAACGCGCTGCGCTTCGGCAAGAAGGGTGGTGGCAGCTCGCCGAAGTCGCTGGTCGACGAGTTCTACTACCCGCAGTTCGGCACCGGCCGCATCTACGAGGAGATCGGTCGGCACCTGGTTGCCGACGGCAGCACGATCGCGACCGGCAGCGAGCCGGTCGCGATCCGGCACGACGGCACGCGCATCACCGAGGTCGACGTCAGGACCGCCGACGGCGTGCAGACGCTGCGGCCCGAGCGCGTCGTCGAGTCGGTGCCGATCACGCGCTTCCTCGAGCTGCTGGATCCGCCGCCGCCGCCCGAGGTGCAGCAGGCGAGCCGGCAGCTGAAGTGGCGCGCGCAGGTCTACCTGTTCCTCACGCTCGACAAGGACCGGGTCACCAGCGACAACTGGATCTACTTCCCGAGCAAGGACATCCCGTTCGGCCGCACCAGCGAGATGAAGAACTTCAGCAGCGACATGTGCCCGCCGGGCAAGACGTCGTTCTTCGTCGAGTTCTTCGCGTTCGAGACCGACGCGATCTGGTCGATGACGAAGGAGCAGGTGCTCGACCTGGTGATGCCCTTCTTCGAGTCGTGGGGGTTCTTCACCCGGCAGGAGGTGCGCAACTGCTACCTGATGAAGCGCCCGCACGTCTATCCGGTCTACGACACCGAGTACCGGCGCCACCTCGACGTGATCAAGACCTGGCTCGACACGTTGAAGAACCTGATCTACGTCGGCCGCCCCGGACGCTTCAAGTACACCAACCAGGACCACAGCCTCGAGATGGGCATCGTCGCCAGCCGCATCATCCTCGAGGGCCGCACCTACGACATGGAGCCGATCGGCGCCGAGAACGAGTACTTCGAGAAGGGCGTGATCTACGAGAAGCGGCTCTGAGGCCGGTCGGGTTCGCGGCCGAGGTCCGGATCATTGCTTGGCGTCGGTCGGCCGCGGCGGGAAACTGTGGCCCCACGCCATGCACGTCGCTCCCCGTCGCCTCGACCCCAGCCTGCTCCGCCTCGTCGTGATCACCGATGGTCGCGGAGACCTCGTGCGGCTCGAACAGGTCGTCGCCGCGGCGCTCGACGGCGGCGCGCGCTGCGTGCAGGTGCGGGAGCCGCACTGGTCGGCGCGCATGCTGATGCGGGCCTGCGAACGCCTGCTGCCGCTGGTCGAACGCGTGCGCGGCGTGCTGCTGGTCAACGACCGGCTCGACGTCGCCGCGGCCCGGATGGCGCACGGCACCCAGATCGGACACAAGTCGCTGCCGCCCGAGGTGGCGCGCGACGTGGTCGGCATACGTTCGCTGCTCGGCTACTCGGCGCACGACCAGCAGGAGCTCGACGCGGCGGCCGTGAGCTGCGACTTCGTGCTGCTGTCGCCGGTGTGGGCGACGACCAGCAAGCCCGGCCTGCCGCACCTCGGCGTGGCACGCGCGGCGCAGATGACGGCGCTGGCGAAGGTGCCGGTGGTGTGGCTCGGCGGCATCGGCGTCGAGCAGGCGGCGCAGGTCGCCGACCTGCGGGGGATCCGGCGGCCGGTCGGCATCGCCGTGCGCAGCGCGGTGCTGGCCGCCGAGGATCCGGCGCAGGCGGCGCGTTCGCTGCTGGCGGCGCTGCAGGGCGGCGGCGCGGCGGGCGCGCCGGCCTAGGAGTCTGCGCCACGGGAAGCCCGTGAACCGCTGAGGATTCGAGAGATCGAAAATCCTCGGCGGCGCGGCCTAGCGTAGAGAGGGCATGGGCACCTTCCGCAAGCAAGAGGACCGTCGCCAGGGCTTCCTGCTCCCGC
>JAEUHS010000092.1 GCA_016794035.1 Planctomycetota bacterium
GTCATGCGCGCGGCGCGCCAGGCCGGGAACATGCCGCCGACGAGGCCGAGCACGCCGGCGAACACGATCGCCTCGACCATCACGCTGGCCGTGGTGCGGAACGCGAACGTGACCTCGGAGAAGGTCTGGTTCATGGTGCCGGTCTCGGCGCCCTGGAACGGCAGCACCAGCAGGCAGCCGACCACGCCGCCGAGCAGCCCGAGCAGCACCGCCTCGCCCAGGAACGCGACGAAGATCGCGAACGGCCGGTAGCCGATCGCCTTCAGGATGCCGATCTCGTGTGTGCGCGCGCCGATCGCCGACAGCATCGAGTTGGTGCCGGTGAAGACGGCGGCGATGCCCATGACGACGGCGAGGAAGCCGCCGAGGATCTGGAACGTCAGCGACAGCCGCTGCGTCTGGCTGGCGAGGTAGGTGCGTTCGCTCTCGACCTTCGGCTGCAGGCGCAGGTCGTCGTCGTAGCGGGCCTCGATCGCCGCGAGGTCGGTGCCGGGCGCGACCTTGGCGATCACGCGGCTGCGCACGGGCCGCTGCAGGGCCTGCGACAGGCGCTCGAGGTCGCCCCAGATCTCGCTCTGGTAGCCGCCCTTGCCCTCGAAGGTGCCGACGATGCGGAACGACACGGTGTTGATGCGCAGCACGTCGCCGACGTTGCAGTCGGCGATGCGGCCGACGAGGCCGGCGCCGACGATCAGCTCGTCGCTGCCGGGCGTGAAGCGCGTGCCTTTGGCGATGCGGATGTCGTCGCCGTGGATGGCGAACGTCATCGGCTCGACGCCGCGGATCGACACGTTGGTCTCGCCGCCGTCGAACTTGCGCAGGCGCACCGCCAGGAACATCTCGGCGCTGGCCAGCGGCCTGCCGTCCTGGTCCTTCAGCACCTCGGGCACCTCCTTGGTCAGGACCGCGCACTGGTCGCGCGTGATGCCCGATTCGCCTTCGGAGGTCGCGCCCTTGCGCAGGAAGATCGCGAGGTCGTCGCGGCCGCGCTCCTCGAACAGGGTCACGAAGCCCTGCTGCAGCGACAGCATTCCGGCGAGCACGGCGACGGTGGCGCCGATCGCGCAGATGGTCAGCAGCGTCGACGAGCTGCGCACGAACAGGCTGCGCAGGTTGTAGCGGATCGGAACGAATGCCATCAGCCGACCTCCCGCAGTGCGCCGACCGTGGTGAGCTTCGCGGCCCGCCAGCCCGGCACGAGCCCCGACAGCAGGCCGATGGCGACGGCGATGCCGGCGCCGAGCAGCAGCGTGTTGGTGTCGAAGCCGAAGCCGGGGATGAACGCCGCGGTCGCGACCTGGAACGGCTTCTCGAGCACCAGGCCGAGCAGGACGCCGAGCCCGGCGCCGAGGCTGCACACCAGCAGCGACTCGGCGACCAGCAGCGCCGCGGACACGCCGTTGGTGAAGCCGAGCGCCTTCAGCACACCGAGATCGCGGGTGCGTTCGCGGCCGGCCATGATCATGGTGTTCAGCACCGCGAAGAAGATCGCGAACAGCACCGCGCCGCCGACCATCTGCAGCAGCGTCGGCACGTCGCCGAGCATCGACACGAACTGCCGGTTGAACTCGGCCTCGGTGGTCGTCTGCACGCGCTGCGGACCGTTCTCGAACATGCCGTCGACGGCCTGCTGCACGCCGAGCGGGTCGGTGCCGGGCGCCAGCCGCAGCACGTAGACACCGACGCCCTGCGGTCCGCTCGCGCCGCCGGTCTCGAGCGACTCGCGCAGGTAGTCGTAGTGGAAGTACATCGTCTGCTCGTCGATCGACGCCGAGCTGCTCTTGTAGAGGCCCGCGACGGTGAACTCCCACGGCCGGCCGTCGTTGCGGGTGAAGATCGTGCCGAGGATCGGCACCGTCTGGCCGACCTGCCAGTCGTACTTCCTGGCGAGCGCCTCGCCGACGACGCAGGCGGAGCGGTTCTTCGCGAACTCGTCGTAGCTGCCTTCGGCGATCGTGATCTCGGGGTAGCTCGGCAGGAAGGTCTCGGGGTCGATGCCGAACTGGGCGAAGAAGCCGCCCTTGTCCTGCTCGTAGCGGCCGCCGAACCACTGCCACTTGCAGATCGCCTCGATGCCGGGCACCGGCGCCATCTTCTGCTGGTAGCTGAGCGGCAGGTCGACGAACAGGCTGACCGCCGACTGCACGACCAGGCGGTTGCTGGCGGCGGCGGACAGGGTGCGCGTCAGCCCGGAGGTGACCGCGTGCAGCATGCAGATCAGGAACACCGCGACCGCGACCGAGCCGATCGTCAGCAGCGAGCGCACCGGATGGCCGAGCACGTTGCGGAACAGCAGTCTCCAGGGCATGTCAGCTCCTCCCGCCGGTGCCCGTCGCCTTGCGGTTGTCGTCGATGCGGCCGAGCTTGCCCTTGTCGAGGTGGATCACCTTGTCGGCGTAGCCGGCGGCCTGCGGGTCGTGCGTGACCATCAGGATCGTCTTGTGCAGCTCGCGGTTGAGGCGCTGCAGCAGGTCGAGCACCGCGTCGGCGGTGGTGCGGTCGAGGTCGCCGGTCGGTTCGTCGGCGAGGATCACCTGCGGATCGCTGGCGATCGCGCGCGCGATCGCGACCCGCTGTTCCTGCCCGCCCGACAGCTCGCGCGGCTTGTGGTCCATGCGATCGGCGAGGCCGACCAGTTCGAGCGCGCGTTCGGCCTGTTCGCGGCGCTGCTGCCGCGACAGCGGCGCCAGCAGCAGCGGCAGCTCGACGTTCTCGCGCGCGCTCAGCACCGGCAGCAGGTTGAAGCCCTGGAACACGAAGCCGACGTGCTCGGCGCGCCAGCGGGCGAGGCCGCTGCCGTCGAGGTCGGTGAGGTCCGTGTCGCCGACCACGACCTGGCCCGAGTCGGCGTGGTCGAGGCCGCCGACGAGGTTCAACAGCGTCGTCTTGCCGGAGCCGGACGGACCCATCAGCGCGTAGAACGTCGCGCCCTCCATCTGCAGGTCGAGTTCGTCGAGCACGCGCAGCGCTTCGCCGCCGCGGTGGTAGGTCTTGGTGACGGAACGGATGTCGATCTCTGCGGCCATGGTTCGTCTCTCAGTTGTCGATCAGCCGCACGCGGCTGCCGTCCTGCAGGCTGGCGGGCGGATCGAGCACGATGCGCTGGCCGGCGGTGAGGCCGCCGTCGATCGCGACCTTGCCGCTGCGGCGTTCCCCGGCCTCGACGGCCGCGAAGCGCACGGTGTCGCGCTCGAGCACGAACGCGCCGGTGCGGCCCGCGACCTGCACCAGCGCCTGCTCCGGCACGACGATGGCCCGCGGGGTGCCGGCGAGGTCGGTCGGCGCGGCCGCATCCGCGGCGCGGAACACGATGCGCACGCCCATCTCCGGCCGCAGCCGCTGGTCGCGCCGCGTCAGCCGCACGCGCACTTCGACGGTCGCCTTCTGCCGGTCGGCGGTCGGCCAGATGCGATCGACGGTGCCCTCGTAGCGGTCGTCGGGGAACGCGTCGAGGAACACGTCGGCGGGCGCGCCGACCTGCACCGACGACAGCGTCGTCTCCGGCACGTTGGCCTGCACCTCGAGCGAGTCGAAGTCGACCATCGTGCAGACCGCGCCACGTGCGTTGCCGCCGCCGACGACGTTGGGGGACACGACCTCACCGACCTCGGCGTCCTTCAGCACGACGATGCCGTCGAACGGCGCCCGCACGTCGGTCTTGTCGAGCGTGGCCTGCGCCAGGTCGCGCGCGGCGGCGGCGACGTCGCGCTGCGCGCGCGCGACCGCGAGGTCGCCGGCGGCGACCTGCAGCCGCTGCCGCGCGGTCTCGGTCGCGGTCTCGGTGCTGGCCACCGCGGCCGTCAGCGCCGCCAGCCGCGCGCGCGCGGCATCGAGGTCGGTCTGCGCGCGCAGCCGGTCGCGCGGCGCGCCGATGCCCGACCGCAGCAGGCCCTCTACCCGCTCGAGTTCGCCCTCGGCCCACTGCACGTTGGCCGCGGCCTCGTCGCGCTGGGCCCGGGCGGTGACGGTCGCCGCTTCCGTCTGCGCCAGTTCGGCCTGGCTGGTGGCCTGGGCGGCGACGCTGCGCTGCACCGCGGCCGTCGCGGCGGCGAGGTCGGCCTCGGCGCGCTGCAGTCCGGCGCGGTACTCGTCGGCATAGAGCCGGGCGACGATGTCGCCCTGCTTCACGACCGAGCCTTCGCGCACCGCCAGTTCGACGATGCGGCCGGGCACGTCGGACGACAGCGCGGCGCGGCGCGCCGCGACGACGTAGCCGTTCGCCGCCGTGCCGCGCACCGCCGCGGCGGCGGCCGGCGCCACTTCGCTGACCAGTACGGTGCGCACCTCGGGCAGCCGCATGCGGTCGACGAAGTCGGCCAGCGGACGCCAGAACAGCCAGGCGGCGGCGGCCGCGAGGCCCAACAGGGTGAGGCGGAGCGGCCAGCCGGCACCGCGGCGGCGGGGCGCGGCGGTCTTCTGGCCGCGTTCGATCTTCAGGGTCTGCAGGTCCAAGAGACGGCGCGGGCTCGGGCGAGGGGTCGACAGGATAGCGCATGCGCTCTCGAAATACCGCCGCCGGAGCGTATCGTGCGCGGCATGGTGGCGGCGGTGGTACGACGCATCCTGGTACCCCTCGATCTCGGCGAGAGTCGCGCGCCCGGACTCGACTATGCGATCGGTCTGGCCGCGCAATTGCGCGCCGAACTGCTGTTGCTGGCCGTGGTCGACACCCCCGCGACGGTGCAGCTGATCGGCCGCCATCGCGCGATGGCGAGCGGTGGCCGCGACTTCGACAAGGCGCTGCAGGAAGAGGTGCAGCAGATGCTGCAGCAGTGCGTCGACGAGGCGGCGACGCACGGCGTCAAGGCGCTCGGCCACCTGACCTTCAGCGAAGACGTCGAAGAGCAGATCCTCAAGGAGGCGCTGGTGCAGAAGGTCGACCTGATCCTGGTGCGGTCGCACGGTCGCACCGGCATCATGAAGGCGCTGCTCGGCAGCACCGCCGGCGAGATCCTGAAGGCGGCGCCGTGTCCGGTGCTGGTGGCGCGCACGTGAAAGGGCCCTCGCGCGGCGGTGCGGGTGGCAGGCGGGCAGGGGCGCGGGGCGCGGGCGGCAAGCTGCCCGGCGGCAAGCTGCCCAAACTGCCGGCCGGCAAGCTGCCCGGTCGCGGGCAGCCGGCGAAGGCCGCGCGCCCGCCGGCACGCGCGCGCGCCGGCCGCGGCGGCGGCGGCCCGGGCCACGCGACGGCGCTGTTGTCGCCCGCCGAGCTGCGCTGGACCTGCCGGCCGATTCAGCCGTCGGGGCGGCCGCCGAAGGCCGCGTTCCTGCTCGGCCAGGAGCGGCCGATGGCGGCGCTGCGCACCGGCCTGTCGATCCACGCGCCGGGCTACAACCTGTTCGTCTCGGGGCTGATCGGCTCCGGCCGCACCGCGGTCGTCGAACAGCTGCTGCGCGACATCCAGCCGGTCTGCCGGCGCGTGCCGGACCGCGTGTTCGTGCACAACTTCCAGGAGCCGAACCGGCCGCTGCTGGTGTCGCTGCCGGCCGGGCGCGCCGCGGCGTTCTGCGCCGAACTGCAGGAGCTCGGCCGCACGCTGCTGGCGTCGCTGGTGGCGGCGCTGCGGTCGCGCCCGCACCGCATGTCGCGCCGCGTCGTGCGCCGCGCCGGCAGCGGCCGCGAGCGGCGCATCATGGAGGCGCTGCAGCGGCAGGCGCAGAAGCAGGGTTGTGCGCTGGTGCGGTTCCAGGCGCAGAACGGCCTCGCGACCGCCGACATCTACCCGGTGGTGGAGGGCGAGCCGATCACGCTCGACGCGCTGTCGTCGCTGGTGATCGAGGGCAAGATCGAGGAACCGCAGCGCACGCGGCTGATGCAGCAGCGCGAGCAGCTGCTCGAGCGGCTCGACGAGGTCAACGAGCGCGTGCGAGAGGAACAGCATCGCGTCGAGGGCGAACTGCGCGCGATGGACCGGCAGCTGGCGTTCAAGGTCCTGCAGTCGCACACCAGGAACTTCCAGAGCCGCTGGCCGCAGGCCGAGGTCGCCGACTGGCTCGACACCGCCGGCGAGTTCGTCGAGCGCAACCTGCATCGCTTCCTCGGCGGCGACGGCGACGGCGAGGAGGACAACCACAAGCTCGTCGACGCGACCGCGATGCTGGCGGAAGAGCCGCGCATCGCCGAGTTCCAGGCCAACATCGTCAAGACCTCGCTGAACGACGCCTGCCCGGTCGTGATCGAGACCAACCCGACCTACGGCAACCTGTTCGGCACCATCAGCGCGCCGGTCGAAGGCGCGGTGCCCGGACCCGCGAACGTGCATCCGGGCGCGATGCTGCGCGCCGAGGGCGGCTACCTGATCCTGCGCTGCCTCGACGTGGTGCGCGAGAACGGCGTCTGGCCGCAGCTGAAGCGCACGCTGCAGACCGGCCGGCTCGAGATCCGCGAGTTCGACCAGGGCGCCGGCACGCAGACCGGGTCGCTGCAGCCCGAGGCGATCCCGCTCGACATCAAGGTGGTGCTGATCGGCGAGCCCGGCGTCTACGAGCAGCTCGCCGCCGAGGACGCGCAGTTCCCGCAGATCTTCAAGATCCACGCCGAGTTCGACGGCACGATCGCGGTCGACGACGAGAACCTGACCCGCTACGCCGACTACGTGCATTGGTTGGCCGGCTCCGAGCGGCTGCGCCCGTTCGGCCCGGACGCGATGGCGGCGATCGCCGAGTACGGCGCGCGCGCAGCCGGCCGCCGCGATCGCCTGATCACGCGCTACAGCGAGCTGGGCGACCTGGCGCGCGAGGCGGCGCATCTGTGCGAGCAGTCCGGTGCCGGCACCGTCACCCGCATGCACGTCGAACGCACCGTGCAGATGCAGCGCCGCCGGCACGACCTGCCGCAGGAGCTGACCGAACGCGACTACGAGTCGGGCTACATGCGGCTGTCGACCAGCGGCACGCAGCTCGGCCAGATCAACGCGTTGACGGTGCTCGACACCGGCA
Organism: Planctomycetota bacterium; assembly: GCA_016794035.1. Lineage (GTDB taxonomy): Bacteria > Planctomycetota > UBA1135 > UBA1135 > UBA2386 > JAEUHS01. Next base: position 6,937 of record JAEUHS010000092.1, read on the forward strand.
CGATCGAGTTCGGCCGCCCGTGCCGCATCACCTGCAACTCTGGCGTCGCCACCGCGCAGCAGTCGGGCCTGGTCAACATCGAGGGGCTCGCCAACCTGTCGGGGCCGATCCACAACAAGGGCATCATGATCCTCGAGGGCTTCCTGCTGCAGGAGTTCGGCCGCGAGGGGCCGCTGTGCATGCAGGCGACGATCTGCTTCGAGCAGCTCTACAACGGCGTCGAGGGCGACTCGGCGTCGCTGGCGCAGCTGCTGGCGCTGCTCAGTTCGCTGGGCTCCGTGCCGCTGCTGCAGGAGCTGGCGATCACCGGCTCGGTCAACCAGAAGGGCGAGGTGCAGGCCGTCGCCGCGGTCAACGAGAAGATCGAAGGCTTCTACCGGCTGTGCCGCGCGCGCAGCCTGACCGGCAAGCAGGGCGTCGTGCTGCCGCGCGCCAACGTCGGCGACCTGATGCTGGACCGCGAAGTCGTCGATGCGGTCGCGCGCGGCGAGTTCTCGGTCAGCGCGGTGGCGACCGTCGGCGAGGCGATCGAGACCTTCACCGGCATGGCGCCGAACGAAGTGCTGGCGCGCGTGCGTGCGACGCTGCAGCAGTTCCGCGAGATCGCCGGCCGCAGCTGACCGCGCACTCGCGAACGGCTGTGCGGCTGCCTGCTCCGGCTGCTAGACTCGCGGGTGCATGCAGAAGAAGCAGCGGCCTGCTCCGGCGGCCCACTCCTCCCGGACCCCGAGCGGGCAGGTCGCGGCGGCCGTGGCGACGTTGCCGACCCAGCGCGAGCAGGCGCTCGGGCGTCTGGCCGTCGTGCTGCTGGCACTTTGGGCCGCCATGCTCGGGCTCACGCCGGTCACCGCGAACGACATCTGGCTGCAGATGAAGGTCGGCGCGGACGTGCTCGCGTCCGGCGAGTTCCCGACGACCGAGGTCTACTCGGCGACTGCCAGCGGTCGCCCGTTCATCGCCTACGAATGGCTGTCCAGCGTGCTCTTCCACGTCGTGGGCGACGGGCATCTCTGGGGACTCAGTGTGCTCTGCGCGCTCGTGTACGGCGGCGTCTTCTGCCTCCTCTACTTCGCGCTGGCGCCCGGGCTGCGTGCGCGGCCCTGGACGTTGCCGATGCTGGCGTTGGCGGTCTACCTGATCCACTTCCGCACCCAGATTCGGCCGCACATTCTGTCGGACCTGCTGCTGTGCGGTCTCGTCTTCGTGATCGAGCGGTGGCGCCGCGACCGCAAGTCCTCGCGGCTGATCGTGCTGCCGCTCGTGTTCGTGGCCTGGGTGAATGCCCACGGCGCCTACATGCTGGGCCTGGCCCTGCTGGCGGCCTTGACCGGAGCGGCGGCATGCATGTGGCTGCTGCCGATGGCACGGCGAGCGAGTGAGCCGGGGGAACCCTACACCGCGCGGCAGGTTCGAGACCTCGGTCTGGTGACGATGGCCTGTGGCCTGGCGACCCTGGTGAATCCGTACGGCTATCGCATCTGGGTGCTCTCGCTCGATTTCGCGTTCGGCTTCCACTACTTCAAGGGCGACGTGATCGAATGGCGCTCGCCGTTCGCCATCCATCCGGAATCGGGTCAGTTCCTGTTCCTCGGGTGGGGCAGCTACTGGTTCCACCTCTATGCGGTCACGGTGGTCGGCTACGCCCTCCTGGCACTGGTGCGGTGGCGTCGGGTCTCCCTCTTCGATGCGGGGCTGCTGGCGACCAGCATCTACCTCTCCGTCACGGCCAATCGGTTCGTGACCTACGTGCCCATATTGGGCCTGGCAGGGGCGGTGCGCGGTGTTGGGGAGATCGTCAGGACGTGGCGGCCGCAGTGGGAACGCATCGACTGGTCCAGGGTGCACGCGGCGGGCGCCTGCCTGCTCATCGTGTTGGCGGGCGTTTGGGGCTACGTGTACGAGAGCGGCCAGTACCGCCCGGTCGGCGTCGGGGACGGCGGGCGCCATCCCGACGGAGCGATTGCCCACATCAGACGAACGGGCCTGCGCGGCACGGTGTTCAACAACTTCAGGGACGGTTGCTACATCGTCCATGAGCTCTACCCGGACGTGCGGCCGGTCATGGACTCCCGCATCGACATCTACGGCGGGGAGCTGTTTGCCGAGTTCCAGGCCGCCGAGAGAGGCGTTCCGGCCTTCCGGAGCTATCTCGACAAATACGACATCGACCTGGTGCTGCTGCCGCGCGTCACGCACTGCGTAGACATCTTCTATTGGCTCGATGCGCAACCACGGTGGAAGAAGGTGTACGAGGATCCCTCCCCGGATGGCCGCGTGGATCCATGGAGCTACGTGCTGTATCGGCGCTCCTGACGAGGTGCCGGCGCGTCGGCAGCTCCCTGCAGACCGACGCGGACTACGACCGGCCGGTGCGTCGAGGGGCTTCGCGGCGTGGCGCGGGTTCGGCGTCGCGTTCGCGCCGCGGGAGCGGTGCGAGCACGGCGTCCTTCGGCGCCGGCTGCAGCAGCGCGGCTTCGAGGTCGAAGCGGCGGCCGAGGTCGGCGAGCGTCTGCTTGGCCGTCGCGGCGCGGGCGGCGAGTTGTCGCAGCGGTTCGGCCAGCGCGGTGAGCCGCTCGCGTTCGGCCGAGAGTTCCTGCAGGCGCGTCTGGAGGCGCGGCGCGTAGGCGGCGAGTTCCTTCTTCAGCCGCGCGATCGCCGCCTCCTGCCAGCGCGCGCCGAAGAACTGCCGCAGCTGCGCGACCGTCTGCGGCGCCAGGTCCGAGCGGAACTGCGTCACGCACTGGTGCAGGTGCAGGCGACCGGGTTCGCCGAGCCGCGCCGCCTTGTCCTTGGCTGGGATCTTCGCGTCGGGCCGCTCGGCGGGGCCGAACACGCGTTCGCGGACCTTGTCGAGCGAGCGGAACGCGACCAGGTCGAGCAGGCCCTTCTTCAGGGGGATTGCGGCGACGTCGACCGGCACGTTGCCGTCGTTCGGCCACTGCACGGCGCCGAGCCCGGCCAGCGCGCGCTCCTTCAGGTGGCGCAGGTCGATGCCGGCCCGTTCGAGCAGGTCCCAGACCTCCTCGGGGGCGTCCACGCCGCGGTCGCCGAGGCCGAGTTGCTGCTCGAACGTGCGCCGGCCGGCGCCCAGCACGTCGTCGCGGTAGTCGCGCACCAGCGGGTTCCACTGCCCCTGCACCAGCCAATCGAGGCTGTGGCTCGACAGGAACCAGGTGTCGATCGACGCGCCGAGCGTGCGCAGCAGCTTGGCGCCGCTGTCCCGCGCGCAACGTTCGAGTTCGGCGTCGATCTCGCGCACGCCGCGCGCGAACGCCGGCGCCCAGTCGAACCGCTGCACCTGCTGCAGGCGCTGCTGTTCCGCGGTGACGCGCGCGCATTCGGCGTCGAGGGTGGTGATCCGTCGCTGCAGCCGGTCCAGCTCCTCGCTGCCGCTGACGGCCAGCGCCTCGTCGAGCAGGCCCTGGCCGCGCTGCAGCGAGTCGCGTAGGAACGCCGACAGGTAGTCGGAGCTGGCGAGGTAGTCGGCGAGGTCCTTGCGGAAGCCGGTGAAACTCGCCGGCGCGCGGTCGGCCGGCTGCTTCTGCAGCACGCTGCTCGCCGCGTGCAGCAGGTCGACCGGGTACATGCGCACGCGGCCTTCGCTGGCCGCCTTCTTCAGCGGCGCCGACATCGCCAGCTGTTCGAACGCGCGCAGCACCGCCTGCGGCTCGGATTGTTCGAGGCTCGGCACCAGCTTGCCCTCGGGCGACACGTCGCGCTTGTGGCTGTCGACGTTGACCACCAGGAAGATACGCGAGAACAGGTCCAGCAGCTGCTGGAACTCGGCGAACACCTGTTCGAGGAACAGCGTGTCGCTCTTGACGACGAAGATCGCGCACGCGGCGGCGTTGCGGAACTCGCGCGTCATGCGGTCGTAGCCGAAGCGCATGCGCGTGTAGAGGCCGGGCGTGTCGACCAGCACCGCGCCCGTGGTCGCCAGTTCGCTGTCGGGCACGCGCACGTCGACGCGGCGGATCGCGCCGGGGAAGTGCTCCTGCGGGTCGAACGCGGCGCCGCGCTGCTCGGCGGTCCGGATCGCCTGCGCCAGTTCGCCGTGCGCGTTGTCGATGTGGCGGTGCAGGTCGCGCGCGTCGCGGAAGGTCAGCGTCTGGCCGTCGTAGTTGGTGACGACGTACTCGCGTTGCTTGCCGGCGCTGACGAACACGAGGCACGGATAGGCGGGCAGGCTCGACACCTCGCTGACGTAGGCGCCGGCGATGGCGTTCATCAGCGTCGACTTGCCGCTCTTCAGCGGGCCGAAGATCAGCACGTAGGCCTGTTGCTCGGCGACCTTGTCACACAGCGACTGCAGCTGGTGCTGCAGGTCCGCGAACGGAGCGCGCAGCGCCTTGCCGGGCGTGTCGGGGGTGGCGTCGTCGATCGCGCGCAGGGTCGTCGCGAGGTCGAGCAGCAGCGGCCGGAGCGATTCGTCGAACTGCTGGCAGTAGGTGCCGAGCTGGGTGCGCATGCGGAGGGGGGCGGTCGGCGGGTCGTGGCGAGGGATCGTCGGACCCGTGCACCGTTGGAAGGTGTGGCGGGTCGGACGATTGGAGCGCGTGCGCCCCGAGAAGGGAGAACCAGCGTCAGGATTTGTGCGCGCCCGGTCCTGGAGAACCTGAAGCGTTCTCCACACGCGCAGCGTCGCTCACCGGATCGGCGGCAGTGTGTACTCGTCGCTGCGCGCGTGCAGCCACGCCAACGCGCGCGTCGTGCCGTCGAGTTCGGCCGGCACGAGGCGCAGCGAACCGGCGGTCGAGCGTTCGCGCAGCAGATCGCTGGCCGCGAGCACCTGCTGGCACTGCATGCGCACCAGGCACTGGGCCAGCGTCGTGTGCGTGCGAGTCGCCTCGCGGCGCACCGTCGCGATGCGTTCCGCCAGGGCGTCCTGAGCGAGGCTGACGCCGGCGCGCGTCGCCAGCGCGCGGCACTCGGCGTGGCCGATCACCAGCACCAGCGACAACCGTTCTTCGGCGACCGCCTGTTCGAGCAGGGCGACCGCCTCGGCCGGCACGAACGGTCCCGGGGCGCTGAGCAGCAGCACGTCGCGCCGCGCGAGCCCGAGCAGCGCCGGTACGTCGACGTCGGCATCGGCGCAGACGATCGCGGCGCAGACGTAGCGGCCGGCGCCCGCGGGTCGGTCCTTCGGCGCCGGTGCCGGCTGCCGCGCCGCGCGCGCGGCCACCGCGGCCTCGTTGCCGGCGCGCACGTGCCGCCAGGCGACCAGCGGTGGCAGTTCGGGCTGCGGCGCGTGGGTCGGCCGCATCGGCGCGCCGTGCTTCACCTCGGCGGCCGGCTGCGCCGGTGTCTGGTCGGGCCCCGCGTCCTGCGCCGGCAGGTGGGCGAGCAGGACGCCGAGCAGGCAGCCCACCCGGGCTGCGCCGATCGACCGGCGCAGGTCGTGATGCGGTCGCATGGACGTCTTCTCGGCATCGGCGCGCGGCCGGCTTGACGCGGCGCCGCGGGCCCGCTGCCACGCGCGCCTGGGAGCCAGCCGGTGCGCGGCAGCGGGACGGCGAAATCCGCTGCCGGGGCTGGCGGTGTGGGCCGTCCCTCGTTCGCATGGCGTGGTGGCGCTCGCGGCGGCATAGTCCACGGCGCAACAGCGATCGATGACAACAACCACCACGACAACGGGTCACGACAAGGGCCTGCAGGACCTCGATCAGGTCGTCATCCGGTTCGCCGGCGACTCCGGCGACGGCATGCAGCTGACTGGCGACCAGTTCACCCGTACCACGGCGCTGATGGGCAACGACATCGCGACGTTCCCCGACTTCCCGGCCGAGATCCGCGCGCCGGCGGGCACGCTGCCGGGCGTCTCGGCGTTCCAGCTGCGCTTCTCGAGCTTCGACATCCACACGCCGGGCGACGCACCCGACGTGCTGGTGGCGATGAACCCGGCGGCCCTGAAGGTGCACCTGAAGGAGCTGAAGCGCGACGGCATCCTGCTGTTGAACACCGCGTCGTTCGGTCCGCTCGACCTGAAGAAGGCCAAGTACGACGCCGACCCGCGCAGCGACGGCTCGCTGTCGGGCTGGCGCGTGATCGAGGTCGACCTGGAGGCGCGCACGCGCGAGGCGCTCGCGAGCTCGCCGCTCGACACCCGCAGCAAGGACCGCTGCAAGAACATGTACGCGCTCGGCATCCTCTACTGGATGTTCCACCGCGACATGGCGCCGACCGAGAAGGCGATCGCGCAGAAGTTCGCCAAGAAGCCCGACATCGTCGCCGCCAACCTCGCGGCGATGCAGGCGGGGCATGCCTACGCCGAGACGACGGAGATCTTCCAGACCGCGTACCGGGTCGCGCCGGCGCCGATGCAGCCCGGCACCTACCGCAACATCATGGGCAACCAGGCCCTGTGCCTGGGTCTGGTCGCGGCGGCGCAGAAGGCCGGCATCGAGGTGTTCCTCGGCAGCTATCCGATCACGCCGGCGTCGGACATCCTGCACCAGCTCAGCACCTACAAGCACCTCGGCGTGGTCACCTTCCAGGCCGAGGACGAGATCGCCGCGGTCGCCAGCGCGATCGGTGCCAGCTACGCCGGCAAGCTCGGCGTGACGTCGACCTCCGGCCCGGGCCTGGCGCTGAAGGCCGAGGCGATCGGCCTCGCGGTGATGGCCGAGCTGCCGCTGGTGGTGTTGAACGTGCAGCGCGCCGGTCCGAGCACCGGCATGCCGACCAAGACCCAGCAGGCGGACCTGCTGCAGGCCATGTTCGGCCGCAACGGCGAGTCACCGGTCGCGGTGCTGGCTGCGTCGACGCCCGCGGACGCGTTCGAGGTCGGCTACGAGGCCGTGCGCATCGCGATCGAGCACATGGTGCCGGTGGTGGTGTTGTCGGACGGCTACATCGCCAACGGCAGCGAGCCGTGGCTGCTGCCCGACGTCGACAAGCTGCCGGCGATCACGGTGAAGTACGCGCCGCCCGGCGCGGCCGGGGTGAAGTTCGAACCCTATGCGCGCGACCCGAAGACATTGGCGCGGCCGTGGGCCAGGCCCGGCACGCCGGGGCTGGTGCACCGCATCGGCGGCCTCGAGAAGCAGGACGTCACCGGCAACATCAGCTACGACCCAGACAACCACCAGCACATGATCGACACGCGCGCGCAGAAGGTCGCCAACATCGCCGACGGCCTGCCGCCGCTGGTTGCGTTCGGCGAACGCACCGGCGACGTGCTGGTGCTGGGCTGGGGCAGTCCGCGCGGCGCGATCACCGCGGCCGTGCAACGGTTGCAGAAGCAGGGCCACAGGATCAGCGCCGCGTTCCTGCGGCACCTGAACCCGCTGCCGAAGGATCTCGGCGAGCTGATGCGCGGCTTCCGGCGCGTCGTGCTGCCGGAACTCAACAAGGGTCAGTTGGCGATGCTGCTGCGCGCGAAGTACCTGATCGACGTTCACAGCCACAGCCAGGTGAACGGGCAGCCGTTCAAGAGCCATGACATCGAGAGCCACCTGGCCAAGGTGGTCGCCGAAGTGACGCAGGAGGTGCAGAGGTGACCAGTGTCGACAAGCCCGTGCTGAGCAAGAAGGACTACAAGACCGACCAGGACGTGCGGTGGTGTCCCGGCTGCGGCGACTACGCGATCCTCAACGCCGTGCAGGGGGCGTTCGCCAAGCTCGGCAAGCAGTTGCACGAGACCGTGATCATCAGCGGCATCGGCTGCAGCTCGCGGTTTCCGTACTACATGGAGACCTACGGGTTCCACACGATCCACGGCCGCGCGCCGGCGGTCGCGACCGGCGTCAAGGTCGCCAACCCGGAGCTCGACGTGTGGGTGGTCACCGGCGACGGCGACGCGATGTCGATCGGCGGCAACCACTTCATCCACGCGATGCGACGCAACGTCGGGCTGAAGATCCTGATGTTCAACAACCGCATCTACGGCCTGACCAAGGGCCAGTACTCGCCGACCAGCGAGCAGGGCAAGGTCACCAAGAGCTCGCCGCTGGGCAGCATCGACTACCCGTTCTCACCGATCGCGCTGTCGCTCGGCGCCGGCGGCACGTTCCTCGCGCGCGGCGTCGACGTGTTCGGCGCGCACCTCGAGGAGCTCGTCGGCAAGGCGTCGGCTCATCACGGCACGGCGATGATCGAGATCTACCAGAACTGCAACATCTTCAACGACGGCGCCTTCAAGGGCTTCACCGACAAGGCCGAGCGCGACGAACGCATCCTCTATCTCGAGCACGGCAGACCGCTGCTGTTCGGCGCCAACAAGGACAAGGGCATCCGCTTCGATGCGAACTTCCAACCGCAGATCGTGACCGGCGGTGAGCTCGGCAGCGCCTTCGTGTGGGACGAGACCGCGGTGAACGCGGCGCCGGCGATGGCGCTGGCGACCATGAGCGAGGCCGACTTCCCGGTGCCGCTCGGCGTGTTCCGCCGCCGCGAGAAGCCGACGTTCGAGGCCGGCATGCGCGCGCAGGTGGCGGCCGCGAAGCTGAAGAAGCAGCAGTCGCTGCGCGACCTGCTCTACGCCGGTGAGATCTGGGACGTGAAGTAGGGCGAGCGAGGCTCGCCCTACTTCACGTCGCTGCCAGGGCGCCGCCGCAACGCGGTGGCCGTACGCCAGCGAATCGGCGCAACCGCCACCGCTGCGTCGGCGCGAGGCCGGCTGGCGAGCGCGCCAGCGCGGGGCTACATCGACAGCAGGCCCTTGAGCTGGTTCAGCGTCGGCCCGATCACCGCGGTCACGGCCGGGTTGTCGAGCAGGCCCGTGATCAGGCCCATGGTCTCGCCCGTGATGCCATACTTGGCGAGCGTGTCGGCGCCGAGCTTCTTGACGCCGCTGGTGGCATCGGCGACGGCGCCGCCGGCCATGCCCTTCAGCGAGGCCACGACCGAGTCGAGCGGGCCCTTGGCGGCTTCGGCGGTGACGCCGTCGGTGATGCCGGCCAGCAACTTGTTGACGTCGACGGAGTCGAGGGCGCCGCTGGCGACCGACTTGGTGGTCTGGGCGTCGTTGCCGGTCATGCCGCAGCCGGCGAACGGGATGCAGGCGAGGAGGACGAGGGAGAGGAGGGAACGGTTCATGCCGGGATCGTTCCACGTCACCGGGGTCAGGGCAACGGAAGGGCATGGAAAGGTCGGACTTGCGGCGCTCTGCCTACGGACCTCCACGGCTCTCGAGGCGGGCCCGATGAAATATCATGATGTTGTGATATGTTGATCTGAGCGATGGCAACTGCGCTGGCCAACCTGCACGCGACTCTGCGACTGCTCGCAGATCCAGTCCGGCAGCGCCTGTGTGCGCTGCTGGCGCGGGCCGAACTGGCGGTGCAGGAACTGGTCGCCATCACCGGTCTGCAGCAGAGCCGCGTCAGCAACCATCTGTCACTGCTGAAGCGGGCCGGTCTGGTGCGCGATCGTCGCGAAGGCACGTGGAGCTTCCATTCGCTGGCCGACCCGTCGGCCGAGGGGCCGTTGACGCCGCAGTTGTTCGCGGCCGCGGTCGAGCCGTATTTCGCGTCGCCGCAGTGGTTGCCCGATGCGCAGGCGCTCGCCGCCGTGCTCGATCAGCGGCGTCGCAAGAGCCGCGAAGCGCACGACGACCTGGCCGCCCGCTGGTCGGACGTCGGCCAGGACTTCGCGCTCGGCACGCTGCGGGCCGAGATGCTGGCGGCGGCGTGGCCGTGCGGTACCGACGTGGCCGATCTCGGCTGTGGCACCGGCTTCCTCGCCAACTGGCTCGCCGAACACGGCGCCCGCGTGCTGGCCGTCGACCACAGCGAGGGCATGCTCGCGCGTGCTCGCGCGGGCACCGACGCGACCCTGCTCGAGTTCCGCCGCGGGGAACTCGATGCGCTGCCGCTCGCGGATGCCGAGGTGGACGCTGCCTTCAGCAGTCTGGTCTGGCACCATCTGCCCGACCACGGCGCCGCGGCGCGCGAGGTGTTCCGGGTGCTGCGCCCGGGCGGTTGCGTCGTCGTCGCCGACCTGGCGCCGCACGATCGCGAGTGGATGCGCGAGACGATGGGCGACCTGCGTCTCGGTCTGCGCACGGAGCAGGTGATCGGCGCGCTCGCGCGTGCTGGCTTCCACGACCTTCGCAGCACGGCCGCGCACGATCGCTACCGCATCGCCGATGGCGATGGCCGCGCCACCGAGTTTCCCATGTTCCTGGTCGCCGGACGCAAGCCGCAGGTGGCTCCGACCGACGACCGTTGATCGTTTCCCAGTCTCCAACCCGAAGAGAACGACTGCCATGACCGCCACGAACACCCCGAAGACCAAGACCCGGAAGCCAGCCGCCGCCAGGTCCGGCAGCAACGTGCTGGCCGCCACCGACTTCAAGGTCCGCGATCTGTCGCTGGCCGAGTTCGGCCGCAAGGAGATCCGCATGGCCGAGGTCGAGATGCCCGGCCTGATGGCGACCCGGGCCGAGTACCGCAAGAAGCAGCCGCTGAAGGGCGCGCGCATCACCGGCTCGCTGCACATGACGATCCAGACCGCGGTGCTGATCGAGACGCTGGTCGAACTCGGCGCCGAGGTGCGTTGGGCCTCGTGCAACATCTTCAGCACGCAGGACCACGCCGCGGCGGCCATCGCGGTCGGCCCGAAGGGTACCGTCGACAAGCCGATGGGCGTGCCGGTGTTCGCCTGGAAGGGCGAGACGCTCGAGGAGTACTGGTGGTGCACCGAGCAGGCGCTGACGTGGCCCGGCCAGGACGGCCCGAACATGATCCTCGACGACGGCGGCGACGCCACGATGATGGTCATGAAGGGCGCCCAGTGGGAGAAGGCCGGCAAGGTGCCGGGCCTGAAGAAGGACGACGGTGAGGACTGGGTCGAGCTGATCAAGACGCTGAAGCAGTCGATCGCCGGCAACCCGCGCAAGTGGACCAAGATGCTGCCCGGCATCCGCGGCGTGTCGGAGGAGACGACGACCGGCGTGCACCGCCTCTATCAGCTGCAGAAGGACGGCGAGCTGCCGTTCCCGGCGATGAACGTCAACGACAGCGTGACGAAGTCGAAGTTCGACAACGTCTACGGCTGTCGTCATTCGCTGGTCGACGGCCTGATGCGCGCCACCGACGTGATGCTGTCCGGCAAGGTGGCCGTGGTGTTCGGCTACGGCGACGTCGGCAAGGGCTGCGCGCAGTCGCTGAAGGGCCAGGGCGCCCGCGTGATCATCACCGAGATCGATCCGATCTGCGCGCTGCAGGCCGCGATGGAGGGTTACCAGGTGCTGACGATCGAAGACTGCGTCGAGTATGCCGACGTCTTCATCACCGCGACCGGCAACTACCAGGTCATCACCGCCGATCACATGCAGCGGATGAAGAACAACGCGATCGTCGCGAACATCGGTCACTTCGACAACGAGATCGACATGGCCGGCCTGGCGAAGGTCGCCGGCGTTCGCCGCGACAACGTCAAGCCGCAGACCGATCGCTGGGTGTTCCCCGACGGCCACGGCGTCATCGTGCTGGCCGAAGGCCGCCTGATGAACCTCGGCTGCGCCACCGGCCACCCGAGCTTCGTGATGAGCAACTCGTTCACCAACCAGGTGATCGCGCAGATCGAGTTGTTCAACCACCACACGAAGTACGACAAGTGCGTCTACACGCTGCCCAAGCACCTCGACGAGAAGGTCGCGCGCCTGCACCTGGACAAGCTCGGCTGCAAGCTGACCAAGCTGACCAAGAAGCAGGCGGACTACCTCGGCGTGTCCGCGGACGGTCCGTTCAAGCCGAACCACTACCGGTACTAGTGAGGCTCGCCCTGCGGGCGAGACTCACGGACGATCGCCGCCGCCGCAACGCGGCGGCGACGGACCCGGCTAGAAGACCGCGAGGTTCGCCAGCGGCCAGAAGCGGGCGCGCACGCGGCCCTTCAGCAGCGCTTCGTCGACGAGGCCGAAATCGCGTGAGTCGCAGCTGACGGGTCGGTTGTCTCCGAGCACGAAGAACTGGCCGGGCGGCACGGCGGTCTCGTGCAGCGCCTGATGGTCCGGGATGCAGCCGTAGTCGTCGGCTGCCTCGCCGTTGACCATCAGCAAGCCGTCGACCATCGACACGTGGTCACCGGGCAGCGCGACGACGCGCTTGACGAAGTCGACCTCGGGGTTGCGCGGATAGCGCAGGATCACGACGTCGCCCCGACTCACGTCGGCGAGGTTGTAGGACACCCGGTCGACCACGAGCCGGTCGCCGTCGTGCAGGCACGGTTCCATCGAGGTGCCCTTGACCACCGACACCTGGATCACGAACAGGTGCACCACGACCATCAGCGAGGCGCCGAGCATCGCGTCGACGACGAAGCGGGTGGTCGGTGAGAGACGCCGTCGCCGTCGGGTCGACGGCCTGGCAGCAGCGTCGACGGGCGGTCTGGCCGCAGCAGAACAGAACCACATCGCCGCTGGCTATCGGCGTCGGGTGGCAACCGCTTGAGACCCGTGGCAGGGCGCGCGCGTGCCGTTCGCCACCGGCCCATCGCGCGGGCCGTGGAGCGCCGTTTCGTCGCACGGCTCTCCAGCCGGGACCTCCTAGGGGAACTCCCGTAAAGGCGTGGCCGCGCCGTGGCCGAAACCCCATGCGGAACCACATCGCGCCAGCACCCATGCATCCATCAACTCTCGGCCACCTCGCCCAGCAAGAGAAGACTCGTCGCGAGATCCTGCACAAGAGCGACCTGATCCCGCCGCTGCCAGACCTGGTCGCGGTCGTGCTCAGCGCCTTGAACAAGCAGGAGACCGAGCCGCAGGACCTCGAGCAGCTGATGCAGAACGATCAGGTGCTGGTCGCCAAGATGCTGGCGATGGTCAACTCGCCGTTCTATGGCATGAACCGCACGATCCGGACCGTGCGGGAGGCCGTCATGGTGCTCGGTTTCCGCGGCGTGCGCAGCCTCGTGCTCGCCACCAGCACCGCGAAGTTCCTGCAGCGCGACTACTCGTGCTACGGGCATGGCCCCAAGGGTCTGTGGCTGCACGCCATCTGCGTCGCCGCCGGTGCCAAGGCGCTGGCGCGCGAGTGCAAGCTCGGCGCCGAGGCTGCGGAGCAGCTGTTCGTCGCCGGCCTGCTGCACGACATCGGCAAGATGCTGCTGGTCAACTACCTGGCCGACAGCGGCAAGCGCTTCGACGGGGTGCAGTCGATCACCGAGTTCGAGCGCACCACGATCGGCCTCGACCATACGGAGGCGGGTGCGCTGGTGACGGCGAAGTGGAACCTCGCCAGCGACATCCAGGAGGTCATCAAGGCCCATCACGACGCGGCCAACGGTTCCGTGGCGCGGGCGGTGGCGGCGGTGCGGCTGGCCGATGCGGTCGCCCACGAGATCGGGGTCGGCTACCTGCCCGGCAAGGCGCCGGCAGCGGCGATCCTGCCGGCGGACATCGCATCGCTGGCGCTGTCGAACGAGGCCTGGTCGGCGGTGCGGGACCGCATGGCGGCGCAGATGGACGAGGCGACCGCCGCGCTGGCCGGTCTCGGCGGGTGATGTCGAGATGACCACCGTACCCCAGGATCGCGCCGTGCATGCCGCGAACGCACTGGCGGCGCTGCACGCCTGTCGCACGCAGGCCGAGCTGGATCGGCGGTTCGCGACGGAGCTGGCGGCCCAGTTGCCGGACACGGCCGTCGCGCTGTGTCTGACGACCGACGCGGAGGGTGGCCGTCGGGTGACGTTCGCGGTCGGCGGCGAGTGGCAGGCGACGGTCGATGGCGACGCGCGGGCAATCGCGGCCGCGACGTGGTTGCCGATCACCTACCGCGAACACGAAGTCGGCGCACTCGCCGTCGGCCGGGAACTCGGCGACGACGAGCGCACGGCGTTGCTGGCGGCGCTCGCGCACTACGGCGCGGCGTTGGCCAATCTGACCTTCAACGCGGAGGCGCATCGCGATGCCGACACCTACTGCGCCACCTTGCAGGCCCTCGAGCAGGGCATCGTGCTGTTCCAGGAAGAGGACGCCGAGACCATGAAGGCCAGCCTGCTGCAGCAGGCGATGCGCATCGGCGACGCGCTGGCGGGCGTGCTCTACGTGCTGCGCGAGGTGGGCGACCCCGCCTCCGGTCTGGAGCGCGAGCAGGTGCTGGGTCTGCCGGAGGAGTTCCTGGACAGCCTGCGCGGGCAGGGCGAGACGGCCTGGCCGGACGTGCTGCTGGGGCTGCCCACGCAGGTCATGGCGCGCGGCGACGACGGCTCGCTCGCGATGTTGGCGCCGCAGTGCGTGCCGGCCATGCTGCAGCGCATCGCCGTCATGCCGCTGCGCTACCACGGACTCGAGGCCGGTCTCTGCCTGCTGTTCAATCCGCAGGTCGAGGGCCACGAGACGCGCGACGTCGCCGCACGGCTGCAGAGCTTCGGGCTGCTGGGCGCGGCGCTGTTGCATCGCCTGCACCTGGAGGCGTATCGGGCGCAGAACAGCTCGCGGGATCGGGAGCTGCAGATCGCCAGCACGATCCAGCAGCGGCTGTTGCCGAGCCACCCGCCGGCGACCCCGGGAGTCGCGTATGCCTGGTGCCTGGTGACCGCGCAGAACATCGGTGGCGACTACCTGGACGTGTTCGCGCCGCACGAGAACGACGTCTGCGGCATCGTCGCCGACGCGTCGGGGCACGGCATCAACTCGGCGCTGCTGATGAGTTCGTTCCGTTCGACCTACCGTGCCAAGGCGCCGGACATGACCACCGAGGTCCTGGCCGCGATGCTGAACGAGGAGGTCGTGCACGAGGTCGGTCCGACCGGGATGTTCATCACCGCGGCGATCTACCACCTGGATTGCAAGACGCGCCGCCTGCACCTGACCAGCGCCGGCCACACGCCGGGCATGCTGTTCCACGCCGCCACCGGCGAGGTCGAGATGCTCGACTCGGATGGGCCGCCGCTCGGATTCATGGCGGGAGCCGACTACACGCGCCAGGAACGGCACCTGGCATCCGGTGATGTGCTGCTGCTCTACACCGACGGCATCTCCGAAGCGGCGAACGGCGACCTCGACATGTACGGCGAGCAGCGCCTCGCCGCGCTGCTGCGGCAGCACGCGAGCGCCACCGCCGACGAGGTGCTGGCCGCCGCTCGCCAGGACCTCGCCGAGTTCACGGGCCGCGATCGCTACGACGACGACGTGTCCCTGACCGTGATCCGCATCGACTGACCGAAAGGCCGTGTTGGCCGCGGCGCGCCCTGCTGGTCGCACGGCTGCGCCAGCCCGGCCTCGGCCGGCGCCGCGGTGGTGGTTGCGTTGTCTCGCCAGCGTATCGCCACCGCGTCGCGCCGGCCCCGACGACGGCGGCGTGCCTGCCTGGTCCAACGGCTGCGCGAGCCAGGCCCTCGGCCGGCGCCGCGGTGGTGGTTGCGTTGCCTCGCCAGCGTATCGCCACCGCGTCGCGCCGGCCCCGACAACGGCGGCGTGAGCACTTCCGAAGTGGGGTTCGCCGGAGGCGAACCCCACTTCAGAAGTGCTTGCGCCGCGTGCTGCTGTCGATGCCAAGCGCCTTGCGGTACTTGGTCACGGTGCGGCGCGCGATGTGCACGCCGCGCTTGCCGAGTTCCTCGACCAGCTGGTCGTCCGACATCGGCGCGTCCTTGTCCTCGGCGTCGACGATCTGGCGCAGCGTGTCCTTGATCGCCTGCTGGCTGACCATGTCGCCGGCGTCCGACATCGTGCCGCTGCTGAAGAAGCGCTTCATGTCGAAGATGCCCTGCGGCGTCTGGATGTACTTGCCGGACGCGGCGCGGCTGACCGTCGAGATGTGCACGTGCACGGCGTCGGCGATGTCCTGCATCTTCATCGGGATCAGGTGCTGCACGCCGTGGCGCAGGAAGCCCTCCTGCCGGCGCACGATCTCGGTCGCCACGCGCTCGATGGTGTTCTGTCGCTGGTGCACCGCTTCGATGAACCACTTCGCAGCTTCGATCTTGCGGCGCAGATACTCGTAGACCTTCGGGTCGTTGCGCGCCTCCTGCAGCAGGTTGCGGTAGATCGGCGAGATCGCGAGGTCGGGCACCGAGCCGCGCTGGGACTTCACCTCGAAGCGGCCGTCGATCTCCTCGATCAGCACGTCCGGCACGACGCCGGTGGAGGGCGGGCCGCTGAACTCGGCGCCGGGATGCGGATTGCAGTGCACCCGCAGGAACTCCCAGCTCTCCTTGACTTCCTCGATCGATGCGCCGGTCTCCTTGGCGATCTTCGGCAGCTTGTTCATCGCCAGGTCGTCGAGGTGCTGTTCGACGATGCGGCGCGTCAACGGGCGCACGAACTCCATGTGGTCGAGCTGCATCAGCAGACAATCGCGCAGGTCGCGGGCGCCGACGCCGGTCGGTTCGAGGCCTCGCACGACCTCGACGGCCTCGTCGGCGAGCGGCAGCGGCACGGCCAGCTGCTGCGCGATCTGCTCCGCGGTCTCGTGCAGACGCCCTTCGTCGTCGAGCGAGAACACCACGTGCTCGATCACGCGCACCAGGTCCGGGTCCGATTCCTGCGTGCGCACCTGCGTCATCAGGTGTTCTGCCAGCGACGTGCCACGGCCCGGTGTGTTGGCCAGCGCCTCGAGCTTCTTGTCCTCTTCGTCGCCGGAGAAGGACTGCGAACGCATGCGCCAGTTGGGCTCCATGCGCGCCTCGAGCTGGTCGATCTCGGTCGAGAACTCGCGCTGCAGGCGGTCCTCGATCTGCTGCGGTTGCTCGGGCGCCGCCGGCTGGGCCTCGCTGCGCTCGGCCTCGTCCTTGCGCTCGAGGAAGACGTTCTCCTGCAGTTCCTGGTCGATCTGGTCTTTCAGCTCCAGCAGCGGCAGCTGCAGGACCTGCATCGCCTGGATCATCTGCGGCGACTGGACGAGTCGCTGTTCGGTTCGCAGGGACTGGGTCAGGCCGAGGCGCATGCCCTCCTTGTAGCCGGATCCGGGACCGAGGTCACGGTCCGCCGGTCGGGCATTTGCCGCTCACCAGCGGATCGTGGTGTCGAGCGTCGATCGCATCGGGCGTCCGTCGAGCAGCACCGGCGGACCGTCGCCGTGTTCCAGCGCCTGGCCGTTCGTGGCCGGGCCGTCGTGCTGCACACGCACCGACGCGACATCGGTCGGCATCAGGTTGCCGCCCGACGGCACCGCGCTGCGCAACTGCGGCGGGGTCGCCTGGGTGCACTGCGTCAGCAGCTGGACGTGCATTCGCGCGCCCTCGGGGGCGGCGCGCACGCGCAGCCAGTTGCCGACCTGCAGGCAGGCGACGACGGGATCGTGGACGCTCGCTTCCTGGGCGATCTCCACGTACAGCTCGCGGATCACGTTCGTCTCGAGGGTGCGGCCGACGGTGGCCTCGCGGCCCAGCAGGGTCGGCAACACGATCTCGTGCACCGAGCTGCGGTCGGCGTCGGCGCCGACGAGGCGGCAGCTCTGGCGTACCGTGACCGTGCGCAGCATGCGCTCCTGCAGGCCGAGCAGCATCGCCGCGAGCCGGGTGCGCACGGGTTCGGGCGCCAGTGCGAACAGGTGGCCGCCGGCGACGAACATCTCGAAGTCGGCGCGCTCGGCGTCGCTGCCCAGCGAGGTCCGCAGCAGGTCCTGCAGCACGTCGCTCTCGATGTGTCCGAATCCGGCGCCGATGTCGTCGTTGGTCGGCGAGGTCGGGTCCTGGTCGCCTTCGGCGGGGCTCGCCGGCGGCGGCCCGAGCCGCTGTGACAGCGCGTCCGACGTCAGTGCGCTGCACGGCAGCACCGCCAGTCCGCCGAGCGCCGGGGTCGCCGGCGGCGTGCGGCTGCTGACGCGCACGGTGAGCACGCTCTGGCCGCCGCTGGACGGCGAACCGCGCAACGTGATCGCCAGCGCGCCGCCGTTGGTCACCCGGCCGGAACAGGCCCCGTAGATCGTCTCGAGCAGCGGCAGCTCCAGATCGGTCTGGCCGGGGACGCCGGTCGGCACCGTGCGCACCGTGCCGCGTCGGTGGCCGATGCCGAACTGCAGGTGCAGCACGATGTCGTCGCCGCCGACCAGCGTGTGTGGCGTCACGACCACCCGCCCGCCCTCGCAGAACGCGTCGGTGATCGGCACCGACACCGACTGCTTCTGGGCCACTTCGCAGGCGACGTCGCGCAGGTAGCGCGTCCAGCGCTGCTGGTCGAGCGCGACCGGACGGGCGCTCTGCGTCTCGCTGCGGCTGTGCCACACCGCCACGCGCGTGCTGGCGAAGGCCTTCCAGTCCTCGGGTGCGATCACCGCGGGCGGCGCCTCGTCGGCACCGGCCTCCCACAGCGTCACCTCGACCTCGAGCGGCCGCAGCACGATCGCCGACAGATCGCGCACCTCGTCCCGCACGCGTGCGACCTCGCCTTCGTCGCCGAAGGCGAACAGGCTGTCGTTCTGCATCTCGAGGTGCAACGTGCCACCTTCGACCGCGTCGGCGTGCAGCCGCCGCAGCAGTTCGGCGGCGGAGTCGGGGTCGAGGTAGCGGCCGTCCGTCAGCGTGCCGAGCAGATCCGGGCGGTCGCCGGCCTCGGTGCGCGTCAGCAGGGAGCCCCACGGCGGCGGCACGATGCCGCTGTGCCACCCGCACGCATGTTGCAGCGGCAGCACTTCGAGCAACGCCTTGGGGTCCTGCGGCGAGGTGGCGACCGCGGCGAGCAGGGACAGGTGGGTCAGTACGGAGAGCATGCGGGAACCGGGTGGCAGGAGGCAGGACGGGGGTCTAGTCGCCGAGGGCGAACGCGCGGTCGCGGAACCAGTTGGCCACGCGCGGGAAGTCGTGGAACGAGCCTTCGGCCAGCAGCGCGCGGTCGGCCTCGCCGAGCGCCATCGCGTCGACCCAGGCCCGCGCCGCGGCGACGGCCGCACGCGCGAGGGCGGCGCGCAGCAGGTACATGTCGTCGGCGCGAGCGAGCGCGACCAGCGGCTCGAGCTGCCAGCGGGGCCGGCACGACAGCGCGAACGCCGCCGCGTGTGCTTCGAGGAACGGCGCGCGCTGCAGGTGTTCGAGCAGCGTCGTCAGGCTGCGGTCGTCGCTGGCCTGACCGAGGGCCAGCAGGCACTGGATGCGCCGCGGCGCCGAGCGGGCGTCGCGCAGGGCGCGTTCCAGATCGGCGAACACGACCGCCGGCTGGCCGGCGAACCACGCACACGGGCCGGCAGCGTCGACGGCGAGTTCGCCCCGCGCGGCCAGATCCTGCCAGACGTCCAGCAGCAGCGCCGCGCCACCGGCCGGGCGCACGTCGCAGCGCAGCGCGGCGGCCAGTGGTTCGACCAGGTCGGGGTGGCGCCGGACCGCGCGCTGGATCGCGGCGTCGAGCGAGCGGTCGCCGAGGCGGGCTGCGACCGTGAGCACGGCGAGGTCGCCGCGGGCCGGGCCGCTGCGGCCGGTGTCGAGCCGCTGCAGATCCGCCTGCAACTGGCCGAGCAGGTGGGGCGCGCCGCGCACGACGTCGAGCACGCGCCGATGCAACGCGCGCTGCTCGGCATCCCGATCGCCGAGGCTCGCCAGCGCGTCGAGCAGCGCGGCGCCGGCGACGGTGCCGTCGCCGCGGCTGGCGGCGGCCGCCAGGAGCCGGTCCGCGGCGGCGAGGCGTTCGGTCGTCGGCAGGGTCGCATCGACCAGGACCCGCTGCAGTTCGGGAGTCGTCGGCACGCGCTGGGATGCGTCGGGGCGCGGCTGCCGCGCGCGCCGTTGCGAGGCGTCGCTGGCGATCAGGATGTCGCCCGTCGCGACCGGCGGGTTCGCGGGGACCGCCGCCGGCGGCGCGGCGAGCGGCACGAGCGTGGCGGCCGGGCCGCGCTCGGGGCGCGGTTCGCTGCCGCTTGCCGCCGGCCGCGGCGCGGCGATGGTCGGCAGCTGTCCGGGGCGGGCGGCCAGCCACCAGCAGGCGGCGAGGCCGAGACCCAGCAGCAAGCACCCCACGCCGGCGGCGCGTGCCAACGTCGGCCGGCGCGCGGCGGTCGGCGCCGGCTCGATGGCCGCGAACCAGCGCGTGGCCAGCGCGCCGAGTTCGCCGCCGTCGACGGTGCGCCCGGCCTGCGCGGCCAGCAACGCGTCGAGCCGGCGTGCGCGCAGCAACTGCGTGCGACAGGTCGCGCAGGCCAGCAGGTGATCCCGCAGCGAATCGCCGCACACGAGTTCGAAGCCGCTGTCTTCGAGGCTGCTGTCTTCGCGGCCGCTGCCTGCGCGCTCGCCGGCGCCGCCGACGTCGCCGTCGAGGTAGATCGCCAGCACCGCGTCGGTACGCGCGCAGTCGGGCGGTACGGTGTCGCGGCTCATGGGTCGAGGTGCTCCCGGACCCGCTGCAGCACCTTGCGGCGCGCGGCCAGCACCTGCATGCGCGCGGCGACCGGCGTGCACGCGAGCACGGCGCCGATGCCCGCGTAGTCCATGCCTTCGACCGCGCGCAGGTGCAGCGCCGTGCGCTGGCGCGAGGTCAGGCGTTCCATCGCCTCGTCGAGCCGGTCCTGCAGCTCGCGCGCCATCGCCGAGTGCTCGGCGCCCGCATCGAGGTGGTCCGGCACGTCGATCTCGAGCGGCTGCGTCGCGTCGGCCCGGCGCCAGCGCGTCGGGTCGGCGGCCAGGCGCACCAGGATGCGGAACAGCCAGGTGCGCAGCGCGCTGTCGCCGCGGAACGCCGGCAGGCCGCGGAAGGCCCGCACCAGCGTTTCCTGCACCAGGTCCTCGGCCCAATGGGGGTCGCGGCAGTGGCGCCGGGCCAGGGCCAGCAGGCCGGCGAGGTGCGGCCGCATCAGCGGCTGGAAGGCGCCGGCGTCGCCGGCCTGGCAGCGGCCCAGCCAGTGCCGTTCGAGTGCGGACGGCTCGGGAGGCTGCGGTCGTTCACCCACGCGCGGTTCCATGTCGTGCCTCTTGGAGCCGGGTCGCCCTGGGTGCGTAAGCGGGAAAGTGGGAAGTGCGGTGGGCCCGCCTCAGCGGCGCAGGCTCTGCAGCAGGCCGTCGAAGCGCCAGAGGAAGGTCAGGATCAGGCCCACGGCCAGGGCCATGGCCAGACCATAGACGATCGCGGTGCCGCGGCGAGCCGTGACGACCAGCGACCGCCCCGACACCTCGCGGCGATGCACCAGGGCGCGCTGCAGCGCGTCCTCGAGTTGGCCGGCCTGTTCGCCGGTGCGGAGCAGGGTGCGCGTGTCGGGGTTCAGGGCCAGCGAGGTCGCCAGCGCCTCGCCGAGGTTGTGGCCGGCGCCGAGCACGCGGCCGGCGACGCGCAGCCGTTGCCGGACCGCGCCCTCCGGGACCGCGGCGGTGGCGGTCTCGTGCGCCTGCACCACGGGCACGCCGGCGCCGTACATGGCCTGCAGCGTCTCGAGGTAGGGGATCTCGGCGAGGTCGGTGGCGAGGCGGCCGATCAGCGGCATGCGGGTCCAGCGCTCGTCGCCGCGGCGCAGCCCGCGCTGCGCGGCGAGCGTGAACACCGTGGCCAGCACCACCAGCGCGGCGACCGCGAACGCGAAGTAGTAGTGGCCGACGATCGGTGCGGTGGCGATGCACGCGAGCACGACCATGCCGAGCAGCACCGTCGGGTAGGCGAGGCCGCTGACGACCTGGCGGCGAACCGCCGCGCGCTGGCGCCGCTGCTCGGCGCGCCCGCGCAACGCGGGGCCGATGCGGCCCGCGCGCCAGGCCGCCAGCAGGATCGCGTCTTCGCTCGGCGACAGCCTGACGCCGCGCTGCCGCAGCGCGCCGTGTACCGCGCGGTCGCCGTCGTCGCCGCTGGCGCCGATCGCCTGCATCGGCAGCCCCGCGTCGAGGCTCGAAGCCAGCTCGTCGAAGTGCAGGGCAGCGCGTTCGTCGGCGGCGATCGACAGCATGATGGCAGTGTGGGAACGCGACCGCGGCGGGGCAAGGCATACCGCACGCCCAAGCAACGCGCCCGACGGTTCGCGGACCGTGGCCAGGTCCGTCACCGCCGGCGTATGGCCACCGCGTAGCGGCTTTGCCGGGACGCCACTTCCGTCGCCGCCGTTCGCCGCTGCGCGGCGGACGGCATCAACGGAAGTGCTTGCTGAGCTTGAGCCCCTGGCCCTGGTAGTGCGAGCTCAGACGGCGATCGCCGTAGGCGACTTCCGGCGGTTCCTGGGTGCGGAAGAACTCGAGCTTGAAGAACACCTGGCCATCCTCGAGCAGGAACGGCACGTCGTGCGGCCGCACCTCGAGCACGGCGCGCGTGCCGGCCTCGCCGCCGAAGCCGTTGTCGAAGAAGCCGGCGTAGTTGGTGCGCAGTTCGCCGATGCCGACGTCGTAGGCGACCATCTCGGCGGCCAGGTGCCTGGGCACGCGGATGCGTTCCTTGCTGGCGAAGATGTAGAACTCCTCGGGCTCGACGATGAAGCGCCCGTCCTTCGGTTCGGGCAGCGGTTCGAAGAACGCGTCGGCGTCGTGGCCGGCCTCCTGCGCCATGTCGACGATGCCGGTGTAGCGGCGCGCGACGTAGCCGACCGGTCCCGTGAGGTCGCGGTCGCGGCGGATCGCGACGCCCATCATCAGGCCGTCGTCGATGCGCAGCTTCGCCGCCGGCAGCGGCGTGCCGCGGTCGTCGAACAGCAGCGGCGCGCGCCCGTGTTCGGCGCGCAGTTCGTCGTCGGACAGCGCCGCCTGGCCGTCCGAGAAGCGGATCTGGCACAGCGACAGGCCCGTGCGCACGCGCACCGGGAAGCTGCGCGGCACGATCTCGAGGTACATCGGCCCCTCGTAGCCGGGCGGCACCGTCTCGAAGCGGCCGCAGCGGTCGGCGAGCAACCGCGTGAACAGATCCAGGCGGCCGGTCGACGACTTCGGATTGGCGCGGATCAGGTGCGGCAGCGGCCGCGCGATGCGCTCGAGCAGCGGCACGATGTAGCAGTGGCCCTTCTCGAGCACGGCGCCGTCGGTGAGGTCGAACGCGTACAGCGTCATCTCCTCGAGGCGATCGGCGACGCGCACGTTCTCGGGCAGGAAGCCGGAGCGCACGCGGTAGCCGCGGGTCGCCAGCCGCAGGTCGAGCGAACTCGGCTGGATCTGGGTCGGGGCGATGGCCGGGGTCGAGACGAGCGCGCCGCGCTCGATCAGCGCCCGGATCTGCTGGTAGACGAGGATGCCGTCGGTCACGGCGCGCCGGCTAGCCGCGCGCCGCGCCGTTGTCCCGCGGTGAATCCGGGCCGCGGCGCGGCCCGGGTCAGCGGCTGCCGGCCAGCTCCGAGGCGCCCTGCTCGCTGCTGCGCAAGTACTCGTCGAGCGTGAAGCTGTCGACGGCGATCGCCTCGCTGCGCGCGGTCTCGGCGTCCTGCACGAGCCGGCGCTCGGCCTCGCTCAGGATGCCGCCCTCGCAGGCCTGGTCGAGCAGCTGCGCGGGGCGCGCCTTCGGCAGCCGGCCCTGGCGCACCGCGTCCTTCAGCTTCTTCAGCACCGGCTCGGCGTCGCTGCACAGCTGCAGCGCGTGTTCGAGGCGGCCCAGCGCCGAGTGCGGGTCGTTCGGCACGTGGATGCGCTGCGTCAGGCGGTCGCGCTGCGAACCGGGCTGCAGCAGGGTGCGGGCGGCGCCCTGGCCGGTCGCGTCGGTCGGCCCCTTGCCGAACGGATTCAGCCGCGCCCACAGCCCGCCGGGCCAGCGCAGCGCGTGGCCGAGCACCGGCAGCCGCAGGTTGTCGAACAGACCCTCGCGGGCCTGCTGCATGCGCGCGAACGCGGTGTCGAGCGACCAGTGCAGCAGCGGCAGGTCCTCGTTGCGGCGGCCTTCGGCCTCGAACCGGCGCAGCGTGGCGCTGGCCAGGAACAGCCACGAGAACCAGTCCGCGAACCGGCCGGTGATCTTCTCCTTGCGCTTCAGATCGCCGCCGAGCGCGCCCATGGCGACGTCGGCCAGCAGCGCGAACTCGGCCGAGGCCCAGTTGAGTCGCCGCCAGTGGCGCCCGGCCGCGCCCGGCACCGGCGACCAGGTCAGGCGGCCGCGCGTGAGTCCGAGCAGCAGCGCGCGCACGCTGTTGCGCACCACGTGGCCGACGTGCGGCCAGAAGCTCCGGTCGAACGCGTGCTGGTCGTTGCGTGCGATCGCGTCGATCTCGCGGAACGCGTACGGGTGGCAGCGGATCGCGCCCTGGCCGAAGATCATCAGCGTGCGCGTCAGGATGTTGGCGCCCTCGACGGTGATGCAGATCGGCGTGCCCGCGTAGCTGTTGGCGAGCAGGTTGCGCGGGCCGCGCGAGATCGCCGCGCCGCCGAGCACGTCCATGCCGTCGTTGATCACCGAGCGCCAGATCTCGGTGGTGTTGTACTTGGCGATCGCGGTGACGACCGCGGGCTTCTGGCCGGCGTCGAGCGCGCCGCAGACGTAGCGGCGCGAAGCCTCCATCAGGTAGTTGGCGCCGGCGATGCGCGCCAGCGGCTCCTCGATGCCCTCGAAGCGGCCGATCGGCAGGCCGAACTGCTGCCGCACGGCGGCGTAGGCGCCGACCGCACGCGCCACCAGCTGCGCCCCGCCGACCGCGGTCGCCGGCCGCGAGATGCCGCGGCCCGCGGCGAGGCACTCCATCAGCATCTGCCAGCCGCGGCCGGCGCCGGCCGCGCCGCCGATGATCGCGTCCTCGAGCGGCCCGACGACGGCGGCGCCGGTGGTGGGGCAGTTGTAGAACGGCACGCCCATCGGGTCGTGGCGCCGGCCGAGCACCACGCCCTTGGTGCTGGTCGGGATCAGCGCGCAGGTGATGCCCGGCTGCGGGCCCTTGCCGAGCAGGTTGTCGGGATCGTGCAGCTGGAACGCGAGGCCGAGCACGCTGGCGACCGCGGCCAGGGTGATGTAGCGCTTGTTCCACGACAGGCGCAGCATCAGCGTGCCGTCCTCGGCGCGGAACACGACGCCGGTGGACCGGATCGCACCGGCGTCGGAGCCGGCGCCGGGTTCGGTCAGCGCGAAGCACGGGATCTCGTCGCCGGTCGCCAGCGCCGGCAGCCAGCGCTGCTTCTGCGCCTCGGTGCCGTAGTGGCTCAGCAGCTCGGCCGGGCCGAGCGAGTTCGGCACCATCACGGTGATCGCCAGCGGCATCGAGCGCGAGGTCAGCTTGGTGACGACGGCGCTGTTCGCGGTCGGCGACAGACCGAGGCCGCCGAACTGCTTGCCGATGATCAGGCCGAAGAAGCGTTCCTTCTTCAGGTAGTCCCAGACCTCGGGCGGCAGGTCGCGTTCCTGGTGCACGCGCCAGTCGTCGGTCATCCGGCAGACCTCCTCGACCGGGCCGTCGAGGAACGCGCGCTCCTCGTCGCTGAGATCCGGGTAGTCGGCGGTGGCCAGGCGCGCGAGGTCCGGCTTGCCCGAGAACAGCTCGCCGTCGAGCCACACGGTGCCGGCCGCGATCGCCTCGCGTTCGGTGTCGGAGATCGCCGGCAGGAAACCCGAACTGCGCATCAGCTGCAGCAGCCGGTTGCTCAGCAGCGCGCGCCGCAGCGGCGGCAGCAGCAGCACGGTGAGCGGCGGCACCAGCAGCACCCAGCCCCACCAGGGCAGCCCGAACGCGAATGCGAGCGCGGTGATGGCGACGGTCGTGAGCCAGAGCGGCGCGCCGACGAAGATCACGCCGAGCAGCAGCGCCGCCCCGAGCAGGATCGTCGACCAGACGGGCAGGCCCGCGAGGAACCCGTAGTACGGAATGTTCATGGTGCGTGGCGGAGGAAGTCAGGTCGGTATCGGCATTCTGCGCGCTCGCGGTTAGGCCGCGCGCAGATCGACGGCAGCCGCGTTCCTCCTTGGGCCGCACCGGTCCTAGTCGCAACCGCGCCGTCGGCTACGCGGTGGCCGTACGGCCCATGCCACCGCGGCCCGTCACAGCGCGCGCGCGTAGTGCCGGTCGCAGGCGTGATGGCCGGTCGCACCCTCGGCGGCGGCCAGCGGTTCGAAGCCGTGCGCGACGTAGAGGTGCTGCGCGGCCGTCATCCACGACGTGGTCTCGAGATAGCAGCGGCGGAAGCCCGCGGCCCGCATCTCGGCCAGCAGCAGGTCGAGCAGCGCGTGGCCGAGGCCGTGGCCGCGCGCCTCGGGCCGGAAGTACATCTTGCGCAGTTCGCAGGTGGCCTGCTCCGGCGTCGTGCCGGCGAGCGGCGCGAAGCCAGCGCCGCCGAGCACCTCGCCGCCGCGCTCGACGACGTAGTAGCGCGCCCGGCCGCCCGGGTAGTTCGCGCTCATCGCCGCGACCTCGGCGTCGTGGATCGCGAAGCCCTGGCCCGAGCAGCCGAACTCGGTCATCACCTCGTGGATCGTGCGCGCGACGGCGGCGTCGTCGGCGACACGGATCGGGCGCAGGATCCAGGGCGCGGCGACGTCGCGGGCGGTCACTCGGCGAACACTTCGGCCAGGGAGCGCGCGTCGAGGATGCGGTCCGTCCAGCGGTCGAGGTCGGCGGGGCTGCCGTTGCGCACCCGCGCCACGAGGTGCTCCGGCACGGCGCCGAAGCGCTTCGTCACCATGCGCAGGATCGTCTCGGCGCGCCCTTCCGCGATGCCCTCGGCCTTGCCTTCGGCCTTGCCTTCGCGTCGCAGTCTCTCGGCAGTGCTCATGATCGTCTCCTCGGGTCGTTGCAGCAGGCGTTCGAAGGTGTCGTGAAGCTCCCGGGGCGAGACCTCGACGACGAACAGAGCATAGCGGCCGATCGCCGCGACGGCGGCCGGTCCGGCGGGCGGGCCGTCGTCACGGTCGGCGGCGCGCAGCAGGTCGCCCCAGCGGTCGAACGCGGCCAGCGCCTCGTCGCTGGACATGCCGCGCAGGGCGCGCAGGCAGAGCAGCGTCAGGGTGGCGAGCGGGGTGAGTCCGCGGCCGCGGAGGTGGTCTTCGTCCTGCCTGCGCAGGTCGTCGACGAGCAACGGTTGCCGCGGCTGCCAGGCGGCAAACGCATCCCCGGGCGGCGCGACCGCCGTCGCGAAGGGTGCCTCGCCGTGGTGCAGCAGCACGGCGACGACCGGCACGGGCGTGGCGATACCGGGTTCGGGCGCGCGGTCGCCGAGGTGCACCGAGTAGCGCAGCATCTGCCGCTCGACGTCCGGATCGCGGGTCGCCTTGTGCTCGACGACGAGCCAGAGGGGCGTCCTGGTGCGCGAGTCTTCGACCAGGAAGACGAGGTCGGGCACTGACAGGCGGAGCTGGCGGTCGCGCAGCTTCTCGGGTGCCGGGCGCAGGCTCCGCCAGTCGACAGCGCGGACGAGGGCCTTCGGCAGCACATCCGCCAGCCACGAACCGGCATGGCGCACATGCTGGAAGGAGCTGTGGAACAGGTCGTCGTGTGGAGTCGCCACGGGCAGGTCCACGGCTGTGGCACCACGGGGCGTACTTTGAGGCCGATTTCGAACGATCGGCGGCACCGCACCTGTTGGCCCTCGCCGGCGCGCCGGCGGGCGCTACCGCGCCGCGCGCAGCGCGCGGGCCTCGTCGAGCACCCGGTCCCATTGGAACGCGGGGCCGGGGTCCTGCTTGTTCTGCTGCACGTGGAAGTGGCCGACGATGCCGTCGAACGCGCGCAGTGCGTCGGCCGACAGCGCGTGGTCGACGACCCGACCGCTGGCATCGCGCGGCGCCTCGAGCCGGATCCGCGGGAACACGCGCTGCAGCGCCGCGCAGAGCTGGGCCAGCGCGTGGTACTGCGGCTCGGTGAAGTCGAACTGGTGGTAGACGCGGCCGTTCACGGCGCCGGCGATCGGCTCGGGCCGCGCCGGGCGGGCGACGAAGCCGGGCGTCGCGACGCCGTGTTCGATCCAGTCGGGGAAGCGCATGCGCCAGCCGATCTCGTCCTGCTCGTACCAGCGCCGCATGTCGGCGTTCAGCGGCTGCGGCCACGCGCCGGGATGCGCGATCTCGACGCCGATCGAGCCGTCGTTGGCGATCGTCGCGTGGTGCGCCTTCTCGCGCAGGTCGAGCGTCTGGTAGATCGTGCCGTCGACGTCGAGCAGGAAGTGCACCGACAGCTTGCGCACGTCCTGCAGCACCTTGAAGCACTGCCGCGAGGTGCCGCAGGCGTCGAAGTGCAACACGAACTGGTGCACGACCTGCTGCAGGTCGGCCAACGACGCGTCGTCGGCGAGGCCGCTGCGCGTGCCGTAGCGCCGTTCGCCGTCGAGCGGCGCCGCGGGGTCGAACGCCGGCCCGAGACGGTAGGCGTCGTAGCCGCCGGGTTCGCGCCAGGTGAGCACCGGCGCGCCGATGTCGAACCGCTTGCCGCAGACCTCGAACGCGTCGCCCGGCGCGGGTGGTGGTGCGGTTGCGCAGCGCACCAGCAGCGGCATCAGCACGACCAGCGGAACGGCCAGCAGCCAGGCCCGGTGGGTGCGGCGGTCGTTCGGCGCGGCGGGAACGGGATCGGGGTGCATCGTGGAGTGCTGCAAGGCTCGCCGACAGACGGGCGGCGGACAAGTCGCCGTCGCGTCGGCTGCTGCCGTGGGGCTTGCGGCGCATGGCCAACGTGCTAGCGTTGCGGCGTGCGGCGCGATTGCGCCCGGGAAAACGAAAGAAGGAGCGGACGATGCGACTCACCCACTGGTTCCTGATCGGTGGCTTGGCCACGCTGCTGTTGCCTGAGAGCTGCGCCGCCCTGACCAGTCGCTGGGTGCGCCCTGCACGGGCGGTCTCACGTTCGCTGCCAGCCCGGCCATGGTGTTCGGCTATTGAGGATGACATCGATGCACCCAACCGTGCGGATGACCTTGGCGCAATGTGCCCGAACCTCGTTGCTCGGCCTCCTGCTTGGCACACCCGCGTTAGCGCAGACGTGGATCCGCGGCTGGGGGCAGCTCAGCTTCGACACGGCGCTGAACGAGGTGCGGCCGCGCAAGGTGCGCGCAGGAGTCAACGCGACGCTCGTGTTGCGGACCGATGGCCGCATCTTCGGGCGTGGTTGGGCGGAAGGACTGCAGTGCTCGGTCCCAGCCTTGCCAGTGGGCACCCGCTATGTCGATCTCGACATCGGCGATGTCTGCCTGGGTCTGCGTTCGGACGGTCAGATCGAGCAGTGGGGACAAGGTTCGCTGTTGATGCCGCCTCCTCCTGCGTTGCCGCGCCGCACATCGTGGATTCGTTTGGCGGCCGGCGGTGTCTTCGCTTGGGCGCTGCGTTCGGACCACGTCTTGTTCGCCTGGGGCGACAACTGGTATGGCCAGTGCAACGTGCCGACCTTGGCGCCCGGCTTGCAGTACGTTGACATCGCGGCAGGAGCGACTCACGGAGTCGCCCTGGTGTCCGATGGCACGCTGCGCGCGTGGGGATCGAACCTGTACGGGGAGAGCACGGTTCCCCCCTTGCCGGTCGGTGTGTCCGCGGTCGGCGTGGCCGCCGGGTATCGGCACAGCCTCGCGGTGTTGTCCGATGGCAGCCTGATCGGCTGGGGGCACAACGTGTACGGGCAGTGCAATGCGCCGCCGCTGCCACCCGGCGTCGGCTACCGCAGCGCGCGCGTCGGCCTCTACCACTCGCTGGCGATGCGCACCGACGGGGTGCTCGTCGCGTTTGGCGACAACTACTGGGGCCAATGCAATGTGCCGGCGCTGCCACCCGGCATGCGCTACCTGGACTTCGATGCCGGCGCCTCGAACTCGGTCGCGATCCGATCCGATCGGGTCGCGGTGAACTGGGGCTCCGACGGCTGGTACCTCGGTGCCCTGCCGCTGCCCCCGGCATCGGAGCAGTGGGTCGATGCCGATACCGGCGGTGGCGGCACCGCGGGGCTGCGCTCGGATGGCACGATCGCGGCATTCGGTCTGTCGGGCTTCGGGCAGCTCAACGTTCCGCCGCTGCCGGCGGGCCTGCGCTACACCGCGTGTTCGGTCGGCATCACCTTCACCATGGCGCTGCGATCCGACGGGGCGCTGCTGGCATGGGGCGACAACTACTGGGGCCAGACCAACGTGCCGCCATTGCCGGCGGGGCTCAGCTACACCAAGGCGCTGGCCGGCAGCTTCCACGGCGTCGCGATCCGCTCGGACGGCAACGCGGTGGCGTGGGGGGACAATGCCTGGGGGCAGTGCAACGTGCCGACGCTGCCCGCCGGGCTCGCCTATGTCGGCGGTGCGGCGTTCGACGCCAATACGATCCTGGTGCGTTCCGACGGACAACTGGCGCTGTTCGGCGATGCCGCCAACGGGCTCAGTGGTGTGCCGCCGCTGCCGGCCGGACTGACGTACACACACGCCGCGGTGGCGCGTTTCAGTGCCTCGGCGATCCGGTCGGACGGGAGCATCATCAGTTGGGGTGCGGGCGCCAGCAGCAGCCTGTGGCAGCCCTGCCCCGCGCCGCCGGCAGGCGTGGTCTACGTCGAAGTCGCGGCCGGCTACTCCCACTACGTCGCGCGGCGCTCCGACGGCGCGGCGATCGGGTTCGGGGTCATCGATCGGCTGCAGGACCAGGTGCCGCCGCTCGACCCGGGCACGTCGTACTTGCAGGTCGATGCCGGCTTCTATTCGAGCATCGGCGTCGTCGGCGCCACCAGCAGCTACGTCACGTTCGCGAACGGTTGCGCGGGTTCCTCGCCCGCGCCGACGCTGGTGCCGCGCGACACGCCGCGCCTCGGTGCAGCGATGCCGGTGCAGGTGGCGCCGCTGCCGGTCGACGTGGCGTTCGTCGCCTTCGGTTTCCAGCGCCTGCCGACACCGGTGGCGTTGGATGCGTTCGGCATGCCGGGGTGCAACCTGCACGTGTCGCTCGACGCGCTGCTGGCGGTGGCCGGCACCACCGGTCGGGCGGTGTTCGAAGTGCCGGTGCCCTACGACCGGAACCTGCTCGGGTTGCAGTTCCACAACCAGGTCCTGGTGCCGGACCCGGCCGCGGGCAACTCGTTGGGCGCGGTGGTCTCGGCGGCGGCAACCGGAACGATCGGCGGGTGACAGCCGGCCGGTATCGCGGCACGATGCCAGCCTCGATGCGCCATCTTCCACTGTCCGCGTTCGTTCTGCTGCTGTCCGTCGCGCTGCTCGGCCAGGCCCCCGAACCCGTCGCGCCCGAATCCGAAGCGAGTCCGCAGCCTGCACCGCCGGCGGCGATGCAGACGATCGGCCAGAAGGACCTGCTCGCCTGGGCCTCCTGGCTCGCCGACGACGCGCGCGGCGGACGCATGACCGGCTCGCCGGGCCAACTCGCGGCGGCCGACTACATCGCGGCACACTTCGCAGGGCTCGGGCTCGAACCGCTGGGCGACGAGGTCGACGGCCAGCGCGGCTTCGTGCAGCACTACCCGATCACGCGCCTGCACGTGCTGCCGCAGACGAAGCTGCAACTCGGCGCGCTGGCGCTCGACGACGGCTTCGCGGTGCTCGGCGCCAGGCCGATGGACCTCGCGCTCGAGGGCACGCTGCGCTTCTGTGGCCTCGGCCGCCTGCGCGGCACGCAGGCCGACATCCCCGACGGCGAGAGCCTCGAGGGCACGGTCGCGGTCGTGGTGGTGCGCTCGCCGCGCGGCCGGCTGCGCGGCCCGCTGTCGGTCGAGCAGAAGATGATGATGGCGTTCCAGCCGTTGGGGCAGATCGGCCGCATCGCGCGCACGCTCGAGAAGGCCGGGGCGAGCGCGGCGCTGTTCGTGATGCTCGAGGATCCGATCGGCCTGAGCGATGCCCTGAACTACACGGCGTTGTCGCCCGGCAAGGACATGGTCAAGGCGCGGTTCGACGGCGGCGACTCGAGCCTGGCGATGATGTCGGGCATGCTGGCCGGCGCCAAGGAGATGCCGAGCCTGGTGCTGTCCGTGGCCGCCAGCGCACGCCTGCTCGGTGAACTGGGCCTCGAGCCCAAGGCGGTCGCGGCGTTCGTCGGCGACGACGGCGAGCGGCCGACCGCGAAGGACGACGTGCCGGCCAGGCTGGTGCTGGCGATCGCGCAGGACGACGAGGCCATGGCGAGCAACGTCGTCGCGGTGCTGCGCGGCAGCGATCCACAGCTGGCCGCCGAGGCGCTGGTCTACTCGGCGCACATGGACCACGTCGGTCGCCGCATGGACGGCGAGGTGTACAACGGCGCCGACGACAACGCGTCGGGTTCGGCGGGCCTGATGGGGATCGCGCAGGCGTTCGTGAAGTCGGAGCAGAAGCCGCGCCGCAGCGTGATCTTCCTCAGCGTCTCCGGCGAGGAGATGGGACTGTGGGGCTCGGCGTTCTTCGCCGACCATCCGACCTGGCCCGCCGACAAGATCATCGCCGACATCAACACCGACATGATCGGCCGCAGCGGGCCGGAGACCGCCAAGGGCGAGGTCACGGTGACGCCGAGCTTCCGCCACAACATGTACTCGACGATCGTGCGCGACGCCGCCGGCTTCGCGCAGCAGCTCGGGCTGACGTTCACGGTGGGCGACAAGTACTACGAGCGCAGCGACCACTACAACTTCGCGAAGAAGGGCATCCCGGTGGTGTTCTTCTGCAACGGCGAGCACGAGGACTACCACCAGGTCACCGACCACGCCGACAAGCTGGAAGGCGAGAAGATGGAGCGCATCGCGCGGCTGGCGTTCTGGACCGGCTGGGCGGTCGCCAATGCCGACGAGGTGCCGCGCCGCCTGGGCCGCCGCGAGGACTGGCGCTGATGCGGCCGCCGGCGATCGAGCGGTTCCTCGCCGTCGGGGCATTCGCCGTGGTCGGCGCGTCCGACGACCGCGACAAGTACGGCAACAAGGTGCTGCGCTGCTACCAGCAGCACGGCCTGCCGGTGGTCGGCGTGCACCCCCGGCGCACCGAGGTCGAGGGCGCCCCGTGCTACGCGGCGCTGACCGCGGTGCCCGGGCCGCCGCGCGCGGTGTCGATCGTCGCGCCGCCCGCGGCGGCGCCGCGGATCGTCGCCGACGCGATCGCCGCGGGCTGCAAGCACCTGTGGTTCCAGCCGGGCGCCGAGCAGGCGGACGCGATCGCGGCCGCGCGGCAGGCCGGCCTCGAAGTCATCGCCGATGGCCCGTGCGTGCTGGTGGCGCTCGGCTTCCGCGACGTCTGATCGGCGCCGGCCGCGCGGCGGCCGGTCTCCGCATTGCCCTCGGACCAACGGGTTGCTACAGCAGGAGCCATGTCGCTCCTGCACACGACCCAGGCGTTGGTGAAGGAACTGGCTGGACTGTCGTTCGCGGCGCCGGTCGCCTGCGTCTACAACCCGCTCGACTACGCCTGGGACGTGCACCGCCGCTGGCTGGAGCGCTACGGCCGCGGGCGCAAGGAGGTGCTGCTGGTCGGCATGAACCCGGGGCCGTTCGGCATGGTGCAGACCGGCGTGCCGTTCGGCGAGGTCGAGGCGGTGCGCAGCTTCCTCGGCCTGCGCGGCGAGGTGCGCCGGCCGTCGCTCGAGCACCCGAAGCGCCCGGTGCTCGGCTTCGCCTGCACGCGCGCCGAGGTCAGCGGCCGGCGCCTGTGGGGCTGGGCGGCGACGCGCTTCGTGACGCCGCAGCGGTTCGCGCAGCGCTTCTTCGTGCACAACTACTGCCCGCTCGCCTTCGTCGCCGCGTCGGGTGCGAACCTGACGCCCGACAAGCTGCCGCGCGCGGAGACCGAACCGCTGTTCCGCGCCTGCGATCGTCAGCTGCGGCAGGTCGTCGCCGCGGTGCGGCCGCAGTGGGTGGTCGGCGTCGGCGGCTTCGCCGAGCAGCAGGCGCGCGCCGCGCTCGGCGACCTGCCGGTGCACATCGGTCGCATCCCGCACCCGAGTCCCGCGAGTCCGGCCGCGAACCGCGGCTGGGAACGGCTGGCCGACGCGGCGTTCGCCGAGCTCGGCATCGCGGTCTGAACGGCGGGCGCGCGCTACTGGAAGCAGGCCGGCGGGCGCCGCAGGCGGCCCAGGTGGTGCGACAGCGCGGTGAACAGGCGCTTGCGCGCGCGCATGATGCGGATCGCCACCGTGCCGGTCGGCAGGCCGAGTTCGCGGCCGGCGTCCTGATACGGCATGCCCTTGCGCACGCAGAGGTCGAACACGGTGCGGTAGTGTTCGGGCAGTTCGGCGACCGCCGCGTGGAACGCGTCCATGAACTCCGCGGCCTCGAGTTCGCGCGCGTCGCCGGGGGCGGCGAGCGTGTCGAGCAGTTCGACCGACTCGGCGGTCTGCAGGCTGCTGACCGGGCGCGGCAACCGCTGGCGCGCCCGCAGCGCCGTCAGGGCCTGGTTGCGCGCGACCTCGAACAGCCAGGCGCGGAAGTTGGTGCCGGCGCGGAACAGGTCGTGTTTGACCAGGACCTTCTCGAACACCTCCTGGGTGACATCCTGCGCCAGGTGGGTGTCGCGCACCATGCCGTGCACGAAGTGGTAGATGCGCTTGCCGTAGCGCCGCTCGAGCTCGGTCAGGGCGGCGCCGGCCGCATCGGCCTGCAGCTGGGCGACCAGGTCTTCGTCAGAGCTGGCGGCGTGGGTCGAAGTGGGCGCAAACGGGTCCATCCCGGGCGTATCCAAGGACCGTGCCAGAGCGTAGTCGCCGCGCAGGGCATCTCCGAAGTAGCTGAGAAGGAATGCGTTACTACGTCGCTGTAGCCCGGTCGGAGGTGGTGGTGCCACCGGTTTGCGGCACCTCGGTGCCACGCGCGCGCGGCGCTGAATTTCATCGCCCGGGGCCGCCGCCCCAGAGCCCGGCTAGCTGGGAAACAGCTCGTGGCCGCCCTCGAGGGCCGCGTCGAGCAGCGCCAGGTTCGGCCCCTGCCGCGGGTCTTCGTCGCCGTGGGTCAGGTAACCCCAGCGCAGCCGGCGGATCGCCAGGTAGGCGAGCGCGCTGCGGATGCCCCACTCGGCGCGAATGCGGTCGCCGCCGACCGACCCGCCGAACCAGCGCGCGAGCAGCTGGCGCTTCCACTCGTGGTGCCGCGTGCTGTGGATCCAGAACCAGGCGAAGTCGTGGTCGCGGTTGCCGATGCCAATGCACTCGAAGTCGACCAGGAACGGCTTGCCGTCCTCGGTGACGACGATGTTCGCTTCGGTGAAGTCGCCGTGCACCAGCACGTGCTTGCGGCCGTCGGTCCAGCGCACCGCCTCGCCGAAGAAGCGCTGCACGTGGCGCCAGCGCGCTTCGCCGAGCACGAACAGCACCGCGTCGTACATCGTGCGGATGCGGTCGTGGTAGCCGACCGGGTCCCAGTGTTCCAACGGGAAGCCGCGCCGGCCGAGCAGGCGGTCGGTCGGCACCGCCGCGAGGCGTTCCATCAGCAGCGTGACGTGCTCCTGGCTGATGACCTCTTCGGCCGGGCCGACGGCTCCCGGCAGCCATTCGAGCAGCAGCCAGCGCGGCGGGTCGCCGGGGCCGACGACGATCGTGCGCGGCGCCGGGAAGTCGCGGCGCTCGGGATCGATGCTGTCGAGCAGGCGGTAGAAGCCGACCTCTCGGCGGCTGTAGTCGTCGGGCCGCGCACCCGCCGGCAGGATCGTGTCGGCCGGGAACGGCAGGTAGTACTTGAGCAGGAAGTGCCGGCCGTCCTGGCCATCGGCGACGATCGGCAGCGACGCACGGTGGCCGGACACCAGCCGGCGCGACCGCGACGCCTCGCGCAGGTTCAGGCTGTGCAGCACTTCGCGCGCTGCCTGCCAGTGGGTTTCGGTGGAGATGTCGGTCACGGTCCGGGCCTGGTCGGTGGGTCGGGTCGCCAGAACCTAACGGATCCTGGGTGGCGAGCCGTTGCCGACTTCATCGGCAGCCGGCGAAATCCGGGTGCCGGCGACGCCGGGGTGGTGTCGTAGGACGCGACAGATCCGCGTGCCAGCCTGCCGATGGCATGGCGCCGTCCGCCGCCGCACCGGGTGCCGTCAAGAATCCCGCCCGACATGGTCGAGAAACGCAGGGTCGATGTCCGACTCTGGCAAGACCTCCGATCTGCCCGTGGCAGACCAGCTGGCCCCCGCACTCGAGGCCGGGATCCGCGCCCTCGTGCAGGCCCTCGTCCAGAAGGACGAGGAGCAGTACGAGTCCGAGTTCGTACACCTGCTGGCGCGCGTCCGCGAACTGGTGGAGCGCAAGCTGCGCATGGAGGGCACCAAGACCGACACGCGCGACTTCCTCGGCGAGCTGCTGTTCACGCGGCTGCGGCGCGGCATGCACCTGTTCCTGAAGAGCGAGGACTCGGTGACGTCGATGCGCGCCGCCGAGTGGGTCATGGGGGCCCTGTTCTCGGTGACGACGCTGTCCGAGTTCGCGAAGGCCTTCGACCAGGCGCTGCTGCGTTCGGACTCGACGGCCAAGGACTTCAACTTCGCGGGCCGCACCGACTTCATCTCGGTCGAGGAAGTGCTGCAGATGCTCTCCAGCGGCAAGCACCTCGGCTGCCTGTCGCTCGAGAAGGGCGACAACCGCGTCGACATCTACCTGAAGGACGGCCGCATCTTCTTCCTCGACCCGCACCACATGATCCGGCGCGTGCTGCCCGGCGACTCGATGCGGTACCGCGAGATCCCCGAGGCGGCGATCACCGAGGCCGAGCAGCGCCGCGCCAAGGAGGGCACGCCGATCCTGCTGGCGCTGCAGGAGAAGGGCGTGTTCCGCCAGGAGGAGATGCGCGAGGTGATGCGGCTGTTCGGCAAGGAGGTCATGTTCGACTTCATGCGCGAGTCGGAGCCGTACGCGTTCTACTACCGCAAGCTGCCCGCGCTGCCGGCGTACGCCGAGAACAACGACCTGCGTCTCGGCGTCACGTCGCTGCTGCTCGAGGGCAGCAAGCTGCTGGACGACTGGACGCAGATGCTCAAGGCGTTCCCGAACCCCGATGCGGCGATCGAGCCGAAGTCGGACATGTTCGTGCGCATGGGCGACGTCGCGCTCGGCGTCATGGAGATCAAGCTGCTGTCGCAGATCAACGGCGACACGTCGCCGCGGGCGCTGGTGCACGGGCTCGGTCTGCCGCTGTTCGACGTCTACACGCTGCTGCTGAAGCTGAGCAAGGACGGCATCCTCGCGGCGCCCGGGGGCGATCAGGCCCTGTCGGGCATCACGCTGAGCGTCGAGGAGTCGATGCAGGAGGCGATGGCCGCGCTCGACGCCAACGACGACGCCGAGCAGCGGCGCTCGGCGATCGACCGCGTGTTCGGCGACGGCGACGACGAGGAGGACGGCGGCAAGCAGGGTGGCGCCGGCTCGGCGCTGGATCGGGTGCTCGGCGGCTTCGACAAGCCGGCGTCCGGCGGCGAACGGGACCGCGGCCTGCTCGACCTGCTGCGCAACGGCAAGAAGGACTGACCTCGGCGCGGCCGTCAGCAGCGGTCGCGGCGCATCTGCAGGCTGCGCGACAGACGGTCGACGACCACGGTCAGCAGCACCATCGTCCACAGATACGTCGCCGCGCTGCCGTAGCGACGCCAGTCCAGGTTGATCTGGAACAGGTGCCCCAGGCCGCCGGCGCCGACCATGCCCAGGGCGACACCGATGCGCACGTTGACCTCGAACTGGAAGAACGTGTAGGTGCGCCAGTCCGCCAGGGCGCGCGGCAGCGCGCCGTAGACGAACACGTGCGCGCGGCAGGCGCCGGCGACCTGTTCGAGCCGCCGGTAGGACACGTTGTCGAGCGTCTCGGTGAAGACGCGGTGCAGCACGCCGGCGCTGTGCAGCGCGACGGCGAACACGCACGGTGTCACGCCGATGCGGAAGAACACCGCCAGCAGGATCACCCAGGCGACCTCCGGCACGCCGCGCAGCAACAGCGCGATGCCGCGTGCGAGCACGACCAGCGCCCGGCGCAGGTGGCGTCGCCACGGCGGCAGCGCCTCACCGGTGAAGCGATGTGCCTCGAGCTGGAACGCGACCGAGGCCGGGTAGGTCAGCGCGGCCGCGAACGCGGCGCCGAGCAGCGTCGCCAGGACGCCGATCGCCAGCGGCACGGCGCTCTGTTGCAGTGCCGACCACACCGCCGTCGGACCTTGTTCCGACGCCGACGGGAACACGGACAGGTCCGGGGTGAACAGTCCGAGCGTGTAGGGGCGTACGTATTGCCACTCGACGCGCTGCAGGTCGTCGAGCACGCGCACGAACGGCTGGCGCAGCCAGAGCGCCGCGGCGGTCAGCACCGCGGCCACCGACAGCAGGACCTGCAGGCGGCGTCGCGCGGCCGTGCGGCGGTCCAGTCCCTGCACCGCGCGCGGATGGTTGGGGTCGACCCGCAGGCGATGGCGCAGCAGGTTCGCCAGCAGATCGGTGCCGGCTGTCACCGTGATCAGGGTGATCAGCATGCTGGCGACACCGGGCCAATCACCGTCGGTGTAGTGGTCCCAGAGTCCGGCGCCGAGGCCGCCGCCGCCGACGACGCCGATCACCGACGCGTTGCGCACCGCGCACTCGGTGCGCATCAGCACGAACGAGAGCATCGCGCGGCCGGCCAGCGGCTGCACTCCGTACAGGAACGTGGCCAGTCGCCCGGCACCGGTCGTGCGCAGCGCGACGTAGCGCGCCGGGTCGATGTTGTCCCATTGCTCGCTGAGCACCTTGCCGTAGATCCCGGCGACGCTGACGGCGATCGCCAGCACGCCGGTCACCGCGTTGACGCCCGTGACGTTGGCCAGCACGATCGCCCAGGCGAAGTCGGGCACGCCGCGCAGGGTGTCGAGCACCAGCCGGAACCCCTCGAGGCCGGTGCGTCGCAGCGACCGCCCGAGGCGCGGCTGGCCCGGTGCGTCGTCGAGCATCACGGCGCGGCAGGCGCCGAGCGCCAGCGGGTAGGAGCCGACCAGGCCGATCGCGGTGCCGAGCAGGGCGATCGCCACGGTCTCGGCCGCAAGCGACGCGCAGCGCTGCAGCATCGCCGGCGACAGGTCCGGTGCCGCGAACGCACCGAAGTAGGCGCCGACGCGACCGAGCGCCGCCGTGAAGCCCTGCCAGCTCGTCAGCGCCTCGAAGTTCCACGGCAGTGCCAGCACGCTGAGCACGACGGCGACGGCGAGCGCCAGCGGCGTGCGCCAGGCGCGATGCCGGCGCGGCAGCGCAGGGTGGGTCACGTGCCGGCGTCTCCGGCCAGCGGCAGGTCGTCGAGATGCAGGGTCTGGTACTCGGCACCGTAGATCTGCCGCAGCAGGTCGTGCGACAGGTCGGCGGGTGGACCGTCGAACAGCAGTTCGCCGCCGCGCAGCGCCAGCACCCGATCGAAGCCGAGGCCCAGCAGATCCAGCGTGTGCAGGCTGACGACCAGCGTGCGGCCGGCGCCGGTCAGGCCGAGCAGCAGCTGCACGACTTCGCGACCGAGCCGGATGTCGAGCGAGCTGACGGGTTCGTCGGCCAGCACGACGCGCGGCTCCTGCACCAACAGGCGCGCGATGGCGACGCGCTGTTGCTCGCCACCGGACAGTTCGTCCGGCAACGCCCAGAGTCGTTCGCCCAGTTCGACGCGCTGCAGTGCGGCGTGCGCCCGGGCGACCTCCTGCGGCCGCAGCAGCGACCACAGGGCCTTGCCCAGGGACCACTTGCCGAGCCGGCCGATCAGCACGTTGTGCACGACGCGCAGGCCGGGCACGAGGTTGTCCTGCTGGTACAGGAACCCGATCTGCCGGCGCAGCCGGCACAGCTCGCGGCCATGCAGCGTGCCGGTCGTGCGCCCGAGCACCCGGACGGCGCCGCCGCTGGGCCACAGCACGCCGGCGATCAACCGCAGCAGCGTCGTCTTGCCGGCGCCCGAGGGGCCGATCAGGGCGGTGCGCTGGCCGGCCGCGATCCGCAGCGTCAGGTCGCGCAGCAAGACCCGCTCGCCGATGCGCTTGTCGACGCCCTCGAACTCGATGTCAGGCGTCGCCGCGCGGTCGATCACTTCAAGAAGCCCTTGGGCAGCGAATCTCGCACCTCGCGGATGCTGTTCCAGAGCTCGTCCTCGGCCGGCACGAACCTGCCGGCCGACCACGCGGTCAGGATCGCCTTGTCGTCGGCCTGGGCCGGGTCGAGCTGCAAGAACGCGTCGCGCAGCTTGCCCTTCAGCGCCGCGCCGAGGCGGTCGTGTGCGACCCAGGCGTAGTCGACGTAGTCGGGCGTCGTGTAGAGGATCGGCGCGTTGGCTCTGTCCTCCGCCGAGGCCTTGTCGTAGTAGGCGAAGTTCAGCGCGCCGAGGTCCGCGGAGCCGCTGGCGACGGCCTTCAGCGTGCCGCTGTGGCCGCCCTCGGCGTAGCCCATCGTCTTGAAGTCCCGCTCGGGATCGATGCCAGCCGCGACCAGGAAGTGGCGCGGCATCAGGTGACCCGAGGTCGAGTTCTTGTCGCCGAACGTGAACGTCAGCGCCTTGGCGCTCGGCTGCAGTTCCGCGAGATCCGCCAGCTGCTTGAGCTTGCCGCCGTCGACGGCGGCTTTGTTGCCGATGAAGTAGCTCTTGAACGCGAGGTCGATGTCGCGCGTCGCGAGCACGTGCACCGAACCCTTGCCGGCGTCGATCGCGTCGACGGTGGTCTTGCCGCCGAGCCAGACGAAGTCCAGCTTGTTGGCGATCAGGCCGTTGACGGCCATCGTGTAGTCGTTCGACGGTTCGTAGCGCACCGGCACGCCGAGCTTCCGGCTCAGCACCGCGGCGAGCTTGGTGGCGTCGTCGGCGAGCTTCGCCTTGTTGAAGTCGGGGATCACCGAGAACCGCAGTTCCTTCGCTGTTGGCTCGGCGGCGGAGTCGGCGCCGCAGGCCGCGAACAGCAGGCCGATCGCGGCGAGAGAGACGGTATGGAACAGCTTCATCGGCGAACCTCGACGGGCAAGGGGTCGGCTCCGCGCCGACGCGTCCGCGCCGCGGCGACGCGCTGCGGCAGAGGCCGGTCCACGGGCGGCTTCAGTTCCTCGTCGCGGCGCACGGCCGCGCACGGGCGGCAGTTCACTGCGGCGTGCATCGGCTGCCGGTCCGGGCGACGAAGGCGGAGTCCATGGCGAGCGCCCCGGTGGGGCGGCAGGATCAGACCCGCAGCGCGGCGGGCAAGTCAAGTCGCGCCCGCCACCGCGCGGTAGATCGCCGCGTGGCCGGTGGCGGCAGCGGCCCACGAGAACGCGGCGGCGCGGCCGCGACCCGCGGCGCCCAGCGCGGCCGCGCGGGCGGGATCGCCGAGCATCGACGCCAGCGCCGCGGCGATCGCGTCGGCGGTCAGGGCGGGCAGCCGCACGGCCGCATCGCCGCACAGTTCCGGCAGCGAACTGACGTTCGCGATCACCGCCGGCACGCCCGCTGCCAGCGCGTCGGCGACCGCGAAGCCGAAGCCTTCGTACGCCGACGGCGACACGAACGCCGCCGCCAGCGCGTAGATCGCGGCGAGGTCGGTCGCGG
The DNA here is from genome assembly GCA_016794035.1 of Planctomycetota bacterium. Classification (GTDB taxonomy): domain Bacteria; phylum Planctomycetota; class UBA1135; order UBA1135; family UBA2386; genus JAEUHS01. The sequence goes on from JAEUHS010000092.1 coordinate 48,009, forward strand.
TCACGTGCGGCAGCCACCGCGCCGTGTCGTCGCGGTCGATCTCACGCAGCGCCGCCTCGGCGAGCCAGCCCCGGCGGCCGACGATCACGGCGCGGTGGGGCAGACCGCGCCGGCGCAGCGTGCGCACCGCCTGCACGACGAGGTCGACGTTCTTGCGGGCCTGGATCGTGCCGACGTGCAGCACGAACCGCTCCGGCAGCTGCAGCCGGGTCCGCACCTCGGCCAGCGCCGCCGGCGACAGCGTCGGTGCCGGGTCGATGCCGTGCGGGACCACGTGCACGCGGCCGGCGCTGCCGGGGTGGAAGCGCGCCAGGTCGGCGGCGGTCGCCTGCGACGGCACCACGATCGCGCGGGCGCGCCGGACCGCGTGCCGCGTCGCCGCGCGCAGGAACCACCGCGACGCCGCCGGGAACGTGCGGGGCACCGTGTGGTAGGCGAGGTCGTGCACGGTCACCACGGCGGGCACGCGCAGGCCGAACGGCAGCGCGTTCTTGGTGTCGTGGTAGACGTCGGGCGCGAGCCGGCGCAGTGCGCGCGGCACCGCGACGTGCTGCCAGCGCAGCCGGTCGATGCCGCCGCGCATCGGCAGCGGCACGCACTGCACGCCGGTCGCGGCGAGCGCATCGGGCCGATCGGTCAGCGCGGTGATGCGCAGGTCGTCGATCCGGGCCAGCGCGGCCAGCAGCCGGGTGCCGTAGGTCGCCGGGCCGCCGGTGGTGCCGCAGAGGACCGACAGGGCGACGTGCAGGCGCGACTTCACCGCCGCGATGTACCGGTCAGCGCGACGCGGCGCCAGCGATGCGTTGGAAGCTCGCCAGCCACAGGTCGCGTGCGAACGGCGACTCCGCGGCGCGCGCCGTCAGCGCGAACCCGTGCGCCGCGAACTCGTGCGCGAGGCGGCCGCAGGTCACCGCGAAGCGCGTCGGCGGCGCGCCGGCCAGCCGTCGCAGCCGGCGCTGCAGGTGGTGCACGCTGCACGGATGGAAGAAGCTGACGGTGACGAAGCGCCGCGCGACGCGGCAGGCCTCGGCGATCGCCGCGCGCCGCGCCTCGCCGTCGAGGTGGTGCAGGAAGCGGAACATCACCACGCCGTCGACCGCGGCGTCGGCGAACGGCATCGCGAGCGCGTCGGCCTGCACCAGTTCGCGGCTTGCGCTGCCGCCGGCGCGCGCCTGCTGCAGCATCGCCAGCGCGCCGTCGGCCTGCAGCACCCGATGGCCGCGGACGGCGACCAGCCACGGCAGCAGACGCCCCGCCCCGCACGGCAGGTCGAGCACCTGCTCGCCGACGCGACCGGGCCACACCCGCTGCAGCAGCGCGAGCTCACGCGCGGCGCGAGAGGGATCGCGCGTCGCATAGGCGGCGCTCCTGCCGGCGCGCTCGTAGCGGGCCGCGGTGTGCAGCGGTGGCAGGCTGCCCAGCACCGCGCGCGCGGCGTCGCCGCACCGGCCCGCCGCGCGCAGCAGTCGCACGGCGAAGCGCAGCGCCGCCGGCGCGCGGACCGGCAGGCCGCGCACCGACCGCACGAAGCGCCGCAGCACGCGGCGCGCGAGGCGGCGCGGCACGCGGCCGGGGCGGGCGAGCCGGCCGTTGTGCAGATCGAGCACGGCGAGGCGCCAGTCGCCGCCGTCGCGCCGCGCGAACACGTGCTCGGCGCTGAGGTCCGGCAGCCAGAAGCCGCGCGCCAGCAGGTCGCCGACGTGCCGTGCCACCTCGCGCCACAGCGCCGCATCGGCGCGGCCGGCCGCCAGCAGGTCGCGGCACGACGTGCCCGGCAACTCCGCGCACAGGTAGAACGCCGCGGCGCCCTGCCGGCCGTTGGCGACCGGCCGCGGGGCGTCGAAGCCCGCCGCGCGCAGCGCGCTCGTCACCTGTCGTTCGCGGTCGGCGTCGTCGGTGGCGCGCGGCGCCGTGGCGCGGAACCACAGCCGGTTCTTCCACTGCGTGCGGTCGAACTGCTTCAGGTAGTAGGTGTGCTGCCCGGCGCGGATCCGGACCACGTGGCGCAGGCGGTTCGGCGGCCCGGCGGCCTCGTGCGGCAGGCGCCGCGCCGCGGCGAGGTCGGCGAACAGCCGCCGTTCCTCGGCGTCGTCGGTCCACAGCTGCCACGGCTCGCGCACGCCGCGCAGCCTACCGCGTCGCGCTTGCCGCACCGCAGCCGTCCTCGCATGATCGCCCCATGCCGAAGCCGTTGCTCACGCGCGACCTGATCGCGCGCCTGCCGAAGTCCGACCTGCACCTCCACCTCGACGGCAGCCTGCGCCTCGACACCCTGATCGAGCTGGCGAAGGCACGCAACGTCAAGCTGCCGAGCGCGACGCCCGAGGGGCTGCTCGAGCTGGTCTTCAAGCGCGCCTACCAGAACCTGCCCGAGTACCTGAAGGGCTTCGAGTTCACGGTCGCCTGTCTGCAGGACGCCGAGGCGCTCGAGCGCGCCGCCTACGAGCTGTGCTGGGACTGCCGGCGCGAGAACGTGTTCTACATCGAGATCCGCTTCGCGCCGCAGCTGCACGTGCGCGGCGAGTTCATGGTGCGCGACGTGCTCAAGGCCGTGTGCCGCGGCATCGAGCGCGCCAAGAAGGAGATCAACGGCGCGCCCGACGTCGAGCAGGGCAAGGTGCCGGCGTTCGAGGCCGGCGTCATCGTCTGCGCGCTGCGCTTCTTCCTGCCGGTGTTCAGCGAACACTACCGCGCCTACTTCGAGGCGCTGCCGACCGCGCCGCCGAGCGAGATCTACGCGCTGGCGTCGCTCGAGCTGGCGCGCGCGGCGGTGCGCGCGGCCGAGGAGGACGGCCTGCCGGTGGTGGGCTTCGACCTCGCCGGCCAGGAGCGCGGCTTCCCGGCCAAGGACCACCAGGCGGCGTTCCAGCTCGCGCACGAGCACTTCCTCGGCAAGACCGTGCACGCCGGCGAGGACTACGGGCCCGAGTCGATCTTCCAGGCGATCACCGACTGCCACGCCGACCGCATCGGCCACGGCACCTGGCTGTTCAGCAAGAAGCACATCCGCGACCGCCGCATCACCGACAAGGACCGCTACGTCGACAAGATCGTGCGCTACGTCGCCGACCGCCGCATCACGCTGGAAGTGTGTCTGACGTCCAACCAGCAGACGATCCCCGAACTGCGCGACAACCTGAAGAAGCACCCGTTCGGCAAGATGCGCGCGGCGCGCTGCAGCGTCACGCTGTGCACCGACAACCGGCTGGTGTCGCGCACGACGATGACCGACGAGGTCGAGAAGGCGGTCGACGCGTTCGCGCTCGAACCGCGCGCGCTGAAGGACGTGCTGATCTACGGCTTCAAGCGCTCGTTCTTCCCCGGCGGCTATCCGGAGAAGCGCGACTGGGTGCGCTCGGTGCTGAACCACATGGAGGACGTGTTCCTGCAGGCCGGCATCGACGTGCGGGCGGGGCGGCGGGCGTAGGCGCCGTCGCCGCCACGCTGCGGCGACGACCTCAGTGGTGGTGCCCGCCGGGCCCGTGCACGTGGCCGTGCTTCTTCTCGTCGTTGGTCGCGCGGCGCACGTCGACGACCTCGATCTTGAAGTTGAGCTGCTGGCCGGCCATCGGATGGTTGGCGGTGACGATGACCTGATCGTCCTTCAGCGAACGGATCCAGACCGGCATCGGCTGGCCGTTCCTGCCCTTGGTCTGGAACGACATGCCGACCTGCAGGTCGACGTTCGGCGGGAACGCGGTCTTCGGCACGGTCTGCTCGGCGGCCGGATCGTATTCGCCGTAGCCTTCGGCCGCGGGCACCGTGACCTCGAGGGTCTCACCGACCTGCCTGCCTTTGAGCTGGCGCTCGAGGCCCGGCACGATGTTCTGCGCGCCCTGCAGGTAGACGAGCGGGTCGCCACCGAACGAATCGTCGGCGATCGAGCCGTCGTCGAGCGTCAGGCGGTAGTGGATGGTGACGACGTGACCGTCGGCGATCGCGGGTTTCATGGGGCGAAGATGGTAGGGAGCGGGGGCCGCGGGCGACAGTCGGAAACCGGTCCGGGCCGCGGGCGAGACCAACCCCTTCCCTCGGCGCGCCGGATCTTGCATAACTGCCGGGCCCCGCTCCCCGCCGCGAACGCACCGTTGAGCTCCGAGACCTTCCGCCGCCTGCTGCTCGAGGCGAACGTGCTGGACGCCGAACGCCTGGCCAAGGCCGAGGCGGCCGCGTCCTCGCGCGGCACGCCGCTCGAGCGCACGATCGTGCAGCTCAACCTCGCCGACGAGACGGCGGTCTGGCGCGTGCTGGCGAAGGCGCACGGGCTGAAGTTCGTCGACCCCGCGAAGTTCGCGCCGCAGCAGGAGGCGCTGAAGAAGATCCCGAAGGAGCAGGTCGAGCAGAACGAGGCGCTGCCGGTGCTGCTGAAGGACGGCGTGCTGTGGGTCGCGATCGACGACCCGTGGAAGACGTTCGTCGCCGACAACCTCGCGTTCCTGGCCGGCTGCACGGTGCAGTGCGCGCTGATGCCGCCGCAGGCGTTGAAGCAGGCGCTGCGCAAGCACGGCGGCGGCGAGGCCGCCGGGCCGCAGGCCAAGGCGAGCGGTGGCGGCGCGTCGGCGGCCGCCGAAGGCGAGGACGCGCCGATCATCCGGCTGGTCGGCAAGACCATCGACGAGGCGCTGCAGCAGCGCGCCAGCGACATCCACGTCGAGCCGTTCCAGCAGCGGCTGCGCATCCGCTACCGCATCGACGGCGTGCTGAAGGAGATCGCGTCGCTCGAGATCGGCCTGCTGGCGCCGATGACGTCGCGGCTGAAGATCATGGCCGGGCTCGACATCGCCGAGAAGCGCAAGCCGCAGGACGGCCGCATCTCGTTCCGCGCCCACGACGCGCACGGGGCCGGCCGCGACATCGACATCCGCACGTCGGTGCTGCCGTCGAGCCATGGCGAGACGATCGTGATGCGCCTGCTCGACAAGGAGAAGGGACTGATGAGCCTCGAGGCGCTCGGCTTCGAAGGCGTCGACCGCGACCGCTTCCAGTCGATCATCGCCAGGCCGAACGGCATCGTGCTGGTCACCGG
>JAEUHS010000057.1 GCA_016794035.1 Planctomycetota bacterium
GAACGCGTGGCGCTCGCCTGCCGCGCCGCCGACCTGCTGGTGCTGCCCAGCGAGCGCGAGGGCTGGCCGAACGTGGTCACCGAGGCGCTGGCCTCGGGGCTGCGCGTGGTGGCGACGCGCGTCGGCGGCATCCCCGAGATCCTCGGCGACCGCGAGCCGATCGACCCGCAGCTCGGCGAGCTGGTGCCGCCGCGCGACGTCGCGGCGCTGGCGGCCGCAATCACCCGCGTGCTGGCGCGAACGGCACAACCGGCCGCCGTGCGCGCGTTCGCCGAGCGGCACGGCTGGCAGCAGCCGGTGCAGTTCCTGGCGGCGCGGTTCCGCGAGCTGCTGGGGGAGGGCGCTGCGTGAGCGGGCCGTACCGCATCCTCTACCACCACCGCATCCGCGCCGACGACGGCCAGGCGGTGCACGTGCGCGAGCTGATCGCCGCGCTGCGCGACCAGGGGCACACCGTGCACGAGTGCGCGCTGGTGCCGAAGACCGGCGCGCGTCCGGTCGCGGCGGCGGCGGCGCGCGGCGGCTTCTGGCAGCGGCTCGCGCTGCCGCGCGCGGCCACCGAGGTGCTCGAGATCCTGTACGATCGTGTCGGCAGCCGACGGCTGCGACAGGCGGCCCGCGACCTGCGCCCGGACTTCGTCTACGAACGGCACGCCCTGCACTGTCGGTCGGGGCTCGACGTCGCGCGGCAGCTCGGCGTGCCGCTGCTGCTCGAGGTCAACTCGCCGATGGTCACCGAGATGGAACGGCTGGGCAGCCTGCGGTTTCGCGGCCGGGCGCGGCGCACCGAACGCGCCGTGCTCGCCGGCGCCGACGCGGTGCTGGCGGTCACGCGCGTGCTCGGCGACCGGCTGGTCGATGCCGGTGCCCGGCCGGAGCGCGTGCACGTGATCGGCAACGGCGCCGTGCCGTCGCGCTACGGCGGCGAGGCCGCGATCGCCGCGGTGGAGCTGCGTGCGCGCTGGCAGCTGCCGGCCGCGGCGTTCGCGCTCGGCTTCGTCGGCTACGCGCGTCCATGGCACCGGCTCGACCTGGTGCTCGACGTGCTGCGTCAGCCCGGCTTCGAAACGGTGGTGCTGGTCCTGATCGGCACCGGTCCGGCGATCGAGCCACTGCTGCTGCAGGCGCGGGCCTCGGGCGTGCGCGACCGCGTGCACGCCGTCGGCGAGGTGCCGCCCGAACTGCTGCCCGCGCACGTGCTCGCCTGCGACGGCGCGCTGATCCCGGCGATCAACGACTACGCCTCGCCGCTGAAGCTGTTCGACTCGCTGGCGGCCGGCGTGCCGACGCTGGCGCCCGATCAGCCGAACCTGCGCGAGACGGTGCAGCACGGCAGCACGGCGCTGCTGTTCCGGCCCGGCGACACCGACGACCTGGCGCGGCAGCTCGGACGGCTGGTGCAGGACCGCAGCTTCGCGCGCCGGCTCGGCGCCGCCGGTCGCGCCGCGCTGGTGCAGCACGACTGGACCTGGGCCGGCAATGCCCGGCGCGTCACCGCCGTGTTCGAGGGCCTGCGCGCGGAGGCGCGGCCATGAGACCGCTGCTGGCCGTGTTCCTGCCGCTGCTGCTCGCCTACGCGCCGACGTTGCGCTGGTGCGTCGAGCGCTGGAACGCACCGACGCAGTACTTCGAACACTGCTGGCTGCTGCCGTTCGTCGCCGCGTGGGTCGTGTGGGCGCGGCGGCGGCAGTGGCGCGCGGCGCCGGCGCAGCGCGACCGGCGCGGCTGGTGGCTGCTCGGGCCCGGTCTCGCGCTGCACGCTGTCGGTGCGCTGCTGACGATCGACTCGTGGTCGGCGGCGAGCCTGTGCCTGTCGCTGCCCGGGGCCGCCTGGCTGACGCTCGGCCGCGCGCGGCTGCGCGGCATGTGGCCGGTGGTCTGGCTGGTGCTGTTCGTCGTGCCGCTGCCGATCTACGTCGAGGGCCGGCTCGCGTTCGTGCTGAAGGAGTGGGCCGTGAACGGCGGCGCGTGGCTCGGCAACCTGCTCGGCGCCGACGTCGTGCGGCGCGGCGACCTGCTGCAGCCGAACGGCAGCCGCCAGGCGCTGTTCGTCGCCGACGCCTGCGGCGGGCTGCGCTCGCTGTTGGCGATGACGACGCTCGCCTACTGCCTCGCGTTCTTCCTCGGGCCGCCGCGCTGGCCGCGGCGGCTCGGGCTGCTGGTGGCCGCGGCGCCGGTGGCGATCGGCGCCAACCTGGTACGCATCGCGGTGCTCTGCCTGCTGGCGCGCTGGTTCGGCGTGCCGTTCGCCGAGGGCACCGGCCACACGCTGGCGAACGTCGCCGAGTGGATCGCCGACCTCGTGGTGCTGCTGCTGCTCGACGCCTGGCTGAGCCGGCGGCTCGCCGCCCGGGCCGCGCCCGCGCCGCCGGCCGTGCCGCAGCTCGCCGGGGGCGGCAGCCTGCGGGTCCCGGCGCTGGTGGTCTGGCTGCTCGCCGGCCCGCTGCTGTGGCTCGGCATGTACCGGCCGTACCACTCCGGCGAAGAACGCGCCGAGCGGCTGCCCGACGCGATCGCCGGCTACGTGCTGGTGCCGCGCACGGCGGCGGCCGAGGCCAGCTTCCAGCGCAACCTGCCGCGCTGGCGCGAACTGCTCGGCACCGACGACTTCGTCTACCGCGTCTACCGCGGCGGCGACGGCGCCTGGATCAGCCTGGTCGCGCTCTACCACGACAGCAACTGGAAGAGCGTGCACCCGCCGCGCATCTGCATCGAGGGCAGCAACATGGACATCGAGCAGGACGCGGTGATCGCCGCGCCCTGGCTCGGCGCCGGCGCGACCGTCAGCCGCATCGTCGCGCGCCGCCGCGACAACCAGCGCCGCTTCGTCACCTTCAGCGTGTTCGGCACCCGGGACTGGTCGTCGGGCAGCTATTGGGACTTCACGCTGCACCATCTGCCGCGCGCGGTGCTGCGGCAGAACCAGTCGGGCTTCCTGCTGCGCTGCGAGGCGGAGATCCACGGCGACGACGAGGCGGCCGCGGACCAGCGCTGCCGGCAGTTCCTCGGCGAGCTGCTGCCGACGGCGCGGCAGGTGCTGCGATGAACGCCGTGCACGCGCTGTCGGTCGACGTCGAGGACTGGTTCCAGGTGCTCAACATGGCGCACGTGATCGACCGCGCCGACTGGGACCGCATGCAGCTGCGCTGCGGCGACGCGACCCGACGGCTGCTGGAGCTGTTCGCGCGCCGCGGCGCCAAGGCGACGTTCTTCTTCCTCGGCTGGATCGCCGAACGGCTGCCGGAGCTGGTCACCGAGGTCGCGGCCGCCGGCCACGAGATCGGCAGCCACGGCTACGACCATCGACTGCTGCCGGACCTCGGGCGCGAGGGCTTCGCCGCCGACCTCGCGCGCACGAGCGCGATCCTGCGGGGCATCACCGGGGCCGCGCCGACGTCGTTCCGCGCCTGCACCTGGTCGATCGGCCGGCGGACGCCGTGGGCGATCGACGAGCTGCTGCGCGCCGGCATCCGACTCGACAGCTCGATCCAGCCGGTGCGACATCCCGACTACGGCGTGCCGGGTGCGAGCACGACGCCGTACCGCCTCGCCGGCGCGGGCGGCGAACTGATCGAACTGCCGCCGCTGACCTGGGACTTCGCGGGGCGCCACCTGCCGGTCGGCGGCGGCGGCTACCTGCGCCTGTTCCCGCTGGCGCTGCTGCGCGCGGGCCTGCGGCAGAAGGCGCGCGCCGGCGTGCCCGGCTGCCTCTACCTGCATCCGTGGGAGGTCGATCCCGACCAGCCGCGGCAGGCGCTCGGCGGCCTGCGCGGGTTCCGCCACTACGTCAACCTGCGCCGCACGCACGCCAAGCTCGACCGTCTGCTGCAGCAGTACCGGTTCACGACCCTGGCCGACGCGATCGCTCAGCGCGGCGCGAGCTGGGTCGCGAAGCTGCCCGCGTGGCGGGCCAGCGAACTGCTCGGGTAGTCGGCGGCGAGACGTTCGAACACGGCGCGGGCGCGCGCCGCACCCTCGACGGCGCGGCTCTGCAGGTGCGCGAGCGCCAACACGAACAGGTGCAGCCCGTCCGGCTGCGGTCGCGCCTCGGCCAGCAGCGGCACGGCGTCGTCGGGATCGCCGCGGCGCAGCGCCAGCAGTCCGCGCGCGAACGCGCCCTCGGCGGTGGCGAGCAGCGCCGGCGGCAGTTCGTCCAGACGCCGGTAGTCGGCATCGCGCAGTTCGCCGTGGGCGCCGGCCAGCACCAGGAACGCCAGCGCCGCCGCCGGCGCGTCGGCGTGGGCCAGCACGCGGCGCAGGTCACCGATGCCGGTGGCCGCGGCCTGCAGACGGGTCGACACCAGCGCCCGCTCGTGCCACAGCGGCAGGCAGGTCGGGTGGCGGGACAGCGCGGCCTCGAGCAGCCGGCGCGTGGCCGCCGGCCCGTCGGCGTCGAGCAGCCGGGCGACGCTGCGCGACAGCCATGGGCCAGGGTCGCGGCCGGCGCCGGCGAGTTCGATCTGCGCCAGCAGCAGCGCGCGGGTCGCGTCGGCGTCCGGGCGCAGCGACGGGAACGTGCCGCCGTGGTCGAGCAGCAACTGCACGATGCAGCCGTACGGCCCCTCGCTGGCGAGGTGGCGCAGCGCCGCCTGGTAGACGTCGACGGCCTGGCTGCCGAACGTCGCGAGGATGCGGTCGTAGTGCTCGTAGAGGCGCGTGCGCGCCAGCGCCCGGGTCCGACCGGTCAGGCCGGGCAGCACCTGCTCGAGCACGTACCTGGCGCTGCCGGAGTTCGCCATCGCCGCCACGGCCTCGACGTCGGCGTCGGTCGTGACGGTCGCCTGCGGCCACTTGACCCAGCGGGTCTCGCGCGCGGCCGCCGCCATCACCGGGTTGCCGTCGCGGGCGAAGACCTCGGCGAGGTGGCGCAGGCCGAACGTGGTGGTCGTCGGCGAGCCGCCGACTGCGCCGGCGACCACGGCCGCGACCAGGTCCGTCACCAGCGCGGGCTCGGGTCGGTAGTCGGCGTCGGCGGCGGCCAGCGCGACCTCGCGCCACAGGCAGGGATCCGGCGCGCGGCTGCGCAGCGCCGCGTGGATGTCTGCCGCGACCGCCGGTTCGCCGGCCAGGCGGGAGGCGCGCGCGAGCAAGAGCACGTTGGTCCGCGAATCCGGCTGCACGCGGACCAGGGTCTGCGCGCGCGTCAGGGCTTCGGCCGCGAGGTCCGGATCGCGCAGCAGGGTCAGCAGTTCGAGGCGCAGTTCGGTCGTCGGCACGTCGGCGGCCTGCCACTCGAGCGGGCTCGGCTGGCCGAGCGCCGCCAGGGTCGCCTGCGCCAGCAGATCGGCGCCGTCAGCCGCGGCATCCCTGCCGGCGATGGCCACGGCCCGGTCGATCGCGCCGCAGCGAGCCGCCAGCGCGGCGTCGGTGCCCGGGTCGACCAGGTGGTAGACCTGCAACGCGCGGTCGGCGCGGCCCTGGGCCAGGTGCAGGCGGGCGAGTTCCTCGGCGGCGACGAGGCCATCGGCGAACGCGAGCGCCGCCAGCCGATGTTCCTCGGCGAGCCGCGGCAGGTGCAGCCGGCTGGCGAGGCGGCCGGCGAGCGCGAAGGCGGCGCCGTCGCGGGCGGCCGGCGCAGCGATGGCGAGGCCGCGCGCGACCAGTTCGTAGGCGCAGCGGGGGTGGGTCGCCGCGACGCGGCCGGCGGCCTGCAGGAAGATCGGCGCCGCCGCCTCGTCGCGCAGATCGGTGCGCGCCAGCGTGCGTGCGACCTCGGGCGCGAGCGCCGGATCGTCCTGCTGTTGGGCGCTGGCGACGAGCCAGTCGGTGATCGCCAGCGCCAGATCGAGCTGGGCCTCGCCCGGCAGCGCGTCGCTCTCGGCGATCACGCTCGCGAGCAACGCCTGGCCATCGGCCGGCCGGCCGCCGATGGCCAGGGCGCGGGCCGCGAGCAGGCGCAGCGTGGGGGGGGCCGTGCCCGCGGTCGCCACCGGCGCCGCGAACGTCGCCGCCGTCGTCGGTGCGTCGGCCAGCGCCGCGCGCAGCAGTTCGGTGCGCAGTTCGTCGTTCGGGGCGCTGACCGGCAGTGCGAGCGCCAGCAGCTCGGCCGTCGGCAGACCGGCCGCGCGGTAGGCCCGCAGGGCCAGGCCGGCGACGGCCTCGTCGACCGGGAACAGCTCCAGCAGGCGGCGCGCCTGCTGCGCCGCCGCGGCGACCTCGCCGCCGCCCAGCATGCCCTCGATCACCAGCAGCCGCGGCGCGCGCAGCTGCGGGAAGGCGTCGGCGGCCAGCCGCGCGCTGTCGCGGGCGACGACCCAGACCCGCGCCTGCAGCGCCGCCTCGGCGCAGAGCATGTAGCCGAGCGGCTGCGCGACCTCGGGCGTCGACGATCTTCGGCGCAGGCACTGGGCCAGCAGCGCCGCGCCGTCCTGGTCCGCCTGGCTGCGGTCGGCGCGCGCGAGCTGCAGGCGCAGGTCGAACAGCTCCGCGTCGGTCGGATGGGTGCTCGTGGCCTCGGCGAGCACCGACGCCGCGGCGGGGAACTTCTGGTGCGCCAGCAGATAGCGCGCGAACGCGAGGCGCGGCGCCAGGGCGTCGGGGCGCGCCTGCTGCCAGGCATCGAACGCGTTCAGCACGTCGGCCTCGGGGTTGCCGAGCTTCTGGATCAGGTCGATGTACAGCGGCATGATCAGCCCGAGCAGGTCGGGCCAGCCGTCGCGCAGCGGCTCACGCAGCAGCAGCGTCGCCACGTAGCGCAGGTTCGCCTCGCTGTTGCGGGTGTCCTGTTCCGACGTGGCCGCCGCCTGTGCCCGGTAGTGCAGCAGGCCGGCCGTGCCGAACTGCAGGATCGGCACCTTGATGCCGGCGCGCTGCAGCACCTGGGCGTCGTTCAGGGTGGTCAGCAACGCCGGCACGTCGTCGCGCCGCCACGCGGCGATCAGCCGCGTGAGCATCAGGTCGGGGGTCGCGTCGCCGAGCCGGTCCTCGGCGAGGCGGGCCGGCAACCGGGCCGGTGGCAACCAGCGCGCGACCGTGGCGATGCAGGCGCCGTTCGCCTGCCGTCGCAGCAGCGACCGCGCCGCGACCAGCCCCGCGTCGATGGCCTCGCCGCCGTCGGAACGGCGGCGCTGGATCTCGCACGCGGCCAGCATGTCGTCGACGCGCCCGCCGGCATCGAGGGCCTCGGCCCAGGTGACGGCAGCGGACGCCGGCGTGCCCGGCGCCTCCAGGCTGCGGCGACAGTAGTCGAGGCCTTCCCGCACCTGCTCCCGGACCGCACGCAGGTCGCGCAGCAGCACCGGCCAGCGCGCCGCCAGCCGCGTGTCGACGGCGTACATCTTCGCCAGCTCGTCGGCGCTCGGCGCCACTTCGCCGTCGCCGTCGGGACGGAACACGAACGTCGCCAGCGCGGCGCTGGCGGCGGTCACCTGGTCCGCGCCGAGGTCGTTCCGGATCGTCTGCCGCAGGCGCTCCAACTCCGGTCCATAGAGTGCCGCACCGGTCGCGGCGGCGACCTCGAGCCCGCGCCCGTGTTGCGGATGGTCGGCGACGAACTCGCGCGCCAGCCGCAGCGCCCGCTCGCCGTCGCCGGTCGCGGTCATCAGGCGGATGCGTTCGAGCTGCAGGTCGGCGTCGTCGCCGCGTTGGCGCAGCAGGTTCTCGACGTCTTGCAGAGCGCCGGCGTGATTCTCGATCGCGGTGTTCGCGGCGAGGCGCAGGCGCCAGAGGCGCTCGCGCAGCGCGGCGTCCTGCTGGCAGCTGCGGCCGCGTTCGCACAGGTTCAGTTCGCGGATCGCGCGCGCATACTCCTGGCGCTGCAACATCTGTTCGGCGCGGGCCATCGCCTCGGGCGCGCCGGGCCAGCGCCACGCCCAGCCGACGATGACCGCCAGGGCCACCAGGGTGGCGACGAGCAGGATCTGGATGCTGCGACGGAACATGCGGATCGGCAACCGGACGTTATAGCCAGGGAACGACCGTCAGCGAACCCGTTCCGGTCGCATCAGCGGATCCCGTACTTGCGCAGCTTGTGGAACAGGGTGCTGCGATTGACGGCCAGCGTGCGCGCGGCCTGTTCGCGGTTGCCGCCGCAGTGCGCCAGCGCGGCCGTGATGATCTGCTTCTCGGCGCTGGCCAACGCATCGCGCAGGGGCCCGACCGGGCCGGTCGGCGCCGCGGCGGCGACCGCTGCCGCCGGCAGTCGACCCGGCAGCAGCGCCGGCAGGTCGGCGGCGTCGAGCACCGGCGAACGGCTCAGCACGACGGCGCGCTCGATCACGTTCTCGAGCTGGCGCACGTTGCCGGGCCACGGCGCCGCCGCGAGCAGGGCCATGGCCGCGGGCGTCAGCTGCAGCGGCGGCCGGCCGTGTTCGGCGGCGAAGCGGCGCAGGAAGTGCCCGGCCAGCGCGGGGATGTCGCTCTGGCGTTCGCGCAGCGGCGGCATCTCGATCGTGATCACGTGGATGCGGTAGTAGAGGTCCTCGCGGAACTCACCGGCCCGCACCGCCTGCTCGAGGTCCTTGTTGGTCGCCAGCACGATGCGCACGTCGACGGGGATCGTGCGGGTGTCGCCGACGCGTTCGACGATGCGGTCCTGCACGACGCGCAGCAGCTTGACCTGGAACGCCGGCGAACTGGTGCCGATCTCGTCGAGGAAGATGGTGCCGCCGGCCGCCGCCTCGAACTTGCCGGCCTTGTCGCGCACGGCGCCGGTGAAGGCGCCCTTGACGTGGCCGAACAGCTCGGATTCGAGCAGGCTCTCGGGCAAGGCGCCGCAGTTGACCTCGACGAACGGGCCCTTGCGGCGGCTGCTGTGCGCGTGCAGCGCGCGGGCCAGCAGCGTCTTGCCGGTGCCGGACTCGCCGGTCACCAGCACCGTCGAGCGGGTGTCGGCGACCGCCTTGACGGTCTTGAAGATCGCCTGCATGCGCGGATCGCTGCCGACGACGTTGTCGAGGCGCAGGCGGTCGTCGAGCGCGGCGCGCAGCGCGTGGTTCTCCTTCTGCAGCGCCGACTTCTCGAGCGCGCGGTCGACCGCGCACAGCACCTGGTCGGGCGCGAACGGCTTGCCGAGGAAGTCGGCGGCGCCGTGCTGCATCGCCTGCACCGCGTCCTGCACCGAGCCGAACGCCGACAGCAGGACGACCGCGGTCTCGCCGCCGAGCGCGCGTACCTCTTCCAGCAACCGCATGCCGCCGCCGCCCGGCAGCGCCAGGTCGCACAGCACCAGGTCGACGTCGCCGAGGGCCAGCGGCTCGAGCGCCGCCGGCACGTCGGCGGCGGCGTCGAGTTCGAACCCGCGCTGGGTCAGCAGCGCCCGCAGGTCGGTCTGCGTGCGCGGATCGGGGTCGGCGAGCAGGATCTTGGTCATGGCACCTCGTCGCGGCGCGGCGACGGCGTCGCGTTCTGCGGACGCAGTCGTCATCGGCAGACGTCGGCCAGGGGCTGGAGGTGGGGCCGGTCGCGCGGCGGTGCCGCCGCGGCCACTGCGGCCCGGACCCGATCGGCGCGGGGGCAGAGGGTCGACACGCCGGGCCGTCCGGCTAGGCTGCGCGCCGTGGGCGACACCGGCCTGTCCGAACTGCTCGCCGAGGTGCGCCGCATCGAGGTGCAGAGCCAGCGCCTCGTGACCGACGTGCTGGCCGGCGGCTACCGCACGACGTTCCGCGGCCACGGGGTCGAGTTCGCCGAGGTGCGGGAATACGTCGAGGGCGACGACCTGCGCGCGGTCGACTGGAACGTGACCGCGCGCGTGGGCCGGCCGTTCGTCAAGCGCTTCGTCGAGGAACGCGAGCACACGCTGGCGTTCGTGCTCGACCTGTCGGCGTCGATGGACGCCGGCCTCGGCGCCTGGTCGCTGCGGCAGGCGGCGGCGCGCTTCTGCGCCTGCCTCGGGCTGCTGGCGATCGCCAACGACGACCGCGCCGGCCTGGTCGCCGGCAGCGACGGCGTCGAGCGCTTCGTGCCGCCGCGCAAGGGCGCCGGGCACGTGCTGCGCATCGTGCGCGACTGCCTCTGGCTGCGCGGGCGCGCGCCCGGCACCGATCTCGGTGCGCTGGTCGCGCACGCCAGTCGCGCGCTGCGGCGGCGCTGCGTGCTGTTCGTGCTGTCGGACTTCCAGGGCGGCGGGTGGGAGCGCGAGTTCACGCTGGGCAACCGCCGGCACGATCTGGTGGCGGTGCGGCTGCTGCCGCGCGAGGTGGTCGCGCCGCCGCCGGCGCTGCTGCGCTGCCGCGATCCGGAGACCGGCCGGTCGACGCTGGTCGACCTGCTG
>JAEUHS010000058.1 GCA_016794035.1 Planctomycetota bacterium
GCGGGAGCAGGAAGCCCTGGCGACGGTCCTCTTGCTTGCGGAAGGTGCCCATGCCCTCTCTACGCTAGGCCGCGCCGCCGAGGATTTTCGATCTCTCGAATCCTCAGCGGTTCACGGGCTTCCCGTGGCGCAGACTCCTAGTCGCGGTATCGGTCGGCCGCGGCAGTCGCGCGACCGCGCGTCGCGCCCCGGTTGCCCTCGCGCGGCCTGTCGCAGCACTCGAGGCGCTGCGTTCCCCCGCGACTGCGTTCCCTTGCGATCAGGGGGTTCCCCTGCGATCAGGGGATCCTGCGACGAGGCGGGCCCCGCGACGAGGCCTGCGCTCAGCTGCCGGGCAACTGCTGCTTCAAGAACGCCATGTCGGCGGCGAACTGGGACAGCGCTTCGCGGTCGCCCTCGGACACCTTCTTGAACTTGGCCGTGATGCGCACGCCCGAGTCGCCGGCCGGCTCGACCGAGTCGACGATCGCGACCAGCTCGAAGAAGCTCTTCTTGATCATCTTGACCTGGAACTTCAGCTGCACCTCGCTGCCGGCGAAGAACAGCTGCTTGGCCTGATCGGCGCTGATGCCGGCCTTCTGGCCGCTCCACAGGAACTGCACCTTGTTGGAGTCGACGTTGGCCATCGTGCCGAGCAGCGTCTTCGGCTTCTTGCCGCCGCCGAGCATCTTGTTCCGGATCTCGTCGGCGAAGGTGATCATCACCTTCTCCGAGTCGACCGGCGCGTCGCCCGCCAGCTCCTGCTGGTTCAGGTGCTTGATGATCGCCTTGACCGCCTCCTGCTCGGTGTCGTGCATCGTGATCAGCTTGTCGATGCCGACCTTGCGGATCACGTCGCGCACGAACGGCGACGGCTGCGCGACCACCAGTTCACCGCCCTCGGCGCGGCAGCGCTTGTGGGCCTTGATGACGGCCCCGAGCGCGGTCGAGTTGATGAACTTCACCAGCCGCATGTCGAGCACGAGGTGGTTGACGCCGCGTTCGACCAGCGTCTCGACCTCCTGCATCAGGGCCGGGCAGTAGAACGTGTCGAACTCGCCTTTCAGGGTCAGCACGGCGTAGTCGTCGTGCAGGGACTTGTCGATCTTCATGGGAGGATGCGCACCGCGAGAGGGACATCGAGCTCGCCGGGGTGGCCGCGATTCTGGCGCAGCGGTCGGGCAGGCGCAACGAGCGGCTGCCGCGTTCTGCCGGGAGCCCGCTCCGGTCAGGCGGCCGCGCGCGGGAACACCACCTCGAAGCGGGTGCCGGCCCCGACGTGGCTCTGCACCCGGCACGTCGCCCGGTGCCGCTCGGCGACCGCGTGCACGATGGCGAGCCCGAGGCCCGAGCCGCCGGCGCTGCGGCTGCGGTCGGCGTCGGCGCGAAAGAACCGCTCGAACAGGTGCGGCAGGCGATCCTCGGCGATGCCGATGCCGTGGTCGACGACGCAGAGCGAGCTGCCGTCGGCGCTGGCCGCGGTGCGCACCACGACCTTGCCGGGGCCATCGCTGTAGCGGATCGCGTTGCCGACCAGGTTGTCGATCAGGATCGTCAGCAGGCGCGCGTCGCCGAGCACCGGCGCGGCCGGCGGTCCCTCGAACTGCAGCTCGAGCCGCTTCGTCGCCGCGTCGTCCGCGCGCGCCGAGAGCACTGCGCGCGCCAGCACGCCGAGATCGAGCGTCTGCTCGCCGCCCTCGAGCGTGCCGGCGTCGGCGCGGGCCAGCAGCAGCAGGCTCTCGAGGATGTCGCTCATGCGCCGCGCGCCGGCGAGGATCTCGTGCAGCGTGTCGCGGTAGACGGCGGTCTCGCGCGGCTGGTGCAGGGCCACGTCGGCCTGGGTGCGGATGATCGCCAGCGGCGTGCGCAGCTCGTGCGCGGCGTCGGCGGTGAATCGGGCCTGCCGATCGTGCGCGTCCTGCAGCCGCGCCATCGCGCGTTCCATCGTTGCCGCGAGCTGGTCGACCTCGTCGCCGCTGCCGCTGCGCGGCAACGTGCCGGGGCGCCCGGCCTGCACCAGTTCGGCGCCGGCCGCGAGACCCGCCAGCGGGTCGACGATGCGGCGCGCCAGCAGCCAGCCGGCGGCGACGACGCCGAGCAGCGTCACGATCCCGCCGAGCGCCAGCGCCAGGATCAGCTGCTGCAGGTCGCGCTGCAGCGGCGCCGTGTCCTCGGCGGTGACGACGCGCAGCAGTAGGTCGCCGCCGTGCTCGCCGTTCTCGAACACGCACACGGTCTCGAGCAGGCGGAACGTGCTGCCGAGGCTCCTGGTCGCGAACCGGCGCCCGGGCGTCACCGCGTCGGGTGAGGCCGGCGCGAGGTCGGCGGCGGCCAGCTCACCGCCGTGCGCGATCACCGCCAGGTCGGGCAACGTCTGCACCAGGAACGCGCCGGTCGCGGTGCCGCCGGGCAGCCGCATCGCCGCGGTCGGGTCGAGCTCGCAGACCAGGTGGCCGTCCTCGTACTCGCACACGCCGAGCAGGGCGTCGGCGCGCAGCGCCAGCCGTTCGTCGAGCGCACGATCGGCCGCGCGCGAGCTGTGCATCGCGACCGCGGTCGCGAACACCGACAGCAGCAGCACGCAGAGCCCGGCGAACCAGACCTGGATGCGCCGGCGGATCGTCAACGCCTTCATCGGCCGGGCTCGCGCAGCACGTAGCCGGCGCCACGAACGGTGTGCAGCAGCGCGACCTCGGCGCCGCGATCGACCTTGCGCCGCAGGCTGGCGACGTGCACTTCGAGCGCGTTGGACTCCGGGTCGTCGTCGTGTTCCCACAGCGCGTCGATCAGCTTCTGGCGCGCGACGACCTGCCCCTTGTGGCGCAGCAGGTACTCGAGCAGCTGCAGTTCCTTGGTGGTCACGGCGATCTCGGTGGCGCCGCGCCAGACCCGATGCCCCTTCGCGTCCAGCCGCAGGTCGCCGGCGGTCAGCTCGACGCCGGTGGCCCGGGTGCCGACGCGCAGCAGCGCGCGCAGGCGCGCCAGCAGTTCGGCGAACGCGAACGGCTTGACGAGGTAGTCGTTGGCGCCGGCGTCGAGCCCGGTGACGACGTCGGCCGTCGTGTCGCGCGCCGTCAGCATCAGGATCGGCAGGTGGTTGCCGTCCTTGCGCAGGCGGCGACACACTTCGAGTCCCGGGATGCGCGGCAGCTGCAGGTCCAGCACCAGCAGGTCGTGTTCGCCGCTGCGCGCCGCCCACAGGCCGTCTTCGCCGTTGTCGGCGATGTCGACCGCGTAGCGCTCGTCGCGCAGACCCTGGGCGAGGGCCCGGGCGAGGGCCGCTTCGTCTTCGACTAGCAGGATGCGGGTCACGGCAGCGAGGGTGCGGA
Organism: Planctomycetota bacterium; assembly: GCA_016794035.1. Classification (GTDB taxonomy): domain Bacteria; phylum Planctomycetota; class UBA1135; order UBA1135; family UBA2386; genus JAEUHS01. Next base: position 3,309 of record JAEUHS010000058.1, read on the forward strand.
TCGGGCGCCGGCGAGAGCATACGAACGCGCGGCGCGCCGCACAGCCGACGGCGCCCCGGGTCGATCAGGCGCCGCGCTTCGGCTTCGGCGTCTCGGTGCCATGGTGCTCACCGGCCTCGCCGCCCTCGTGTTCGTCGTCGTCGTCCTCGTCGCCCGACTCCCGCTTCTTGCCGCCGTGCTGCTCGCCGGCGCCGTCGTGTTCCTCTGCCTCGTCGTCATCGTCGTCGTCGTCGCCCTTGGTGCCGGTCGCGGGCTTGCACTTCGCTGCCAGCAGGCTGCCGTCCGCGAGGGCGAACTCAGCGTGCACCGGCCTGCCATGGTTCCACATCGTGACCTCGGCGCGCTGCTTCTTGGCCGCCAGCTCGGCGCCGATGCAGGTGCCGCGCAGCAGGCCGTGCGCCTCGCTGGCGATGCGCGCGAGCGGCAGCGCGTGCTCCAGCATCGCCGCCGCCTTGACCTCGGCGGTGTCCTCCGCGTCGGTGCAGAGTTCGGTCGCGAGCACCTTGCCGGTGCCGGCGTGCACGCGGACCTCGTAGACCACCTGGTCGGTGCCGAGCAGCATCACTTCGTAGCAGGCCACCGTCTCGGTGCCGTCGGTCGTGGCCTCGAGTTCGGCGGTGGTGGCAATGCCGGGCTTCGCTTTCCGCGCGATGTCGATCGCCTTGGCGAGCGGGATCTTGGTCGCCGTGGCGAGTGCGGCGGTGTCAGGTCCGGCCTTGGCGGCGGCCGGTTCCTTCTGGGCGGACAGGGGCAGGCAGAGAGCGGGGGACAGCAACAGGCTGGCGAGAACGTGGTTCGGGTGCATTCGCATCGTGGACTCCTGGTTCAGGTCGCTGCAGCATCGACGGTCGCCATGAAGTCACGCTGAAGAACGGCGCGAGTGCGCTCCACATTCTTGCAGCCTTCAGCCAGGCTTCAGGGTATCTGGTTTCGATGCGACCCGTGGACGCTGGCCGTTCACGGGTGGTGGTGGGTGGCGGCGGGAGCCGCGCACGGGGCGGTGTGGCCGGGAGACCGGTTGGTGTTCGCACGCCTCGCGCCGGCTCTCCCAGCGACGTGCCGCCCCACGCAAGTACCATGAACCTGACGCGCGAAGAACGCTGGCTGCTGCTCGGCTCCCTGGGCCTGAGTCTGTGGCTCTGTCTGACGATGCCGGTGTTCGCCCAGGAGGCCTACTACTGGACCTACGCCCAGCACCCCGACCTGTCCTACTTCGACCATCCGCCGATGGTGGCGTGGTGGATCTGGCTCGGCACCAGCCTGCTCGGCGACGGCGCCATCGGTGTGCGCCTCGGCACGCTGCTCGGTGGCTTCGGCACCGGCTGGGTCGGCCTGCTCTGGCTGCGTCGGCTCGGTTGCGAACCCTGGATCCGCTGCGGTTGGCTGGTCTGCACGCTGGCGATGCCGATGCTGGCGGTCGCCCACTTCCTGACCACGCCGGACCCGCCGCTGCTGTTCGCCTGGACCTGCTGCCTCTACGCGCTGTGGCGCGCTCGCGACGGCGGCCTCGGCTGGTGGGCGCTGGCCGGCGCGGCGGCCGGCGTCGGCCTGCTCAGCAAGTATGCGGCGGCGTTCCTGGCTCCCGGCGGCCTGCTGCTGCTGCTGTTCGACCCGGCGATGCGCCGGCAGTGGCTGCGCCCGGGGCCTTGGCTCGGCGTGTTGGCGGCCGCGGTCACCTTCCTGCCGGTGATCGTTTGGAACGTCGCCAACGACTTCGAGTCGTTCCGTTTCCAGACCGAGGGGCGCTGGCAGTCGGCTGCGTTCGGCCTGCACTGGTTCCTGCAGTTCGTCGGCAGCCAGATCGGCGTGATACACCCGGTGATCGCCGTGCTGGTGCCGGCGGCCGCCATGTGGCTGCTGCGCCGCGCCCGCGGCGGTGACGTCACCGCGCTCTGGCTGCTGGCGTTCGGCCTGCCGATGCCGGTGTTCTTCCTGCTGAACTCGCTGTTCATCCAGGTCAAGATCAACTGGCTGCTGCCGTGCTTCCTGCCGCTCGCGGCCGGCGTGATGTGGTGGTGGCGCGGCACCGAGCGGCACCTGCTGTGGCCGCGCACGACGCGGGTGCTGACGCGCATCGTGATCGGCACCGCGGTGCTGCTGCCGATGTCGGCGCCGGTCGTGCACCTGATGCCGCAGACGTCGGGCAGTTCGTGGGAGGGCTGGCCGGAGATCGCCCAGCGCGCCGAGTACTGGGAGGAGCAGGTCGACGCGCGCGACGACGTGCCCCGCAACGTGTTCTTCTTCGCATCGAGCTACCGCGACGCGGCGCAGCTGATGCGCAGCCTGATCCTGCACTCGCGGACCGCCCACGACGCCGACGGGCTCGAGCCGGTGATGGCCGAGAACGTGTTCGGCCAGCGGGCGCTGCAGTTCGACCACTGGGAGCCGGCCGCGGCACACGTGGGCGAGAGCGCGATCTACGTGCTGTTGCGTCCCGACGACCGACCGCGCGAGGTGCAGAAGCTCGAGCGCCACTTCCGCACGGTCGAGAAAGTCGAACGGGTGCGGATCGAACGACTCGGCTACTGCGTCGCCGAGGCCGACATCTTCGTGGCGACCGGCTACCTCGGTCCGACGGTGGATCACTGAGGATCGGCGGCAAACCACGCCGCTCCCTGGTGCGCGGTGGGGGCGCCGCGCTACAGTCGGCGCGCGACGATGAAACGGTTCTGGTTCTGGAAGCGCGACGAAGCCCCTGCCGCGCCCACGGCCCGGAGCCGCGGTGAGCGCGGCCGGCAAGAGGGCAGGGAAGGCAGGCCGGACGACGCGCCGTCGACGCTGCTGACCGGCGACCCGACCGAGGACTCACGCTCGCTCGAGATCCTGCTCGACACGATCGCCGCGGTCACCGCCAACATCGACCTCGACACCGTGCTGCGCGACATCGTCGACCGCTCGCTGCAGGTGACGCAGGCCGAGCGGGCGATCCTGCTGCTCGGCGGTTCGCCCGACGAACTCAGCGTGCGCACGGCCCAGGACAAGGAGGGGCGCGCCCTGGGCGGAGACCTGCAGTGGAGCCGGACCCTGGTGCGCCGCTGCCTCGAGGAAGGGGTCGCCGTGCGTTCGGTCGTGCAGTCCGACCAGCAGGCGCTCGAACTCGGCCAGTCGGTCTACGACCTGAAGCTGCGGGCCGTGATGTGCGCGCCGATGCGCGCCCGCAACCGCACCGTGGGCGTCATCTACGTCGACTCGCGCGCCATGCGCCGCGAGTTCTCGGCGCGCGACCTGGCCCTGTTCGGCGCGATCTCCGCACAGCTGGCGATCTCGGTCGAGAACGCGCGCCTGCACGGCGATTCGCTCGAGAAGGTCCGGCTGCAGAAGGACGTCGAGATCGCGCGGCGCATCCAGCAGCACCTGCTGCCGGCGCCGCCGCAGGGCGTCGAGGGCCTGCAGCTGGCGCTGCGCTACAGCGCCGCCGAACGGGCCTCCGGCGACACCTACGACTTCGTGCCCTTGCGCGAGGGACGGTTCGCGATCATGGTCGGGGACGTCACCGGCCACGGCGTCGGCGCCGCGCTGCTGACGCACGCCGTGCAGGCCGCGCTGCGCAGCTACCTCGAGCTGATCGACGACGCCGACGTGATCGTGACGCGGCTCAACCAGCGTCTGGTCGCGACCGTCGAGACCGGCAACTTCATGTCGCTGCTGCTGGTGATCTGCGACCCGCGGGAACACACGGTGCGCTACGTCAACGCTGGCCACCCGGGACTCGTGCACTGCCGTCGGGACGGGGTCGAGGTCTACGAGAAGAACGGCATGGTGCTCGGCGTGGTCGGCGACCAGACCTACGAGATCAGCCCGGCGGTGCCGCTCGCGGCCGGCGACCTGTTGTTCCTGCACACCGACGGCGTCGACGAGGCGATGTCGCCGGGGCGCGAGGTGTTCGGCGTCGACCGGCTCAAGGCGGTGCTCGCGGACGCGCGCCCGGAATCGGCCGATGGCGCGCTGGCGCGGGTCGATGCGGCGCTGAAGGCCCACTGTGGCGGGCGAGCTCTCGACGACGACCTGACGATGATCGCGGTCAAGGTGCTGTGAAGCGTTCCCGCCCCTCCTCTCCGCCCCGGCGCCGCGTGCTGCTGCGGCCGATCGTGTTCGGGCCGATCCTGCTGGTGCTGCTCGCGTTCGCGGCCATGGTGTGGCGGTGGCAGCAGGACCGCAGCGCCGCGGCCGCGGCCCGCGAACAGCTGGTGTCACAGGTGCTGTCGGCGACCACTCGCGCCGAGCCGGACCCGCAGGAGCTGTCGCACCTGGCCACGCTGTTGTCGAAGTACCCCGATCACGAGTCGGCGCCGGATCTGCTCGCCGCCGGCGCGCGCATCGAGCTGGCGCGCAACCGGCCCGAACGCGCCCGGGCGCTGTTCGGCGCGCGCGCGGCCAATCCGGCGTCGACGCCGGCCGAACAGGGGCTCGGCGCCGAGATCCTGCTGCGCGTGCAGGCGGCCGGCGTCAGCGATGCGTCGGCCGCGACCGGCATGCTGCGGCAGGCGCAGGGCTACGCCGAACGGGCGTTCGAAGCCAGCGGCGACCCCGACGATCTGCTGCGTGCCTGGCAGGCGGCCTCGCGGCTGCAGGACCGGGCCGCGGTCGCGCGGCTGACGCAACGGCTCGAAGAGGTCGGCGCCGAATCACCGGCCGCGCGGCTCGCCCAGCTCGCGGCGCAGTTCGATCCGTCGCTGCCGCTGGCGCGCGTCGACGCGCTGCGGTCCGCGTTCGCCTCGCCGCCGCCGGAACTGGCGGCGATGCACGTGTTGCTGCTGCTGCAGTCCGGCGACGTGCGCGGCGCCAGCCTCGCCGCCGAGGCGCTGCTGTTGCGCGCGCCCGGCGTGCTCGCGGTGCGCTGGGCGGCGGCCCTGGTGTTCCATGCCTGCGCGCTCGGTCAGCCGGAGGGCAGCGGCGAGCGCGCCCGCTGGGTCGACCGGCGCAACAGCCAGCTCGACTGGCTGCTGCAGTACGCGCCGGCGGACGACAGCCGCCGCCCGCAGTGGGACACGATGCGCAGTTCGCGCTGACGGGCGTCGGCCGCGCGCCGCGGGGCGCCGCTCACAGCCGCGCGCCGAGGGCGAGCAGCAGGGCGATGGCGGCGAACGTCGGCGCGGTGGCGCGGCGCGGCAGGCCGAGGTTCTGCGCGATGTGCGTCAGATGGCGCCGGTCGCCGACCCACGGCGGCAGGCCCAGCCACAGTCGGGCGACCACCACCTGGCCGAAGTCGGCCAGCTGCACGGCCACGGCCAGCAGCCAGATCGGATCGTGTCGCGCGGCGCTGGCGGCGAACACGCCGGTCGCGAGACCGAGCGCGTAGGCGCCCGCGTCGCCGAGGAAGGCGCGCGGTTGCGGCCAGTTCCAGGGCAGGAAGCCGAGCGCGGCGAAGCCGATCGCACCCGCCGGACCGCCGCCGGCGCCGAGCATCAGCAGGCTGACGGCCGCGAGCGCGGGCGCGACGCCGTCGGTGTTGTCGAGGAAGTTGGTGGCGTTGCTCAGCACGAACACGAACAGCGCGGCGGCCAACCAGAGCCAGGGTGCGTCGAGCGGCGGCGCGATCTCGATCGCCGCCAGGGCGGCGGCGAGGCCGAGGCCGAGCGCCTTGCCGCGCCAGTCGTACTCGCGCTCGCGTTCCTTCTGCCAGTCGTCGACGAAGCCGACCGCGGCGGCCAGCACGAAGCCGGCCAGCAGCCACCAGCTGCGGGCGTCGAGCAGCCACGGCAGGGCGGCCGGCACCACCAGGATGCCGGCGAGCGGCATCGGCCGCGCGTGCTGCTTGCGGCCGGCGCGCGGCAGGTCGTCGGGCAGCCAGCCGAACCAGCGCCGGTTGCACCAGGTGCCGACGGCGACCAGCACCAGGGCCAGGGCGGCGGCGGCAGCCGGGTGCGGCATCGACGGCATCGGCGCGCAGTATGCCGTCTGGTCCGCGTCAGGCGATGCCCGAGTCGTAGCAGCGTGAGGTCGCCATGTAGGCCCGCACCGCCGCCGGGATCTCGACGAGATCACGTTCGCCGCGCCGCCAGCGGCGCCGCAGGTCGCTGGCCGCGACCTCGTCGGCGGGCCCGGCGAGCACGTTCGCCAGCAGCGCGCCGCGTTCGGCGGCGCTGAGGTCCAGGCCGGCGAGCACCTCGGCGTCGATCGGGTGACCGCGCCGCGGGTAGGTGACCACGGTCGCCAGCGCCAGCACGCGATGGTGGTCGCGCCAGGTCGGCAGCAGCGGCAGGTTGTCGCTGCCGATCAGGAAGAACAGGGGCCGGCCCGGCGCTTCGGCCGCGAGTTCGGCCAGCGTGTCGACCGTGAACGACGGCCCGGGCCGGTGCAGTTCGCGGTCGTCGACGACGACCCCGGGTCGGTCCGCGAACGCGAGCCGGCACATCGCCAGCCGGGCCGCCGCCGGGGCCAGGTCGCCGCCGCGCTTGTGCGGATGGTCGCCGGCCGGCAGCACGCGGACCTCGTCGACCGGCAGCGCCCGCAGCGCCGCATCCACCAGCCGCAGGTGGGTGCGGTGCGGGGGGTTGAACGAACCACCCAGGATCGCGATCCCGGGCCGGGTCGTCGGTGCGCCGGGTTGGGCGGGGGCGGGAGTCACGGCCGCGACAGCCTACGCGCTGCCCGGCCGCTCGGGGCGGAAACGCGCCGCAGATGGTTGCGGGAATCACGGTTGCGCGTCGATTTCGGGCTCGCTAGCGTCTGCACTCCTGCGCGCTCTCCCCCGCGCGGCGTCCCCGAGACCCCATCCTTCGCACGAACATGCGCCAGCTCGCACTCGTCCTCACGCTCCTCCCGCTCGCAGCCTGCTCCACCTTCAGCTGGGAGGGACAGGGTGCCAACCTGTCCAAGGAGCAGCAGCAGCGCGGCATCAAGGATGTCGCCTCCCTGAGCAGCAGCTACGAGACGCAGTCGTTCTTCCGCAGCGTGCGCCGCCGCAGCGACGGCCGCAACAACGCGTTCGGCCGCGACCTGATGAGCGTGACCGACTTCCTGGACCGGCACCTCTGGAACTACGACGCCAACGACCCCTACATCAACTTCCCGTCGAACACGACGAAGTTGGAGCACATGGGTCGCTTCGGCCTGACGACGGTCAGCAGCCTGCCGCTCGTGGACGAAGTCACGAACCGCTGAGGGTTCGCTGCGCGAACCCGCAGGGGTTCGTGACATCGTCCACTCGCGTTGTTGTTGGGGCTGCCGCTGCGCGGTGGCAGTGCGCCGGCGAATCCAGGCCGCCAGCACCGCGGCGGCAGCCGATCGACCTGGCCACGGGCCGGGGGCGAAGGTGGGTGGCGGCGACGCGACGCGCGGTGGAACGGGGCGAATCGGCGTTGTCGGCGTCACCGCGGCGGCAGCCGATGCGATCTGTCGATCCCGCTGGGCGTCATGCGCGCTTGCGCCAGTGGCCGAGGATGCGGCGGCGGGCGGCGGGGGCGGGCAGGTCGTAGGCGTGCCGGTGGACCAGGCGGCAGTGGCCGAGACGTTCGGGGACTTCGGCGTCGGCGTCGAGCCAGAGCACCAGGTTGCCGCCGGGTCGCAGCAGCGGTTCGGCGAGCAGTTCCACGTCGGCGGAACGGCCGACGGCGCGCGCGACCACGACGTCGAACGCGTGACGCAGGTCCCGCCGCAAGGACGGCGCCTGGGCGGCGTCGAGGTGCAGGGTCTCGACGCCGTCGAGGTGCGCGGTGACCAGGCAGGCGCCGATCGCGCGCACCTTCTTGCCGGTGCGGTCCATCAGCACCACCGAGGCGCCGGGGTGCAGCGCGGCGATGCCGACGCCGGGGAAGCCGTTGCCGGAGCCGAGGTCGAGCACGTGCTGCGGGTGCAGGCCGGTCGTCGCGAACGCGAGGCTGTCGAGCACGTGCAGCACCACGGCCGCGGCGCGGTCGCGCACCGCGGTCAGGTTGACCTGCTCGTTGGTCCGCAGCATCGCGTCGAGGTAGCGCAGCAGCGCCGCGGCGCGCTCGGGCGCGAGCTGGGCACCGAGCTGCCCGGCCTGCTCGACCAACTGCGCCGCTTCGTCGGGTTCGCTCACGCCGGGATCTTGCCGGCCCGCGGCGCGGGCGCCAGCGCCTTCACGGCGACGGGTCGACCGCGGCCGGTCGGGGCGCCACGCCGGGGGCGCCGCGCCGTTGCCGCAGCAGGCGCAGCGTCACCATGCCCAGCACCGGACCGCTCAGCGCGGCGGCCACCAGCACGCGCAGCAGGCCGGTCGTCGGCAGCACGAGATCCAGCAGCAGCAGGGTGATGCCCAGCGCGCCACCGAGCAGGGTGCCGTCGCGCATGGTCGCCAGCAGCTGCCGCGGCGACACCGCGAGGTAGCGCAGCGCGGCGGCCAGCGACAGCGTCAGGGCGACGAGGATGCCGGCGACCATCGACCAGGCGAAGCCGATCACGCCGAAGTACAGCGTGGCCGGGATGCCGACCGCGTAGATCGTGATGCCGCGAAACAGCTGCGCGGTGCGGTCCTTGCCCGGGATGCCGACGGCCCAGAACAGCGGGCCGACGACCGACGTCAGGCCCGCCAGGCCACCGTGCAGGCTCTGCACCGCGAACAGGCTGGTGATCTCGCCGTACCTGTCGCCGAACACGACGCCCGGCAGCGCGGAGCCGCACCAGGCCAGCGTGACGGACATCGGCACGCCGACCAGCAGGAAGGTGCGCACGGCTCCGAGCCACGCGCGGCTGAGCCGCGGCGTGTCGTGCCGCAGGTGCGCGTAGGCCGGGATCGCCACCGGTGCCAGCACGCGCAGGAAGATGTCCTCCGGCAGCCGCGCGAGCCTGCTGGCGTAGTCGAACTCCGCCAGACCGCCCGGATCGCGCTGGCCCTGCGCGTCGTAGAGGAACCGGCCGAGCACCAGCGCCGGCGAGGCGAAGACCATCACCAGCAGGAACGGGGCCCCGGCGGCGCCCTTGCTGTAGTGCAGCAGTTCGCGCAGCGCGTCGCGGTCGAAGGCGATGCGCGGCCGGTGCGGTGCGGCGACGTAGCTGAACAGCGTGCGCATCGCGGTGCCGCACATGTGGCCCGCCAGCAGCGCCCAGACGTTGCCCCACAGCAGCGCGAACGCGACCGTGCACAACATGCCGAACACCGCGGCCAGGAAGTCGCAGAACACGATGCGACGGAACTCCATGCCCTTGAGGCGCGCCGCGCGCGCCGGGCTCTGCAGGCCGTCGATCAGGCCGTTGCCGGCCAGCACCAGGAACAGACCCGTCAGCCAGTAGTGTTCGCGGTACTGCGGCGTGCCGAAGAACCAGGCGAATGCCGGTGCCAGCGCGCACAGCAGGCCGGTGATCGCGATGCTGCGCAGCACGCGCACCGTGAACACCGTGTCGAGGTAGCGCCGGTCGGTGCCGCGGGCCGACGAGATCGTCGACTGTTCGCCCATGAACAGCGTCAGCGACTCGATCACGGCGATGCCGGTCAGCACGATCGCGAACAGGCCGACGTCGTCCTTGTCGATCGCGCGCGCGATCACGGTCAACGGGATCATCGCGACGATGCGCTGGCCGCCGACGCCCAGGAACTGCCAGAACAGCCCGTGCACGGTCTTGCGCCGCAGGTCGTGGTCGGGCGCGGTCATGCGTGCGCTCTCGCGCCGGCGCCGGCCGCGACCGTCGCGCCGCTGCGGCAGAACACGCGGTGCCACGACTCGACCACCAGCAGCGAGTGCACGGTCAGCGCGTTCCGGCGCACCGCCCCCGCGTCCGCCAGCAGCGACTGCAGCCACGGCTTCGGGAACGTCGTGGCGGCGAACGTGCCGGCGTCGAGCAGCTGTTCGCGCACGGCCGGCAGCCGGTCGGGGCCGAGCCACTGCTCGACGGAGTTCGGGAAGCCGTGCTTCTTGCGCACCGCCACACCGGCGGGCAGGTGGCGCGCGGCCAGCCGCCGCAGCATGCGCTTGTTCTCGCGCACGCCGCCGTACTTGTGCCGGCCGTGTACGCCCATGGCGAACTCGGCGATGCGGTGGTCGAGGAACGGCACCCGGCCCTCGATCGAGGCCGCCATCGTCGTGCGGTCCAGCAGGCTCAGCAGCTGGTGCGGCAGATACGTCTGCGCATCGACGCACAGCTGCTGGTTGCGCGCATCGAGGTGCCCGCACGCCGCGAACGCCGTCGCGATCTCCTCGAGGTGGTCGCGCCGGACCAGCGGCTGCAGCGCCCGCCGGTCCGCGTCGCCGAGGTGGGTCATCGCCAGCGCGTGCCACGGCAGCCGCGTCCGGCCATAGGCGCGCAGGGCGCGGCGCGTGGCCGCCGAGTGGCGGTTGCCGGCCAGTCTGCCGCCGAGGCCGGTGCCCAGCGCCAGGTAGAGCAGCCGGCCGGCCTGCAGTTTCGGCGACAGCGTGTAGTGGCCGTAGCCGGCGAACAGCTCGTCGGCGCCGCTGCCGGCCAGCAGCACCTTGACGTGTTCGGCGGCGGCGCGCGCCACCAGCAGCGCCGGATAGAACGCCGGATCGGCGACCGGCTCGTCGTTGAAGAACGTCGTCGCGTCGAGCTCGGCGAGGAAGTCGCCGGCGGGCGCCGAGATCTCGACCTGTTCGATGCCGAGCTTCCGCGCGACCTGCCGCGCGCAGTCGAGTTCGCCGGGGTCGGTGTCCGGGAACGCGATCGTGTAGGCGCGCACGTGCGTCGAGCCGAGGCTGGCGTAATGGGCGATCAAGCCGGAGTCGAGCCCGCCCGACAGGCTGATGCCGATCGGCACGTCGGCCATCAGCTGCAGCCGGGTCGCGTCGGCCAGCAGCGCGTCGAGTTCGTCGAGCGCCTCGTCGTCGCGCGCCGGCTGCACCGACGCCAGCCGCCACCAGCGCTCGCGCCGCGGCGGCTGGCCGCCCTGCAGCACCAGGCGTTCGCCGGGCATCAGCTTGTCGACGCCGCGGCAGATCGTCGCCGCGCCGGGCACGTAGAACAGCTCGAGGAACGGCACCAGCTGCGCCTCGTCGATCGCCGGCGCGCACAGGCCGCTGGCGAACAGCGCCTTCAGCTCGCTGCCGAAGACCACGGCCTGTGGCGTGATCGCGACGTACAGCGGCTTGATGCCGAGCCGGTCGCGGTAGAGCCGGCAGCTGCGGTCGCGGCGGTCGAGCACGCAGATCGCGAACATGCCGTTGCACAGGTCGACGAAGTCGGGGCCGTAGTGCTCGTAGAGGAACGGCAGCACCGCGGCGTCGGAGCCGGTGCGGATGTCGATGCCGTGGTCGCGCCGCAGGCGTTCGCGCAGTTCGAGGTGGTTGTAGATCTCGCCGTTCAGGAACACCTGGATCGAGCCGTCGCCGTTCTGCACCGGCTGGTCACCGGTCACCAGATCGACGATCGCGAGGCGCCGGAAGCCGACCGCGGCGAACGGCTCGACCAGCACGCTCTGCGCGTCGGGTCCACGATGGGCGATCGACGCCGCCATCGCCGCCGCGCGGGCGGCGAGGTCGTCGCGCGCGAACGGCGCGAGTGCATAGAGGCCGGCGAAACCACACATGGACGCGGCGATGCTATCGACCTCGTCGGTCGGATACTGCAGCCCGCAGCGAAGATGCGAGCGCATCGGCGTCTGCGGCGGGCGGCAGCCAGGCGATGTCGCGCAGCCGCCGGAACCAGGTCGTCTGCCGGCGGATCAACTGATGCGTATTGCGACGGATGCGGTTGCGCAGCTCCTCGCGGTCCTTGAAGCGGCCGCGCAGGAACAACCGGCACTCGGCGTAGCCGATCGCCGCGCCGCTGGTCGGCGAGAAGCCGCCGCCGCGCTCGATCGCCTCGGTCTCCGCCAGCAGGCCGCGTTCGAGCATCGTCTCGGTGCGCTGCCGCACCCGCGCGTGCAGTTCGTCCCGCTCGCGCTGCACGGCGACGATGCGACAGGGGCGCAGCCAGCCGTCGCGGTCGAAGTGGTCCTGCTGCGCGCTGATCGGCCGCCCGGTCAGTTGCAGCACCTCGAGTGCGCGTACGACGCGGCGCAGGTCGCGCCGGTCGATGCGCTGCGCGGCGACCGGGTCGGCGGCCTGCAGTTCGGCGTACAGCACGCCCGGCGAGCCGCTCTCGCGCGCCGCCAGCGCCTGCCGCAGCTCCGGGTCGGCCGCCGGGCCCTGCATCATGCCCTTGAAGAACGCCATCAGGTACAGCGGCGTGCCGCCGACGAACAGGGCGCGACGCCCGCGGCCGTGGATGTCGTCGAGCGCGGCGGCGGCGGCTTCGCACCAGCGCGCGGTGTCGAACGTCGCGCTCGGCGCCACGAGGTCGATCAGGTGGTGCGGCACGCGCGCCCGCTCCGCGGCCGACGGCTTGGCGGTGCCGATGTCCATCTGGCGATAGACCGCCATCGAGTCCATCGACACGATCTCGAGGTCGAGGCGTTCCGCGAGCTGCAGCGCGAGCGCGCTCTTGCCCGAGGCGGTCGGGCCGGTGACCACCCAGAGGGGGGCCGGGGTCGATTCGGTGGCGGCGTTCACGGCGGCTGGGAACTCGGGAAGTTAGCGCGGTTGGCTTTGCACGTCGCCAGCCGAGCCCTTACCCTCCGCCGCCCGCCGCATGCTCGCGTTCATCTCCGACATCCACAGCAACGTCGAGGCGCTGACGGTCTGCCTGCAGGAGATCGACCGCCTCGGCTGCCAGCGGATCATCTGCCTCGGCGACGTGATCGGCTACGGCCCGGAGCCGCGCGAGACCCTGCGCACCGTCATGCAGCGGGCCGAGTTCTCGCTGCTCGGCAACCACGAACACGGGGCGATGTTCTACGCCTCGGACTTCAACCCGCGCGCGCGCGCGGCGATCGACTGGACCCGCGACCAGCTGAGCCGCCGCGACTGCCCGCGCGAGGAGAACATGAAGTTCTGGAACTACCTCGACCAGATGCCCAAGGAGCATCGCGAGGGCAGGATCCTGCTGGTGCACGGTTCGCCGCGCGATCCGGTGCGCGAGTATCTGGTGCCGCGCGACGCGACCGACACGCAGAAGATGAGCGAGTGCTTCGCCAAGATGGGCGACGCCAGGCTGTGCTTCGTCGGCCACAGCCACGTGCCGGGCGTCTACCTGCAGAGCGGCGGCTTCCTGCTGCCGGCCGACATCGGCATGGAGTGGCGGGTCACCGAGCCGGCGATGGTCAACATCGGCTCGGTCGGCCAGCCGCGCGACGGCGACCCGCGTGCGTCGTTCGTCACCTACGACGGCACCGACGGCACCGACGGCGTCGTGCGCTTCCATCGCGTCGCCTACGACACCGAGGCGGTGATGGCGAAGATCCGCGCGATTCCCGAATTGCCCGACTACCTGGCCGATCGGTTGGCGCAGGGTCGGTGAGTTGCCTCGCCGAGCCCGCGCCCTGATCCTCCTGCGGCCCTGACACCCCTGCGAACGTGCGCCGCGTGCGCGCCGTGATCCGATCCCGATGCAGAAGCTGCTGCTGTTCCTGTTCCTGCTGTTCCCCGTCGTGCTCGGTCGCGCGCAGAACGACGCGAGCGAAGTCGGCTTCACGCGCGAGTTCGGTGCCCCCGACTCGACCGGCAGCTTCCGCGCCCGTTTCTCGAAGCAGGGCGCCGGCCTGGTCTGGCTGCAGACGATGGACCACTTCGTCTCGCTGGCGGCCTCGCGGCACACGCCGCACGCGCCCGACGACTACCTGCTGCTGGCGAGCAACGGCAGCGACCATGCGCTGCGCCTGTTCCACGCCGCGGCGACCGCGTCGTTCCCGGTCGATCCGGCGACGGCGATGTGGAACGTCGAGTCGTTCGAGGGCGGCCTGCGCTTCACGCTCGATTCCACGACCGGCTTGGTGCTCGAGAAGACCATGCGCCACGACCCGGCCGGCCGCGGCTTCGTGATCGAGTTCGCGCTGCGCAACCAGTCGTGCTCGGCGACGGAACCGCTCGATCTGCAGTTCACCGGCCCGGCGCTGGTCAGCCCGTCCGAGTCGTCGTTGTTCGGCAACCTGGCGGTCTCGATCGCCGCGCCGCTGCAGGGGGATGCCGTCACCGCGCCGCCGGCGGCCGGCAAGGTGCAGGCGCTCGCGCTCGATCCGCGCTCGCTGTCGTTCGCCGGCAGCACCAACCGTTTCTTCGGCGCCTTCCTGTGGCCGCGCGACGAGGCGGCGCGCGCGGCGTTGCAGCGCTTCGACGTCGACACCGTGCCGCCGCAGGCCGACGACTCGATCCACGTCGCGGCGAACAGCGCGACGCGGGTGCGCTACGGCCTGCAGCTCGCCGTGCCGCCGATCGGCGGCGAGACGCGCGTCGGCTACGGTCTCTACCTCGGGCCGAAGTCCTACCGCGTGTTCGCGACGCTGCCGACCGCAGCCGACCAGCAGCGCTTCGCGCCGATCCTCGACGTCGACCTGAATCCGCCGTGCTGCGGTGGCATCACGGTGCCCGGTGGCCGGCCGATGGCGAAGCTGCTGCTGGCGCTGCTCGGCTGGTTCCACGACGTCATCGGCAACTGGGGCATCGCGATCATCATGTTGACGATCCTGGTGCGCGGCCTGCTGGCACCGGTGAACTTCCACATGCAGAAGTCGATGCGGAAGTACGGCGCCAAGATGGCGGTGCTGAAGCCGAAGCTCGACGCGCTGAAGAAGCAGTACGGCGACGACCAGAAGGGCTACCAGCAGGCGATGGTCGCGTTCCAGCGCGAGCACAAGATGATCCCGCCGCTCGGCGGCTGCCTGCCGATCCTGCTGACGATGCCGATCTACATCGGTCTGTTCACCGCGCTGCGCACCGCCTACGACCTGCGCCACCAGCCGTTCGTGTCCTGGATCGACGACCTCAGCCGTTCCGATGCGCTGTTCGAACTCGGCTTCTGGCCGCATCACTTCAACCTGCTGCCGCTGGTCTGGATCGGCCTGTTCGTGACGATGTCGCTGCGCCAGCCGCTGCCGACCGACCCGCAGCAGCGGCAGATGCAGTCGATGATGCGCTACATGCCGATCCTGTTCGGCCTGATGCTCTACGGCTACGCGTCGGCGCTGATGCTCTACATGGTCACCTCGATGGTCTGGTCGCTGATCGAGAGCTCGATCACGAAGAAGATCCTCGGCCCCATGGACCCCAACGTCGCCGCGATGGCGCCGACGCCGATGTGAGGCTCGCAGCGGGCGGCCGCGGGGACGCAGCCGTGGGTGCTCAGGCCGGCAGCACGAAGTCGAACTGCACCGTGCCGTCGCGCAGGCGCTGCACGGTGGCCTGGCCGCGGTGGCCGAGGAACACGGTCTGGGCGAGGAACAGGCCCAGGCCCAGCCCGGGGGCGCGCAGCGCGCGGCTCGGGTAGAACGGCTCGAAGCTGTGCGGCAGCTGCCAGGTCGCCAGTTCGTGGCCGCTGGCCTCGAGGCGCAGGCGGCGACCGGCGGGCAGGGCATCGAGTCGGACGCGGCACTGCGCGCCGAGCACGGCGAGGTCGTCGGCGAACTGCAGCAGGCCGAGCAGCGCGGCGCCCAGCTGCTCGGGATCGCCCGGGACCGTGTGGCCGCCCGCGGCGATGGTCAGCGTCGCGTGCTCGCGGTCGCTGCGGCGGGCGGCGACCGCGGCGCTGAGCAGCAGGGCGAGGTCGACCGGTTCGCGCCGCGCGGGGCCGTGCGCGGCTTCGGCGACCAGGCGCAGGCGATCGACGCCGGCCTGGATGCGCTGCACGCCGGCGAGGGCGCTGTCGAGTTGCTCGCGATGCCCGGCGGCGTTCGGGTCGAGGCTGCCGCGCAGCAGCTGCAGATGGCCGGCGACGAACATCAACGGGTTGTTGATCTCGTCGGCGACCCCGCGCGCCAGGTCGTGGAACACCTCGGGCCGCGGCCGGTTGCCGCCGAGCCGCGCCTGCTCGAGCACGGCCGCGAGCTGGCCGGGGGCGTCGGGCACCAGCAGCTGCGCGCCGAGCCGGGCCGCCAGCGGTGCGTCCCGCAGCTCGTGGGCGGCGTCGGTCACCAGCACCACGCCCATCGCCGGCCACAGGTTTCTCAGGGCCCGCAGGGCGCCGACCTCCTCGGCGGGGTCGGGCCCGAACGCGATGCACAGCACGTCGGCCTGGAACTGCACGACCGCCTCGCTGTCGTTGCACAACGACGACCAGCGGCGCACTTCGGGGTTCAGCGGCAGCGCGCGCAGGTCGGCGAGCAGGCGGTCCGTAGCGGGGCCGACGACGGCGATTCGGGCGGGCCGATCCATGGGTGCGGGGCCGCGGCTGGCTCCGTGGCAGCGCCGCAAGCTCGTTCGCCACAAGCTATCGCGTCATCCGTCCGGTGTCACCATAGCGGCGCGCGCTCCAGCCGTCGCGCGCGTGTGGCCGATAGCACGGCGGTGACCGGGGACGGTGACGAGCAGGACGCGGCTTCGGCGCCGCACGCGAACGGCGGCCATCGGCCGCCGCTGCGCGCCGTCGACGGTCCGCTCGGTCCCGCCGAACCGCCGCGGGCGACGCGGCTGCGGCGGGAGTTCAAGGGTCTCACGGTCGCCGACCTGCACTGCGCCGACCTGGTCGAACGCCTGCCCGGCCGCGTGCGCACGGCGCTGCGCCACCTGCAGCGCGGCGATCTGGCGGCCGCCGACCGCGTGCTGCCCGGCGAGTTCGCGCCGGTGCTGGCCGGGCCGTGGCAGCAGCGTCGACGCCGACAGCAGCGCGCGCTGGTGATCGTCTTGCTCGTGCTCCTCCTGGCGACGACGGTCGCCCTCTACTGGTGAGCGCGCCGCCGGGAAAGCGCGCGGAGAACACTCGCGCCGGGGCGTGCGCCGGTTCACCATCTGCGAGGACATGGTGAGCGAGCCGGTTCTTCCACCGTCGCAGCGGCGCCCGGCGCCGGAGCCGAGGCCAGCGACCGGCAAGGCCCGGCCGGTGATCAGCGTCGTCGTGCCGATCTACAACGAGCACGACAACGTCGAGGCGCTGCACTCGGCGCTGACGCACGCGCTGGTCGCGATGGGTCGCGCCTACGAGATCGTGCTGGTCGACGACGGCAGCCGCGACGGCACGCGCGACGTCCTGCGCGCCCTGGCCGCGAACGACCCGCACCTGCGCCTGCTGCTGTTCCGCCGCAACTACGGTCAGACCGCGGCGATGGCCGCCGGCTTCGCCGCCTGCCGGGGCCGCATCGTCGTGTCGATGGACGGCGACCTGCAGAACGACCCGGCCGACATCGCCCGTCTGGTCGAGAAGCTCGAGCAGGGCTACGACGTCGTCTGCGGCTGGCGCCGGCACCGGCAGGACCGCGTCGCCACGCGCCTGATCCCGAGCCGCATCGCCAACTTCCTGATCTCGCGCGTCACCGGCGCGCGCATCCACGACACCGGCTGTTCGCTGAAGGCCTACCGCGGCTGGGTCGTGCGCAGCCTCGTGCTCTACTCCGACATGCACCGCTTCCTGGCGGCGCTCGGCGTCGGTCTCGGCGCGCGCATCACCGAACTGCCGGTGCGCCACCACCCGCGTCTCGCGGGCAAGTCGAAGTACGGGCTCGGCCGCGTGTTCCGGGTGCTGATGGACCTGGTCGGCATCAAGATGCTGATCCAGTTCGCGGCGCATCCGATCCGCTGGTTCACGCTGTTGGCGCTGCCGCTGTTCGTGCTGTCGCCTATGATGTTCCTGCTCGGCTTCGTCAAGGCGACGCGCGAACACGGCTGGGTCTGGTTCGGCGACTACGACATGGCCGCGGTCGCCGCCGGCGCCGTCATGCTGCTGACGGCCGCCAACGTGTTCCTGCTCGGTTTCCTGGCCGAACTGCAGGTCAAGGTGTCGAAGTTCTTCCGCCAGCGCATCTCGGTCACGGCGCGCGAGGCCTCGCGATGAACGGTCCGCTGATCTCGGTCGTCGTCGCCATCAGCGGGCCCGAGGCGCACCCGCGCGAGGTCGTCGAAGGCATCGGCACGGCGCTGCAGGCGGCGGGCTACCAGTGCGAGTTCGTGTTCGTGCTCGACGGTCCCGCCCAGCGTTTCGCCGGCGAACTGCGCGACCTCGCGGCGCGCTGGACGCTGCGCATCGTGCAGCTCGAGGGCGGTGGCCTCGGCGAGTCGATCGCGCTGTCGGCCGGCGTCGCCAAGGCGCAGGGGGAGCACATCGTCAACGTGCCGCCGTACCTGCAGCTCGAGCCCGACGAGGTCGTCAAGGTGGTCGCGGCGCTCGAGGCCGGCGCCGACTGCGTCGCGACCTGGCGCCGGTCGCGCATCGATCCCTGGTTGAACCAGCTGCAGTCCCGGTTCTTCAACTGGCTGCTGCGCTGGATCATGAACATGCCGTTCCACGACCTGAACTCGGGCACGCGCGGCTTCCGCCGCCACGTGCTCGAGGAGGTGGCCGTCTACGGCGAGCTGTACCGCTTCCTGCCGGTGATGGCGCAGCGCCAGGGCTTCCGCGTCGTCGAGGTGCAGGTCCGGCACCGCGAGGAGAAGGGGCGCGCCGGCTTCTTCGGCGTCGGCGTCTATCTGCGCCGGCTGCTCGACATCCTCGCGATCACGTTCCTGACGCGCTTCACGCAGCGGCCGCTGCGGTTCTTCGGCTACCTCGGCTTCGCGTCGATGGCGATCGGCGCGCCGGTCGCGCTGTGGTACGTCTACGACCGCCTCGCGGTGCCGGGCGCGTCGTTGTCCGACAAGCCGGGCTTCGTGATCGGCGCGATCCTGGCGGCGTTCGGCGTGCAGCTGATCGGCTTCGGGCTGATCGGCGAGATCATCATCTTCACGCAGGCGCCGAACCTGCGCGACTACAAGCTCGAGGCCATCATCGAGGGTGGCGCGCAGGACGCCGAGCGGCCGCCGGCGCACGGTGCCACCGCGATCGTCGACCCGCCGCCGGTGTCGCCGCCGGAGGCCGCGGCGCCGCGGCCGGTGGCGGTGACCGCCGCCGAGCCGGAGCTGCCGCTGCGCGTGCGCGGCCTGCTGCCCGGCGAGGACTCGCGCTGGGACGCCTACGTCAGCCGCCACGCGCTCGGCACCCACTTCCACCGCAGCGGCTGGGCGCGCGTGGTCGGCGACACGTTCCGCCATCAGCCGCACCACCTCGTCGTCGAGCAGGGCCGCCGCTGGCTCGGCGTGCTGCCGCTGTTCCTGACCAAGAGCCCGTTCCTGGGCCGCAACCTGGTCAGCGTGCCGTACGCGGTCTACGGCGGCGTGCTCGGCGACAGCGAGGCGGCGCAGGCGGCGCTGCTCGCGCACGCCGCGCAGCTGGGGCACGAACTCGAGGTCGGCTACGTCGAGCTGCGGCACCTCGAACTGCGCCCCGGCGAGCGGCCGCGTTCGCCGCTGTACGTGACGTTCCGCTGCGAGCTGCCCGAGGATCCGGCCGAGGTGATGCTGCGCATCCCGAAGAAGGCGCGCGCCGAGGTCCGCTGTGCGCGCGAACCCGCGGCGCCGGCGATCGAGGGCAAGCGCCGCCAGTCGTTCGGCATCCGCGTGACGCCGGACGGTTCGGTCGACGAGTTGTTCGCGCTGTTCGCCCAGAACAAACGGCGGCTCGGTTCGCCGGCGCTGCCGCGGCGCTGGTTCCAGGGCCTCGTCGACGAGTTCGGCAAGGCGGCCGTGATCCACCGCGCCGTCGAGCCGGGCGGCCGCACGCTCGCGGCCGTGATGTCGTTCTGCTTCAAGGACACCGTCTACGCCTACTACTCGGGCTCGCTCGACGACGTGCACGACACCGGCGTCAACAACTGGATCTACTGCGCGATCATGGAGTGGGCGATCGAGCAGGGCTACCGCCGCTTCGACTTCGGCCGCAGCCGCGCCGACTCCGGGCCGGCCCGGTTCAAGAAGAACATGGGCTTCGAGGCCGAGCCGCTGCACTACGAGTACCTGCTGGTCGCGGCGGGCGCGCGGCTGCCGGACTTCCATCCGAGCAACCCGCGGCTGGACCTGCCGCGCCGGATCTGGTCGAACATGCCGATGTTCCTCGCCAACCGCCTCGGCGCGCGCCTGTCGCGCTACCTGCCGTGAACCAGCCCGACTCGAAGGCCGCTCCGCAGCCGACCCCGCAGCCGATCCCGCCGCGGCCCCAGGTCGAACACACGCACTGGTCGTTCGCGCTGGTCGCCTTCTACCTCAGCTGCGCGGCGACCACGCTCGGCGCCGGCGTCGCGGCCTCCGGCTTCCTGTTCTTCGAGTCGATCGGCTGGCTCGTGTTCGGCTGCGTGCTGTCGCTCGCCGGCATCGTCGGCTGCTTCGTGTCGCTGACCGCCGCGCGCAAGCCGGCGGCCAGGAACTGATCAGCCGCGGGCCAGCAGCCAGTCGACCGCGGCGGCGAGGTCGTCCGCCTCGTGGTCCGGCACGAAGCCGGCCGCGCGCAGCTTGTCGCGCTCGTCGGCGAACGGTTTGCCGCTGCGCACGTGGATCGTCGTGATCGGCAGACCGCGTGCCGGCAGCAGGTCGCGCGCGCTGTCGCCGATCAGCACGCTGCCGGCGAACGTGACGCCGAGCAGTTGCCGGGCCTCGTGCAGCAGGCCCGGCGCCGGCTTGCGGCAGGTGCAGGCGCCGCCGTAGCCGTGACCGCCGTCGGGATGGTGCGGGCAATGCAGGTACGCCAGCGGCAGACGCCGCAGACGTTCGTGCAGGGCGGCATGGATGCGCGCCAGCTCGCCCTCGTCGAAGAGGCCGCGCGCGATGCCGCTCTGGTTGGTCAGCACGACCGGCCGGTAGCCGGCCGCGTCGAGGCGCCCCAGCGCCGCCGGCACGCCCGGCAGCACCTCGAGGTCGGCGACCCGCCGCACGAAGTCGACGTCGCGGTTCAGCGTGCCGTCGCGATCGAGGAACGCGGCGCGCGTCACAGCGGCGGCTGCCGGGCAGCGGCGGCGGCGCGCGCGGCCAGCAGTTCGAAGCCGAGCAGCGGTTCGTCGTCGCGGTAGAGCTTGACGTAGAGGTCGCCGGGCACCATCGCGCCGCGCACCGCGAACGGGAACACGAAGTCGCCGCCGGTCCAGAACAGCGGCAGCGGCGGCAGCACCACGTCGTACGCGCCGTCGATCCACTTCGAGGTGTAGCCCTCGGTGTACTGGTAGAGGCGGCGCACTGCGGGCCGGTGGCCCTCGAGGGTCAGCCGCACCAGGTGGTCGCGACCGAAGTTGCCGCCGATCGCCAGGGTCGCGGGCGTGGTGCGGCCGGTGTCCCGCCCGTCGACCTCGATGCGGGCGCCGAGCGGGTCGCTGGTGATCAGCACCTGCTCGCGGCTGGACCACCAGGTGCAGGCGCCGGCGGCGAGCAGCGGCAGCAAGACGAGCGAACGCATGGTCCGCATCCTATCGGCCGTCGTCTGCCCCGTCCTCGCGCCGCGCGTGGATTCGGCCAGAACTGATGTCTTGCGTGTGCGCGCTCGGGGCGCGTGCCCTGACATGCATCGGCGGGGTCGGATTTCACGCAGATTCCTGCCGAATGGCGTGGTTTCGCCGCGGCAGCGGATCGGGTGGATGCTGCGTTCGCTCCAGCCCCGGCGCCAGGCGAGGACTGCCGGAGGTGCCAGGGCCCCGGGCAGCCGTCGCAGGCACCACGTCGGACACCGGTGGCGCGCGTCGCGATTGCACCGGCGTCGGGGCTCGGTGTGCCGATCCGCGCCACGGTGGTACTCCTGCCGCAGAATGCACACTCAGGCCATCAGTTCTGAATCGGCCGGCGCCGCCCCGGGCGACGCGCGGCGCCGGGCAGGCTCCGGCAGCCGCGGTGCGCGGCCCGGCTGGTGCGCCGGCCGGCCGCAGATCCGCCAGCGAACGCTTCGCTGCCGCGGGCCGATCCGGTAGCATCGTGCTTCTGATGCTGGCGCCGCGGCGGGTCGGTCACCCGCCGGTCCTCGATGGGCGCAGGCGTTCGCTGGAGCCCGGTCGGCTCCCTGGAGGATCGATGGTCATTCGTGCAATCGTGGGTGGCGGTGCCGCAGGCCGGTGCCGTCGCAGTTCGTCCCTGTCGTTCGTGCTGGCGCTGTCGTTGCTCGTGGGCGCGACGGCGACCGCCCAGGAAGCTGGCGGCGAGGTTCCGCCCGGCGACACGCCGCCGGCGCCGGTCGTCGAGGCGCAGGCTCCCGCCGCCGCCGCGCAGCAGCTCGGGCGCGTGGTCGCCGACAAGGTCAGCCTGCGCTGCTGGCCGTCGACCGCCGCGGTGCCGCCGGTGTTCGAGGACGTGTTGGTCAAGGATCAGGTCGTGGCGCTCGGCCGCAGCGAGAACGGCTTCCGCCAGGTGCTGCCGCCGCTGGGTCCGATCGGCTACGTCAGCCGGAAGTTCGCCGAGGCCGACGCCGACGGCCGGGTCAAGACCAAGGGCACCAAGGTCGCGTTCCGCTACCGGCCGCGCAGCAGCGAGGCGCCGGTGACGTTGCTCGAGGACGCGACCGAGCTGCACGTGATCGAGGAGCAGGCGGATTGGTACCGCTGCCGCGTGCCGACGATCGAGGCGTGGGTCGCCGAGAACGAGGTGCAGGTCGGTGACGCCGCCGACGCGGCGCTGATCGCGGGCTACGCCGCGTGGCAGCAGCAGCAGCAGGCCGAGATCGCGACGCGGCTCGAGGGCATCGCCGCGGCGAAGCGGCTCGCGGCGCAGAACGAACTCGACCTGCAGCAGGTCCGGGTGATCGAGCAGGCATTCGCGCAGGAGCTGACCAAGACCGTGACCGAGCAGTCGTTCGATCCGCTCGACCAGGCGCTCGACAAGCTGACGGCGACGCTGTCGCCGGAGTCGGCGGCGCAGAGCGCCGTGCAGGGACTGAGAAAGCGCATCGAAACGCAGCGCTGGATCGCCGAGGCGACCGCGGTGCGCGACAGCAAGCCGGCGACGGTGCCGCCGCCGCCGCCGGAGCCGAAGGACGAGCTCGCGCGCTTCCAGTCGATCGGCTGGCTGCGCTACGAACGGCGCCTCGGCGGGCCCGGCATCTACTACCTCGAGAAGGGCGGTCGCCGGCAGTGCCTGGTGTCGTGCAACACCGGCCGCTACGACCTGTCGCTGTTCGTCGACCGGGAGATCGGCCTCAGCGGCCCGCGCCGGCACCCGGCGACCGAGACGCTGAGCGTGCTCGACGCCGAGCGCCTCGAGGTGCTCGGCTCGCCGCGCTAGTCCGGACGATGCACGCGCAGCCGGCGGCGGGACCCGCTCGGCCGCACGCTGCCGGCGTTGCGCGGCGGAACCCGTGCTCAGCGGGGCAGGCGCCGCGCTTGCCGGAGAACCTGCCGCGCGCCTGGTCCCCAGGCGGGAGCGCGGGCACTCCCTCGTGACCGCAGGAGTCGTCCCGGCTGGGCCGGCGCGCCGGGTGACGCCGATGCGGTCGGCGCTTCCGTCGCCGGCGCAGGCGGGGCGCAGCCGCGCGCGCGCGAATGCCGAAGAAGCGACGGTCGCGCGTGAACCCGTTGCCTCTCCACCTGCCGCCCCGCCGCCGGGCGTCCGCCGTCGCGGCGCTGCTGTTCGGCGCCCTGGTCACCGCCCAGGCGCCGGCTCCGGGCGGCGGCGGGCCGACGGCGTCGTCGTGGTGCCAGCAGGGCGACGCGCTGCTCGACCACGAGGATCCGGTCGGGGCCTGGCGGGCGTTCCGCCGCGCGATCGAGCACGACGCCGAGCCGCAGCCGGCGCAGATCGGGCTCGGGCGCGCGCACCTGATGCTCGGCAACAGCGTGTTCGCCTGCTCGTATGCCGAGGCGGCGCTGCAGGCGCTGCCGTCGAGCCAGCAGGGCATGGCGCTGTGCGTGCGGGCGCTGATCCGGGCGCGCGCGTTCGACGAGGCGGTGACGCGTGCGACCTCGTTCGTGCGGCGCACGCTCGACCCCGAGCCCGAACTGCTGGCGGCGCGCGCGTCGGCGCTGTTCCGCGTGCAGCGCATCGACGAGGCGGCGGCCGGCTACCGCGACGTGATCGCGCTCGACCCCTTGCATGCCGAGGGCCACCTGCGGCTCGGCTCCGGCCTGCTGCCGCCGGTGGTGGCGACGATCACGGCCGATCTGCGCGCCGCCGCCGACGCCGCGGCCGCCGGTGACCTCGAACGCGCGATCTCGCTGCTGCGCCGCGTGCTGACCCGCGAGCCGGGGCACCCGATCGCGCACCGCCTGCTCGGCGAGGCGCTGCTGGCCGAGCGCACCGCGAACAGCATGGCGGCGGAGGAACCCGCGTTCCGCGAGCTGGCGGCCGCGCTGCCGGTGCCCGACGTGCGCTCGCTGCCGGTCGGGCAGTTCGTGCGCGGCTACGAACGCCTGTCGCCGGCGCGCCGGCTCGTCGTCGACCGCACCGCGGCCCTGTTCGCGACGCAGTTGCCGCGCCTGATCGCGGTTGGCGGCAGCCACGACCTGCTGCTCGAGCTGGAGCGCACGACCGACGCCGAGGCGCGCGCTGCCCTGCGCGGGCGGCGCACGTTCGACGGACGGGTCTGGGACGACGTGCGCGGCGTCGGCGGCATCCAGGCGGCGACCGGCATCGAGGCGCTCGACGACGTCACCAGCTTCGGCTTCGACACGCTGGCGCACGAGGTCGCGCACCAGGTGCATCTGCACGCGTTCACGCGCGCGCAGCGGCTGCGCATCCGCACGCTCTACCAGCAGGCGCTCGCCGACGGCAGGTGCCTCGACTACTACGCGGCCAGCAACGAGGCCGAGTACTTCGGCCAGGGCATCGAGGCGTTCGTCAGCCTCGGCAAGCGCCCTGGCGGCGAGACGACGCACGGGCACACGCGCTTCGAGCTCTACGCGGTCGATCGCGACCTGCACGACTTCATCGCCTCGGTCGTCGACCACGATCCGCTGCGCGAGCCGGCGGTGCGCGAACGCCTGCTGACCGCCGCCGTCGCGGTGGCGATCCGCTGCGGCCGCCCGGCCGAGGCCATCACCGCCGCATCGATGCTGCCGCCGGGCGAACGACGCGACCGGCTGCTGGCGACTTCCCGCCGGGCCGCGGCGGACGCGCGTTGCCACTGAGGACCGGGCGGGACGCGATCAGCGCAGGTGGGCCAGCAGCGCCGACGCGAAAGCCAGCACGGTCAAGAAGCCGCACCTGTCGGTGACGGTCGTCAGGATCGGGCCAGACGCGAGCGCCGGGTCCCGGCCGAGCCGTTTGAGCAGCAGCGGCACGAGGCCGCCGATCGACACGGCGACCAGGGTGCCGCCTCGGGCATCTGCTCGACCAGGTCGGCGGCGTCGTCGGGCTGCAGCAGCGTGAACAGGCGGGTCTGCCGGTCCTCGGGCAGGCGCGAGATCGCCAGCACCGCGTCGCCGCCGCGCAGCGTCGTCAGGAAGTCGCGCAGTTGTTCGGTTCGGCCGTCGGCGAGCAGCTGCTCGAGCACCTCCCAGGGTGTGCGGTCGCTCGGGGCGGCGTCGAGTGGCGGCTGCATCCGCCTCGGTAGGCACGGCGGCCGCGAGTCACCAGTCGAGCCTGGCGATGGTGTGCGACCGCCGATTTGTCTGCCACCGTTCGGCCGTTCGGGACACTGATGCAGCGCATGGACGATGTCGAGGTCGGGCAACGGGCGGTGCGGCACGGGCCGCGCGAACGCATGCTGCAGCTCGGGGAGCCGCGGCTCAGCGACGCCGAGTGCGTGGCGCTGATCCTGCGCACCGGTGCGCCGGGCGAGCCGGCGGAGCAGGTGGCGCAGCGGCTGCTGCGGCGGTTTGGCGGTCTGCCGGGGCTCGCGGTGGCGAGCCTGCGCGAGCTGGCCGCGGAACGCGGCCTCGGGCCGGCGCGCGCGGCGGCGCTCGGCGCGGCGTTCGGTCTGGCGCGGCGGCTCGGCGAGGCGGCGCTGCGGCCGGGCACGGTCGTGCGGCACGGCGGCGACGTCGCGCGGGTGGTGCGGGACTCGGCGCGCGGCACCCGGCGCGAGAGCTTCTTCGCCGTGCTGCTCGACGCGCGGCATCGTGTGCTCGCCGTGCACGTGGTCAGCACCGGCAGCATCGATGCGGCGCCGGTGCACCCGCGCGAGGTGTTCTCGCCGGCGATCCGCGATGGGGCGGCCGCGGTGGTCGTCGCCCACAACCATCCGTCCGGCGACCCGGCGCCGAGCGCCGAGGACCGGCTGGTCACCGATCGCCTGCGCGACGTCGGTCGGCTGGTCGGTATCGAGCTGTTCGACCACCTCGTCGTCGGCGCCGAGCGCTACTACAGTTTCGCCGACGAGGCCTTCTTCCCGTTCCCGTGAACGGTCGCGGTGTTTTCGCGCGATTCCGCCGGATGTCGGCGGGCGGCCGGTTCTCTCGTGGGACGCAACCGAACGCACCCCATGCAACGCCTGTCCCGAGACCAGTTCGAAGCGCTCGTGCGCGACCACCACGCCGCCGTGCACCGCAGCGCCGCGCGCTGGGTCGGCGGCGAGACGGCCACCGACGTCACCCAGGACGTCTTCGTGCGCGTGCTCGAGGGCAAGCTGCGGCTGTCCGCCGCCCACAGCGTGCGGGCGACCCTGTGCTGGCTGGCGACGCGGCTCGCCGCCAACCACAAGCGTTCGCGCTTGCGTCGCACCCACCACGAGGAGAACGCGATGCAGACCGACCCGACGACCCGTTCCGAACCGACCGATCCCGCGCAGCTCGCCGCCGACGCCGACCTGCACCGCAGCGTCGTCGCGGCCATGGAGTCGCTGCCCGAGGCGCTGCGCCTGCCGTTGCAGCTGCACTGCCAGGACGAGCTCACGCTGGCCGAGGTCGGTGCCGCGCTGCGCGTGCCGACGTCCACCGCGCACGATCGCGTCCAGCAGGCGCTGCAGCGGCTGCGCCAGGCGCTGACCGGGCACGGCTTCGCGCTGGCGCTCGGCCGGCTGCCGGAGCTGGTGGCCCGCGTCGAACCGTCGTCGCCGCTGGGGCTGCAGCAGCGGCTGCTGGCGCTCGGAGAGACGGCGGCCGTGGGCGGCACGGCGTTCGGCGCGCGGCTGGCGCTCGGCGCGGCGGCCGCGGTGGCGACGGTCGCCGTCGCGGTGCTGGCGTGGTGGCTGCCGCGCGCCGATCCGGCACCGGCGCGCGCCGGCGTCGCCGTGATCGGCGCGCCGGCGGCTGGCGGCCTCGACGCGGATCGCACGGCGGCGGACACGGACCGCGTCGAGCTCCGCGCGCCCGGGGCGGCGCCGCCGCGCGGCGAGGAGCCTGGTCGGCAGGGCCAGGGCGAGGTCCGCGTGCGCACCACGTCGGTGTTCCACGGCACCGTGATGGACGCCGGCGCCTGGCCGGTCGCCGGCGCGACGGTGCAGGCCGTCGCCGCCGGCGGCCTGAAGCCGTTCGAGCTCGCGCACGCGACGATCGACGCGCAGGGGGCGTTCCGGCTCGAGGTCGGGCCCCACACCCTGTATCCCGACGCCGTCCGCCTGCGCGTGGTCGAAACGGGGCGCCTGCTGCTGGAGACCGACGAACTGGCGCTGCCGCGGGAGGCCGATGCCGCGCCGCTGGCCCTGGTGCTGCCCGCCGCGGCCGGCACCGCGCTGTCGCGCTACGAGCTGGCGGTCGTGGTGGTCGGGCCGGACGGACTGCCGTTGCCCGGGGTGCCGGTCGCAGCGATGGCCGACGCAACGCCGGCGCCACGCCCGGAGCAGGGGGCGATCGAAGCCAGCGGCACCACCGGGGGCGACGGCATCGCGGTCCTGCGCGGCCGGTCGCTGGGTGCGAAGCGCCTGTTCGTGGACGGCCGGCCGGCCGGTCTCGCGTCGCAGTCCGTCGCGCTGGAGCTCGACCGGGCCGGCGCGCACCGGTGCCAGGTCCAGCTGGCGACCGGCGGGCGCGTCGCGGTCCACGTCGGCACCGTCGACGGCCAACCCATCGAGTGGGCCAACGTCTGGCTCGAGCATCCGGTCGACGGATGGACGTACACCGGCGATCTCGGCGCCGATGGGCGCGTCGAGTTCACCGGTCTGGGCGGCGGCGACCATACGCTGCACGTCGACGCGGGGGCGGACCTCTCCCCGGCCACACGAACGGGTCTGCGCGCGAACGGTCCCGCGGTCGACGTGCGGCTGAAGCGCCGTTCCGACCCGCGGGACGTGGGCGACCACCTGGCGGAGTTGCACGGCGAACTGGTCGACGCCGAGACCGGCGAGGTGGTCGAGTTCGGCGCGTTCGCGATCGACGTGCTGCCGGTGCGCGACGGGGTCTCGACGCTGCCGAGCGATCGTGTGCTGCCGCGCGCGCCCGCACAGCAGCTGGACGGCGGCGGCCGGTTCGTCGCGTTCCACGAGGTCGGGCTGGACGCCGGCCGCTGGGCGTTGGTCGCCGAGGTGCCCGGCTACGCGCCGGCGGTCGTCGAGTTCGCGTTGCGCGACGGGGAGATGCGCACCGGCCTGCGCGTGCCGCTGCTGCGCGGCGGCGAGCTGCGCGGCCGCGTGCTCGATGATGCCGGGCAGCCGGTGGCGGGCGCGCGGGTGTTCCCGCTCGGCACCGGCGAACTCGCCGATCGTTGCCTCGCGGGCTGGCGGGCGCTGTCGGCCGGCGCCGCGGACCGGTCGCCCGATCCCTCCCTCGTGTGCGCGGTGGCCTACACCGACGAGACCGGTGGCTTCGAGCTGCCGCGCGTTCCGCCCGGGATCGAGCTCCGTCTGGTGGCACACCAGCGCGCTGCGGGCGCCGGCGCAACCGCGCCGCTGGTCGTGCGCGCGGGCGAGCTGCAGACGGGCCTGGAGATCCGGCTGGGCCGTCGGTGACCGCTCAGCGGCGATCGATCCGCGCCTCGACGATCGCCAGCAGGTAATCGCCGTCGACCTTCTGCGTCGCCAGTACGACCAGGTCGCCGGCCGCCACGCGCGTCGTCTGCCGGAAGTGCACGCCGGTCGTGCGCGGCAGCTGGATCGTCACCGGTGTGCCAGTGCCGATGTCGGCCTGGAACTCCTGGATCGGCCGCTGCAGCTGCTGCGACTGCACGTCGCAGCACATGCCGATCAGGCCATCGTCCAGCACCATGGCGCAGAACTCGACCATGATGCCATCCCAGACGACGCCGACGATCGGGTCGGCGATCAGCTGGTCGCCGTGGCGTGTCAGGGTGTAGTCCTGCACGTAGCCGGTCTGTGTCTGCATCGACATCGTGGCGCGCTGCAGCGGCGCCACCGTCAGCCTCGGTGCGTCGATGGTCTCGCCGCCGGCGACGACATGCCGCAGCCCCTCCGCCCGCGCCGCCGGGATCACCGCGTCGAACACGCCTTCGGCACCGGCCCTGGCGCTCAACATCGGCTTGACGCGCTGCTCGAACACGCTCGCCTGCATGCCGACGATCCGCACGGTCGTCGTCACCAGCAGATCGCGCCGGGCGACCGCGTTCGCCATCAGTCGCTCGAGGCTCGCCACCTGCGCCGGGTTGCCCAGCAGCGTCAGCCAGCGGCCACCGAGCACCTGCAGGTCGTCGCCGGGCCCGAGCGCCGGGGTGACGAACGGCCGCAGGAACTCGGCGAGGTACTGGTGGTCACCCGCGACCGATGGCGCGCCGGCAGCCGCGGCGCCGGCGGCGTCTGCGGCCGGTTGCTCCGGCGCGTCGTCCTCGAGCCACGGAGCCTGGGTCGTCTGCAGGTCGAACACCTGCAGGATCCGTCCCTTGCCGTCCGGCACCGGCATGTTCTGCGCGGCGACGAACGAGGTGGCGAGCAGAAGGGGCAGCAGGCAGCGAGGCGTCATCGGCGTTGGCTCCGGCGTTCGTAGGTCTCGAGGGTCGTGGTCGCGCTGACCACCAGTCGCTGGCGCAGCGAGTACTGCACGGCGGCGTAGGCGCGTGGTCGGATCTCGCGCAGTTCGGCGCCGAAGATCACCGGCCGTGGCGCCGTTCCGGCGGCGCGCACTCGCGGCCAGGCGACCGCGACGGCGATCGCCGCGGCGGCTGCCACCGCCATGCCCGCGAGCCAGCCAGCCGAGCGCCGGTGCCGGCGCGTTCGCGGCGCGACCTCGGGCAACCGGCGCAGCGTCTCGCGCAGCCGCGCGAACGCCGGCAGTCGCTGCGGGTGGGCGGCGAGGAACGCGCACACCTCGGCGTCGTCGAGCGGATCGCGCCGCGCGTCGAAGCAGGCGTGCACGCGGCGGTCGAAGTCGGCGGCGTTCATGGCTCGTTCTCCTGCAGGCGCTGTCGCGCCCGGTGCAGGTGGGACTTGATGGTGTTCAGCGGCATGCCGTGTTCGAGGGCCAGGTCCTGCAGCGAACGCCCGTGGGCGTGGAAGCCCAGCAGCAGAGCACGCTCGATCGGCGACAGCGGCAGCAGCCGGTGCTGCAGTTCGTCGCGCAGTTCGCTGGCGCAGGCACGGGCCGGCGCCGGGAACGTGTCGGGCCCCGCGTCGGTGCGCGGCTGCCGGCGCTGCCGGCGGCGGTGGTCGCAATAGCAGCGGAACGCGGCCTGCAGCAGCCACGCGGCGCCGTTGCCGGCGGGGTCGTAGCTGCGGCGCAGTCGCCAGACCTTGGCCAGCGTCTCCTGCAGCACGTCGTCGGCGTCCGCGGCCGAACCGCACAAGCGGCGCAGCAGCTGGCGCAGGCTCGGCTCGTGGTCGGCCAGCAGGGCCGCGAACTCGGTGTCGACGTCGCGCAGGGGCTGGGTTCCGAGGGGCATCGGGTGCCCGTTCTACCGCCGGAGTCCCACGAAGGTTGCAGCAGCACCGATCTCCTGCCGGGTCACTTCGCGGCGCGGAACTGGTCGTCGTCGACGGGCGCATCCACGGCGACCTCCTGCCGCGCCTCGTCGAGCGTGGGCGCCGGCTTGCCGTCGAAGGTGGCGCGCACCCTGTGGGGCACCAGGATGCCGTCGTGCGACTCGAAGTCGTCGAACGCCAGGTCCAGCGCCCCGAACCAGAGCTGTGGTCCGCGGGCGCGGCAGCTCAGCGTCAGCACGCGACCATCGGCACCGACCCCCAGCGTGACCACCGCGCCGTCGAGCCACAGCTCACAGCGGTCAACGGCCGTGCCGCCGACCTTGGTCTTGCCGACGGCGGTGGCAGCATGGGGCCCGTCGAGGGCGCGGCGCAGCGCCACGACGGGGTCGCGCAGCAGCTGGTGCGTGGCTTCGCGGCGGGCGCTCTGGTGCATCGGCTCGGTCTTGTCCTGTGCGACCGAGAACGCGGCATCGGCCGTCACCACGTTTGCGAAGTGCCACTGCTGCTTGGCCTGCAGGTAGTCGTGCTCGGTGCGCCAGCGTTCGGGAAAGGCGATGCGCAGCCGCCAGACCTGCGTCGTGTCGCCTTCGACGCGACGGTGTTCGTGGGCATACGTGCGCCAGGCCCGCAGCCGATCGCCGCCGCCGTGGGCCGCCACCGCGCGCGCGAGCAGCGCGGCGCCGGCTGGATCCCCCGGTGGCCGCGGCACGTCGGCATCGAGGAACCGGGCCGGTTGGTTGCGGAAGCCGTCGCGGCACTGGTCGCTGGCGAACACGTAGATGCGTCCGTCGTGCACGAGCCACCGCGCCGGGTCGCCGGCGCCGCTGAGCGGCCCCATGCGGGCGCAGGCGCCGCCGAACTGGATTGCGTGGCGTTCCGGTTCGGCGCGGAACGTCGCCAGGTTGTCGGCGGTGGCGAAGCGGTAGCGGAAGCGGCCGAGCGGCAGTTCCAAGTCGGCGGCGCCCGCCCGCTCCTCGCCGCGCGCCAGGTCGATCGGATCGAGGCCGGTCAGGGCCAGCTCCTGGCCCGGCAGGACCATCGGCGACAGGAGGACGGCGATCAGGACCAGGTGGTGGGGTCGATGCTGCATGGGGCGATGACGAGCGGAGGGACCGGGAATCGACATGCCGCGCGGTCGGCGGTCAATCCCGGGCTCGATCCAGGCTCCGGCAGCCGCCGGCAGCCCGGGCTCGCGTTGGCCGACGGCATCCTGTATGCCACCGCGTGCGGAGCCAGCCCTGCGTCGAACCGAGCGAATCGTGGCGCCTGCTGCAGCCGGAACCACGGGGTTCACCGGCTGGCAGTGGGTGGTGTTGTTGTCGGCCACCGCCGTCGCCGTAGCGCTGCGCCTGCACGACCTCGGCACCTGGTCGATGTGGATCGACGAGGCGCACACCTGGCGCGATGCCACCATGCCGCTGCGGGGCCCGCACGGCTTCCTGCGCAGTGACCGTGCGCTGTACCCGCTGACGTTCCTCGGCCTGCGCGGTCTGCTGGCGCTCGGCTGGAGCGCCGACGAGTACTCGCTGCGGCTGCCGTTTGCGGTCGTGGGCATCCTGACGGTGCCGCTGATGGCGTTCTGCGGCCGGCGCCTGGTGGGCCCGTGGCCGGCGGTGCTGTCGACCTGGTTGCTGGCCCTGGACCCGTGGCACATCTTCTGGAGCCAGAACGCGCGCGGCTACGTGCTGACGTGCTGCCTCGCGGCCGTCGCCTGCAACCGGGCGCATGCCTACGCCACCACGCTGCGCACGCGCGACCTGATGGCGACGGGCGCGGCGATCGCGATCGCGGCGCTGTCGCACCTCAGCGGCGCGCTGCTCGCCGCCGGGCTGCTGGCGTTCCTGCTGCTGCGCCGCGTCGAGCGGCTGCATCGCCGCTCCGTCGTGCGCGCGATCGTGGTCGCCGCGGTGGTGGCCGCGGTGCTGCCGTGGGCGATGCGCGAGTGGGCGCCGATCCAGGGCTTCCTGCACAGCAAGGACGACCCGTCGCTGCTGCATCTGCTGCAGACGACCGCGTTCTACTTCCGGCCGACGATCCTGCTCGCCGCCGGCGCCGGGCTGGTGTTCGCCTGGGGCTGGCTGGGCCGCGAGAAGGCGCTGCTGCTCGGCTGCCTCGCGGCGGTGCCGTTCTACGTGCTGCTGGTGATCGGCGGCCAGCTGGCGAAGGTCACCGCGCGCTACGCGATCTGCACGCTGCCGGTGCTGGCCTGGCTGGCGGCGCTGGCCTGCACGCGCATCGGCGGCCTCGTCGCCGGCTCGTCGGTCCGGCACCGCGGTCGGCTCTACCCGGCGGGTCTGGCGTTGCCGCTGCTGCTGGTGGCGGATCATCTGCAGCACGCGGTCGGCTACTACACCGATCAGCACGGCCAGCGCGCGCGGTGGCGCGAGGCCTGCGCGTTCGTGCGGGCCGAGGCGGGGAACCAGCCGATGCGCGTGCTGACGGTCAACGAACCGACGATCGTCTACTACCTGTGGCCGCAGCACTGGTCCTCGGGCAGTGGTGACGCGGACCCGATGGCCGTCATCGAAGTCCTCGTGGAATGGAAACTGCACGGCATCGACGCGGACGCGAGCGGCAAGCCGGTCGTGCGGCACGAACCGGGCGCGACCAACCACCTGCGGTGGCACGAGGCCGAGGCGGCGCGGCGGGGGGCGAAGTTCTTCGTGCTGGTGACGATGCCGGAACTCGAGGAGATCGATCGCAGCATCGACCCGAAGTTCGATCAGCCGGGCGCCCTGCTGCGCGCCCTGCAGGCCGACTACGAGCTGGTGTTGCACCTGCCGTGCTGGGTCGGCCCCAAGGACGAGAGCGTCTACGTCTACGTGCCGAAGGCGCGCTGAGACCCGACTTGCCCCGTCGTGCCGTTGTGCCGATCATCGGCGCATGCGCAGCATCCTGGCGTCGTTCCTCGTTCTGGCTCCCTTCGCCGGCGCCTGCGCGCAGGAGCCGGCCGGGCGGCCGCGCGACGACGCGCCGTTCGAGCCGAGCGACTTCGTGCGGTTCGTGACCGAGGGCGACGGTGGCCACCTCGACACGGCGATCACGACCTACCGCAAGGGCGACGTCGAGCTGCGGCTGTTCGGCGCCGTGCACATCGCCGACCAGACCTGCTACGACACGCTCAACGATCGCTTCACCACCTGCGACGCGCTGCTCTACGAGCTGGTCGGGCCGGAGAACTACCGGCCGACCAAGGACCGCGACCAGAACGGCCTCAACCCGATCGCCATGCTGCAGAACGGGCTCAAGAACGCGCTCGAGCTGCAGTTCCAGCTCGACGGCATCGACTACTCGCCGGCCAACTTCGTGCACGCCGACATGACACCGCAGGAGTTCGCGGCCAGCATGGCCGAGCGCGGCGAGAGCCTGCTGACGATCATGCTGAACATGATGGCCAGCGGCATGCAGATGCAGCGGGACCGGGCCGAGAGCGGCGAGCCGGCGGCGGCCGCGCCCGACCTCGTCACCGCGTTCCGCAACGGCGAGGGCCGCCACCTGCTGCGCATGTCGTTCGCCGCGCAGATGGAACAGATCGAGGTGATGGCCGTCGGCGGCAAGGACGGCAGCACGCTGCTCGAGGGCCGCAACGAGAAGTGCCTGCAGGTGCTGCAGCGCGAGCTGGCCGCCGGCAAGAAGAGGATCGGCATCTACTACGGCGCCGCGCACCTGCCGCACATGGAGCGGCGTCTCGTGCAGGACCTCGGCTTCGAGAAGACCGGCCAGGAATGGCTCGTCGCCTGGGATTGCACGAAGCGCCCGGACAAGAAGTACGACCGCGAGCTCTACGCGCAGCGCCGCCGCTGCAAGCAGGAGCTGGGCGAACTCGCGGCCGCGGCGAAGGCGCTGCGCGCGGCCGCGCCGACGGTGCCGACCGTACAGGAACTGGCTGCCGCCGAAGTAGGTGGTGCGCGCGTCTACCAGGGGCCGGTGCAGGACCCATGGGGGCACGACTACGTGATCCGGGCGCGCCCCAGCGGCGTGCGCTGGGAGGTCCTGAGCCTCGGTGAGGACGGACTCGCGGACACCGACGACGACCTGGTGGCGCAGGAACCGCGCCGTCGCTGATCGCTCAGGCAGCCGGCGGCACCTGTGGCCCGTGCAGTGCGACCGGTTTGCCGTGGCGGCGCAGGCGCAGGTTCAGCATCTCGACGAACAGCGAGAAGCCCATCGCGAAGTAGACGTAGCCCTTCGGGATGTGCAGCTCCCACGCTTCGCCGACCAGCGTGAAGCCGATCAGCAGCAGGAAGCTGAGGGCGAGCATCTTCACCGTCGGATGGCGCTCGACGAAGGTGCAGATCGGGTTGACGAAGGCGACCATGATGCCGACCGAGATCAACACCGCGATCACCATGATCGCGATGTGATCGACCATGCCGACGGCGGTGATCACGGAGTCGAGGGAGAACACGAGGTCGAGCAGCGCGATCTGCAGCAGGACCTGGCCGAACGCCACCGGGCGTCCGGTCGAGTGCCCGTCGCCGGCATCGCCTTCCAGCTTGTGGTGGATCTCGGTGACGCTCTTCCACATCAGGAACAGGCCGCCGCCGAGCAGGATCAGGTCGCGCACCGAAACTTCGTGGCCGTCGATCGCGAACAGCGGCGCAGTGGCACGCATGATCCACGTGATCGTGAACAGCAGCGCGATGCGCATGCCCATCGCCAGCAGCAGGCCGAGGCGACGGCCGCGGGTCTGCTGCTCCTTCGGCAGGCGACCGGTCAGGATCGACACGAAGACGATGTTGTCGATGCCCAGCACCGTCTCGAGGAAGGTGAGGGTGAGCAGCGCGACCCAGGCCTGCGGTTCGGTGATCCACTCCATGCCGCGCGAACGTAGCCGCGCCGGCGCCGGCCGTCAGTTCGATTCGTCGCCGCCGGCCGAGTCGAGCAGGCGCTGCAGGCGCGCGGCGTCGGCACGCACGGTGATCGTCCTGGTCTGCGACGGCACCACCGCGCCGGCCGGCAGGCCCTTCGGCTTCTTGACGTGCTTTCGGTGGGTGTAGATCACGTCGATGCGGCTCTCGCCGCGCGCCTTGCTGAAGTGCACCGCGAGCACAGCCGCGTCGAGCAGCGTCTCGAGGCTGGCGGTCTTCTGCTTCGGCAGCCGGACGACGACGTGCGAGCCGGCGCGGCCGCCGCCGACGTGCAGCCACAGGTCGTTGCCGTTGGCGGTGCGCAGCGTCAGCCGGTCGTTCTGTTCGTTGTCGCGGCCGACCAGGATCTGGTAGCCCTCGGCCGAGACGAAGCGGCGGTAGTTCTCGGCGCGCGGGATGCTCGCCGCCGGCTGCTTCTGCCGGGTCGTCACCTTGGGCTGCGGCAGCGCGCCCTGCCGCTGCAACTCGGCGGCGATGCCGGCCAGGGCCTCGTCGACGGCCGGCGTGGCCGCGGTCAGCGCCTGGAGCCGGTCGTCGATCGCCGCCAGCGCCAGCACGGTCGCGCTCGCCTCGGCATGGCGCCGCTCGGCGATGGCGCGGCCCGCATCGAGCCGGCGCGCCTTGTCGTAGAGCGCCTGCGCCTGCACGATCACCGGTCGCGCCGGATCGAGTTCGATGCGCCGCGGGTGGCCGTCGTGGTCGGGGTCGGGCACCGACATCGAGCTGGCGCCGCGCGGCACGCCGCCGGCGAACGCCAGCATCAGATCTGCCTGCGTGCGCAGCGCCTGCGCACGGCCGGCGTCGGCGAGGCCGCGCGCCATGCCGTCGGCCTTGGCGCGCGCCTTCTGCAGCGCGCGTCGGGTCGCGAGCGACAGCCGTTCGTGTTCGAGGGTGAACTCGAGCGCGAGGTCCAGCGCCGCATAGAACGCGTCGATCGCCGGCAGCACCGGCGCGGCGAAACGGCGTGCGCCGTCGTCGCGCGGCTCGCCGCTGGCCGGCGGCGGCTGATAGGTGTCGCCGGGCCGCACGGTACGCACCGCGGTCTCGACCGAGCGCGACAGGGCGAGCACGCGCTGGCCGGCGTCGACCAGCGCCCAGAGTCCGCGGCTGCCGAACAGCTCGACGGCCAGCCGCCGCGGCCCGCGGTCGCCGGCGAACACGAACTCGCAGCGCCGTTCGCCGGTCGGGTGCACGACCTCGACCAGTCGGCTGCCGGCCAACTCGCGGTGCAGCAGGTCCTGCACCGGGCCGCGCACCAGCGCCGCCTTGGCGAACCGGCGCGTGGTGGTGGCGACGCGCGCGCGGCTGCTGCCGAGCGCGATCTGCACGAACACCTTGCGGTCCTGGTCGGCGGCATGCAGCACCAGCAGCAGGTCCTCGGGGCCCGCCGCCGTGCGCACCGGCACGGCATCGACGACGACCGTGCCGACCAGCGACCGCAACGCGGTGGTGGCGTCGTGCAGTTCGGCGGCCGAGAGGCCGCGCGCGGCCGGCCCCGGACGCTGCACGGGCTACCGCTTCAGTTCCTCGACCGGATCGTAGATCCAGCCGTAGCCGGCGTAGTCGTAGTCGACGAGGCCTTCGGGGAAGAACAGCTTCAATTCGCGCGCGGCGGCCTCGGGGCTGTCGCTGCCGTGCACGAGGTTGTAGCTGCGGCTGACGCCGAAGTCGCCGCGGATCGTGCCCGGCGCGGCGTCGGCGCCGAAGGTGGCGCCCATCAGCGTGCGGCAGATCTTGATCGCGTCGATGCCCTCGAGCGCGAGCGCGACGACCGGCGAGCTGGTCATGAACTTCACCAGGCCGGGGTAGAACTTGCGTTCGCGATGCGCCTCGTAGTGCTTCGCCGCCAGTTCGGGCGTGATCTTCATGAGCTTCATGGCGACGATCTTGAGTCCCTTGGTTTCGAAGCGACTCAGGATCTGGCCGGTGAGGCCGCGCTGTACGGCGTCGGGCTTCAGCAGGATGAGGGTGCGTTCCATGGATCGGATGCGAGCAAAAGGGCGAGGATGATACCAGCCGACCGGTGCCGGACCGCCGGCATTTCGCGGCGCCCGGGCGCGTGGGCGGCGGCGATGCTGCTGCTGCTGGGGGGGTGCCTCGCGCCCGGCGAGACGTCGCTGCTGCGCCTCGCCAGGGAGCGGCAGGCCGGCGCGCAGGAGGCCGAGCAGGCGCAGCGCGAGCGCCGTCTGCAGCTCGCGCGGCAGGAGACCGCGGACACGCTGGCGGCGATCGCCGCGGCGAAGGCCGAGACCGTGCGCTGCGCGGCCCGGCTGCGGGCCGTGCGCGCCGACCTCGAGCTCGAGCTCGCGCGCCTGCACGGCGCGGAAGTCGACCTCGAGGCCGCACGCGCGCGCGCGATGGCGGTCGAACACGAACTGCAACCGCTGCGCGCGCTCGAGCAGCAACTGGTCGACCTGGAGCGGCTGCAGGCCGAGACCGCGCAGCGCGTCGGCGCGCTGCAGACCGAGGTCGATGCGACGGCGCGCGCGGCCGCCGCGCGCGAAGGCGAACTGAAGCGGCGCCTGCAGGCGCTGCAGGCGCAGCTGGCCGCGGCGCAGCGGTTCGACGCGGCGATGGCGGCCGCCGAGGCCGCCGCCCGCGAGGTGCTGCAGGCGCTGACCCCGCCGGCCGATGCGGCCGAGGCGCCGAAGTGAGCCGTCCGCGCCCCTACGGCCACTCGTGGTGGAAGAACTCGCCGGCCGGCTTGTCGGTGCGCTCGAACGTGTGCGCGCCGAACAGGTCGCGCTGCGCCTGGGTCAGGTTCTGCGGCAGCTTGGCGCGGCGGTAGGAGTCGAAGTAGCTGAGGCTCGCGCCCATCGCCAGCGTCGGCACGCCGTGTTCCGCCGCCAATGCGACCACCTTGCGCCACGCGCCCTGATGTTCCTGCAGGAAGCCGCCCAGCTCCGGGTCGAGCAGCAGGTTCGCCAGGCGCTTCCGCTTGCCGAACGCGGCCTGGATGCGGCCGAGGAAGCGCGCGCGGATGATGCAGCCGCCCTTCCAGATGCGGGCGATCTCGCCGAAGTCGAGGCCCCACCCTTTCTCGGCATCGGCGGTGGCCAGCAGGTCGAGGCCCTGCGCGTACGAGCAGATCTTGCTGCAGTAGAGGGCGTCGCGCACCGCATCGACCAGCTCGGCCGGCGCCTTCGTCGCCCTCGGGCCGTGCAGCACCTTGCTGGCGGCGACGCGCTGCTCCTTCTGCGAGCTGAGGCAGCGGGCGTCGACCGCCGCGGCCATGGTCGGCACCGCGACGCCGTAGCGCAGCGCCATCTCCGAGGTCCACTTGCCGGTGCCCTTCTGGCCGGCGCGGTCGACGATCACGTCGACCATCGGCTGCCGCGTCGCCGGGTCGGTGGCGCGCAGGATGCGCGCGGTGATCTCGATCAGGAACGACTCGAGGAAGCCCTTGTTCCAGTTCGCGAACGTGTCGGCCATCTGCGGATACGACATGCCGAGCACGTTCTGCATCAGATCGAAGCACTCGGCGATCAGCTGCATGTCGCCGTACTCGATGCCGTTGTGGACCATCTTCGTGAAGTGGCCGGCGGCGCCGGTGCCGACGTGGGTCACGCAGGGGCCGTCCTCGACCTGGGCGGCGATCCTGGTCAGGATCGGCGCCAGCTCGTCGTAGGCGCTCCGTTCGCCGCCGGGCATCAGGCTCGGACCGTTGAGCGCGCCTTCCTCGCCGCCGGACACGCCCATGCCGACGAAGCGGAAGCCCTTCGCCTGCAGCTCGCGCGCGCGGCGCTCGGTGTCGTCGGGATGGCTGTTGCCGGTGTCGATGATCAGGTCGCCGGGTTCGAGCACTGGCAGGAACTGCGCGATCGTGTCGTCGACCGGCTTCCCGGCCTTGACCAGCAGCAGCAGGCGGCGCGGGCGCTCGAGCGACGCGGCGACCTCCTGCGGCGTGCGCGCACCGAACATCGGCCAGCCCTTCCCGGCGCGCGCCAGCGTGGCCTCGGTCTTGTCGTGGGAACGGTTCCACACGGTGACCGGGATGCCGTTGCGGGCGATGTTGAGGGCGAGGTTCTGGCCCATCACGGCCAGACCGACGACGCAGATCTTGGAGTTGGCTTGCATGCGTTCTCGTGGGCGACGCGCGCACTGTAGCGTCGACCTCGCATGCGCCCGACTGCTTTGTCGGGATGCCGCGGCCGCTGCGATCAGCGGTTGCCGGTCACCGCGGCGCGCGCCGGATCGGGCAGCGCCTGCAGCCAGTCGGCCCAGCGGCGCGGATCGCCGCCCGGGTCCTGGTTGGTCAGCTGCTGCAGCGCCTTCTGGTATGCGCGCACGATCACGACCTCCTCGTAGACACCGGCGACGGTGACGTCGAGCACGCTGCCGCTCTGCAGCACGTCGACCTTCGGGTCGGCGATGAACGCCGCCTGGGCGACCTCGACGTCGTAGTCGCGGATGTAGGCCTGCTGCTGGAGGAAGGCGACGTGCGCGCGCACGCCCGGGCTCGCGGCCGCCAGGTTGACGCCGGCGTTGGGGCCCGCGAGTACGAGCAGTTCGACCGCGTCGCGACTGCCGAGTCCGGCGAACGCCTCGGCGGTCCGTACGCGGACCTTGCTGTTGCTGTGCATCAGGCCGGGCGCGAGGTAGCGCACCGCGGCGGCATCGTCGTGGCCGCGCGCGATGTCGATCGCGGCGCGGCGGACCTTGCTGCTGCCGTCCAGCACCGCGGTGCGCAGCACGCAGCGGTCGTTGCCGGCGAGCTCGCGCCGCTGCAGCGCCGCCAGCGCGGCGATGCGCTGGCGCTCGGCGCCGGTCCGGCGGGCTTCGTTGCGCAGGTCCTGGTCGGCGTTCGGTTCGCGCACCAGCAGCATCTCGATCGCCGCCGCGCGGCCGGGGCTGGTGTCGGCGCGCATGCGATCGAGCAGCTGGTGCACGCGGATCCTGGTCGGGGCGCTGCGCCACTTGCGGGCCAGCACCTCGGGCTCGAGGTCGGCGAGCAGGTCGTCGAGGCGGCGCTGCAGCGACGCCGCGCCCGCGTCGTTGGCGGGCGAGGCGGCCGCGAGCCCGGTCACGACCCGATCGAGGTGGCGCCACATCTCCGGCTCGAGCCCGGTCTCGCGCGCCAGCAGCGCCAGCTGCAGGTTGGCGAACGTGCTGGTGCCGACCTCTCGCGCCTTGGCCGCCAGATCCTGGCGCAGTTCGTTGTCGGTGCGCCGCGTCGTCACCCGGTCCTTCTGCACCACGACGACGCCGTCGCGGGTGGTGACCTCGAGTGTGTCGCCGCGTTCGACGACCTTGCCGACCAGGACCCTGCCGTCGTCGAGGCGCACTTCGTCGGCGAGCACGACCGGCAGCGGAGCGGCGACGGCGAACAGCAGGAACAGACAGGATCGGGATAGTGCCATCATCGCGGGCTCGGGATCGGTTCGAGAGGGCGTTTCGCCGGGCTGTCGCTATGCTGCGCGGCACCGGCGCCGGGCGCGCGGCGAAGCATGAAGCGTACCATTCTCGTAGTCGCGGTCCTCGGCGTCCTGGATCTGGCTCCGGTTGGGGCCCAGCAGCCCGCGGTCCCGCCCGGCGAGCCCGCACAAGCCGGTCCCATCGACGAGATTGTGGCGGCGATGCGCGCGGCGGAAGGGCGCGCGCGCAGCGTCGTGGTCGAGCTGTCGACGTCCGGCCACCTGCCCGGCGGGCTCGAACTGTCGACGCGCGGCGTGCTGCATGTCCTGCGCGGAGCACAGCCCGCGGTGCACACCGCGGTCGAGTTCTCGTTCGCCGACGGGCTCGGTGGCCGCGTCGAGTCGGCGCAGACCGCTGCCGGCATCGTGATCTACGAGGAGAACCCGGCGTTCGGCGAGCTCTACCTGCGGCTGGAGCCGCCGGTGGTCGCCGACCTCGAATGGGCGGGCGCGGTGCTGCAGCGGTCCGACCTGCCGGGCATGGCCGACAGCCGTGCCGCCGCGCCGCTGGGCAGCACCATGCTGGCCGAACTGCAGCGCCACTTCGACCTCGCCGCGACCGACCGCCGCGAACGCGGCGGCGAGGCCGGGCAGTGGTTCGCCGGCGCGCGCCGCGCCGGTCTCGAGGACCAGGACACCGAGCTGCCGCAGGCGGATCGCGTCGAGCTGTTCGTGCGCGATCGTGATCACGCGTTGCTCGAAGTCGCGCAGCTGCAGGGCGACAAGCCCCTGCAGCGCATCGTCGTCGAACGCCTCGACGTCGACACCGACATCCCGGCCGCGACGTTCGAGGTCGACGGCCGCGGCCAGCGCCTGCGCGACGTGCAGCAGCATCTGCCGATGTGGGACCAGATCCAGCAGGTCCTGCGGCAGGCCGAAGCCAAGGCCCCCGAAGGGCAAGTCCGCCCCAGCAACCGCAAGTAGCACGCGCCTGGTCGCGCACCTGCGGTTGCCGGCACCGCGCCCGGCCGCGACAGTCCGCGGCAGCCCGCACCGCGCCACGTCCGCGACCGCCCGCGGCAGCCCGCACCGCGCCACGTCCGCGACCGCCCGCGGTTGCCCGCACCGCGCTACGTCCGCGACCGCCCGCGGTTGCCCGCACCGCGCTACGGCCGCGACCACCCGCGGTTGCTGGCCGCTCAGCCGCGCGCCGCTGCGGCGCGTCGGCTGCAGCGGCCCATTCGCCCTACCCCTCTTCTTCGGCCGGCGGCGACTCGAGCAGTTCGAGCCCCTTGTAGCGCGACTTGGCGTACTCGATCTCGAAGTCGGAGTGGAACAGCGCGACGAAGCGGCCGGCCTCGTCCTTGACGACCATCGGCAGCACCTCGAGCACCTCGTCGGTGACGTGGTCGACCCAGCGCGCGCGGGTCCAGGCCTTGCGGTCGAGGCGCAGCTGCACGCCGTACTCGTTCTCGAGCCGCCACTGGAACACCTCGAGCTGCAGTTCGCCGATCGCGCCCAGCACGGGTTCGCGGGCGCCGAAGCGCGGCCAGAAGATCTGTACGACGCCCTCCTCGCCGAGCTGTTCGAGCCCCTTGCCGAAGCCCTTCGACATCGACGGCTCGCGCGGCGCCACCTGCGCGAAGATCTCGGGTGCGAAGCGCGGGAAGTTGCGCACCTCGAAGCTCGGGCCCGAACTCAGCACGTCGCCGACGCGGAACATGCCCGGGTTGATCAGGCCGATCACGTCGCCGGGCCAGGCGTCTTCGATCGACACGCGCTCCTGGGCGAAGAAACGGTGCGGGTGCGACAGCCGCACTTCGCGCGACAGCCGCAGGTGTCTGGCCGACATGCCGCGCTCGAAGTGGCCCGAACAGACGCGCAGGAACGCGATGCGGTCGCGGTGCATCTTGTCCATGTTGGCCGCGACCTTGTAGACGAAGCCGGAGAAGAACGGCGCGTTGGGCGGCACCTCGCCGTCCAGCGTCGGCAGCGGACCCGGCGGCGGCGCGATCTCGAGGAAGCGCTGCAGGATGTTCTCGACGCCGAAGTTGACCAGCGCGCTGCAGAAGAACATCGGCGAGATGCGCTGCTGCAGGAACGCCGACATCTCGAACGGCTGCACGCAGGTCTCGACCATCGCCAGATCCTCGAGCAGCTGCGCGTGCGCCCTCTCGCCGAGCGCCTGCCGCAGCTGCGGATCCGACGGTCCGGTGGTCTGCACGCTGGCTCGGGTCGCGTTGTGCGCGGTGCGCTCGAACAACGACACCTGCTGGTCGCGCAGCGAGTAGACGCCGCGGAAGTCGTCGCCGGAGCCGATCGGCCAGGTCGCCGGCACGATGGTGATGCCGAGCACCTTCTCGACCTCGTCCATCAGGTCGAGCGGCGCGCGCGCCGGCCGGTCCATCTTGTTGACGACGGTGACGATCGGAATGCCGCGGTCGCGGCAGACCTTGAACAGCTTGATC
Source organism: Planctomycetota bacterium (assembly GCA_016794035.1). Lineage (GTDB taxonomy): Bacteria > Planctomycetota > UBA1135 > UBA1135 > UBA2386 > JAEUHS01. Next base: position 46,395 of record JAEUHS010000058.1, read on the forward strand.
GTCTGCGGCTCGACGCCCTTGGCGCCGTCGATCAGCATCAGCGCCGCGTCGGCGGCGACCAGGGTGCGGTAGGTGTCCTCGCTGAAGTCCTGGTGGCCCGGCGTGTCGAGCAGGTTGATGCAGTGGCCCTGGTATTCGAACTGCAGCGCCGAACTGGTGATCGAGATGCCGCGCTTCTTCTCCAGCTCCATCCAGTCCGAGGTCGCGTGCGCGCCGCCGCGGCGGGCCTTCACCGAGCCGGCCTCGCGGATGGCGCCGCCGTACAGCAGCAGCTTCTCGGTCAGCGTCGTCTTGCCGGCGTCCGGGTGCGAGATGATCGCGAACGTGCGCCGGCGCTGGATCTCGGTGTCGATGTCGGCCATCGGGGGCGAAGAGAGTAGCGGTGCCCCCGGCGATTGCGAGGCTCGCGGCGCCAGCGCCTAGCGCGGTGCGGCACCGCCCGTCGGCGGCAGCAGACGGGACGCCCAGTCGCGCTGTTGGGGCGGGCCGCTGGCGGCGAGTTCGGCGAGCCAGCGCGCGCGGTGCGGGTGGTCGGGATGGTGGCAGACGAGGTGGGCCAGCATCGTGTCCCGGTGGTGGCGCCGGGTCGCCGGCTCGGGAACCGGGGCGTCCGTGGGCGCGGCCGTGCCGGCAGCCGGCGCGGTTTCGATGGCGGCGAGGAAGCCCGCATCGGCCGGTGCCCGGTCCTTGCCGGCAACCATCACCGGGATCTCGGGCAGCGTCAGGCCCAACACCTTCGGCTCGCACAAGCTCAGCTTGAGCTGCACCGTGCCGGCCGCATCGACGACGATCGCCGGGTTCGGCAGGTCGCCGAACATGGCCCGGCTCTGGTCGCCGAGGTCGTCGATCCAGACGTCGACGTCGAGTCCGTATTCGGCGATCGTGCGGCGCGCGAGTGCCACCCGTTCCGCGTAGGTCGTTGGCTGTGGCACGTCACAGAACGCCAGCTGCCGCGCGTGGGGTTCGCGCTGGTAGACGACGACGAAGCGAACGTCGGTGCGATCGCGATACTGCGCGAGGAGATCCCGCAGACCTGCGGCGTTACGACGGAACGGCGGTCAAGTGTAGCTGCCGCCGATCAGCACGATGGTCCGGCCCCGTTCGAGCAGGAGGCTGCGCGGACGGCCGTCGAGGTCCCACAGGCAGAGGTCCGGAGCCGGCGTGCCGACCGCGGGCGCGGCCTGGGCGAACACCGTGCCCGAGTACTGGTCGATCCACCGCTTCTCCATCTGGGCCGGCAGGGCGGCGGTCAGCAGCACGGCGACGAGGCATGTGATGCGCATCGTGGAACTCCGGTAGCGGTCAGGGACGAGCAGCGGGAACGGGGCCGACGGCGGGGTCCGTGTTCTGCCGCAGCACGCGGAAGCCGACGTCGTCGGCGCGCACCTCGGGGCGCAGGCGCATGCGCATCGAGTTGCGGACGAAGATGCCGTCGAGCACGAACGATCCACCACGCAGGGCACGATACCCGTCTTCGCCCTCGCCTGCCGGATGCCGGCCGCCGTAGGCCGCGCGCACAAACACGTCGCCGGTCCACTCGAAGGCGTTGCCGGTCATGTCCAGCAGCCCGAAGCCGTTCGCGGGAAACCTGCCGGTGGGCAGCAGGTTGCCGCTCTCCTGGTTGGCGGCCGCCGTGCGGTAGGTGTCGCCGTACGCGTAGACCCGGGAGCCGGGGCCGCGCGCGGCCTTCTCCCATTCGGTCTCGGTCGGCAGCCGATGCACCACGCCGGTGCTCTGCGTGCGCCAGCGGCAGTAGGCGGCGGCGCCCTCCCAGCTCACCGTGACGACCGGCAGCTCCGGCGCGTTCGTCGTGAACCCGCCGTGCGCCGCGTCCCGATGGACCCGGCACTTGTGACCCGCCAGGTCGAGCCAGGCGTCCGCCACGGCGTCCGGCCGCAGCGCGTTCAGGAAGGCCGCGAACTGGGCGTTGGTGGTCTCGCGCTCGGCGAGCCAGAAGCCCGGCAGCGCCGGCGTCGACACCGGCCGTTCGTCTTCCTGGCCGATGCCGAGGTCGTCGCCGCGCAGCGTGATGCCCGGCGGGATCCAGCACCAGCCGGGTTCCGGCGCCGGCGCCGGCCACATGGTCAGCGACAGCGTCGCCGGTGGCGTGAAGCCGAGTTCGGCGACCGGCAGCGGCAGCGGCAGCGACGGCGCGCCGTCGCCGATGGCCACCGCGTAGCGCCCGGGCAGGAGGTCGAGCGTGATCGTCGCGCCGTCCCCGAGCCCGGTCTCGGCGCCCCAGCCGTCGCGCACCGCGCGGCACAGACGCAGGTTCGCGCCGGTGCGGTTGTCGAGCACGACCCGGCGCGGTTCGGGCGCGCCAGATGCGCGCGTGGCCGTGGCGAGGCAGTCGCAGGCGCCGGCCGACAGAACGGCCGCGAGGACGGCGGCGTGCATGCGGCCGACCTCGCGCCGCGCCGCGGGCGACGCCGCGATCGTCGGGCGCGGGTCAGACCTTGTCCGGATCCTGGCCACGCAGCACCGAGTTGCCGTCGAACGTCTCGCGCAGATTGGCGCGCGCGGGCTGCGCCAGCATCGCCTCGTCGAGCCGCCCGCTCTGGGCGAAGAACGCGATCGGGTTGTGCCAGACCAGCTGGTCGATGCGGTCGCGCGCGACGCCGGCCTGCTCGAGCTTGACCACCGTGCGCGGCACCATCATCGGATCGCTGACGCCCCAGTCGGCGGCGCTGTTGATCACCATGCGCTCGACGCCGTACTCGAGCACGATGCTGGTCATGCGCGCCGGGTCCATCTTGGTGTTCGGGTAGATCGAGAACCCCGACCAGCAGCCGAGGTCGCGCGTGATCTTGATGGTCTCCTCGTTGCCGTGGTCGAGCAGCACGCGCTCCATCGGGAAGTTGCAGTCCCGCACGATCGCGATGCAGCGCTCGAAGCCCTTCTTCTTGTCGCGGTGTGGCGTGTGCACCAGGGCCGGCAGCGAGTGCTTGCGCGCCAGTTCGAGCTGCGCGGCCATGAACGTCTCCTCGGCCTTGGTCTGGTCGTCGAGGCCGATCTCGCCGACGCCCAGGCACGAGTCCTTCTCGCAATAGCGCGGCAGGATCGCCAGCACGTCCTTGTTGACGCGGTCGTCGTTCGCCTCGCGCGGGTTCAGCGCCATCGTGCAGAAGTGGTGGATGCCGAACTGCTGCGCGCGGTGGCGTTCCCAGCCGATCAGCGTCTCGAAGTAGTCGACGAAGCTGCCGACCGAGGTGCGCGGCTGGCCGAGCCAGAACGCCGGCTCGAGCACCGCGCGTACGCCGGCGAGGCTCAGCCGCTCGTAGTCGTCGGTGATGCGGCTGAACATGTGGATGTGCGGTTCGAAGATCGGCATCGTTGGGTCGGCGGGTGCTGGGTGGGTGGCTGGACCGCGGGCGTGGCTAGCGGGCGAGGCGCTGCAGCACGGCGCGCACGTCGCCGCGCGGTTCGCGCGGCAGCCGTTCGGCGGCGAACGGGGCGAGGTCGGTGCGAGCGAGCGCGAGCAGGCCCTCGGCGGCGGCGAGGCGCACGCCGTCGTCGCCGTGTTCGAGTCCGCCGACCAGGCGCGCGACCGCGCCGGGACACGGCGCCGCGCCGATCAGCCGCCAGGTGTCACGCCAGACCGGGCGACCGGCGGCCTCGCGTTCGGTCGCGAGGTCGATCAGCATGCGCGACAGTTCGGGGTTGGCGTGTCGCCCGGCGTCGAACACGCGGCGCAGCGGCAGGTCGAGGAACGCGAGCTTCAGCAGCAGTCGGTTCGCGGCGGCCGGGTCGAAGCCGGCGTGGCCGACCGCGCGCGCGAACAGGTCGCTGTCGCAGACCCCGGCCTCGAGGTGCAGCACGATGTTGCTGCGCTGGACCTCGCCGAACAGGCGCGTGGTGACCGCGGCGACCGGCAGCACGGGCAGCGTGCGCAGCAGCATCGCGCGCTCCTCGATGTCGCCGTGCGCGTAGAGGTCCAGCAGTTCGGCCTCGGTGGCGGCGGTCGTCAGCAGCAGCCAGGCGGCCGCGAGATCGCAGCGCCGGAACGCGTCGAGGTCGAGGCGGCCGGGGCCGAGTGCCGTCACGCCGCCGCGCACGGGCTCGCGTCCCACCTTGCGCGGCAGACCGGGGAACACCACCGCGAGTCGGGCGCGATCGGCCTGGATGCCGGCGGCGGCGGGCTGCAGGGTGCCGAGCGCCTCGGCACCGAGGCGTGCGGCGAGGTCGTCGAGGGTGCTGGGCTTCACGGGCGCACCTTACCAACCCGCGAACGCGCCGTCACTGCGCGCTGGTTCGGCGGCGAGATCCGCGTCGGCTGCGGCGTGCTTCCCCAACTGGTGACCGCTAGGCTGCCGCCGATGGAGTTTCCCGCCTGGGACCCGGTGCTGTTCGACATTCCGGGTCTGCCGATCGACATCCGCTGGTACGGCATGATGTACGTGGTCGGCTTCGTCGCCGGGCAGTGGATCCTGGTGCGGCTCGCGCGCGCCGGCTTCTTCCCCGTCAAACCCGAGGCCGCGCCCGACCTGATCTTCTACTGCGTGTTCGGGGTCATGCTCGGCGGCCGCACCGGCTACGCGCTGTTCTACCAGCACAGCCTGCTGAACCCGCTGGAGTTCGTGCAGGTCTGGAAGGGCGGGCTGGCGTTCCACGGCGGGCTCGCCGGCGTCGCGGTCGCGATCTGGCTGTTCTGCCGCAAGTACCAGATCCGCTGGATGCGCGTCGCCGATGCCTGCGCCCTGGCGGTGACGCCCGGCATCCTCGCGGTGCGCTGCGCGAACTTCATCAACGGCGAACTGTTCGGGCGCGTGACCCAGAAGGGGGTCGGCTGGGCGATGCAGTTCCCGACCGACGATCGCGCGCTGTCGCTGCTCGGCATCGCCGACGACTGGACCATGCGCGACCGCGAACTGTGCATCCAGGTCGCCTACGGCAAGCGCACGTTCGACGACGTCAAGGGTCTGCTCAGCCAGGTCGACGGGCACGGCAAGGCGATCGACTGGAGCGCGGTCGTGCCGAAGCTCGACTGGCAGCACGTGCGCAGCCTCACCGACGTCGACGGCCACCCGCTGGTGCCGTATCGCCACCCGTCGCAGCTCTACGAGGGACTCGGGGAGGGCCTGCTGCTGGGCCTCGTGATGCTCGCGCTCTACCTGCTGACGCGGCGACGACCGTGGCGACCGGGTCGCTACGGCGTGGTGTTCCTGCTCGGCTACGCGGTGGTGCGCTCGTCGCTCGAGTTCGTGCGGGAGCCCGATTCCTGGCTCGGCGTGGTGTGGCTCGGCATGACGATGGGACAGATCCTCAGCGCCGGCCTCGTCGTCGGCGCGATGCTGATGCTGTTCTGGCCGCAGCGCGGCGCGGCGGCACCGTCCGGGGGCGGTCCTGGCCATCCGCCGCCGGCGACGGAATAATGACGCGCCGCGGGCCGTCCTCCGCCACCTGCCGATCCGCGGCCCGCCTGCCAGCCTCAGATGACCATGCCCCGCTTCCGAACCGCGCTGTCGTTGACGTTCCTGGTGGCCTTGACGGTCGGCTGCGACAACGTCGGGCGGGCGTTCGGGCCGAACACCCAGCCGGACCCCGGCGGTGGCACGGCGGGGGAGTCGACGATCGAAGTCGTGCCGGTCGGCGGCGACCTGCGCGACGGCCGGCCGAAGGTGAAGGCCGCGTTCCCCAACGGCAGCGGCTGGCCGACCCTGGTGCCGATCGTGATCGAGTTCAGCGAGAGCCTGAACCAGGCCTCGATCCTGCCGACCGCGCCGACCGCGACCGACGGTCGCATCGTCCTGCGCGTGCGCGGCAGCACCCAGGCGTTGCCGTGCCAGTACGACTTCCTCGCCAACGGTCGCGTGCTGGTGATGCGCCCCGTCACGGCCCTGTCGAACGCACAGGTCGCCACCTACGAGGTGGTGCTGCTGCCCGACGGACGGGACGCCGACGGCGTGCGCTTCCTGGTCAACGGCAGCGAGCAGATCCTGACCGACTTCCAGGTCAATCAGGCCACCTCGTTCACCGACGGTCGCATCCTGACCACGTTCCCGCGCGACAACTCGAGCGACATCACCCGCGAGACCGACTATCTGGTCTTCTTCGATCGGCCGGCCAACGAGGCCTCGATCAACGCGACGAACATGCGCCTGCGACGGCGCGGCGGCGGTGACGTCGCGGTGTCGCGCACCCTGCCGCTGACCACGGTCGGCGTCAACGACTCGCGCGTCGTGCGGCTGCGGCCGCAGGACCGGCTGCTGGCGGCGACCACGCACGAGTTCGTCTGCGACGACACGGTGACGTTCGGCACCGACGGCAAGCTCGACTTCCGCGGCCGCACGCCGTTCGCCGTGTTCGACACCGTCGGCGTCGCCGCGCCGTCGCTGGTCGAACTGGGCAACCCGGTCACCGGCTTCCCGAACAAGGTCAACCTGACGAACTTCGCCAACCCCGTGCTGCACGTGACCTCGGCGGTCGATGCCGCGGCCGGTGACCGCATCGTGGCGCGCATCTACGGCGGCAAGGCGGACACGTCGAACACGGCCGACATGACGTTCGTCGAGCGCACGGCGGTCCTGCCGGCAGCGGGGGAGCAGACGGTGGCGATCGAGTTCCCCGGTCTGCTCGGCACTATGGCCCGGCCCAAGTTCGACGACGGCGAGCTGACGTTCGCGGTGCAGGCGCAGCGCGGCGGCGAGCACAGCGGCTTCGTCCACAACAGCGGCAGCGACGACGCGGCGTTCGACATCACGCTGCCGACGTTGAGCCGCGCCGGACCGCCGAGCGTCGGCACCAGCTTCGACGTCGTCACCGACCAGGAATCGCTGGCGTTCTACGGTACGGCCAGCGAGGCGGTCGGCAAGGTGACGCTGACCGACGGCATGGTCTCGGCCGAGCTGTTCGCGTCGTCCGACGACGGCCGGTTCCTGGTGCGACCGGTGGCGCTCGGGCGCCTGACGGCGCCGCGCACGTATTCGCTGACCCTGCAGGACCGCGCCGGCAACTTCGCCCCGGGCGCCGTCTCGGGCCAGATCGTGCAGCGCGGCGTCCTGACCGGCACCGTCGCCGACGAACTGACGGTCGAGGTCTACGACCACCGCACGCTGCAGCCGATCCCCGGCGCGAAGGTGCTGGTCGAGCCGGCGCCGCCGACGGTGCCGTCGACCGGCCGTCAGGTCGGCACGACGGGCAGCAACGGCCGGTTCACGTTCACGGGCCTGACCGCGCCCAGTCACACGATCACCGTCGTGCAGCCGGGCTTCCATCTGCTGACGATCTACGACACGGCGGCGGCGTTCGCGTCGCTGCCGCTGCGGCCGCTCAGCAACGTCACCGCGACCCTGCGCGGCAACGTGCTGTTCACGCAGGCGCCGGGCACGACGGTGCTGGTCGGCAGCACGGCGTTCGACGATGCGAACGAGTTCGCGGTGCGCACGGCCGACGCGTCGCCGACGACGATTCCCGCGACCAGCATCACGCCGAATCGCCCCGCGATCGTGACTGCGTTCGGCGGCGTCCTCGAGCCGACCATGCGCCCGGCGTTCACCCTGCAGGGCTTCCAGTCGCTCGGCAACGACGGCATGTCGCTGGCCCCGCCGCCGCTGCCGCCGGCCGCGGGTGCGGCGTCCGAACAGAGCCTGGTGCTGCTGCCGAGCACCGGGCAGATCGGGCTCCTGTTCCAGCCGGTGCCGCTGGACTTCAGTCTGGCGACGGGCCTCGACACCGCCAATCTGGTCGGTGGCGGGCCGTTGGTGCGCGTCACGGCGTCGTTGCGGGGCTTCGCGGCACAGGCGCTGATGGGCGTCGGTTTCGCGGTCCTCACCACCGGCAGCACGTTCAACATCGACGGCAACTGGACGCTGCCCGGCTTCATCGCCTTCACGCCGTTCGACGCCAACGCACTGGCCTGGATCGTCGCCGACGCGCGGGACGGCGCGGGGCGCATCAGCCGCACCCGGATCCGCTTCAACACCCTGACCGGCCTCGACGAGAACCGGGTGCCGCCGCAGGCGATCCCCGCCGTCACCGTGCCGACGGGGCCGTCTGTCGGCTCGCCGGCGGTCGAGTTCGCCGACGTGCTCGACCCGGCCGCGGTGCTCAGCACTCTGTGCACCGTCGACGTGGTCGCCGAGGACGCGGCCGGCCGGCGGTGGACGCTGCTGGTGGCCGACAGCGATGCCGCCGGCCTCACCAAGACGGTGCAGTTCCCCGATCTGACCGGTGCGGGCGTGACCGGGCTGCAGACCGGCACGTGGAACGTGCGACCCGAGGCCCGCACCTGGGTGTCGGTCGGGGCGACCGCCGACGAGTTCGTGCTGGCCGATCGCCGTCGCCTCGAGGTCGCCTACTCGCGCGGCCTCGCGGTCCCGTTCACGATCCAGTGAATGGCCGCTCCTGCTCGAGGCATCGCGCTGCTGTCGGGCGGGCTGGACTCCGGCGTCGCGGCGGCGACGTTCGCGCGGCAACCCGGCCGCGTGCTGGCGGCCTGTCTGTTCGTCGCCTACGGCCAGCGCGCGGCGCGGCCCGAGGCCGAGGCCGCCAGCCGGCTGGCGCGCCGGCTCGCGGCGCCGCTGCTGACGATCGAGCTGCCGTGGCTCGGCGACCTCGCGCGGTCCAGCGGCAGCCGGCTGATCCGCGGCACCGGCGATCTGCCGCACGGCACCGAGCGAGTCCCCGGTGATGCCGCCAGCGCGGCCGCGGTCTGGGTGCCGGCGCGCAACGTCGTGTTCGTCGCCATCGCGGCAGCGCACGCCGAGGCGATGGGGGCGCGATTCGTGGTGACCGGCTTCAACCGCGAGGAGGCGGCGACGTTCGCCGACAACTCGGCGGCGTTCGTCGCGGCCAGCGACACGATGCTGGCGCTCGGCACCCGCACCGGCGTGCAGGTCACGAGTCCGACGCTGGCCCTGGACAAGGCGGAGATCGTCGCCTCGGCGCGCGCGCTCGGCTTCACCGCCGCGGACTTCTGGTCGTGCTACGAGGGTGGCGCCGCCCCCTGCGGCCGCTGCGAATCGTGCCTGCGCAGCCGCTGGACGCGTTGATCGACGTATGCTGCCGCGCCGCGGCATGGTCTCGATCTTCGGCATCGTCAACGTCACGCGCGACTCGTTCTCCGACGGCGGTCGCTTCCTCGAGCCCGCCGCGGCGCTCGCGCAGGCGGAGCGGCTGCTGACGGACGGCGCCGACGTGATCGACGTCGGTGCCGAGTCGACGCACCCGGACGCCGAGGACGTCGACGAAGACGCGGAGATCCGGCGCCTGACCCCGGTCGTGCAGGGCCTGCTCGCGCGCGGGGCGAACGTCAGCGTCGACACCTGCAAGCCGGCGGTGATGGCCGCGATGACGGCGCTCGGCGTGCACTGGCTCAACGACGTGCACGGCTTCCGCACGCCGGCGGCGCTCGCCACGGCCGCGGCCGCACCGCCGCACGTGCGTTTCGTCGTGATGCACTCGCGCAGCGCCGCCGCGCGCGCCGAACGCCGCGCGCACGGCGCCGGGACGCTGCTGGCGGAGCTGCACGCGTTCTTCGCCGAGCGCCTCGCCGCGTTCCGGGCCGCGGGCGTCGCGCCGGAACGGCTGGCGTTCGATCCCGGCATGGGCTTCTTCCTCGGCAGCGGTGCCCAGCCGAGCCTGACGGTGCTGCGGCACCTCGACGAACTCAGGCGCTTCGCGGTGCCGTTGCTGGTGTCCGTGTCGCGCAAGTCGTTCCTCGGTGAGGTGACGGGTCGGCCCGTCGCGGAGCGTGGACCCGGCACCCTGGCGGCCGAGCTGTGGGCGGCGCGGCACGGCGCCGACTTCGTGCGCACGCACGACGTCGCGGCGCTGCGGGCCGGGATCGCGGTCGAACGAGCCATCGCGGCGGCGCCATGATCCCGCTGCGCGACAGCATCCCCGCCAGCCGCACGCCGGTCGTCAACTACGCGATGATCGGTCTGTGCTCGCTGGTGTTCGCCGCCCAGCTCGCCGACCCGGACGGCGCGCTCGTCGAACGGCTCGGCATGGTGCCGGCGCGCGTGCTCGAACCCGGCGTCGACCACGTCGTGCGCGGTCTGGGCCGGCCGCACCTGCTGGTGCCGGCGCTGGTGCCGGAGTGGGCGACGCTGCTGACCTGCACGTTCCTGCACGGCGGCTGGCTGCACTTCATCGGCAACATGCTGTTCCTGTGGATCTTCGGCGACAACGTCGAGGATCGCTTCGGCCGGCTGCCCTACCTGGTCTTCTACCTGGTCAGCGGCGCCGCGGCCTCGGCGTCGCACCTGCTCAGCGCGCCCGGCTCGACGGTGCCGACCATCGGCGCCAGCGGCGCGATCGCCGGCGTCATGGGCGCCTACATGCTGCTGTATCCGCGGTCGCGGGTGCAGATGCTGATCGTGTTCGGCTTCTTCGTCGACGTGATCGTGCTGCCGGCGCCGTTCTTCCTCGGCTACTGGTTCCTGCTGCAGCTGCTGCAGGGATCGCTGTCGGCCGGAGCCGACGGCGGTGGCGTTGCCTGGTGGGCGCACATCGGCGGCTTCGTGCTCGGTGCGGCGGTGGCGGCGACCCTGCGCATGCTCGAACGGCTGCGGCCCGAACCCCCGACCGTGGTGCTGTCGCGACAACGCTGGGGCGGCAACTTCCGGCGTCTGCGGTAGCCGATCCGGCCGGGCGCCGGCACGCGCCCAGGGGTCCCGATTCGGGGCCGCCCGGCCGCGACGCGATCTCAAGTCCGGGCCGGGGAAGGCCGAAAGTCATCCCGTCGTGGTGCCGGCAGCGGCCCCGCACGAGGTGCATGGAATCCGTCAACGAAATCAAGGAAGCCCTCTCGGCTCGCTCCCGCACGGCGACTCTCGACGAGTTGCGCAGCGAAGGGCGGCGTCGGGTGCGCCTCGTTCGGGCCGAGCACATCGCCGCGATGATCAGCGAGGCGGTGCACACCGCCATCGAGCAGTCGGGGCTGATCGGGCAGGACGAGGTCGACCGGCTGGTCGACAAGAGCCGTCAGGAGTTCCGTTCGATCCTGAAGGAGCGCGAGGCCGAGGTGCAGCGCGCGCACGAGATCGAGGAGACGCTGGCGGAACGTGAGACCGAACTCGCGGCGCTGAAGAGCCGCTGCGCCGAGCTGACGGCCGCACTCGCGTCGAAGCAGCAGGCTCCGGCCGCCACCGGCGCGGCGGCGCCGTCGGGCGACCTGGTGATGTCGCTGATGCAGGAGATGGCCAACATGAAGGCCAGCCTGATGCAGCGCGACGCGCAGCCCGCGCCGGCCGCCGGCGCCGCCGACTTCTCGGCGGCGATCGAGAAGCTGGCCGGTTCGCTGAACGACCGGCTCGAGACGATCGGCAAGAAGATGGGCGTGAGCGCCGCGGTCGAGTCGAACACGCCCATGGACTTCAGCAGCCTGTTCGCCGACGACGGCAAGTCGCTCGAGTCGAACATGGAGAACATCGAGGTGAAGCAGAAGTCGGCCGGCGGCATCGCCGGCAACCTGGCTCGCCTGAAGAAGCTCAAGGGCGGCAGCTAGGCCGTCCGGACTGGCATTACGGGAAGCAAGGCGGAGAGCAATGACGCAGCATCAGAACCACAACGATCCCAGTGTCGACCATGGCGCCGACACGGCCGTCGCCCTCGGCAAGGGCCTCGACGTCGGCACCGCGAATCTCGCGGCAGCCGTCCAGAACGACGAAGGCGGCATCACGGTGAACGTGGAGCGCAACGCGTTCCTCGACATCCCCAGTGACGTCTACAGCAAGAACATGCTGACGAAGCTGAAGGTGCCCTACGTGGTGCACAACAACAAGCTCGTCGTCATCGGCGAGGCCGCGTTCGAGCTGGCCAACGTGTTCGGGCGCGAGACGCGCCGGCCGATGGCGGACGGACTGATCAGCCCCAACGAGCAGGACGCGCTGCCGATGATGAAGATGATCATCGGCAAGATCCTCGGCGAGCCGCGGGTGCAGGGTGAGCACTGCTACTTCTGCGTGCCGGCCCCGTCGCTGGACGTCGACAACAACGTCGTCTACCACCAGGGTCTGTTCGAGGGGATGATCAACAAGATGGGCTACACCGCGCACGCCATCAACGAGGCGCACGCGGTCATCTTCGCCGAGCTGGCGGAGAGCGACTTCACCGGCATCGGCCTGTCGTTCGGCGGTGGCATGGCCAACGCCTGCATCGCCTACAAGTCGATCCCGTGCCTGTCGTTCTCGGTCGCGCGCGGCGGCGACTGGATCGACAAGAACGTCGCCAACGTGCTCGGCTGCCCGCGCAGCAAGGCGACGCACATCAAGGAGCGCGGCATCGACATCCGCGACCCGAAGAGCCGCGAGGAAGAGGCGGTGTCGATCTACTACCGCAGCCTGATCAACTACGTGCTGCAGAACATCAAGACGCGCTTCGAGTCCGGCAAGAACATGCCGAGCTTCAACAACCCGATCGACATCGCCTGCGCCGGTGGCACGTCGATGATCGGCGGCTTCATCGAGGTCTTCCGCGACGAGTTCGCGAAGATCGACTTCCCGCTGCCGGTCGGCCGCATCTTCCGCAGCGAAGAGGCCCTGACCGCGGTGGCCAAGGGCTGCCTGGTGGCGGCCGCGATCGGCGAGAGCTGATCGGGTCCGCGCTGCCGCCCCGGCGGCAGCCGCCTTCAGCCGAGTTCGCGCTGCAGCAGTGCGCGCGACTCGGCGAACACCAGCGCGAAGATGCGCTGCAGCGCCGCGCGGTCGAAGCCGCCGGCGGGCGTCGGCAGCGCCGCCAGCATGCTGGCCTCGCGCGCCGGATCGGCGAGCCCTCGACCCCGGGCCCGCTTCCAGGCGCCGATCGTGCGCGCCAGCCGCGCCCGCTCGTGCAGCACGGCGGCGAGCCGCGCGTTGCAGACGTCCATCGCGGCGCGCAGTTGTTCGAGTTCGTCGCTCGGCATGGCGGTGGGATGGGGGACGCGTTGCGGCGCGCCGCCCGCGCGGATACTACCGTTCGACCGTGGCCGACCGTCCGCACAAACCCGAGGTGCTCGCGCCGGCCGGCTCGATGCCGGCGCTGCTGGCCGCGCTGCGGCACGGCGCCGACGCGGTCTACTTCGGCCTGCAGGACGGCTTCAACGCCCGTGCGCGCGCGGCGAACTTCGCGCTGGCCGACCTCGACGCGCTGGCGGCGCGCATCCACCGCGCCGGCGCGCGCGCCTACGTGACGCTGAACACGCTGGTGTTCGAACCCGAACTGCCGGCGATGGAGCGCGTGCTGCGGGCGATCGCGGCCGCGGGCGTCGACGCGCTGATCGTGCAAGATCCGGCGGTCTGCCTGCTGGCGCGCGCCGTCTGTCCCGAACTCGAGCTGCACGCCTCCACGCAGATGACGATCGCCGAGCCGGCGGCGGCGGCGTTCGCGGCGGCGCTCGGCGTCACCCGCGTCGTCGTGCCGCGCGAGCTGTCGGTCGACGAGATCCGCGCGTTCGCGGCCGGCACCGACCTCGAACTCGAGGTGTTCGTGCACGGGGCGCTGTGCGTGTCGTGGAGCGGCCAGTGCCTGACCAGCGAGGCCTGGGGCGGCCGTTCGGCGAACCGCGGCCAGTGCGCGCAGAGCTGCCGCATGCCGTACGAGCTGGTCGTCGACGGCCAGCGATGCGACCTCGGCGAGGTGCAGTACCTGCTGAGTCCGAAGGACCTCGCCGGGGCGCGCGCGGTGCCCGAGCTGCTGGCCGTCGGAGTGCACGGCCTCAAGATCGAGGGTCGGCAGAAGGGGCCGCAGTACGTCGCCACCGCGACCGGTGGCTACCGGCGCTGGGTCGACGCGCTCGTCGGCGGCGGCGATCGCAAGGCGGCGGAGCGGCAGCTGGCCGACGACCTGCTGCAGATGTCGCTGTCGTACAGCCGCGGCTTCTCGGACGGGTTCCTCGGCGGCAGCGACCACCAGACGCTGGTCGAGGGCCGGTTTCCCAAGCACCGCGGCGTGCTGGTCGGTCGCGTGCTGCGGGTCAGCGGCGACGCGGTGGTCGTTGGCGCGGACGGCGAAGGGCGGCCGTGGACCGGCGCGCTGGCGCTCGCCGACCGGCCCGCGGGCCCGACCGGTGCCCGCAGCAGCTCGCTGCCGGCCGCCGGGGACGCGGCGCCGTTGTCGGTGCGTCCCGGCATGGGCGTGGTGTTCGACCAGGGCGACCCGGAGTCGAAGGACGAGCCCGGTGGCGCGGTGTTCTTCGTCGACCGGCAGGGGGACGAGCTGCGGTTGCGGTTCGGCGCGCCGGGGCCCGATCTGCGGCGGGTGCGCGCCGGCGACCGGGTGTGGGCGACCAACGATCCGGCGCTCGCGGCGGCGGTCGCGCGCGAGCTGCGCGACGAGACGGCGGAGCCGGAGGGGCGCCACCTGCTCGACCTTCGCGTCGCGGGCCGCCGCGGCGAGCCGTTGCGCGCCGTCGCCGCCTGTGGCGTTCACGTCGCCCGCGCGGCGACCACGAGCACGCTGCAGACCGCGCGTACCACCGGTCTCGACGGCACGGTGCTGCGCGACAAGCTGGGCGCGTTCGGCGGCACGCCGTTCCGCCTGCGCGAGCTCGACACGACCGCGCTCGAGCCGGGGCTGCACGTTCCGGCCAGCGAGCTGAAGGAGCTGCGGCGCGCGCTGGTCGCCGCGCTGCTGCCGCCGATCGAACGCGGTCCCGTGCGCACCCTCGCTGCGCGGCCGGCGCTCGCGCGTGTGCGCCACGCGCAGCGCGACCTCGCGGCGGCGCCGCCGGCCGCACCGACGGTCGTGCCGCTGGTGCGCGAGGACGCCCAGCTCGAGGCGGTGATCGCCGCTGGCTGCGGCGAGGTCGAACTCGACTGGATGGAGTTCACCGGCCTCGGCCGCGCCGTCGAACGGGCGCGCACCGCCGGCCTGCGCGTGACGATCGCGACGACGCGCATCGGCAAGCCCGGCGAGGAGGCGCTGGTCGAACGCATCCGCCGGCTCGCGCCCGACGCGATCCTGGTGCGGCACCTCGGCGCGCTGATGCGCTGTCTGGGCTTCCGGCGCGCCGGCGACACGTTCGCGCTGCACGGCGACTTCTCGCTGAACGCCACCAACTCGCTGGCGGCGCGCCACCTGCTGGCGCTGGGCCTCGACACGATCACGGCCTCGTTCGACCTCGACGAGCAGCAGCTGTTCGCGATGGTGGAGCACGTGCCCGCGGGCCGGATCGCGGTCGTCGCGCAGCACCGCATGCCGACGTTCCACACCGAGCACTGCGTCTACTCGCATCTGCTGAGCAACGGTCGCGACTTCCGTTCGTGCGGCCGCCCGTGCGAACGGCACCGCATCGCGCTGCGCGATCACCAGGGCCGCGAGCACCCCGTGATCGTCGACATCGGCTGTCGCAACACCGTGTTCCACCACGCGCCGCAGCAGAGCGCCGCGTGGACCGGGCGCCTGCGACAGGCCGGCGTGCAGCGGTTCCGCGTCGAGTTCGTGCGCGAGGGTGCCGCCGAGGTCCTGCAGGTGCTCGCCGCGTTCCGCGACCTGCTGGCCGGCACGTGCGATCCGGCGGCGGTGGCGCAGCGCACCGGCGCGACCAGTCAGTTCGGCGTCGCGCAGGGCGGCATGCGGCTGCTGGCGGAGTGAGCGCGCGTCAGGTCCCGGGCGGCGCCGCGCGCGGCGCCGTGAGCCGCAGCAGGAAGCCGCAGTAGCACACCGCATAGGCGCAGGCCCCGTGCCAGACGGTGCGCAGCCACAGGCTGGTCTCGCTCGGGTGCTGGCTCTCGACGAACAGCTCGAGCAGGCCGCCGAGCAGCCCGGCCGGCACCGCGACGACCGCCGCCGCCAGGGCCGCCAGCGTCACCGGGTTCGAATCGGGTGGCAGCTTGGGCATCGGGGCGGGTCGGCTCAGGCGCCGCCCGACTACGTGCAGCGAGAACGCGCCGGCGACGACCACCAGCCACTCCGTCGCGGACAGCGCGATGCCGCGGAAGTGGGCGACGCCGGCGATCCAGAGCAAGGCCACCAGCACCGGGCACAGGCCCAGGATGCGACGGAACCATCGATTCGACATCGGCAGCCTCGACCTAGAGCGTGATCACCTTCGCCGCGCGGCCCAGCTCGCGCAGGATCGTGTCCATGTCCGCGACCTTGCCGACGGCCGGCGTGATGCCGAAGTGCTGCAGGCAGGTGCCGCACGGCACCAGGTCGACGCCGCGTTCCTCCAGCAGCCGCAGCTCGGTCAGCACCGGCGAGTCCGCGGCCACCAGCCTGACGCCGCCGTTGAAGAACACGATGGCGGTGAAGTCGGGCAGGCTGATCGACTTCTTCAGGAACGTGCCGAGGATCTTCTGGCCGAGCGGGCGGTCCCCGTGGCCCATCTGGTCCTGGTTCAAGACGACGATCGTGTCCATCGCGGCATCGTCGTCAGCCGGCGGCCGGCCCGCCAGCATCGAACATCGTGCTTTCGCGGCGGCGGTGCCATCCGTAGCCTCAGCGGCCTGCGCCGCTCTACCGAAACCTCATGAACGTCCTCGTCGTCGGCTCCGGTGGCCGTGAGCACGCCCTGTGCTGGAAGATCCGGCAGTCGCCCCTGGTCGAGCGGCTGTTCTGCGCGCCTGGCAACCCCGGCACCGCCGCGGTGGCCGACAACGTCGACGTCGCCGCCGAGGACCTGCAGGGCCTGCTGCGGTTCGCGCAGGCCGAGCAGATCGACCTGACGGTGGTCGGGCCCGAGGGGCCGCTCTGCGACGGCATCGTCGACGTGTTCCGGCAGCACAAGCGGCTCTGCTTCGGCCCGGACAAGCTGGCCGCCGAGATCGAGGGCAGCAAGTCGTTCGCGCGCGAGCTGTGTCGCAAGCACCGCATTCCGGGACCGAACTACTGGACCTTCGACGACCACCTGCTGGCGCGGTCGTTCCTCGACAATCGCGACGACGGGCCGATCGTCGTCAAGGCGTCGGGCCTCGCCGCCGGCAAGGGCGTCACCGTCTGCAGGAACAGCGAGGAGGCCAAGGTCGCGGCCGCCGAGTGCCTCGAGAAGCAGCGCTTCGGCAAGGCGGGGGCCACGGTCGTGTTCGAGGAGTTCCTCGAGGGCACCGAGGTGTCGGTGATCACGCTGACCGACGGCGAGACGATCGTGCCGCTGGAGACCGCGCAGGACCACAAGGCGGTCGGCGACGGCGACAAGGGGCCCAACACCGGCGGCATGGGCGTGGTGACGCCGGTGACCGTGATGCCGCGCATGGCGGCGCAGATCGAGAGCCAGATCGTGTTCCCGACCGTGCACGCGCTGAACCGTGAGGGACGCCGGTATCGCGGTTTCCTCTACAGCGGCCTGATGCTGACCGCGCAGGGCCCGCGCGTGCTGGAGTACAACTGCCGGCTCGGC
Organism: Planctomycetota bacterium; assembly: GCA_016794035.1. Taxonomy (GTDB): domain Bacteria; phylum Planctomycetota; class UBA1135; order UBA1135; family UBA2386; genus JAEUHS01. The sequence goes on from JAEUHS010000058.1 coordinate 63,652, forward strand.
GACCCCGAGACGCAGCCGCTGCTGCTGCGACTGCAGAGCGATCTGGTGCCGCTGCTGCTGGCCACCGCCGAAGGCAAGCTGGCGAGCCAGCAGGCACCGGTCTGGGACCCGCGCCCGGCGGTCTGCGTCGTCGCCTGCAGCGGCGGCTACCCCGGCGCCTACAAGCAGGGCGTGCCGATCTTCGGGCTCGGTCGCATCCAGACCGGTCCCGAGCTGCAGGTCTTCCACGCCGGCACGGCGAAGAAGGGCGGCGACCTGCAGACCGCAGGCGGCCGCGTGCTGGCGGTGACGGCGCTCGGGGCCGACGTCGAAGCCGCGCGTCGGTCCGCCTACGCAGCGCTCGAGCAGATCGAGTTCGAGGGCATGCACTACCGATCCGACATCGGTCGGCGGGGGTGAGATGGTCGCGGCCGTGCGCTATCCTGCCGGGCCGGTGAGGCCCGAGCAGGAACAGCACATCGTCGAGAGCCACCTGCGCCAGCGCGGCTTCCGCTGGACGACCCAGCGCGCCCTGATCGTGCGCATGGCGCTGGGCACGCACGACCACTTCACCGCCGAGAACCTGCTCGAGCGTTGCCGCAAGATCGCGCCGAAGGTCTCGCGCGCCACCGTCTACCGCACGTTGGCGGTGCTCGAAGAGGCCGGCTTCGTCGCGGGCCTCGACACCGGCGGCGGCGGCCGGCGCTTCGAGCACGTGCTCGGCCACGAACACCACGACCACATGGTGTGCACTGTGTGCGGCCGTATCTTCGAGTTCCGTGACGGGGAGCTCGAACGGCGGCAGGAGATCGCCGCGCGCCGGATCGGCTTCCGCATCGAACGCCACAGCCTGCGCATCCACGGCACCTGCCGCGCCTGCCAGCGCGCCCAGCGGGGGGGGACGTGACGTCGGCGCGGGTGCTGGTGGTCGACGACGAACCGGACCTGGCCGAATCGTGCGCCTGGTTCCTCGAACGCGCCGGCTACGCGGCACGCACCGCGAACTCCGCGGCGCAGGCGCTGGAGCGCATGGCGGCGGAGCCGTTCGCGGTCGTCGTCACCGACGTGCGCATGCCGCGCATGACCGGCATGGAGCTGCTGGGCGCGATCAAGCAGCGCGACCCCGACGTCGAGGTGCTGCTGCTGACGGGCTATCCGGACCTGCAGATGGCGGTCGCGGCGATCAAGCAGGGAGCGTTCGACTACCTGGCCAAGCCCTATGCCGAGAAGGACCTGCTCGAGCGCGTCGCCAAGGCGCTCGCGCATCGGCAGATGAAGGACCGGAACGAGGGCCTGAAGGAGCGCCTGCGTTCGGGGGTCGAAGGGCGCCGGCTGATCCACCGCTCGACGGCGTTCGCCGACGTCGTGCGCATGGTGGAACGCGCGGCGCGCACCGACGCCTCGGTGCTGCTGCTCGGCGAGAGCGGCACCGGCAAGGAGCTGCTCGCGCACCACCTGCACGACAGCAGCGCGCGCGTGGACAAGCCGTTCGTGCCGGTCGACTGCGCGTCGATCCCCGCCGAACTGGTCGAGAGCGAACTGTTCGGCCACGTCAAGGGCGCCTTCACCGGCGCCGCCGGCGACAAGCTGGGCCTGTTCCAGGTCGCCGACGGCGGCACGTTGTTCTTCGACGAGGTCGGCGAACTGCCGCTGACGTTCCAGCCCAAGCTGCTGCGCGCGATCCAGGAACGGTCGGTGCGGCCGGTCGGCGGCAGCGAACAGCTCGCGGTCGACGTGCGCATCGTCGCCGCGACCAACCGCAACCTGCAGCGCGAGGTCGACGAGGGCCGCTTCCGCGCCGACCTGTTCTACCGGCTCGACGTGGTGCGCATCGACGTGCCGCCGCTGCGCGGCCGTCCCGGCTGCGTCGATGCGCTGCTCGAACACTTCCTGCAGCGCTTCGGCGGCCCGCACGGCATCGATCGCGTGGCGCCGGCGGCGATGGAGGTGCTGCGCGCCTGCCACTGGCCCGGCAACGTGCGGCAGCTGCGCAACGCGATCGAGCGCGCCTGTGCGCTCGGCCATGCGCCCGAGCTGCGGCTCGAGGACCTGCCGCCCGAACTGCGTGACGGCGGGCAGGCCGCGGCCAGCGACGTCGACAGCGGCGCCGCCTCCGGCACCTTCCAGGAGATGAAGGCGCGCCGCATCGCGGCGATGGAACAGAGCTACCTCGAAGGGCTGCTGAAGAAGCACCAGGGCAACGTCACGCACTGCAGCGAGGAGGCCGGCATGGCCCGCAGCGCGTTCCAGAAGCTGATGCAGAAGTACGGCATCCGCAGCAGCGACTTCCGCACGTGATGGCCGCGTGCGTCAGCGCGCCCTGGCCACGGCCGACCGTTCGCCGAGCAGCACGCTCGGCTTCTTCGGCGGGGTCAGATGCCGCGCCGCACCGGCCTGCACGTGGGCGACGGCCTCGGCGACGTCGTCGGTGAGCAGGATGCGGTCGAGGTCGGCGGCGGCGATGGTGCCGTGCGTCACCATCGTGTCGCGCAGGAACGCGAGCAGCGGCTGCCAGAACTCGACGCCCATCAGCACCAGCGGGAAGTCCTCGATCTTCCGGGTCTGGATCAGCGTCGCCGCCTCGAACAGTTCGTCCATGGTGCCGAAGCCGCCGGGCAGCACCACGAAGGCGTAGCTGTATTTCACCAGCATCACCTTGCGGACGAAGAAGTAGCGGAACTCGAGGAAGCGATCGAGATACGGGTTCGGCTGCTGCTCGTGTGGCAGCGTGATGTTGCAGCCGACGCTGAGCCCGCCCGTCTCGCGCGCGCCGCGGTTGGCCGCCTCCATGATGCCGGGGCCACCGCCGGTCATCACCGTCAGCCCCGCCTGCGCCAGCCCGGCGCCCAGCTTGCGCGCCAGCTGGTAGTGGGGGTGGTCCTCACCGAAGCGAGCCGAGCCGAACACCGTCACGCACGGCGGCAGGAAGTGCAGCGCGCGGAAGCCCTTGATGAACTCGCCGAAGATCCGGACCGCGCGCAGGAACTCGCCGACACGGCTGCGGGGACCGGCGAGGAAGTGCCGTTCGCCGGGGTCGCGCGAGGTCTTGCCCCACTCGTGCCGGTGCGGCGGCTGGGCGGGGGACGTCATCGGCAGGCCAGTCCGAGTGCTTCCCGGCCGGTCGACAGGTGCCCGATCGCGGCGCGACGCCGCGCACGATCCGCCCCGCCAGACCGGTGCGCGACCATCACTTCTTCTTGCCGTCCTTCTTGGTGCCGCCGGAGAGCAGCAGGATCAGGCCCAGCACGGTGGCGCCGCCGCGGATGCCCCAGGCGGCGGGCTCGCCCCACGTGCCGATCCAGGCCAGTTGCTCGACCTGCATCGCCATGAAGTGCACGACGAGGGTGGCGACGCCGAACGAGAACAGCAGCAGACCGAGCATGCGCATGGCGCCGCAGAATAGCGGTCGCGCCGGCGACGGCCCAACGCCGAGTGGCGGCTTCGCCGCTCAGCCTTCCGCCCGGGCGAGCCGCACCATCTCGCGGAACACCACCATGCCGTCGCCGTCGAGCGGCAGCTGGCCGCGCTCGATCTGGGTGCGGCGCCAGTCGGGCATGTGCGTCGGCAGGTAGCTGCGATCGGGGTGCGGCATCACACCGAGCACGCGGCCGCTGCGATCGGTCAGGCCCGCCATGGCGAGCGGCGTGCCGTTCGGGTTCTGCGGGTAGCGTTCGGTCGGCTGACCCTGTGCGTCGACGTAGAGCGCCGCGGCGTAGCCCTCGTCGAGCAGCAGCCGCTGCAGCGCCGGATCGCGTGCGACCAGGCGGCCTTCGCCGTGCGCCGCCGGCCAGCGCAACGTCAAGCCGGCCGGCAGGAACAGGCAGCGCGACTTCGTCGTCTGCAGCGTGACCCAGCGACACTCGTAGTGGTTGCTGAGGTTGTGCGTCAGCGTCACTTCCTCCTCGAGCCTGCCCTGGGTGCACGGCAGCAGGCCGAGCCGGACCAGCACCTGGAAGCCGTTGCAGATGCCGAGCACGAGCCCGCCGCGCTGGGTGAACTTCAGGATGCGTTCGCCGAGCGCGGCCTTGATCTCCTGCGCCAGCACGCGGCCCGAGCTGATGTCGTCGCCGTACGAGAAGCCGCCCGGTACGGCGAGGATCGCATACGCGTCGAGCCGTTCGGGCTGCGCCAGCAGCTGCTGGCTGTGCACGAACGAAGGTGCGCCGCCGGCACGCGCGAACGCGTGCAGCGTCTCGCGTTCGCAGTTGATGCCGGGCGCGCGCAGGATCAGGCACTTGGGCGCGCTCATCGGGCCGCCTCCACGAGGGTGCCGTCGAGGTCGAGCGGCCGTTTCCATGCGCGTTCGACGGCGTCGAGCGGCACCTTGGCGAGCCCCTTGCCGTCGTGGTGGAACACCAGCTCGGGCGCTCGGGTCAGCTCGCCGATGACCGCGAACGGCACCTGGTGCAGGTTCGCGCGCAGGTCGGCGAGGCGGTCGGGGGCGACTTCGAGCAGCAGCCGGCTCTGCGACTCGCTGAACAGGATCTGCTCGGGACGATGCACGCCCGGGCCGGTCGGGACCAGCGCCAGATCGACGCGCGCGCCGAGCCGGCCGCCGAGCGCCATCTCCGCGACCGCGACGCCGAGCCCGCCTTCGCTGAGGTCGTGCGCCGACAGCACGCAGCGCGCCGCGATCGCGCGGTGGCAGCCGATCAGCACGTCGCGGCCGAGCTGGTGGTCGACGCGCGGCACGTTCTGGCCGAGTTCGCCCTTGGTCTTGTAGTAGACGCTGCCGCCGAGTTCGTCCTTGGTGACGCCGACCAGCACCAGCAGCGAACCGGCGCGCTTGCCGTCGCTGGTCAGGGTCGCGCGCACGTCGCCGATCACCGACATCGCGGTCACCAGGATGCAGCCGGGAATGCGGATCGTGCGGTCGGCGGCCCGGAACTCGTTGTGCAGCGAGTCCTTGCCGGACACGAACGGCGTCCGGTAGGTCATCGCCAGCGCGCACAGCGCCTCGGTCGCGCGCACCAGCTCGCCGAGCGCCTGCGGGTCGCGCGTGTTGCCCCAGCAGTAGTTGTCGAGGATCGCCGTGTAGTCCGGATCGCCGCCGGCGGCGACGAGGTTGCGCATCGCCTCGTCGAGCGAGCACTCGGCCATCGCCGCCGGATCGACCTTGCTGTAGCGCGGGTTGAGGCCGTTGCTGAGCACGACGCCGCGCAGCGAACCCAGCTTGGGCGCCAGCACCGCGGCGTCGGCAGGGCCGTCGGCGCGCACGCCGCACAGCGGCTTGCCGGCCGAGCCGGCCTGCACCTCGTGGTCGTACTGGCGCACGATCCACTCCTTGCTGCACACCGCGTAGTCGGAGAGCACGGCCAGCAGCGCCTTGCCGCAGTCGGTCTCGGGCGGCAGCTTCGGCTCGCTGCGCGGGGGCGGCGCATAGCTCGCGTCCTGGGTGCGCACCGGCAGGCCCTGGTGCAGGAAGTGCAGATCGAGGTCGGCGTGCACCGTGCCGGCGAACGTCACCACCAGTCGCTGGCTGTCGGTGAAGTGGCCGAGCACGGTCGCCTCGCAGGCCTCCTCGCGGCAGACCTGCAGCAGCCGGTCGAGCTTCGCCGGCGGCACCGCCAGCACCATGCGTTCCTGGGCCTCGCTGATCCAGACCTCCCACGGCGCCAGTCCCTGGTACTTCAGCGGCGCGTGCTGCAGCTCGACGGCGGCGCCGAGGCCCTCGGCCATCTCGCCGATCGCCGAGCTGAAGCCGCCGGCGCCGCAGTCGGTGATCGACGAGACCAGGTCCTCGTCGGCGCAGCGCAGCACCGCGTCCATCGCCCGGCGTTCGGTGATCGGGTCGCCGATCTGCACCGCGCCCGAACTGACCATCTCGCTGTCGGTGTGCAGCGCGAGCGAGCTGAACGTCGCGCCGTGGATGCCGTCGCGGCCGGTGCGACCGCCGAGCGCGACGATCACGTCGCCGGGGTGCGCCTGCTTGTGCGCACGCGCGGTCGGCAACAGGCCGATGTTGCCGACGTAGACCAGCGGGTTGCCGACGAAGTCGTCGTCGAAGTGCACGCCGCCGTTGACGGTCGGGATGCCCATCGGGTTGCCGTAGTCGCGCACGCCGGCGACCACGCCCTTGAGCACCGACAGCGGCGGCAGGCAGCCCGGTGGCACCCGGTCGGCGGGCAGGTCGGGCGGGGCGAAGCAGAACACGTCGGTGCTGGCGATCGGCCGCGCGCCGAGACCGGTGCCGAGCACGTCGCGGATCACGCCGCCGACGCCGGTGCCGGCGCCGCCGAACGGCTCGATCGCCGAGGGGCGGTTGTGGGTCTCGACCTTGATGCAGACCGAGTCCTCGTCGTCGAAGCGGATGATGCCGGCGTTGTCGACGAACACGCTGACGCAGAAGTCGCGGGCCAGCGTGTGCGTGACCCGGGCGATCGTGCTCTTCAGCAGGTTCTCGATCGTACGGCCCTCGAAACGCACGTTGCCGGTCAGGGTCTTGTGCTTGCAGTGTTCGCTCCAGGTCTGCGCCAGCGTCTCCAGCTCCATGCGCAACGGCGCGCGGCCGAGGCCGGCGAAGTGCCGCTGGATCGCCAGCATCTCGGCGCCGTCGAGCGCGAGCCCGCCGTCCTGTGACAGCCGTTCGAGGCCGGCACGGTCGAGTTGTGCCAGCGGCACCGGCAGAGCGCGCAGATCCGGCAGCGGCGGCTCACCGGGCAGGCCGGCGGGCAGCGCGTCGAGCAGGACCTCCTGCACCACGGCGTTGGCCAGCGCCTTCCTGGCCACCTGCAGCAGGCGCGCCGGATCGACGCGGCCGCGCACGTCGTAGACGCGGTAGGTGCCGGTGGCCACGACCGGCAGCCGCAGGTCGGCCAGCGACTTCTGCACCGAGTGTGCCACCGGGTCGGTGACACCGGGGCGTGGCACCACGGCGACCGCATGCCGGCCGGCCGGCGGCGGCGGCGTCGCCCCGGGCGCATGCAGCACGAACTCGTCGACGACCGGATCGCACAGCACCGCGGCGGCGAACGCGCGCACCTGCGCTTCGGTCAGCTCGGCCGCGAGCAGGTAGCCGCGCCGGCTGCGCACGTCCTCGACGCCGTCGAGTGCCGCCGCCCGCAGCGCGCGCAGCGCCGAAGCGCCCATGGGATCCTGCTGATCGGACCTCACGACGACATCGATGCGCCACGCCTGCATGGGCGGCACGATGCCGGTCGGTCATCGGTGGTGCAAGCACGCGGCGCCGCGGAATGCGGCTCGCCGGACATCTGCGCTTTCCGCTGCGCGGCCCGCATCTGACCACCACACCGGCGCGTGCGCGCGGGTAGACTCCTGGGCCGCCACACCTGTCCCGCCGCCCGATCCGCACCATGCAACGCAGTCTCGCCTTCGTCACCAGCTTCCTCCTGTTCGTCGCCGCCGCGGCCGCCCAGTGCCTGAGCGTCGCCAGTCCCGGCAGCACGCTCGGCTCCGGCGACGAGACGCTGTTCGGCCCCGTCGCGATGGGGATCTCGTTCCCGATGGCGGGCGCCGGTGGCCCGTTCACGCACTGCGTCGTCAACACCAACGGCGTGCTCTACCTGACCACCGGCGGGGCGGCGGTCGACGCCAACCTGTTCCAGTGGGGCGACACGCCCTCGATCCTGTCCGGGGCCGCCGGCGCGTCGCCGCGCATCGCTCCGTTCCTGGCGGACCTGGTGACGACGGGCCCGGCTGGCTTCGTCGCCATCGACACCACCGTCCCAGGCCGCTGTGCCGTGACCTGGGTGCAGGCCAAGGAGTTCCTCGGCGCCGCGACCAAGAACGTGCGCGCCGAACTGTTCAGCAGCGGCGAGATCCGTTTCTCCTACGCGGCGGGCCTCACCTGCGAGTCGCTGCCGGCGCTGGTCGGCGTGTCGATCGGCAACGCGACCGCGCTGCCGGCGGCCAGCGACCTGTCGGCGGCGCCGCTGACGGCGACCGGCATCACCTGGCAGCAGTTCGACCCGGCGCTGGTGCCATTCGATCTCGGCGGCACGACGATCGCGTTCACGCCGAGTGGCGCCGGCTACCAGGTCGCCACCGTGTGCGAGGCGGCTTCGCACCAGGCCTACGGCGCCGGCTGCTATGCGATCGCCCGCGAGTCGTTCTACCAGTCCTTCCCGACCGCGGCGGCCGCGGCCGCGGCGCTGAACGGCCAGTCGATGCGTCTGCAGCCGACTGCGAACGGCTACAGCGTGACGTGGGGCGGCGGCAGCTACGTCGCGCCGACCATCGCGGCGGTCGCGCTGCCGCTCGGGGACGACGACCAGACCGTGATCACGCCGACGATCCCGTTCCCGGTCGGCGGTGGCGCCGCGACGCAGTTGTTCGTGCACGCGAACGGCTTCGTGTCGACGGCCAGCGGCAACGACGATGGCCCGTGGAACCCACCCTCGCTCACCGACTACACGCCGAGCGCGCAGTTCCGCAACGCGCCGGCGACCGCGTTCTGGTCGTGGCACGACTACGACCCGACCTCGGGCATCGGCCGCGTCAAGCGTGAGCAGGCGGTGGTCGGGCCCGACACGATCCTCTACGTGACCTGGGACGCGGTCGAGAGCTACGCGGTGCCGGAGACGGCGAACCCGAGCACGTTCCAGTTCCAGTTCAACCTGACGACCGGCTCCGTCACCTACGTGTGGCAGAACCTGACCGCGATCGGCACCGGTCAGAGCCCGACGTTCCCCGAGTCGCACCTGATCGGCTTCTCGCCGGGCGGCGCGTCGTTCGATCCGGGCTCGATCACGCTGGCGACCGCGCTGCCGCTGACGACGACGCCCGACCTCCTGCCGCTGGTCCTGTCCGCGTCGCCGGCGCCGATCATCAGCGGTGGTGGCACGGGCCCGGCGGCGCTGTGCACCTACACGGTCGGCAACGTGCCGGAGTTCGATCCGACCGGGCTGCCCGGCATCGGCGCCTGCACGCTGGTCTGGAGCGTCGCCGGCGCGATTCCGGGTGGCGTCGATCTCGGCACGTTCCCGACGGACATCGGCATGCCGGGCTGTCCGCTCCATGTCCTCAGCGCCGACGCGTTCGTCGACATCAGCGGGCCGATCGTCGGTGGCGCCGGCGGCACGCGCAGCTTCTCGATCGCGATGCCGCAGCCGCTGACGCCCGGCCTGGAGTTCTTCGTGCAGGCCTTGTCGCTGCTGCCCGCGGGCACGCCGGCCGGTGGTTCGAACAACCTGGTCGGCACGCCGTACGGCGCCCGCACCAGCAACGGCCTCGAGATCCACTACCAGCTGTTCTAGCCGCCGGTCTGGGGCGCCCGTCGCCGGTTCGCGACGCGACCGGCGTCCGGCCGTCGGGTTCCACCGTGCGGACACGGACCCCGCGGCATGGAACCCGGTGCGACCCGGCCTCTCGCCGCTGAGCTGCGGCGCGCAGCGCCGGCAGCTCCAGCATGGGCGGGCGTAGCCGCGACCCCGCGCGTTCCCTAGTAGCTCTCGCTGCTGTCCGGGAACGAGCCGCTGCGCACGTCGTCGCAGTAGTCCGCGACGGCCTTGCCGATCGTGTCGGCGAGTTCGAGGTAGCGCCGCGCGAAGCGGGGCTTGAAGCGCGTGAACAGGCCGAGCAGGTCGTGGGTCACCAGGATCTGGCCATCGACGTGTGGCCCGGCACCGATGCCGATCACCGGGATCTGCACGGCCGCCGCGGTCTCCTTGCCGAGTTCGGCGGGCACTTTCTCGAGCACCAGCGCGAATGCGCCCGCCTGCTCGAGTGCCCGGGCGTCGTCGACGATGCGCCGGTGCTCGTCGGCGTCCTGGCCACGCGCGCGGTAGCTGCCGAACTGGTGGATGCTCTGCGGCGTCAGGCCGAGGTGGCCCATCACCGGGATGCCGGCGTCGACCAGCCGCTGCACGGTCGGCGCGAACGCCGCGCCACCTTCGAGCTTGACCGCCTCGGCCAGGCCTTCCTTCAGCAGGCGGCCGGCGTTGCGCAGCGCGTCCTCGGGGCAGACCTGGTAGCTCAGGAACGGCATGTCACCGACGACGAGCGCGCGCTGGGCCGCGCGGCCGACCAGTTCGCAGTGATAGACCATCTGGTCCATCGTCACGGGCACCGTCGTGTCGCGGCCCTGCAGCACCGTCGCGACGGAGTCGCCGACCAGCAGCACGTCGACGCCGGCGCGGTCGAGCAGGCCGGCGAACAGGTGGTCGTAGGCGGTCAGCGCCGTGATGCGCTCGCGCCGGGCCTTCTGCGCGCGCAGCGTGGCGGTGGTGACCTTCGGGCTGCTGGCGGGACTGCTCACCGGACGGGGCTCACCAGTCGCCGAAGGTGTCGGGGTCGTCGCTCGGCGGCGGCGGCGGCGGCGCGCTCGGGCCCGCATCGCTGCCGGGCGGCGGCGGCGGCTTGTAGTCGTCGACCCCGTCCTGTGGCACGCGCGGGCCGCGGCGCTTGGGTCGGCCCTGGCCTTCGACGATGCTGCCGAAGGTCGGCACGCGCTTGGGATCCAGTTCGACGTCGAACGCGGACAGGTCGAGCGGCGCCGGTTCGATCACGTCGACTTTGCCGCGGCGGTCGCGGTAGCGCGGCACCACGTCCACGTCGCGCGGGTTCGGCGCACCGCGACGGCGGTGCTCGCGCGAGTCGCGCCGGCCGTTGCGGCCGCGGTGCTCGCGCGGGGGGCGCGGCGGCTGGGGTTGCTGGCGCGGCGCCTGCGCCTGCTGCTGTGGTTGCTGGTGCGGTTCGCCGCCGCCCTGGCCGTCGCGGTTGCGACCGCGCCGGCCGCGTCGGCGGCGTCGGCGGCCGCCCTCGCGACCGGCATCGCCAGGGGCGGCGCCAGTCTCGGGCGCCGCCTCGCTGTCCAGAGCGGCGTCGGCGTCGCCGGGCTCGGACGCGAGCACTTCCGGATCGATGACGACGTCCTCGTCGGTCAGCCGATCGTGGTGGGCCTCGGCGTCGAGCGCCTCGCCGTGGGGGGCGGGCGCATCGCTGGGCGGAAAGCGCGCCTCGTCGCGCGGACCGCGTCCGCGCCGTCCGCGCCGCCGGCGCCGGCGCCCGCGCGGTTCGCTCTGGGCCGCGACGCCCGGGTCGTGCTCGCCGGCGGGCTCGTCGATGGGCTCGTCGACGGGGCTCGGGTAGCGGCCGTCGTCGAGGTACTCCTCGCGCGGCTGCCTACCGTCGTCGCCTTCGTCGGCGTCGCCGAAGGGCAGCCTCGCCTGGGCCGGCATCGGCGCGTCGGCCGGCGCGCGATCGCCGTCGTCGAGTGCGTCGTCGAGATCGCCGCGCGGCGCGTCGGCCGGGGCGTCGCGTTCGCCGCGGCCGCGGCCGCGCCGCCGTCGGCGTCGGCGCCGCCTGGCGGGCCGATCTCCCGGTTCGCCCGCGGTCGTCGCGTCGTCGGCCACCGCGTCGTCGGCCGTCGCGTCGTCCTCGCCGCGAGGCGGTTCCGCGTCGTCGCGCGGCGGGCGGGGGATCGCGGCGCGTGGCAGCACGCGCTCGACGCCAGCCTCGTCGTCCGCCAGGCCGGCGTCGGCATCCGGCGGCAGGTCGTCGTCGGGTTCGTGCGCGCCGGACTCGTCGTCGTAGGCGGCGGCGTGGCGGCTGCCGCGATCGGCGAGCTGTTGCCATTCGTCGACGGGGACGCTGCTCTGGCCGAGCGCCTGCGTGCGCAGTTCGAACAGTTCCAGCGCTTCGTCGAAGTAGGGGCCCTGGACGAACCCGGCGACGCGGAATCGCTTGCCGGGCTGCAGGAACCGGTGCTGCACGCCACAGATGCGCTTCAGGCAGCCGGCGTCGCGGCGCGGCAGTCGCAGCGCCAGGCTCAGCGGGCCGAGCAGTTCCTCGGCGACCGACGACGGGCTGCGGCCGGGGCTCTGTTCGACGCGCGCGAGCACCGGGCAGACCAGCAGCACGCCGAGCAGCACCGCGTTCGACGGCACGTGGCCACCTTGCACGCGATGGTCGAGCGCTTCGAGCAGGCGCCAGAACTCGACGCGCTGTTCGTGGCGGGCGCCCTGCAGGAAGTCCGCGAGCACCGGCACGATCGAGCGCAGCGCGCCGACGTCGCGCAGCAGCTGGAACGAATCCAGCGCGTGGCCGCCGCGCAGCAGGCGCAGCACCTCTTCGAGCAGGCGGGGCGGTGCGGCGCGCACCAGGTCGCACGACGTCTCGGCCATCGCGGCGAACGTCTCGGGCTCGATCGAGAAGCCGAGCCGACCCGCGAACTTGGCCGCGCGCAGGATGCGCACCGGGTCCTCGCGGAAGCGCACGCGCGGATCGCCGATGGTGCGGATCACGCGGGCGTGCAGGTCGTCGAGGCCGTTGGTCCAGTCGAGGATGCGGTCGCTGGTGGGATCGAGGAACAGCGCGTTGACCGTGAAGTCGCGGCGCATCGCGTCTTCCTCGGCGGTGCCGAATTCGTTGTCGCGCGTGATCAGCAGGTCGTCGTCACCGTTCTCGCCCTGCGGCCCGTTGCCGGGCTGCGGCGTGGTGCGGAACGTCGAGCACTCGAGGATCTTCGTGTTGTCGTGGAAGTGCAGGTGCGCGAGCTTGAAGCGGCGGCCGATGATGCGGCAGTTGCGCGGGAACACGCGCTTGACCTGCTGCGGACGCGCACCGGTGGCGATGTCGTAGTCCTTGGCCGGACGCCCGAGCAGCAGGTCGCGCACGCAGCCGCCGACCAGGTACGCTTCGAAACCCCGCGAGATGAGGCGCTGCGTGGCGCGCACGGCGTCGGAGTCGAGTCGGCCGAGGTCGGCGCCGGTCGGGGAGAGGATCGTAGGTTCGATCGTCGGAATCCCTTGGAAGGGGGATGGATGGAAAGGCCGAGGGTTTACTGGGGCGAACCCGCTCGGCACAACCAGATTATCCGGATGCGGCGAGAGACGGGCCTCACAACTGCAGGCCGCCGTCGATCGTCAGCACCTGGCCGGTCAGGTAGGCGGCGTCCGGCGACAGCAGGTGGCGGACCGTGCCGAGCACGTCGGCGGGGCCGCCGAGTCGCCCGGCCGGCACCCGCGGCAGCAGGCGCCGCTGGCTGTCCCGGTGGCTGTGCGGATGCTCGATCAGGCCCGGCGCGATCACGTTCACGGTGATGCCGGCGGCGGCGACCTCGAGCGCGAGCGAGCGCGCCAGCTGCACGACCGCGGCCTTGGCCGCGAAATACACCGGCGCCCGGCGCATGCCACGGGCGCGATCGACGCCGGCGGCGGCGAACAGGATCACGCGGCCGGGGCGGTCGGCGGCGACCATCGCCGGCACGACCGCCTGCAGCGTGTGGAACACCGTGTCGACGTTGCTGGCGAACAGGTGGCGGTAGGTCGCCGGATCGGTGCCGAGCAGCGGCCGTTCGGCGAAGTCGCCGACGCAGTGCACCAGCGCGTAGGGGGCGCCGTGCTGCTGCACGAATGCCGCGAACGCGCGCTGCACCGCCGCGGGGTCGGTGGCGTCGGTGCCGGTGCGGCGCGTCCACACCGTGCAGCGGCCGGCGTACTCGGCGGCGAGGGCTCTGCCGATGCCCTGGCCGCCGCCGACGATCAGCACGTGCTCGGCGGCGGTCACGGACGGCTCACTTCTCGCGCAGCCACGACAGGATCTCCTTCAGCTTCGGCGGGTTGCCGGTCATCAGCACGCCGACGCGGAAGATCCTGCCGGCCGCCTTGAAGGCGACGAACAGGCTGACGAGGATCAGGGCCGTGGTGACGACGTATTCGACGGCGGGCGGCGGCCCGCTGGCGCGGTTCATCATCGCGAACGGCGTGTAGATCGGGATGTAGGTGAACACCCGCGCCATCAGCCCGTTCGGCTCCTGCACGATCGGGATCATCGCGAACAGCGGCAGCATCAGCAGCAGGAACACGGGCTGCAGCAGGTTCTGGGCCTCCTTCAGGCTGTTGCAGACCGAGCCGATGGCGACCAGCATGGCGGCGAACAGCAGGTAGCCGGTGAGGAAATAGCCGAGGAACGAGGCGATGTAGAGCGGGTCGCCGACGATCGCGAGCAGGTTGAGTTCGGCGAAGCTCGGCACGAGCTTCGGTGCGAGCCAGACCCCGATCACGCCGAACACGACCCAGGAACCGACGATCGTCAGGCCGGTGAGGCCGATGCCCCAGATCTTGCCGGACATCAGCTCGCCCGGCGAGACCGACGACAGTAGCACCTCGATGATGCGGTTGCTCTTCTCCTCGACGGTGTTGGTCAGCAGCATCTGCGCCGCCGTGAACACCGCGATCCAGAGCAGGTAGACGAACGCGACCGGCGCGAACTTGTTCGCCTTCTCCTCCTTGGTCACCGTCTCGATCTCGGCGCCGGCGCCCGGCTTCGTCGGCCGGAAGTCGACCTCTTCGCGGATGTGACGCGCCGTCGCGGCGGGGATGTTCGCCTGCTGGATGCGCTGCTGCTGGATGATGCGCGTCGCCACCCGGCTGTACCAGTTCCCCAGTTCGTTGTCGGTCTGGTTCTCGCTGACGTAGGCCAGGCCGTCCAGCGACGCGACGGGGTCCTTGTCGAAGACGAAGTAGGCGAACAACTCGCCGTCGCGCACGCGCTGGTTCAGCGCCGCCATCATCTGCTCGCGTTCGAGCCCGGCGACGCCGAGTTCGTCGGGGCTGCGGTATCGGTACTTCGCCTTGGCGTCCTGCAGCCGCGCCTGCAGCTGCGCGCGCATGGCCTCAGGCATGGCCTGCAGGCCCTGCTCCAGCAGTTCGGGGTGCTCGCGGACGGCGACGACCTGCGGGTCGCGGTAGTACTCGCTGTCCTTGGGGATCTTGTCGAGTTCCGCGCGCAGGAAGTCCGCCAGCGTGCTGGCTCGCGCCGCCCGCTCGATCTCGCCACCGATCTTCGACTCGGTGAAGTCGGCGACCGTGTAGGACTGGGTCTGCTTCGTCTTCTGCATCACCCAGCCGATGCCGAGCGCGACGACGAAGATCGCCGGGAAGGCCAGGATGCCGAGCCAGAACGTCTTCGTGCGGACGTTGTCGAGGTACTCGCGCTGGGCGACCAGCAGGGTCTTGTTGGCCATGGTCAGCGTCCTCCGGCGGCGGCGAGCAGGCGCTGGTCGGCCTCTGCGACGGTGCGGATGAACACTTCGTGCAGCGACGGCTCGCGGTAGTCGAAGCGCTTCACGGTCACCTGCTCGAGCAGCCACCGCAGCGCCTGCTGCGGGTCGGCATCGGGGCGCAGGAAGATCTCGGCGTGCTTGCCGTTGTCGTTGACGCGCGCGGCGCCGGGCAGGTCCTTCAATGCGCGGCCGTCGCCGTCGTAGTCGAGCTGGATGCCGAGGTCGCGGCCCTGCTTGATCTCGGTCAGCGTGCCGGCGAACTCGAGCCGGCTCTTGTGGATCATCATCACGTAGTCGCAGAGCTGTTCGGCCTGTTCCATGCCGTGCGTGCTGAAGATCACGGTGCGGCCCTGGCGCTTCATGTCGAGGATGATGTCGCGCATGGTGTCGCGGTTGACGGGATCGAGGCCGGAGAACGGCTCGTCGAGGATCACCAGCTCCGGGTCGTGGATGATGGTGCCGAGCACCTGCACCTTCTGGCCCATGCCCTTGCTCATCGCCTCGCACTTCTTGTCGAGCCAGTCGCCGAGGCCGAAGCGCGTCAGCAGCTCGCGCGCCTTGTGGTTCGCGGTGCTGCGGTCCATGCCCTTGAGCTTGCCGAAGTAGGCGACGATCTCCGCCGTCTTCATCTTCTTGTAGAGCCCCTTCTCCTCCGGCAGGTAGCCGAGGCGGTCCTTGACCTCGCTGGCGTCGGGGTGGCCGAGCACCGAGATGCGGCCTTGGTCGGGGTGGAAGATGCTCATCACCATGCGGATCGTCGTCGTCTTGCCGGCGCCGTTCTGGCCGAGGAACCCGTAGATGCAGCCCTTGGGGACCTGGAGCGAGAGGTCGGACACCGCCGTGAACGAACCGAACCGCTTGGTGACGCCGTCGAGGGTCAGGGCGTGGTCCATGCGTTGGCGCGGCAGCGTGGCCGCCGCGCGGCGAAGATTGTCGGACGCAACTGCCGCAGGCAAGCGCGACGTCAGGCGTCGAAGCGGCGCGGTGCGAACATCGCGGCCGCCGGGTGGTCGCTCTTGCCGTCGACGATCATCTCGGCGAGGCAACGGCCGGCGAGGAACGCGAAGCTGAGGCCGTAGCCGTTGAACGCACCGAGCACGAACGCACCCGGCGCTCCCGGCAGGGCGCCGACCAGCGGCAGGCCATCGGGCGTGCCGGCCATGATGCCGGTCCAGACGTGCGGGAACGCGATGCCGTCCAGTGCCGGGAAGTGCTCGCGGGCGTACTCGCGCAGGTTCGCGGTGATCTCGGGGTTGTGCAGCGAGTCGTCGATCAGGCCGAGTTCCTCGCCCGGCACCGACCAGCGCATGCCGCCGAGCACGAAGCGCCGCCCATGGCGGCGGAAGTACTCGTAGCAGAAGTTGCTCGACATCGCGTACGGCGGGAACTGCGCGGCGATGGCGTCGGGCAGCGGGTCGGTGGCGATCACCTGGCCGCGGAACGGGAACACCATGCGCTGCAGGCCGCCGCTCGGGTCGAGGTCGCGGGCCAGCACCGAGGTGCAGTGCACGACCATCGTGCCCGTGGTCAGGCGGCCGTCGGCGAGCTGCACGGCGAACGCGCCGGCATCGCCGTCGATGCGCTGGACCGGCGCCTGCTCGACGATCCGGGCGCCGGCGCGCGCCGCCGCGGCGGCGAGGCCGCGCACCATCGCGACCGGCTGCACGATCGCTTCGCCGGGCAGGAACAGCGCGCCGTGGAAGCCGCGGGCTCCGGGCAGCCAGCGCGGCAGGTCGGCCTCGGCCACCAGTTCGTGCGGTCGGCCTTCCGCGGCGAGCAGCTGCGCCGCCGTCTGCAGTTCCCGCCATTCGTGCGTGGTCTCGGCCAGGCGCAGGCCGCCGCGCTGCTCGAGTTCGCAGTCGACCCGTTCGGCCGCCAGCGCCGCGCGCAGCGCCGCGTGGTTGTCGGCGAGGAACTGCCACAGCACGCGCGCGCGCGCGGCGCCGAACTGGCCGTGGATGCGGTGGTAGTGTTCGCCGAGGCCGAGCAGCAGCTGGCCGTCGTTGCGGCCGCTGGCGCCGGCGGCGAGCACCGATCGTTCGAGCAGCGTCACGCCGATGCCGCGCCGGGCCAGGTGCAGCGCCACCGAGACGCCGGCGATGCCACCCCCGACGACGACGACGTCGCTGCGCGCGGGCAGCGTGGCCGCGGGGGCGAACGGTGCCGACTCCCTGAGCCAGAGCGACGTCATGCGGGGTTCGGCTCGGCGGCGGGCGGCGGTGCCGGCGGCGGCGACGCGGGCTCGGGGCCGTCGTTCGCGCTCTCGAGGATCATGATCTTCTGCCAGATCTTGCGGCTGAGGCCGGTCGTCAGGTCTTCGATGTCGTCGACCGCCGACACCGCCTGCGAGTCGGGGAAGCCCTGCACGTAGAGCGCGGCGACCTTGCCCATCAGCGACAGCATCTCGCTGCAGTAGTCGAGGTAGCGCACCAGTTCGAAGCGCGTCAGCGTGCGCGCCGGCGACGAAGCCGTGTCGGGGCCGCGTCGCAACAGGCGTTCGGGGTCCTTGGTCAGCTGATGCATGTCGACGATGTGCGCCATCGAGCGCAGTTCGTGCACGGCTTCGAGGCAGCGGCGCCGCTTGATGCGCAATTCCATGCTGAACAGGAACACCGCGCCGGCGCCGAGGAAGAACAGCACCGACAGGCCCGCCTCGAGGGTCTGGATCGCCTCCGACAGCGGCCACTCGGCCTGCGTGCGCAGGCGGATCGACGCGACCAGCAGCACCAGCGTGGCGCCGCCGGCGAGCAGCAGCGCCAGCGAAATGCCGCGCAGCCACCAGTTCGGCCGCCGGATCGTGGCGCTGCGCTGGGCGTGTGCCTGGGCGATGTCGAGCAGCGCGCCGGCGACCGCGCCGAGGCTCGCGGTCGGGAAGCGCTCGTGGATGCGGTCGCGCAGCCGCGCGATGGTCGCGATCAACCGGTCGGGTTCGAGCGACGAATAGGGCACGCCGGCATCGTCGAGTCGGGCGCGCGCAGATGCGAGCGTTTGCTGGTCCGGATCCGGCGCGACGTCCGCGTGCGGCGGTGACGTCGTCGGCACCCGGGGGTGTCCCTCAGCTCAGCAGGGCCAGCAGCGCCAGCATGCAGAGCGCGAGGATCGTCAGCGCAACCGAGGTCCGGTTCAGGGTGGTGGTGCCTACGCGCATCAGCGGTAGCGGTCGTGCCGCGGGTGGTGGTGGTGGTGAGCGGCGACTCGGTCCTGCTAGTCTCGCCGCCGTGGTCGGTTGCACGATTTCGCGCCGGGAGGGGCGCGGCCGCGGTGGCTAGCGAGGATCGCGCTGCTGTCGCCAGAGACCGGGCAGGCCTGCTTCTGCACGTACTTTGGCGGTGTTTTCTGCGCCGGTCCCGCTAAGCTCCCCGCCCCTCGTGCGGCGACCCGTTCTCGCCGCCGGACGGCGCCGGCATTTCGCTGGCGCGTAACACGTACGAAGGTAGCGAAGCCGGCAGCCATGAGCAAGGAACTGCGCCTGTTCACCAGTGAGTCCGTCAGCGAAGGCCATCCCGACAAGGTCTGTGACCAGATCTCGGATGCCGTGCTCGATGCCATCCTGACCCAGGACCCCGAGTCGCGCGTCGCCTGCGAGACCATGGTGTCGCGCGGCTTCGCGATCGTGTCCGGCGAGATCACGACCAAGGCCCAGGTCGACTTCCAGGAGGTGATCCGCGGGGTCATCAAGGACATCGGCTACGACGACCCGGAGATCGGCTTCGACCACAATTCGTGCGCGGTGCTGACCTCGATCCAGCGCCAGTCCGCGGACATCGCGCTCGGTGTCGATGCGACCACCTCGCAGAGCAAGGAACAGGGCGCCGGCGACCAGGGCATGATGTTCGGCTACGCCTGTCGGGAGACGGACGCGCTGATGCCGTTCCCGATCCACTTCAGCCACCGCATCCTCGAAGCGCTGGCCGTCGCCCGCAAGAGCGGCCGGTTCAAGTTCCTGCGGCCGGACGCGAAGAGCCAGCTGACGGTCGAATACGACGCCGACAACAAGCCGGTGCGCATCGACACGGTGGTGATCTCGCACCAGCACCGGCCCGAGGTGCCGACCGCGGAACTGCAGCAGGCGCTCAAGAGCGTCGCGCTCGAGGTGCTGCCGAAGGCGATGGTCGACGCGCGCACCAAGTGGTTCCTGAACCCGACCGGCCGCTTCGTCGAAGGCGGCCCCAAGGCCGACGCGGGTCTGACCGGGCGCAAGATCATCGTCGACACCTACGGCGGCATGGGCCGCCACGGCGGCGGTGCCTTCTCCGGCAAGGACCCGAGCAAGGTGGACCGGTCCGCGGCCTACGCCGCGCGCTGGGTGGCGAAGAACGTCGTCGCGGCCGGCTATGCCGACCGCTGCGAGGTGCAGGTCGCCTACGCGATCGGTGTCGCCCAGCCGGTCAGCATCCGCTGCGACCTGTTCGGCACCGGCAAGGTCGCCGAGGACACGCTGACGGCGGCCATCCGCGAGGTCTTCGACCTGCGCCCGGCGGCCATCGTGCGCGACCTCCAGCTGAAGCAGCCCGCGTTCCGCCGCACGGCCGCCTACGGGCACTTCGGCCGCCCCGGGTTCACGTGGGAGCGCACCGACCGCGTCGAACAGCTCAAGCGGCGGCTGGGCTGATCCGCCGCCGCTGGCGCCGGGGCTCGCGCCTGGGCCGATCGCCCCGACCGGATTCGCGCGTGGGCTTGGTATCGCCGCGGCCGGCGGCGACTATGGACGCACGGGGCCGGCGCGGGGCGCGGCTGCCGGCGTGAGGTGCCGATGCAACAAGACGACTTCGAAGTGGCGTTCTGCGACCTGTGTGGCACCTCGGTGCCGGCTGCCGACCTGGCGAACGGAACGGCGGTCAAGACCCAGGACAAGGTCATCGGCAACTGCTGCCTGGTGGGCCTGCGTGCGGCGCGGCCGGACGTGCTCGGCGGCGGCGCGGCGCCGCGTGCCAACAACGGCGAGTCGCGGCTGATGGTGGTCGCGATCGTGCTGCTGGCGGCGATGGCCGCGGCCACGATCTTCCTCGACCAACGCCTCGCCAAGGCGGAGACCGGCTGGCAGGTCCAGCACAATCAGCTCGCCCAGGCCCAGCGCTCCGACAGCGAGGTGCTGCAGGCGGTCGGGGTGGCGATGGACGGCACCGCGCGCCGTGCCGATCTCGACGCGTTCGCCGAGCGGCTGGGTGCGCTCGATGGCGCGATCCAGCAGGGCAGCGAACGCACGCGCCAGGATCTCGACCGGGTGCAGCAGGACGTGGCGGCGCTGCGGCAGGAGCTGCGCGCGGCCCAGGCTGCGACGATCGACTACCGACCGCTGTTCGACGACCTGCGCCAGCAGCTGCAGCGGCAGGCCGTGGTGCTGACCGATCTGCGCGCGGCGCCGCCGCCGGCCGCAGCCGCAGCCGACGCCGCCGCTCCGCCGACGGCGCTGCCGGACGCCGCCGCCGATCCGGGGGGGCTGCCCACGGCCCTCGCCGAACAGGTGCGCAAGCTGCAGTCGTCCGACGCCGCGATCCGGTTCGAGGCCGTCGACGAATTGGTGCGCAGCAAGAACGTGGCCGTGCTGCCGCACCTGCTGCCGATCGCCAACGACCCGGATCCCTTCGTGCGGCGCGTGACCATGGACGGGCTGGCGGGGTTCCGTCGCACCGAGGCGGTCGACGTGCTGCTGAGCGGGCTCGGCGACAGCGACGAGAACGTGCGCGACACGGCCTGGCGCTCGCTGCGCGAAGTGACCGGGCAGAAGTTCGCGTTCGACGCGTTTAACCCGTCGAAGGAAGTGCGCGCGCGCGCCCAGCAGCGCTGGCAGGAATGGTGGGACAAGAACAAGGCGACGTTCGGTAGCTGACGTCGCGGCCGGGGCCGGGGCGCAATCCCGGAAACGACTCGACGCGCGCCGGGCCACCGCTACAACCTGCCGCCCGCGGAACACGGATGGCCTGGCACAACCGAACGAAGATCGTCGCGACCCTCGGTCCGGCATCGGACTCCCTGAAGATGATCGCCCAGCTCGTGGTGGCTGGGGTCGACGTCTTCCGCATCAACTGCGCGCACGCCGACCACGACGCCATCGGGCGCACGATCCGCCGGGTGCGGCAGGTGGCCAAGAAGCACCGTCGCGCCGTCGGCATCCTCGCCGACCTGCAAGGGCCGAAGATCCGCGTCGGCAGACTGCGCAACGCCGAGCCGATCTACCTGAAGCGCAGCACCGAGCTGGTGATCGACGTCACGCCCGGGGTCGTCGGCGAGGCCGCCGCCGACGGGTCGATCCGCATCGGCACCGGCTACCGGTTCCTCGCTCGCGACGTGCGGGTCGGCGAACGCATCCTGCTCGACGACGGCAACC
The DNA here is from genome assembly GCA_016794035.1 of Planctomycetota bacterium. GTDB lineage: Bacteria > Planctomycetota > UBA1135 > UBA1135 > UBA2386 > JAEUHS01. The sequence goes on from JAEUHS010000058.1 coordinate 84,924, forward strand.
TCGAGCTGCGCGTGCTGCGCGTCGAGGCGCCGTTGATCCATGCGCGCGTCGTGCACGGCGGCATGCTCTACCAGTTCAAGGGCATCAACCTGCCGGGCAGCGACGTCTCTGCCGACTGCCTGTCGAGCAAGGACCTGCGCGACCTGCGCTGCGTGCTGCGCCATGAGGTCGACTTCGTGGCCCTGTCGTTCGTGCGTGCGGCCGAAGACGTGCACGCGCTGCGGCGCCACGTGAAGCGGGCGCGGTCCGACGTGCAGATCATCGCCAAGATCGAGCGGCCGGAGGCGGTGCGCAACATCGTCTCGATCCTCGACGCCGCCGACGGCCTGATGGTCGCCCGTGGCGACATGGGAGTGGAGATGGGGCCCGAGGCCGTGCCGCCCGTGCAGAAGCGGCTGATCGATCTGGCCAACCGCGCGCGCAAGCCGGTGATCACCGCGACGCAGATGCTCGAGTCGATGGTCGTCAATCCGCGGCCGACGCGCGCCGAGGCGTCCGACGTCGCCAACGCGATCTACGACGGCACTTCGGCGGTCATGCTCTCCGGCGAGACCGCGTCGGGGCGCCATCCGGTGCGCAGCGTGCGCATCATGGAGAAGATCGTCCGCACCGCCGAGCGCGACGTGTACGGTCGCATGGGGGAGCGGCGTCGTTCGGCGGCGCCGACCGCGGCGACGGTGACCTCGGCGACGGTGCGCGCGGCCGCCTATGCCGCCTACGAGGCGAACGTCCGCCTGATCGCCGTCTACACCGAGACCGGCACCACGGCCCGCATGCTGGCCGGCGAACGACCGCCGACCCACATCCTGGCGTTCACGCCGTCGCAGCGCGCGATGCAGAAGCTGGCGCTGATCTGGGGCATCGTCGCCTGCAAGATCCCGCCCGGGCGCACCAGCCACGAGTTGACCCTGAACGGCGATCGCATCCTGCGCGAGCGGGCGTTGGTCAAGCGCGGCGACCGCATCGTGCAGATCGCCGGCACGGTCCGGCAGAGCGGGCTCACCAACACCATGACCATCCGGGAGATGTGACGGGCCGGGCCGCCGTCGCGGCGCCCCTGGGCCCGAACTGGCGGGCGGTCGGGACGGCATTTCCCGCGTTGACACCAACGGCCCGGTCGCTAGCATCTGCGGCCCTCATTCGGGCGCGCCACAGGCGCCCGGCCGCGTTCCCGAGCAGCTACGTTTCCCGGTAGCGACGTTCCCATGACGAAGACGACCCTCGCCACGATTGCCACCCGACACGCCGCGATGAACACCTGGCACGTCGTCGACGCGGCCGGGCAGACGCTCGGCCGCATGGCGACCGAGATCGCGACCATCCTGATGGGCAAGCACCGTCCCGACTACACGCCGCACATGCTGGTCGGCGAGGGGGTGATCGTCGTCAATGCCGGCGAGGTGAAGCTCACCGGCAACAAGGCGGAGACGCGCGAATACACCTACTACACCGGCTACATGGGCGGGCTGCGCACCGTCAAGCTGGGCGACTACCTCGAGAAGGCGCCCGAGGAACTGGTGGAGCTGGCCGTGCGCCGCATGCTGCCGAAGAACCGGCTGGCGCGTCGCATGATCAGCCGTCTGAAGGTCTATCGGGGCCCGGCCCACCCGCACGTCGCCCAGAAGCCGACTCCCGTCAAGAAGTGACAGCTCCCGCATCGCTGTGAGAAGACCCGCCGAGAGGCACTAGGAACCGAAATCGTGGCAGTCATCAACCCGTACATCTGGGGCACCGGTCGTCGCAAGACTTCGACCGCGCGCGTGCGCATCAAGCCGGGCACCGGCAAGTTCCTGATCAACGGCAAGGAGTTCGACGCGTTCTTCGTCACCGAAGACACGCGCCGCGCCGCGGTGCAGCCGCTGGTCGTGACCGAGACGCGGAACAACTTCGACATCTGGGCGAACGTCGCGGGCGGCGGTATCACCGGCCAGGCCGGCGCCGTCAGTCTCGGCATCGCGCGCGCACTGCGCCGCGACAACGAGAACTTCGACCGCACGCTGCGCGACAACGGTCTGCTGACCCGCGATTCGCGCGAGGTCGAACGCAAGAAGTACGGCCGCCACAAGGCTCGCCGCTCGACGCAGTTCAGCAAGCGCTGACAGCGGCTGGCCGACGGCGGCCGGGACGTCGGCGCCTCGCGCGCGAGTGTCCCGGTTGGCGGCCATCGCCTTGCCCGGAAGTGCCATGGCGGGTCACTCCCACTCCTCGAACATCAAGTTCCGCAAGGATCGGGTCGACAGCAAGCGCGCCAAGACCTTCGCCAAGCTGTCCCGCATGATCACGGTCGCCGCCCGCCTGGGTGGCGGCAGCCTCGACCACAACGCCCGGCTGCGGCTGTGCGTCGACAAGGCGCGGGTGCTGAGCATGCCCAAGGACGGCATCGATCGCGCCATCAAGAAGGGCACCGGCGAGGGCGATCTCGGCAACTACGAAGAGGTGCTCTACGAGGGCTATGGCCCCGGCGGGGTCGCGATGATGCTCGAGATCCTGACCGACAACCGCCACCGTACGGCCGCGGACGTGCGCATGGTGATGGAGAAGCACGGCGGCAACCTGGGCACGTCGGGCGCCGTCGCCTGGATGTTCGAACGACGTGGCCGGTTCGTGATCGCCGCCGAGACGGACGCGGCGGCCCCTCGCCTCGATGGCGATCGCCTGCTCGAACTCGTGCTCCAGGTCGGCGCCGACGACCTGGTCGAAGAAGGTGACCAGGCGACGATCCTGTGCGCCGCCACCGCGTTCGCCGAGGTCCAGCAGGCGTTGGCGGCTCGTGGCGTGTCGCTGGCCAGCGCCGAACTGGCCTACGTACCGAATCAGCGCACCGTCGTGGCGGATCCCGCCGTGGCGACGCGACTCGTGAAACTGATCGACGATCTCGAGGACAACGACGACGTCCAGACCGTCTTCAGCAACGAGGACTTCCCCGACGACGTCGTCAAGGTGCTGGAGCAATGACCGGAAACGAAGTGGGTGCGACCGGGCGGTGGTTTCTGGTCGGTTCCCGGGCGGCCGTGCGCGAACAGCTGGCGGCGTGGTTCGGCCGCCCGCCGGCGTCGGCGCCGCTGGCCGCCGCGGGCGCCGGCGACGTGGTGGTCGTCGACGCGCGCGCCGCGGGCGACGACGTCGAGCCGCTGGCGTTCGGCCACGTGTTCGCCGGGGTCAGGGAGCTGAAGCAGACCGCCGGGCTGATCGTCTACGTCGTCGTCGATGCCGGCGACCGCATCGGCGTGCAGCTGGCGCGCTTCTGTCTCGCCGACGGCACCTTCGCCTGGCACGACACCGAACGCCGGCTCGACGCCGGCGCGATCGAAGCGGCGCAGCCGACGCGGCGACAGGCGCAACCGCGGCGGCCGTCCGTCGACGATCTGCTGCGCCGGGTCGAGGGCCACGTCGGCACGCAGACGGCGCAGGACTCGGCGCTGCAGCGGTTGTTGCAGTTCGAGCGCGACGACCGCCTGCTGCACAAGTTGCAGGACGCGGAGACCGGCCTGTTCGACGGACCCTATGCGACCCTGAAGCTCGACGAGGAATGGAAGCGTGCCATGCGGTTCCACCAGCCACTGGCCCTGCTGCTGGTGGACCTCGGCGCAGGCTTCCAGCGTCTGCCCGAGCCGGACCGGCGCCAGCTGTTGGCGGAGGCGGCGGGCGTGTTCCTCAACGAGTGCCGTGACATCGACGTGTTGGCGCGCTTCTCGCCGTCGGTGTTCCTGCTGCTGCTGCCCGGCACCGGACCCGACGGGGCCGAGGTGCTGGCGCAGCGCACGCTGGCGGCGCTGGCCGAGCGTCTGCCTGTCGGCGCGGGCCTGCGGCTGGCCGCCGGCCTGTGCACGGTGCCCGACGCCGAGATCCCCGACCGCAAGGCGTTCCTGGCGGTCGCGGATGCGTGTCTGCGCAAGGCGGCGGCGTCCGGGGCTGGCGGACTCTGCACCAGCTGGCAATAGTCGAGCGCGGCTGCGCAAGGAGCACACCGCTCGGCGGCCTGCGGCTGCCAGCCGTTCGTCTGCATGTTCGACCGCTTCATCCGATTGGCGCAGGCCAGGAAGGCCCTGCGCGAGCAACGCTTCGAGGAAGTGCTGGGCCTCTGCGCCGATCCGATGATCCGGGCCGACCGGCGGGCCGAGGCGCTGCGCCGCGAGGCGATCGCGGCGTTGCTGGCGCGGGCGCGGCGACATGTCGAGGCCGAGGACCTGCCCGCCGCGCGCGCCGACGCCCGGCGCCTGGCCGCCGCCGCACCCGGGGCGGCAGCGGAGGAACTGTGCCGCGAGATCGATGCGGCGGCGGCCGGCGAAGCCGCGGCCCAGGACCTGGCGCGGCGCACGCTCGCCGAGGCCCGCGCGGCGCTGGACCGCGGCGAGACCGCGGCCGCGGCGGCGTTGCTGGCCACCGTCGATCCCGGCAGTCTGCTGCTGGAGCGCAAGCAGCTCGAGAAGCTGCTGGCGGAGCGCGCCCTGCAGGCGGAGCAGCTGGCGGCGCGGGTGGGCGCCGCCCTCGACGCGGGTGACGTCGAGGCCGCCGTCCGGGGTCTCGATCGCGTGCGCGCGCTCGACCGCGACGCGGCGGCGACCGGTGCGTTGACGCAGCGCGTCGTCACGGCGCTGGCGGAGCGCGCGGCGGCGGCGATGCGGCAGCGTCTGGCCGCCGACGACGTGGTGGGGGCGGCGGCGTGCCTGCAGGAGGTCACGGCGCGGCTGTCCGGTCTCGACGCGGGGCCGAGCCTGCGAGCGCTGCGGCAGTCGCTGACGGTGCCGATGCAGACGGCCCTGCGTTCGGCGGCGTCACTCGACGAGGCGCTCGAACTGGTCGCGGCGCTGCGAGGTGTCGGGCTCGAAGCCGAACCGGAGTTCGTCGGTCTCGCCGGTGCGGTCGTCCGCGCCGCGGCAGCTCGCGGCGGCGAGGACGGTGGCGAAGCGGCACGTCGGCTGCGGGAGGCCGCGGTCGCCGTTGGTGCCGACGGGCTCGCGCGCGCGGCGGACCGGTTGTCGGAGTCGGCAGCCGTTCGCGATCAACAGCTCGTCGCGGCGCGCCGGCACATCGACCGCGGCGATCTCGATGCCGCGCGCGTCGAATTGCTGCGTGTGCTGACCCGCGAGCCCGACCACGGCGCGGCCCGCCGGGAACTGGTGCTCGTCGATCAGGGGCTCGCCGACCTGGCGCAGCGGCTCGAGAACGCGCGCGCGGCGGCCCGTTCGGGTCGGCTGCGGGAGGCGTGCAGCCTGGGTCTGTCGCTGGTCGGCAACGCTGGCGTCGGCGCCGATGCGCAGCAACTCGTCGCCGAGGTGCGCAATCGGATGTCGCTGGTCGATCGCGGCATCGACGAGGTCCGGGTGGCCCTGCACGGTCGCCTGGCGGCCGGGGCCGAAGGCGTGCGGCACTGTCTGCGGCGCCTGCAGGAGCTGGCCAAGGTCCAGATCGACCACGACGAACTGCCGGTCATCACGCGCGCGGTCGAGGCCGAGATCGAGGCCCTCGGGCACTGCGAGGCGGCGGCGAAGGCGCTGGAGCAGGGGGTGTTCGCCGACGCCGCACAGGCCATCACCGCGCTGCAGACGTACGGCGACCAGCTGCTGACGCGGGACCGGCTCGACGCGCGGGTGTGTGGGCTCGCCGACCGACTGCTCGGCACGTGCGAGCAGGCACTGGCGACCGGCCGGCTGGGTCTGGTCGAACGCTGTGCCGGGCTGTTCGCGCTACTGCAGCCACAGCGCCCGGAGTATGACCAGCGCGCCCGCGAGTTGCTCGCCGGCGTCGCGCGCCGGCAGGCGGCCGCTCAGCGGCTGGTGGCGCAGGCGGAAGCCGCGCTGCAGGGACGTGACCTGGCCGAGGCGGAGCGCCTGGTCGACGCGGCCCGGGGCGAATGGGACGAAGCCGCCGACGTGCGTCGGCTGGTTGCCGAACTCGAAGGGCTGCGGCGGCAGCAGCGCACGCTCGATCGCGTCGAGGTCATGGCGAAGGAGCGCGATTTCGTCGGCGCCCAGCAGAAGCTCGCCACCATGCCGCCGACGCAGGCCATGCTGCGCACGCGCATCTACGACATGAAACAGGATCTGGCGCGGGCACAGGGTCTGACGGGGGCGTTCCTGCTGCGCGTCGACGAAGGCGGCGAACACCTGGTCCTGCGCGGCGAGAGCGTGTCGATCGGCAACGTGCGCCAGCGCCGTTCGGACCTGCCGGTGCTGGCCAGTCTGGCCGGTCGTCACGCGTCGTTGCGACGGTCCATGTCGTTCCACGGCGGCATGCAGGACACGATCGTCGCGGAGGAGGGCGAGGTGCGCGTCGGCGGCGCCATCACGACCTCGCGGCCGCTGCACCCCGGCGATCGGGTGCAGCTCGGCGCGGCTTTCACGTTCGTCTACCAGCGGTCCAGCGAGCGTTCGCTGTCGGCGTCGCTGCTGCTGCAGTCCGGCTTCCAGGTGGCCGGAACCGATCGGGTGCTGCTGATGAAGGACCGCGGTCGCGACGGGCGGCTGCTGCTCGGCCCCGGTCGCGACGTGCACGTCCGGGTGCCCAGGGCGACCGGTGAGGTCGAGGTCTACGCGGCCAGCAACGGGCAGATGCGGGTGCATTGCGCGGCCGGCGGGACCATCGATGGGGCGCCGTTCCGGGGCGAGCACCCGGTGGCAGCCGGGCAGGTGGTCGAGGCCGCCGGCATCAGCTTCCTGATGTATCCGTGGCACCCGGGCGGGTAGCAGGTCGCCGGGCGACGCAGCGGCAGAATACTGGGGTGGTGCCAGCGTAGGGCCGGCCGTCGCGGAGGTGCCCCATGCTCGAAATCCTGCTCTCGGTCAGCCTTGCCCTCGTCAGCCCGCAGGGGCCGAACGTCGTCGGCGCCGACGCGGTGGCCGTGCGCGGCGACACCGAACTGAGCCCGGCCGAGGCGTTCGCCTCGGCGCGGCGGCGGGCGGAGGACCATGTCCGCGAGCAGTGGGCCGAGCGCGCGGCGCATGCGCTGGACCTGCGCCGCCCGTTCTGGCTGCCGCAGGTCCTCGCCGATCGCGCCGTGCAGACCTGGCTCGCCGACCTGCCAGTCGACGAGTGCCTGCGTCTGGTCGATCGCGAGGATCGCGAGCGCACGCACGAGTTCGGCAACAGCTACCAGACGACCCTGTGGGTGGCAGAAGAACCGCGCAGCGTGAAGCAGGGCGAGCGCGAGCTGCGGCAACGGCTGCGCGACCTGGAGCGCGCGACAGCCGTCAAGTTCGGTGGTATCGCCGCCGCGTGGACCCTGCTGGTCGCCGCCATCGCCTGGCTGGACCGGCTCTCGCGCGGCTACATGACCGGCACTCTGCGCCTGCTCGGTCTGCTCGTCGGCGGCGCGCTGCCGGTCTTCCTGTTCCTCGGGTAGCATCGTGACCGCGCACATGGAGGCACCACGCAGCGAACACCTGCCCTCGCCGCCGGCGCCGCGCGTCGATTGGGAGTCGTTCTACCTGAACTACCGCAAGCCCGGCTACGTGCCGGGCTTCGAGATCGTGCACAAGCTCGGCGGCGGGATGTTCGGTCTGGTGTTCAAGGCCCGCAAGGAGTCGATCGGCAAGGACTACGCGATCAAGTTCCTGAAGGTCGACGACGAGACCGTGCGCGACGCCGTCGCCCGCGAGCTCGAGACCGTGCACTTCTTCGCCCAGATCGACCACCCCAACCTCGTTTCGATCGAGGACAAGGGCAGCGTCGACGGCATCCCCTACCTGGTGATGAGCTACGCCGGCCAGGAGACGCTGCAGAAGCGGCTGCAGCAGGGTGGCATGACGCGCGACGAGGCGCTGCACGTGTTCGTGCAGGCGGCGCGCGGCGTGCAGGCGCTGCACGACCATTCGCTGGTGCACTTCGACCTGAAGCCGGCGAACATCTTCCTCAAGGGCGACGTGGCGCGCGTGGGGGACTACGGCCTCAGCAAGCTGGTCTCCGCGTCGCGCAACTCGCTGAGCTTCGGCCGCGGCACGCCGTACTACATGGCGCCCGAGATGCTGCAGCGCCGCGGCGACGCGCGCAGCGACGTCTACTCGCTGGGCATCCTGCTGTTCGAGTGCCTGTACGGCGACGTGCCGTTCCGCGGCGACTCGGAATGGGAGGTCCTGCGCAAGCACGAAGTCGCGGAGCCGGAGTTCCCGCCGAACAGCTTGCCGGAGGATCGTGCGATCGTGCTGCGCTGCCTCGCGAAGCGGCCCGAGGATCGCTTCGCCTCCGTCGGCGACCTGCTGCGAGCCCTGCAGGCGCCGGTTGCCCTGGGGGAGAGCATGCTGCTGGGCCACGGTCGCCGGTCCGGCGGCGCGCCCGCTTCGCCCGGGATCGAGCCGCCGCCGCGGGACAGCGCCGACAGCCCGTACGGCATGCCCTGGCGGGCGCCGGCGCCTCGCACCGGCACGTTCGCGGCGCTGGTGCGGTTGATCTTCTCGGCGTTCGAGCTCTGCATCTTCCTCGTGCTGCTGCCGGTGCGAGCGGTCAGTGCGTTCGTCGGGCGCGGCATCGTCTGGTTGTTTCGGCTGCCGTTCCGCATCCTCGGGCTGCTCGCGCGACTGATCGGGCTGCTGGTCGTGTTCGGGCTGGTCCTGCTCGCCGCGGTGACGCTCTACAGCCTGCTGGCGGCGGCGTGACATGAACCGGCGTCACGCGAGTCGGTGCGATCCGGATCGACGGCGCGCCCGGTCTGCTATCATCGGGCGCCGACGATGAGCGCGAACGTGCACGACATCGCCCGCCTGCAGCGCATGGACGAGGCTGCCTGGGCGGCGCTGCAGAACGACTACTTCCGTCGCATCTACTTCTACGTCAAGCGCTACGTCACCGACCATCAGACGGCCGAGGACCTGACGCAGGACGTGTTCCTCGGCGCGCTGCGCGGCATCGCCGGCTTCGACGCGAACTACACGCTCGAGCAGTTCCTGTTCGGCATCGCCAAGAACCGCGTCATCGACCACTATCGCAAGCACAAGCTGACGATCCTGCCGAGCAAGCCCGACGAGGACGCGGACCGCAGCCAGATCTGGTTGGAGAACATCGCCCACACGAGCACGCCGCAGCCGAAGGAGAACGTCGTGCGCGCCGAGGACGAAGGGCGGCAGCGACGCATCCTGGCGCAGATCCTGCGCGACCTGGTCGGTGAGCTGTGGGCTGCCGGGGAATTCCAGAAGCTGATGGTGCTCGAGTACCTGTTCGTGCTGGGCGGGCGCAACAAGGACGCCGCGGCGCGCTTCGGCATCGCCGACGAGAAGGCCGTCGCCGGCATCAAGTTCCGCGCGATCGAACGGCTGCGTGGCATGGCGCGCCAGCGCGACCCGAACCACTCGCTGTTCGGCGGGCTCTGGCAGCCGGGGGCGAGATGAGCGAACACCAGGACCTGGAGGCGGAGCTGGCGTTCACCGTCGCGGCCATCTGGCGGCAGGAGCGGATCTCCTGCCCGCATCCGCACGTGTTGCAGAGCTGGTTGCAGGGTGGTCTGCCGCCCGGGGCTGCCGAGTTCGTCGAGTTCCACCTGCGGGACAGTTCGTGTCCCTACTGCCACGCGGTCGTCGAGGACCTGAAGGCGCAGGACGACAGCGCCCGGTCGCCGGTGCTCGAGGACATGCAGGAACGGTTGCTGCGCTCGACGGTCGCGGCGCTGCGGCAGACGCGCGCCTGAGGTCGTCGGTCCGCGGTCGCCGCGGTTTCCTCGACCCGACCCGAATAGTCGGCGCCGCGCCGCGCATGTCGTCCCACGGAGCCGCTGTCTGGCGCCGGTCTTCCACGGAGACGACATGATCTGCAAGACCTTCAAAATGATGCTCCTCGGCGGCGCGGTGCTCGGCGGGGCTGGCTTTGTGTTCCTCGGCACCGATTTCCCCAGCTACCTCGGCACGATGGCCTCTTCGGTGCGCGAAAGCGTCACCGGCCAGATTCCGGTGGAGTTCGAACTCAAGCGGGCCGAGGGCCTGATCCGGCAGATCGATCCACAGATCGACACCTGCAAGCGCGATCTCGCCCGGTCCGAGGTCGAACTCGACGAGCTGCACCAGTCGGTGGCCCGGCTCGATCAGCTCGTGCAGGCCCAGGAGAAGAAGCTCCGGGTCGGCGCTCGACTGCTGTCCGGGGACGACTCGACGTCGGTGGAGCTGGCGGTCGACAACGGCGCGCGCCGTCGCGTCAGTGCCGACCTGCAGCGCACCAAGGACTCGTACGTGAACAACGCGGCGATCCTCAAGGCGAAGCGCGCGTTGATCGAGCGCCAGGAGCGTGCGGTCGACGCGGCCAAGCAGCGTCTGGTCGCGGTGCGCACCGAACGCGAGGCCCTCGAGGACCAGGTGCGTTCGCTGAAGACGCAGCAGCAGCAGGTCGAGGCCCTGGCGGCATCGAGCACGCGGTTCGACCTCGACAGCACGGCGTTGAGCCAGGCCAAGGAGGTCATCGCCGCGGTGCGCAAGCGGCTCGACATCGCTCAGCGCATGCTCGAGAACGACATGGTGTTCCAGGGTGACGACCCCGCGCTGGCCGTCGTCGAGGAGCGCAACGTGCTCAAGGAGATCGACGAGTTGTTCGCGAACGCGGATGCCAAGCCGGCTGCGATCGAGATCGAGTTGCCGCGGCTCGGCCAGCGCTGAAGCCCGGTGCCGCCCGCGCGGGCGGCCCGAACGAGAACGGCCGGCGGCCCCTTGGGGGTCGCCGGCCGTTCTCCTGTCCGGACGATGCGTCGATCAGCTGCCGGTCTTGCCGGAGATCGTCGTGCTGTGGAAGCTCAGGATGTTGCCGAGCACGCCCCAGAACGACGTCCAGTCGGCCGGAGTCGAGTAGGAGGTGACCTGGACGGCGCCAGGGAACTTCTCGGCGGTCAGCTTGGCCGCGACTTCCTGGTCGTCGGCCGGGATGGCGAAGCCGAAGATGCGGAAGCTCTCGGCGTGCACGGTGAACTGGCCGTTGGCCTGGCGCATGCCGGAGCAACCGGCCGAAACGAGCAGGCCGAGGCAGGCGATCGAGACGATGGACTTGCGGATCATTGCGTGGTTCCTGGGTTGTGGAGGAAGGCGGCGGCACGCGCCGAGGGTCGCAGCGCAGTTGTCGGCTGCGTCCGCCCCGCTCGCATCGAGTTCCGCCACTGGCGCGGACGTTGGCGTGTCGCCGATCCGGCGTCAACAACTTTCGAACCGGCGATGGCACCGAACGGACCGGGCACGAAGGACTTCTGCGAGGAGCTGACGACGACTGTCGACTCGACGCGCGCGGCTGGCTACGGTCCTCGCCCTCCGCAGCCATGAACATCCACGAGTACCAGGCCAAGCAGCTCTTGGCGAAGTTCGGCGTGCCGGTCAGCCGCGGCATCGCCTGCACGTCGACGGACGAAGTCGGCAAGGCGTTCGCGACCCTCGCCGAGCCGCTCGCCGTCGTCAAGGTGCAGATCCACGCCGGCGGTCGCGGCAAAGCGGGCGGGGTCAAGCTCGTGCGCTCGGCCGACGAGGCGAAGCAGGTCGCCGCCGGCCTGCTCGGCAAGACGATCGTCACGCATCAGACCGGGCCCGAGGGCCGCGTCGTGAAGACGCTCTACGTCGAGGCCGGCAGCGACATCGAGCGCGAGATGTACCTCGCCGTCGTCATGGACCGCAGCGCGCAGGCGCCGGTCGTGATCGCCGCGGCCGAGGGTGGCATGGACATCGAGGAGCTGGCGGCGCACAAGCCCGAGGCCATCGCGCGGCATCGTGTGCACCCGGTGAAGGGGCTGCAGGCGTTCCAGGCGCGCGCGCTGTGCAAGCACCTCGGCCTCTCCGGCGAGCAGGCCAAGGCCGGTGCCAGGCTGCTCGGCGGTCTGGTCAAGGCGTTCATGGAGCTCGACTGCTCGCTCGCCGAGATCAACCCGATGATCGTCACCAAGCAGGGCGAGGTGAAGGCGCTCGACGCCAAGATGAGCTTCGACGACAACGCGCTGTTCCGTCACCAGGACGTGGCCGAGTTGCGCGACCTCAACGAAGAGGATCCGAAGGAGGTCGAGGCGAAGAAGTTCGACCTCAACTACATCGCCCTGCACGGCAACATCGGCTGCATGGTCAACGGCGCCGGCCTCGCCATGGCGACGATGGACGTCATCCAGCTCAAGGGCGGCGCGCCGGCGAACTTCCTCGACGTCGGCGGCGGCGCCAACAAGCAGCAGGTCACCAACGCGTTCAAGATCCTGCTCTCGGACAAGAACGTGAAGGGCATCCTGGTCAACATCTTCGGCGGCATCATGAAGTGCGACACGATCGCCGAGGGCGTGATCGCCGCCGCGAAGGAGACCCGGCTGAACGTGCCGCTGGTCGTGCGCCTCGAGGGCACCAACGTCGAGCTCGGCCGCAAGCTGCTGCAGGACTCGGGCCTGAACCTGCACACCGCGACGTCGCTCGACGAGGCCGCGGAGAAGATCGTCGCGGCCATCCGCTGAACGGAGCCACCGGAAAACACCCATGAGCGTTCTCGTCGACGGCAACACCAAGATCCTGTGCCAGGGCTTCACCGGTGAAGCGGGCATGTTCCACAGCAAGAACTCGCTGGCCTACGGCACCAGACTGGTCGCCGGCGTCACCCCCGGCAAGGGCGGTCAGAGCATCGCGGGCGTGCCGGTGTTCGACACCGTGCGCGAGGCGAAGCAGGCCACCGGCGCCTCGGTGTCGATGGTCTACGTGCCGGCCGCGTTCACGGCCGACGCGATCTGCGAGGCGGTCGACGCGGAGCTCGACCTCGTCGTCACCATCACCGAGGGCATCCCGGTCGCCGACATGGCGTTCGTCAAGGACGTCATGAAGGGCTGCCGCACGCGCCTGATCGGGCCGAACTGCCCCGGCATCATCACGCCGGTCACCGACACGAGCGGCTGCAAGATCGGCATCATGCCGGCCTACATCCACAGGCCGGGCCGGGTCGGCATCGTCTCGCGCAGCGGTACCCTGACCTACGAGGCAGTCTGGCAGGTGACCAGTGCCGGCATGGGGCAGTCGACCTGCATCGGCATCGGCGGCGATCCGATCAAGGGGCTCGACTTCATCGAGTGCCTGCAGCTGTTCCAGGACGACAAGGGCACCGACGGCATCATCATGATCGGCGAGATCGGCGGCACCGCCGAGGAAGAGGCCTGCGAGTTCCTGCAGAGCTACGTCAGGAAGCCGGTGGTCGGTTTCATCGCCGGCGCCACTGCACCGCCGGGCAAGCGCATGGGCCATGCCGGCGCGATCATCAGCGGCGGCAAGGGCACGGCGCAGGACAAGAAGGCCGCGATGCAGAAGGCGGGCGTGCACGTCTGTGACACGCCGTCGATCCTCGGCTCGACGATGAAGAAGGTGCTGGGCAGGTGAGGCGGGCGTCGGCCAGACCCGCGCCGCGGTCGTGAAGATCCCCGGCGGCTTCGACGCGCTGTTCCGCCAGCTGACCCCGCTGTTCCTGCTGGGGGTGCTCGCAGCGATCGTCTTCGAGCCATGGGTCCCGGGCGGGGCGTGGCTGCGCGGCCAGTTCGGCGACACGGCGGTGCTGCGCGCCTGCACGTTCGCCCTCGGCCTCTACGTGCTGCTGCTGTGGGGCGAGACGCTGCGCCTGCACGCGCTGCTGACCGGTCTGCTGCAGGCGTTCCGCGACTTCCGCGGCGAACGGTCGCCGGACGCGGCGCGCAATCCGAAGGCGCGCCTCGAGGCGGCGCGCCTGCTGATCGCGGCGCTGGCCTCGGACGATCCGCAGATCCGCGCGTCGAGCCACCACAACCTGAAGCGGCTGGCCGGCGCCGACCTCGGGCCAGCGCCGGCTCCGTGGCAGCAGTGGCTGGCCGAGCAGGAGCGCGGTCCGGGCGCCTGAGTGACGGGTGGTGCCGGCTCGCATGCCGGTGAAACTCGCCGGGAGCGGCGGACATTGCCCCCCGGTCGTGGGCACACAATCCCGGCGTGGACTGGCGCCCTCGCGCGTTCCGGGCCATAGTTGTCGTGCAGGTGGTCTCATGATCGCGATCGGAATCCCCAACGGTATGGAGTGGCTGATCATCCTCGTGGTGGTCCTGCTGCTGTTCGGACATCGACTGCCCGGGATGGCCAGATCGCTCGGTTCCGGCATCACCGAGTTCAAGCGCGGGCTGAAGGACGGCGCCGACAAGACCAACGACAAGCCGCCGACCGACCCAGGCACGCCGCCGAAGGCATGAACTCGCTCCGGCGGATGCGCCCGCAGGTGTGCCGGTGACGGACACCCTCCCGTTCCACGACCTCGCGGCCCTGGTGCGTCCGCAGATCGATCGGCTGAACCGCGAACTGGTGCAGGATCTGGCACCGGGTCACCGCGAGATGCTGCCGCTGATCGAGCACGTCGGCGGCTTCCGCGGCAAGCAGCTGCGGCCGCTGCTGACGTTCCTGTCGGGCATGGCCGTGCGCGGCGCGACGCACGGCGGTGGCCTCGGCGACGACGTCGTCACCGTGGCCAAGGTCGTCGAACTGCTGCACACGGCGACGCTGGTGCACGACGACGTGCTCGACAGCGCCTCGGTGCGGCGCCGCATCCCGACGGTCAACCAGATGGCCGGCGTCGAGGTCGCGGTGCTGCTCGGCGACTACATCTACGCCAAGGCCTTCCACATGGCCGTGCAGCTGCCGGACCCGACGGCGGCGCGCTGGCTGGCCGAGACCGTGCGCGTGATCTGCCAGGGCGAGATCACCCAGGTGCTGCACCGCTTCGATTTCGCCTGGACCGAGGCGCGCTACTTCACCGTGATCGCCGAGAAGACCGCCAGCCTCTACGCGGCCGCCTGTCGGCTCGGTGGCTACTACGGTGCGGGCGTGGCGGGCGACGGCTCGGCACCCGAGCGCAGCGGCGGTTCCGAGGTGCGCCTGCGTGCGCTCGAGGAGTATGGCCTCGAACTCGGCATCGCGTTCCAGATCGTCGACGACTGTCTCGACCTGGACGGCGACGAGCGCGTCGTGGGCAAGTCGCTGGGCACCGACCTCAGCAAGGGCAAGATCACGCTGCCGCTGCTCTACCTGCTGCAGCGGGGACCCGGCGAAGCCGAACGGCTGCGCGCCGTGCTCGGCCGTGCCGAGGCCGAGGCCCTGCGGCGGCTGCGCAGCGAGTTCGCGCTCGAGCACGCGGTCGCCTACGCGATGGACGAAGCCAGGCGCCGGATCGCCAAGGCCCAGGCATCCTTGTCACCTCTGCCGCCGGGCCCGGCGCGCGATGCGCTGCACCAGCTGGCTGGCTACGTGGTCACCCGCCGGCTGTAGCCGGCGCGACTCCGACGGTCGCCCAGGCAGGCTCGTGTAATTCCCCCGTGCCGCCGATGGTTTCGGTTGTCGCGGGAGGCTTCGCGCCCGACAGTCTTCGCTCCGTCTCCGATAGGCTGGCCCGCGACCGGGCTCGAAGATGCGCACCACCCCCCTGTTCGTCCTGTCCTTGTCCCTCCTGCTGTCCGGGGGCTGCCAGCGGCAGACCGCCGCCTGGAGCGATCCCCATACGGTGTCGAGCGAGCAGCGGCCGACGCGGTTCGGCGCGCCGGCGCGCGAGCGGCTCGCGCTGCCCGACCTGCGCGGCGGGGCGTCGGGGGCCGCGGCGACGCTGCAGTTCGTCGGGCAGGCGCCCGCCGCCTGGAAGGAACTCCCGGCCCAGCCGAGCAGCTTCAAGGACCGGCTGTGGCGGATCGGCGACGACGAGGCCACCGAGTGCTATCTGACCGCCGGCGTCGGCGGCGGCGTCGCCGTCAACCTGAACCGCTGGTACGGCCAGTTCGGCGCGGCGCCGGCGGCGCCGGAGTCGCTGCCGGTGGTCGAGTTCGCCGGCCAGCCCGCGCGCCTGCTCGAGCTGACCGGCACCTACAAGGGCAAGCCCGGCTCGGCGATGATGCTGGTGTTCCGGGCCAAGGGCGACGTCGTCACGACCCTGAAGTTCACCGGGCCCGAAGCGACGGTGACGGCGCACCGCGACGACTTCCTCGAACTGGCGAAGGCGCTGCGCGCGTCGTCGGCGAGTCCGATGCCGAGTGCGCCGCCGATCGATCGGGGCCAGCAGATGCCGAGCGACCATCCGCCGATCGGCGGTGGCGCCGGCGGCGCCGAGCGCGACATGTCGCCGCCGCCGTCGCCGTTCGCCGCCGACGTGCCGGCCGGCTGGACGCCGGTGCCGGGCTCGCAGCGCGTGCTGCACCACTCGTTCGGCGACGGCGGCGAAGTCTACGTGTCGCAGCTCGGCGGCGGGCTGCGCGCGATGCTGGACATCTGGCGCGGCGAGGTCGGCGTCGGCACCGCCAGCGACGCGGAGTTCGCGGCGGTCGGCAAGGTGCCGATGCTGGGCGGCGAAGCGGCGTTGCTCGACGTCGCCGGTGACTACCACAGCATGAGCGGCAAGCAGATCGCCGGCGCCCGCATCCTGGTGGCGGCGCTCGAGCAGGGCGGGGCGATCACCTTCGCGAAGCTGGTCGGCACGGCCGCGGACGTCGAAGCCCAGCGCCCGGCGTTCCTGCAGTTCTGCGCGTCGCTGCGGAGGCAGTCGTGAGCGCCGCGAACGTGTCGCCGCCGCCGCGGCCGCCGCGGCCCGGCGTCCTCGGCTGGCTGCTCGACAGCCTGTCGTCGATGAAACTGACCGTGGTGCTGCTGCTGTTCTTCGGCGTGCTGACGTTCGCCGGCACGCTGGCGCAGAAGGACGAGGGTCTGTTCAACGTCCAGCGCGACTACTTCGAGTCGCTGTTCGTGATCTGGAACACGCAGGTGCCGCTGCCCGGCAACCGCACGCTGATGGTGCCGTTGCCCGGCGGCTACACGATCATGCTGCTGCTGTTCGTCAACCTGGTCGTCGGCGGCGTGCTGCGGCACCGCTGGCACTGGCGCAACGCCGGCATCCTGGTCACGCACCTCGGCATCGGGCTCCTGCTGATCGCCGGCTTCGTCAAGCTGCACTACAGCTACGCCGGCCACGTCGCGCTGTTCGAGGGCAAGCAGACCACGACGATGGCCAGCTTCCACGACTACGAGCTGGCCCTGCTGCGGCAGGACGGCGATTCGATCGTCGAACGCACGGTGCCGGGCACCTTCCTCGAGCGCGCCGCCCGCAAGCCGGACGTGGTCACCATCGACGCGCCGGAGCTGCCGTTCGTGGTCCAGGTGTCGAACTGGCTCGAGAACTGCCGGCCGCAGCAGAAGGGGCCGATGTTCTCGACCGACATGCCGCTGGTGACGGAAGGCGACGGCTCGTACTTCCTGCAGGACGTTCCCGTGCAGGCCGAGCGCGAACGCAACACCGCCGGCTGCTACGTGACCGTCGTCGAGCGCGTCGGCCGCAAGGAATACCGCGGCATCGTGCACGGCCTCGATGCGCGCCCGTTCACCGAGGAGCGCATGCCGTTCACGTTCGAGATCGACGGCGCGACCTGGGGCCTGGACCTGCGGCGCGTGCTGTGGGACCTGCCGTTCCGTGTGCGGCTCGACAAGTTCGAGAAGACCGACCATCCCGGCACGATGACGCCGCGCGACTTCAGCAGCTGGGTGACGGTGTTCGACGGCGGCACCGAGCGCAAGGTGCACATCTACATGAACCACCCGCTGCGCAGCAGGGACCACGTGTTCTTCCAGACCAACTGGGGGCCACAGCCCGGCAGCAGCATGCGCGGGCCGCCGTGGTGGTCGGTGTTCGAGGTGGCGAAGAACCCCTCCGACGACTGGCCGAAATACGCCTCCTACGTGATCCTGCTCGGCCTGCTGGTGCACTTCCTGGCCAAGCTGGGCCGGTTCCTGGGGTCGTCGACGCGGCGCGACTCGCTGCCGGAGATGTCATGAGATTCACCTGTCGTTCGCTGTTCCCGTCGCTCGTCACCGTGCTGCTGGCCGTCGGGCTGGCGGCCCAGCAGACTGGGCCGGCGGCGACGCATCCGGTCCGTGAGCACACCTGGTCGGCGGCGACGCTCGACGCGATGGGGTCGCTGCCGGTGCAGGAAGGTGGCCGCGTCAAGCCGCTGTCGGCGTACGCGGCGGCGCTGCTGCACCTCACGCACGGTCGGCGCGACATGAAGCTCGACCTCGACGGCGACGGCAAGCCCGATGTCACGCTGACGCCGATCGAGTGGCTGCTGGATGTCTGGTGCTTTCCGGACACGGCTGCGAACTACCCGTTGTTCCGGATCGAGAACGTCGAGGTGCTCGACGCGATCGGCATCCCGCACGAGGGTGGCCAGCGCTTCGACTTCGAGTACGTGTCGTTCGCGACGATGGCGTCGCAGGGGCCCAACGGTGTCCCTGGTCAGCAGCTGATGCAGCTGGCGCAGAAGTACTCGCAGAAGGAGGCGATCGACCGCGACCCGGTCGAGTCGCACATCGTCAATTCGGCGCAGCAGGTCAACGCCTACTTCGATCTGCACCAGCAGATGGAGTTGCTGCTCAGCGCGTTCCCGGTCGACGGCGACGAGTTGCGCCAGCGACTCGGCGGTGACGAGCGACTCGACTTGGCGACGCTGGTGGAGCGCATGCCGGCGCTGCGCGCCTACCTGACCGAGAACGCGAGCCGGCTCGAAGACCCGGCGCTGGCCGGTGCGGCGCGGCTCGGCGCGTTGCTGCAGCAGATCGGCGGCGACCACGGCGGCGTGGCGCTGTTCCCGCCGACGGGCTCGCGGGCCGACAGCGAGACCTGGCTGGGCTTCGGCGGCCTGGTCGATCTCGCCGTGCGCGGCCAGCTGCAACCGGCACAGCTGTCGATGCTGCAGCGCCTGCAGCGTGGTGTCACCGCCGCCGACGCGTCCGTGCGCGAACCGGAGCTCACGGCCTTCCGCGACGCCGTCGTCGCCCGCGCCACCGAGCGCGGCGAGTTCTCACGGGTCGAACTCGAGGCCTACTACCTCGCGGCGGCATGGCACTACCAGGCGCTGCACTGGTTCCTGTTGGCGCTGATCGTGGTCGCGATCGGCTGGATGGCGCCGAAGAAGAAGTGGCTGTGGGCCGCCGGCGTGGTCGCCACGGCGATCCCGCTGACGTTCCTGATCGCCGACATCGCGCTGCGCTGCTGGATCCGCCAACGCCCGCCGATCCTGAACCTCTACGACACTTTCTTGTTCATCGCCGCGGTCGGCGTGCTCGCGGCGGTCGTGGCCGAGGTCGTGGTGCGGCGCCGCTTCATCATCGCGTTGGCGCCGGTCTTCGGTGCTCTGCTGATCACGCTGGCGCGCGCGTTCGAGGTCGAGGACGGCAAGGACCAGATGGCGCCTCTGCAGGCCGTGCTCGACACCAACTACTACCTGGCGACACACGTCACCTCGATCAACACCGGCTACGCCGCCGCCATGTTCGCGTCGTTCGTCGCCACCGGGTGGCTGCTGATGCAGGCCTTCGGCGTCCGGCTGCACGACAAGGCGTTCCACAAGTCGGTGGTGCGCGCGGTCTACGGCCTGGTCGCGTTCGCGCTGATCTTCGCGGTGTTCGGCACCATCTACGGCGGCGTCTGGGCCAACGACTCGTGGGGCCGCTTCTGGGGCTGGGATCCGAAGGAGAACGGCGCGCTGCTGATCTGCATCGCGCTGGTCGCGCTGATGCACGCCCGGTTCTGCGGCTGGGTCCGGGACTTCGGCTTCTGCCTCGGCGCGGCGCTGACCGGCATCGTGGTCGCGTTCTCGTGGTTCCACGTCAACCTGCTGGGCATCGGCCTGCACTCGTATGGCTTCGCCAGCAGCACCAAGACCGCGCTGTTCGTCTACTACGGCGCGCAGCTGGGCCTGACGGCGATCGGCGCCGTCGGCATCCTGATCCGCCGCGCGAACGCGACGGCGAAGGCGGCCACGGCGGTGCCGGTCACCGAATAGCGGCCGCCGAGGTCGCGGTCAGACCGTGGCGCCGGCCGCGCGCAGCGTGTTGCGCAGCAGCATTGCCACGGTCACCGGGCCGACGCCGCCCGGCACCGGCGTCAGGAAGCCCGCGACCTCGACCGTCGACGCGAAGTGCACGTCGCCGACGATGCGGCCGTCGGCGCCCTGGTTGATGCCGACGTCGACGACGATGGCGCCGGGCTTGACCATGTCGCCGTGCACCAGGCCGGCCTTGCCGACCGCGACGACGAGGATGTCGGCGCGGCGCGTGTGGTCGATCAGCCTGCGCGTGCCGACGTGGCAGACGGTCACGGTCGACAGGTGGTGCAGCAGCAGCACCGCGATCGGTTTGCCGACGATCTCGCTGTGGCCGACCACGACCGTCTCGGCGCCGCGCAGGTCGATGCCAGTGGACACGATCAGGTGCTGCGCTGCCGCGGCG
Source organism: Planctomycetota bacterium (assembly GCA_016794035.1). Classification (GTDB taxonomy): domain Bacteria; phylum Planctomycetota; class UBA1135; order UBA1135; family UBA2386; genus JAEUHS01. Next base: position 105,104 of record JAEUHS010000058.1, read on the forward strand.
GTGCACGGCGGCAGCAGTGGTTCGCGGTAGAGGATCGCACCCATGTTCGCCGGGTGCATGCCCTCGACGTCCTTGTGCGGGGCGATCGCCGACTGCACGACGCGCGGGTCGATGCCGGGCGGCAGCGGGCGCTGCACGATCACGCCGGCGACCTCCGGTCGTTCGTTCAGCACCTCGATCGCGCGCACCAGCTGCGCCTCGTCGGTGCCGAGCGGCAGGTTGCTGACCTCCATCTCGATGCCGACCTCGCCCGCCGCGCGCAGCTGGTTGCGCACGTAGACGTCGGCGGCCGGGTTCTGGCCGACCTCGACCGACACGAGGCGCACCGGCCGGCTGCCCAGCGCCTGCCGGGCCACCCGCAGCTGCCGGCGCAGGTCCTGGGCCAACTGCTTGCCGTCGAGAAGTTGGGCGGTCACGGGCTACGTCTCGGCATGGGATCCGGCCGAAAGATAGCCGGGCGGTCGACGGCCCCCAACCACGACATGAGCTACGACGGCCCGCGCCTGCACTTCCCGGCCCTGACGCCGGCGATCCGCTTCCTGCTGCTGGCCAACTGCGCCGTGTTCCTCGCCAACATGGTGCTGGTCGGCCAGCTCAGCGATCCCGGGCGCGGCGGCGGCGGGTTCCTGTTCGCGTGCTCGTGGCGCGGGCTGTGGGAGGGTTACGGGTCCGGTCTGCTGCGGCTGGTCACCTACCAGTTCACGCACAGCTTCCGCGACCCCATGCACCTGGCGATGAACATGGTGGTGCTCTACTTCTTCGGCACCATGGCCGAGCAGCGGCTCGGGATGCGCGGCACCCTGCGGCTCTACCTGGCCGGCGGCCTCGCCGGCGCGATGCTGCACCTGGCGCTCGCCGCCGCGCAGGGGCACGCCGACGTGCCCCTGGTGGGGGCCAGCGGCGCCTGCTACGCCTTCCTGCTGTACGCGACCTGCATGGCGCCGCGCTCGATCGTGTTCCTGGTGTTCGTGCCGGTGCCGCTGTGGGGCCTCGCCGCCTTCCTGGTCGCGATGGGCCTCTACAGCACGTTCGTCGAACTCACGACCGGCTTCGTCGACCGCGTCGCGCACGGCGCCCACCTCGGCGGCGCCGCGCTCGGTGCGATCGCGCACCGCGCCGGCTGGTTCGTCGACTGGCGTCGGCAGGCCGGCGGCGGCGGCTCGTGGCTCGGCGGCTGGCGGGCGCGCCTGCAGGCCGTGCGTGCGCAGCGGCACCAGCGGGCGGCGCAGCAGCACGAACTCCAGCTCGACGAGATCCTCGCCAAGGTCAAGCAACACGGCATCGCGTCGCTGACCGGCGCCGAACGCCGGTTCCTCGAGCGCAGCAGTCGGCACAGCCGCGGCGATCGTCGCTAGCGGAGCGGCTCCAGGGCTGCAGGCGTCGGCGGCAGGCGCTACCATGCGAGGCGACCCCGTGATTCGCCGCATGAACCGAGCCATCCTGACCTTCGTCTCCGCGCTGCTGCTGTCGTTCGGGTGCGCGCTGCGCGCCCAGGACTACACGGCGGACCAGTTCCGCGTCGACTTCAACAAGGGCGTCGAGATCGGCGACGAGAAGTACGTCGACAAGGCGATGAAGCGCGGCCCCGGGCACGCGCTGCTGTTCTACGAGGAGCTGTACCGCACGCGCAGCAGTTCGGACGGCGTCGACGCCAAGCTCGAGGCCATGCGTGCGTCCTGGTTGCGCACGTTCGAGAACGGCCAGACGCTGGAGAAGATGCACCGGTGGCTCGAAGGTGCGTCGCCGACGGTGCTGGAGTCGCTCGACAAGGGTCGCACGAACTCGCGCAAGCTGTGGGGGTTCTTCACCGACCAGGTGTCGCAGGAGCAGGTCAAGCAGGAGTACCAGAACCTGCTGGCGCAGTTCATCGAGCTGGCCCGCAACGCCGAGACGCTCGGCAACGAGTTCGAGCGCGCCGAGCTGTGGGGTCTGGCCGCGGTCATCGCCAACAAGATGCCGGAGAAGACCCTGGCGGAACGACGCGACGTGGTCTTCGCGCTCGAACAGTTCGTGGCCGGCCGGACCGCGTGGGACTTCACCTTCGACGAGTACTTCATCAAGAACCGCGAGTTCGCCAAGGTCGAGAAGCTGCGCCTCGAGGAGGCCGAGCAGCTGGAGGCCAAGCGCAAGGAGGCCGGCTACAGCCCCGACGCGAAGGGCGTCGACAGCCTCGTCGTGCCGGGCAAGCAGGACACGCTGCCGCTGCAGTTCCAGGCCCTGACAGCCTGGGAAGGCGAGCTCGACTACTCGCAGAAGGGCGGGCCGGTGCCGGCGTTCTGGTGGCTGGCCTCGACCGGCGAGAGCGGCACCAACCGCAAGCTCGAGTGGTTCCGCCGGGGCGAACTGTATCTGGTGCGCACCGGCGCGACGAAGTTCGGCATGGCCACCGATCCCGGCGACGCGAAGAAGGTCATGGAGATCGACGCTTCGCCCAAGGGCAAGCCGAGCACGTTCTGGCTCGACGCCGACCGGAAGCAGCCGTACGCGATGTTCTTCTGGGCGGGCAGCGACCGCGAACGCGTCGGCGAGGCCGAGTGCAACCTGGCGCCCTCCGACCAGTTCGGCAACGTCTACTACCGCAGCGCGGCCAGCTGGGAGGCGACGTTCGGCAAGGAGTCGATCGTGCTGTACGACGACAACGCCAGCGGTGTGCCCGGCGACGCCGATCCGTTCGAGCCGCCGCTGAAGAGCCCGATGCTGGGCGAGCACGACGGCGAGGGCACCATGGTGCCGCTGCTCGACTCGATGCGCATCGGCAAGGGCCCGCGGGTGCCGTTCTCGGAGTTCGTGCACCTGTCGACCGGGTGGTTCCACCTGCGCCGCGGCGCCGGCGACGAGCTCGTGCTGCGACCGCTGAACCCCGAGTTCGTGCCGGTGGGCAAGGTCAAGCTGGTCTGGAGCGGTCCGAAGCCGACCACGCCGGTGCAGCTGGTCGTGCAGGGCAGCGGCGACTACCGCACGGCGTGCTTCGAGCTCGCCGGCGGCAAGGAGGTCGAGGTGCCGGCCGGCACCTACAGCGTCATCTTCGGGCGCATCGTCAACGGCAAGGGCTCGCGCATCCAGATGGCCAACCTCTACCGCGGCAGTTCGCCGACGTTCGACGTCGCGGCCGGCAAGACGTTCGAGCTGAAGATGGGGGCGCCGTTCACGCTCGACTACACGCGGCGCGGCGACGAGAACCTCTCGATCGACGCGCTGAAGATCCTGGTGCGCGAGGCGTCGGGTTGCGTGTTCGGCGAACTGCACGGCACCGGCATGGGGCTGGCGCCCGACGTCATGGCCGCGAAGACCGAGGACGGCAAGGGCGCCAAGGTCATCGGCAAGTTCGTCCGCTTCACGGATCCGGAACTGGTCAACAAGGCGGCCGGCAAGCACAACAACATCGGCACCCTGGTGGCCTGCTTCCCGATGCCGGACGGCTACCGCGAGGGCGAGATGACGCTGTCGATCAAGCTGCCGGCCGAGGGCATGAAGGTCGCCCTGACGATGAAGAAGCACGCGGTGTTCGGGGCGCTGAGCAGCAAGTTCCAGTAGCGGCCACTGCCGCCGGCCCGGGCGACCGTGGGCGGCGGGTTTGCGCGTGAGCTTCGCGCTCGTTGCTGGCACACTGCCGGCCCATGTTGGACATCAAGCTGCTGCGTGAGGACCCCGAGGCGGCGCGCGCCGGCGCCAGGAAGAAGCGCATGCCGGACCGCGCCCTGGCCGTCGACGAGGCGCTGCGCGTCGACGCGGAGCTGCGCGAACTGCTGCCGCGGCTCGACGCGCTGCGCGCCGAACAGAAGAGCGCCGGCAAGGCGATGGGCAAGCTGGGGCCGGCGGAACGGGAGGCGTTCCTCGACGGCCAGAAGCGGCTGAAGGTCGAGATCCAGGCGCTCGAAGAGCGCGAGAAGCAGCTGCGCGCCGAGCTGCAGCAGCAGTTGTCCCTGGTGCCGAACCTGCCGGACCCCGAGGTCCCCGAGGGCAAGGACGACAGCGAGAACGTCGAGACCAGGCGCTGGGGCACCGTGCCGGAGTTCGCCTTCGCGGCGCGCCCGCATTTCGAGATCGGCGAGGCGCAGGGCTGGGTCGACTTCACGCGCGCCGCCGACATGGCCGGCTCGCGCAACTACATCCTGTTCGGCGACCTCGCGCTGCTGCACGACGCGGTGCTGCGGTTCGCGGTCGACCTGATGGTGGCGCGCGGGTTCGTGCCGATCGACCCGCCGCTGCTGGTGCGCGACGCGGCGATGTTCGGCACCGGCTTCTTCCCCGGTGGCGAGGAGCAGACCTACCGCTGCGAGAAGGACGGCCTCAACCTGATCGGCACCGCCGAAGTGCCGGTCACGTCGCTGCACGGCGGCGAGATGCTGGCCGAGGACGTGCTGCCGAAGAAGTACGTCGCGCGCTCGGCGTGCTTTCGGCGCGAGGCCGGCACCTATGGCAAGGACACGCGCGGGCTCTACCGCGTGCACCAGTTCCAGAAGGTCGAACAGGTGATCCTCGACGTCGCCGACAAGGCGCGCTCGCTCCAGCACCACCGGGACATCGTCGAGAACGCCGAGGACCTGCTGCAGGCGTTCGAGTTGCCCTACCGGGTCGTCGCCGTCTGCGGCGGCGACCTCGGCGGGCCGCAGGCGATGAAGTACGACATCGAGACTTGGATGCCGTCGCGCAAGAACTACGGCGAGACCCACTCCGCGTCGCGCTTCTACGACTACCAGGCGCGGCGCCTCGACCTGCGCTACCGGCCGAAGGACGGCGGCAAGCCGCAATTCTGCCACACCCTGAACAACACCGTCGCCGCGAGCCCGCGCATCCTGATCCCGCTGCTGGAGAACCACCAGCAGCAGGACGGCACCGTGCGGGTCCCGAAGGCGCTGCGCCGCTATCTGGGTGACCGCGAAGTGCTGGGCAGGCCGGTGTGGTGACCGCGGATCCGGTTCGACCCGCAGGGGCGACCCGAATCACCCGCCGCCGAACAGGCCACCACCGCCACCGCCGCCGCCGCCACCGAGGCCGCGCAGCAGGTCGCTGAGGTTGAACCCGGGCGGCAGGCCGCCGCCACCACTGCCACCACTGCCGCCGCTGCCGCTGCCGGCACCGGCGCCGCCGCCCCGCGGGCCGCGTGGGCCGCTGTCCGAGGCGCCCGGCCCGAACTCGGTCGTGGTCGTCCGGTTCTGCTCCCTGCGCCCCGTCGGCATGCCCTTGTTCGGATCGCCGGCCGTGGTGCTGAGCATGCTCGCCGCGTCCTTGCCGCCGGCCGCGCCGCCGCCTCCCGCCGGACCGGCGGGACCCGCACCCTGCTCCGCCTCGGGCTCGATCGGGAACACCGGCATGCGCGCGGTGCCCGCGCGCAGCAGGTTGTTCAGTCGCCGGTCGAACACGAAGTGGCGCACGTAGGTGCGCTCGGCGCCCTCGAAGTCCTCGACCTCGACGTCGCTGACGATGTTGCGGCTGCTGCGGCGGCGTTCGATCGTGAACTCGATCTTGATGCGCGCGGGCACGTTGTCGTGGAAGCTGCTGTCCCACTCGAGCAGTTCCTCGGCCTCGTGGCCGAGCGTCTCGTAGTAGGTGACCTTGAAGCTCTTGACGCGGTCGTGCACCAGCTGGAACGAGCCCTGCGTGATCAGGTCGCCGTCGACCATCGGGTCTTCGCGGCGCCACATCTCGAACACGTCGCGGTAGCGCGGGTTGGGCTTGAACCAGTAGCCGACCTCGCACAGGGTCGGCTTGCGCGGCTGGTTGTGCGCATCGAGCACGAAGCCGACTGCGTCGGTAGTGGTCAGGAAGTCCATGCGGTCCGCGTCACGGCCGCCGACGTCCATGTCGCGGCCGCGGAAGACCGCGTTGTTCTTGACGTTGTAGGTCCAGATGCCGCGCAGGTCGCGTTCGATCAGGTTCAGGATCCGCGGTCCTGCCTCGGTCGACTCGGTCATGTCGTCGACGACGTCGCGCGCGTTCAGCATCACGTGGAACGTGGTGCCGACGGTGACCATCACGGTCGCCGTGATCGCGATCGCGAGCAGTACCTCGATCAGCGTGAAGCCCGCCGTGCGTGCGTTCGGTGTCGTGCGCGTCATCGACTGCCTCCGTCAGGGGTGCTGCTGGCGCCGCCGACCGGCGCCGACGCCGCCGTTCCCTTCGACGCGGCGAGGGTCTCGGCTTGTGTCGGGGTCAGCCCGGACAGCGCCAGGGTCGACAGCTGGGCCTTGATCAGCAGGTTGTCCTGCTGGCCCGGATAGTCCGCGTTCATCTTCGGGAAGTAGACCACGACGGCGACCTCCTCGAAGTCGGTGGCGCTCGGCGCCTTCTCGGCCATGCGGCGCCGGTAGTCCTCCTCGGCGCGCTTGTCCTCGTATTCGGTGGCGCTGAGTCCCTGCTGGCGCGCGCGGCGGTAGTCCTCGCGCTGGCGCTGCCAGTCCAGGCGCTCGCCGGCCTCCGAGCCCGCCTCGGCGGCGCTCTGCGCCACTTCCGCCTCGAGGTCGGCGACCGCGGAGTCGCCGATCACGATCTTGTAGGCGAAGCCCTCGTACTTCTCGATGCGCACCAGCTCGCCGGACTCGGGCGGCGTCTCGCGCGCGCCGGCCTGCAGCTCCGACATCTTCTCCTCGGCGATCTCGCGCGCGAGGCGCCAGTTGCGGGCCTCGGTCGCGTCGATCAGCGCCGACGTACGGATGCCGATGTACTCGATCACGACCATCGCGACGATCATCATCGCGACGATGGCCTCGATCAGCGTGAAGCCGGCCTGGTCGGCGTTCCTGGCCATCAGAACGCGCCCTCGTTGACGGCCTGCAGCTGCGGCACCTCGCCGCGCTCGGACTGGTCGACGTTGGTGCGGCCGCTGAGTCCCATCAGCGTCAGCGACCAGACCAGCGTCGGATCCGACGCGAGCTTCAGCACGATCTGCTGGTCGGCCGTGAACCCGTACTCGTCGAACGTCAGCCGGTAGACGCCGCGCGTCGCGAGGCCGTTCTTGGCGTCGCCGATGCCGGCGAAGACCACGTCCTTCTCGAGCGGCTGCCAGTCTTCGGGCCGTTCCTCGAGCGTCCAGGCATCCTGGTCGCGCGTCAGCTGGTGCTCCGGCGGATAGACGATGCGCCAGCGGGCGCGGTCGATGTCGAAGTCGCAGCTCATCGGCTTGCCCTGGATGCGCGCCTCGCTGCCCACCCAGTCGAGCTGCCGCAGGATCTGCTTGCCGCTGCCCTCGAGCCGCGCCTCCGGCACGATGGCGCCGAGGTTCGGCACGACGATCGCGAACACCAGCGCCAGTACCGTCAACGTCACCAGCAGCTCCATCAGCGTGAAGCCACCGGCGCCTGCGGGTCGTTGCAGCGGGGCGTTCACGGGGTGCGGTCGCTCACTGGTCCTTCTTCGCCTTGCTGGAGACGTCGTCGTCGGTGCCCTCGCTGCCGTCGGGGCCCCAGCTGATGACCTCCCAGTCCATCGGGCGGTCACCTTCGCGCAGGTAGTAGTCGTTGCCCCACGGGTCCTTCGGCAGTTCCTCCAGCTCGCTGCGGCCGCGGTCGTCCTTGGTCGCGAGCACCTCGAGGCTGTCGGGCAGCTTGCCGTTCTTGGCGCGGTAGGAGCGCACGCCGTCGGCGATCTGGCGCACGTCGGTCTGCGCCTTGGTCAGGCGGGCCTCGTCGCTGGCGCCGATCACGTTCTTGGCGACCAGCGTCGCCAGCAGGCCGAGGATCACGATCACGACCATGATCTCGACTAGGGTGAAGCCGGCTTCGGCGGGGCGGGTCGGGGAGGTGGCGGGCTGGTGGTTCATGGCGGCGTGTCAGCAGTCTATCGGATGGACCGGTGGAACGGTTGCCTCTGACGATGCCGAGCGGCCGTTCTTCCCCGCGGCTGCGGGCGGTGGCATCGGCACCGCCACGCAGGGATGATGCCACGGATGCGCGCCCTAGCGAGTCTCCTGGCGGTCACGGCCGTCGTCCTGTCCCTGCCGGCCCAGACGGCCAGCCCACCGAAGGTCCTGACGCCCGAACTCCTGACCGATCTGAGCCGCGTCGGGGAACTGGCGCTGAGCCCCGACGGCCAGCACCTGCTGTTCACGGTGCGCACCACGCTCCTGGCCGAGAATCGCAGTGTCGCGAAGATCTGGCACCTGCCGCTGGCCGTGCAGGGTGCGGCGGCCGCCGAGGTGGCGGCGGGCAGTTCGCCGGTATGGCTGCCCGGCAGCGCCGCCTACGCATTCGTCACCAAGGACGGCATCAAGAGCCAGCCGCTGCTGGACGGTCCGGTGGTGGAGGTCCCGGTGGCAGGTGGGGTCGAGAACCTGCTGTGGGCGCCGAACGGCGAGCACTTCAGCTACACGCAGGCGGTCAAGGTCGACAAGCTGGTCACCGAGCTCTACTCCGACCTGCCGCAGGCGAACGCGCGCGCCTACGACGACCTGATGGTGCGGCACTGGGACCGCTGGCAGGACGGCACCTACAGCCACCTGTTCGTGCGGCCCTACACCGGCGGCGGCCCGGCGCGCGACCTGCTCGCCGGCGAGCGCGTCGACACGCCGATGCCGCCGTTCGGCGGCGTCGAACAGATCGCCTGGTCGCCGGACGGCAAGGAACTGTGCTACACCGCCCGGCGCGTCGCCGACCCCGAAGCCAGCACCGACAGCAGCCTGTGGGCGGTGTCGGTGAACGGCGGCGAGCACCGCTGCCTGACCGAAGGCATGCCCGGCTACGACCAGGACCCGGTCTACTCGCCGGACGGCCGCTGGATCGCGTTCGCCAGCATGCAGCGCGCGGGCTTCGAGGCCGACAAGCTGCGGCTGATGCTGCACGACCGCAAGCGCGGCACGAACCACGAACTGCTGCCGGACTTCGACGCCTCGGTGCACGACGTTCGCTGGACGGCGGACAGCCAGCGCCTCTACTTCACCGTCGAGACCGAGGGCACCACGCAGGTGTTCACGGCGACGCTGGCCGAGCGCAAGGCGGTGGCGGTCACGCAGGGTCGGCAGGCGTTGTCCGGGCTGCAGGTGGCGCCGGACGGCAAGGCGATCTACGCGCTGCACACGACGATGGAACGGCCCGCCGAGGTCGTGCGGATCGAGGCCGCCACCGGTGCGATCACCGCGCTGACCGACGTCAACGGCAAGGCCTACGAGGGCCTCGCGCTGCCGCAGATCGACAGCGAGTGGTTCGACACGACCGACGGCAAGCAGGTGCAGGCCTGGATCGTCAAGCCGCCCGGCTTCGATCCGGCCAGGAAGTACCCGTTCGTGCTGTACTGCCAGGGCGGACCGCAGGCGATGATCGGCCAGGGCTTCTCGTTCCGGTGGAACTTCCACCTGATGGCGGCGAAGGGCTACGTGGTCGCGGCGGTCAACCGGCGCGGCCTGCCGGGCTTCGGCCAGCAGTGGAACGACGCGATCTCGCGCGACTGGGGTGGCCAGGCGATGCGCGACCTGCTGTCGGTCTGCGACGCGATGCAGGCGCGGCCGTACGTCGACAAGGCGCGTTCGGCCGCCGTCGGCGCCTCGTTCGGTGGTTACACCGTCTACTGGCTGATGGGCAACGGCGGCGATCGTTTCGCCGGCATGATCTCTCACTGCGGCGTGTTCAACCTCGAGAGCATGTACGGCGCGACCGAGGAGCTGTGGTTCGTCAACTGGGACCTGGGCGGGCCGTACTGGGCTTCGGACGAGGTCGCCGCGCTCTACCGCCGCTTCTCGCCGCATCGCTACGTGCAGAACTGGAGGACCCCGCTGCTGGTGATCACCGGCGAGAAGGACTTCCGCGTGCCGTACGACCAGAGCCTGCAGGCCTTCACCGCCGCCCAGGTGCAGGGCGTGCCGAGCCGGCTGCTCGCGTTTCCGGAGGAGGGGCACTGGGTGCTGCAGCCGCAGAACGGGGTGCTGTGGCAGCGCGAGTTCTTCGCCTGGCTGGAGCGCTGGTGCGGCGAGCGGGCGGCGAAGTGACGGCCCGCGCCGCGTGGCTCGCGGCGCTGCTCGGCGCGTGCGCCGCGGCGCCGGCGTGGCAGGGCGATCTGTCGCTCGCGCTCGCCGAGGCGCGGGCGGCGGGTCGCGACCTGGTGGTGTTCTTCGCGTTGCCGGGTCGTGACGCGAGCGACCGCATGCAGGCGCAGCTCGGGGAACCGGTCGTCACGGCGGCGCTGCGGGACGGCAACTTCGTCGCCGTGACCTGCGACGGCCAGGAACGCGCGCGCCTCTACGGCGAGTGGATCGGCGGTGGCGAAGGCATGGGCATCGCCGTGCTCGACGGCGAGGGGCGCTGCTACGCGGCGCGGCCCGGGCCGCAGGATCCGCCGGAACTGGCGGCGTTCCTGTGCCAATGTGCGGCCGCTCGTGGCGACCTGGCGACGCTGCGCGCGAAGGTCGTCCAGCCCGGCTCGACGCCGGTCGACCAGCACCGGCTCGGTTGCCTGCTGCTCGATCTGGGCTGCCGCAAGCAAGCCGAGCCGCTGTTGCTCGACGCGGCGATGGCGGGCGTCGCCGACGCGCGCCACCGGCTGGCGCGGCTCTACGCGCTCGATGGCAACGTCACGGCGGCGCGGCGCTGGCTGCGCGATGCGCCGAAGACGCCGGTGGCGCAGGTGACCGAAGGCTACGTGCTGTTCAAGGAACGGCGCCACCAGGAGGCGGTCGCGGTGTTCGACGCGGCGCTCGCGGGTGGCGACCTCGGCGCCGACCGGCAGCGCGCGCTCCTTTATCTCGGCAAGGCCCTGCACGAGACGAAGCAGGACGAGCGCGCGGTGCCGCTGCTCCTGGCGCTGGCGGCCGAAGGCACGGGCAGCACGTTCGAGGCGGCGGCGACGCACACGCTCGGGCACATTCACGACCCGCAGTCCGGCCACGTGCACTGACGGACCATCCTCCCTTTCCATCCCGCCCGACGGAGCACCCATGCAAAAAGCCATTGCTTGCCTGTTGTCGTTCGTGCTCGGCCCGCTCGCAGCCCAGGCTCACCCGATCCCGCCGACCTACCCGGGCTCGCAGCCGCCCGAGGCGTGGTTCGGCATCCCCGACGGCCACGGTGTGACAGTCTTCTACGAGTGGGCGCGCAACTGGCCGCTGGCTCGCGACAAGGACCTCGGCAACACGCACGGCTGCATCGTCGTCGACGCCGACGACAACGTGCTGGTCAACACCGACACCGAGGCGGCGGTGATGGTGTTCGCGCCGTCGGGTGGCGTCGTGACCACCTGGGGCAAGGAGTTCGGCGGCGGCCTGCACGGCATGTGCCTGTGCGACGAGGACGGCGAGCAGGTGCTGTATCTCGCGCACACGCGGCGCCACGAGGCCGTCAAGACCAAGCTCGACGGCACGGTGCTGTGGACGCTGGGCTGGCCGGAGCAGTCCGGTGTCTACGAGCGCGAGGAGCAGTTCGTGCCGACCGCGGTCGCCATCGGCCCCGACGGCCGCATCTTCGTCGCCGACGGCTACGGCAAGTCGTGGGTGCACGTGTTCGACAAGGACCGGAACTACGTGAAGTCGTTCGGCGGTCCCGGCACCGAGCCGGGCAAGATGCAGACGCCGCACGGTCTGTGGCTCGACACGCGCGGCAAGCAGCCGCTGCTGCTGGTCTGCGACCGCGAGAACCACCGCCTGCAGTGGTTCACGATGGAAGGCCGGTTCGTGCGGCTGATGGACCAGGACCTGCGGCGGCCGTGCAACGTCTGGCCGCTCGGCGACGGAAGGCTGGTCGTCGCCGACCTCGGTGGCCGCATCACGATCCTCGACGCCGAGGATCACCTGGTCGTGCACCTCGGCGACAACCCCGACGCGGCGCTGCGGGCGACGAACGGCGTGCCGCGCGAGAAGTGGCGCGATGGGCTGTTCCTGGCCCCGCACTCGGTCTGCGTCGACCGCGCCGGCAACATCTACGTGATGGACTGGAACGCGTCCGGTCGCGTGACCAAGCTCGTGCGGACGGCGGCGTTCGTCACCGACCTGTCGGCGGACGACGCGACGAAGTGAACGCGGGCGACGGCCTCAGCCGCCGCTGCGACGGCCGCCGCCGGTGCCGCTGCCGGAGCCCGGGCCCGGGCCGCGACCGCCGCCGAGTCGCTCGGCATTCGCCGGGCGCTCGGGCAGGCGGACCTTCGCCAGCAGCGCAGCTTCCTTGCCGAGCACCCTCTGCACGTCCTCGTCGGCGGCCTTGACGTCCTTGTCGGCCTCGATGCGCTTCGCCTTGTCGGCGCCCGCCTTCGCCTGCCGCTCCGTCGCCAGCTTCTGCTTCGCCAACGCCTGCTCGAGGTCTCGCACGAAGCCGCCGTAGTCCTTGGCCCACGCGGCCAGCGACGGCTTGATCGCGCCCTGCGCGGCCTTCTCGAGCGCCTTCTGCAAGGAACTCGCGCTCGCCTTGTAGCCGTTCATCACCACGTCGGTGTCCTTGCCGTGCTGGTCGAAGACGACGAACAGCGGCGCCTGCTTGCCGAACTTCGCCGCCAGCGCCTTGTCCTTCCGCAGGTCGATGCGGCCGCAGTGGCAGCAGCGCAGCTCGATGCCGAGTTCGTCGTTGGCGAACAGCGTGCGCTCGAACTGCGACCGCACGTCGGCGTCGTCGCCGCTGTCGTAGAGGTAGAGCACCGTCAGCTGGCCGGCGCTGGCCGCGGCCCGTACCAGTTCGCAGGTGGCCAGGTCGGCGACCTTGTCGCCTTCGGTGGCCGGACCTTGCGTGTCGGCGAAGAACGCGCCGGTACGGTTCGTGATCTCGTCGGGGCGCTGGCGACCGCGGCCCTGGGCAGGGGTGGCGCTGGTCAGCAGCAGGGTGATCGCGGCGAGGGCGACGGGCGCGTGGCTTGGCATCGGGTTGCTCCGAGGGGCAGAGGTGGCATCATGGCCGCGGGCGGCGGCGATCGAGGCGGGTGCCTGCACCACGTTGGTCACACGTGAGGCGGCAGCCCCACCAGCCGGCGGCATGGGTGGGTGTCATGGTGGGCGGAGGCGGCGAACGACAACGGCGGTTCTTCGGCGGCGGCGCCGTGCTGGCAGCGGTGCTGGGCGCCGTCGTCTGGTGGCTGGGTCGCGGTGAGGTGCCGGTGGTCGCACTGGCGTCGCGGGGAGCCGCGGTGGCGCCGACCGGTCGCGCCGATCCCGCGCGGATGGCGTGGTCGGCAGCCGTCGGCGATGCCGTGCCCGAGGTCGTGCCCGAGCGCACGCAGGGCGACCCGGCCGAGGTGCCGCTCGCGCCGGTGGTCGCGGCGCGCGTCGCGGTCTTGGTCGCCGATCTGCGCGATGACGGCCTGCCCTGGAACGCCGAGAACGCCGTCGCCCTGCTGGTCGCATTGCCGCGCGGTGCGTTGCCGGTGCTCGACGAAGCGCTGTCGGCCGGGGATCTGCAGCAGCGGCACCTCGCCGCCCGTGTGCTGCGGCGCCGCAGCGAACAGCATGCGGTGGCGCCGTCGCCGCGCCTGCTCGAGGTCACCGTCGACGCGCTGTCGGACCGGCTGACGGACGAGTTGCAGCGGCGTCGGCTCTGCGGCACCTGGGACCCGGCGGCGGAGGGCACGCGGTTCCTGGCGCCGCATGCCTCGGCCGCGCGGGTGCCGTTGCGCCGCGCCTTGCACGTCGGCGACGGGCAGCAGCGGTTCCTCGCCGCGTGGCTGCTGGCGCAGTGCCACGACGAGGGGTATTCGGACACGATCTGCCGCGAACTGCTGCCGCACCTCGCCGACAATGACATCGCCGGCGATGCCGTGATGGCGACGCACGGGCTCTACCAGCTCGGGCCGGCGGCGCTGCCGGCGCTGCGCTGGTGGCGGCCGCACGTCGACGCGCAGGCCCGCAGACTGATCGATGTCGTCGAACGCGACCTGCAACAGCCACCGCGCAGCCGCGCCGAGCTGGAGCGGCGGCGGCCCTGGCCGCGCGTCTCGAACCTCTACCACGACCCCGCGATCGAGTTCGACGTGCACCGGTCGCGGGTGCCGTCATGGCGGTCGTGGTGACTCGAGACGCGGCGGCAACGGCCGCCCATCGCCGCTGGCGCGCACACGCGGCGGGTCGCAGCCGAGCAGTTCGATGGTGCCGTGCTGGCCGGTGACCCACAGGTCGGCGCCGAAGGTGCGCGCAGCTAGCCCGAGTGCGGTGTCGCCGTCGGCGCTCGCGGCCGAGGCGATGCAGACCCGCGGCCGCACGCGCTGCAGCAGGTGCACGGCGGTCGGGTTGCGGCGACCATGGTGCGGCAGCAGCAACACGTCGCTCGGCTGCGCGATGCCCTGCGCGATCGCGGCGGCCGTGCCGAGAGCCTCGGCGTCGCCGGTCAGCAGTACGCTGGCCGGTCCGACCCAAAAGCGCGTCCACAGACTGCGGTCGTTGTCGCTGGCGGCGGGTGGCAGGCTCGGCGCCGCGACCAGCACACCCGCAGCCGGTTCCAGGCGTTCACCGGGCGCGACGAACTGCAGGCGGGTCCCGCCGTCGCGCAACAGGCGCGCGAGGTCGGAGTCGGCGAGGCTGTCGGGCAGCACCGCGGCGTCGATCGGCACCGCGCGCAGCAGCGCGCCGATGCCGTTGCGATGGTCGGCGTCGCCGTGGCTGCAGATCCACAGATCGATGTGGCGCCGATCGAGCGCCTGCAGCACCTCGCGCGCGGCGAGCGTCGGCGCCTGCACGCTACCGCAGTCGATCACGATCTGACGCCCTGCGTCGCGGAACATGCAGGCCTGGCCGTGGCCGATCGCGAACAGCTGCAGACGCGGCACGCTGCGCGCCTGCAGCGGCAGGAAGTAGGGGGCGATCAGGGCGGCGGCGGCCAGCGCTGCGCCGCGGCGGTCGCGCCGCCAGGCGACCACCAGCAGCGCGAGCCCGGCGGCCAATCCCAGCAGCCACGTCGGCGGCGAACACCATGCCTGGATCGGCGTGCCGGGCAACGCGTCGGCGGCCTGCACCACCTGCATGTAGAGCGAGGCCGCGGTCGCGAGCGGCACTGCGAGCACACCCGCGAGCATGGGCAGGCACAGGCCGAGCAACGCCGTGAACAGGCTGCCGAACAACAGCAGCGCGACCAGCGGCGACAACAGCGGCGTCAGCAGCACGGTCCACGGCGCCAGCTGGCCGAAGAAGTACAGCGTCAGCGGCGCGGTCAGCAGGGTCGCCCAGCACGAGCCGCG